>CANJLC010000001.1 GCA_947475445.1 Alphaproteobacteria bacterium
GCGGCGAATGTCCTTCAGGACCCGTTCCGCAGGCGCTTTGGGACTTGGGGATCTCGTTCTCATCGGTCGTCCTTTCTCAGAGCGATGAGACCAAATTCCTCCCTTAGCTAAAACCCCAATTCTGTCTCATAGGCTCTGACGGCGTACAGTCTGGCCTTTTTTGGATTTCGCGCCTCGGGGCCTACCGCGCTTATTGCTGGAACGGCTCAAATTAACTCGATCGGAAGGCCGCACGCGGGCTGCCTGAATCTCCAGCGACGCGATCAAGTCATACAGGCTTTCTAGAAGGCAAGTCTCAGCAAGGCTGGTGTCACCCTCATCGAGGGCTTGGAGGCCGCGTTGCGAATGTTCAAAAGCTTGTTTCCAGGAGGTCCTGCCAGATTTCAAATCTGCGAAAACGGCTTGCTTTCCCGCCTTATCCCCATCCCACCAGGCTGCGGGCTTTAGGTGCTGCGCACTGTTGGTCCTATCCCGAACCGCTTGAAGTCGCCGCCGGATAGAATCCGGGTCCATTATTGGCCGCCCTTTGCGGCTGAAGCCAATCCGGCCAGGGCGGGTGCCGCGGCGCGTTCCGCCACAGAGGCGCGAGCGGCTTCTGCAAAATGGATATAGCGCTGGGAGCTGCTGAGATTTCTGTGCCCGAGCGCCGCCATCACCTGGCTGGCCTGAGCGCCCGTCATTGCGAACAGCGTGGCGAGGCTATGGCGCAACCCGTGGATGCCAAGGCCTTCCGGCAGCTTCGCCTTGGCATGCAAGGCTTTCCACGGCTTCTTAAGCGAGAGCGGCCCTTCGCCTTTCGATGGCGTGAACACAAAATCGTCAGCGCCGCCTGCAGGCTGGTCCGCGATGATCTCCTGGGCGGCGCCGGGAAGGTAGATGATGCGCGGCTTGCCGGTCTTGCGCCCGGTTTTGTGAGACGCGGGCGGTAGAATAATGCGGCCGGCCTGGGCATCAATATGCTGCCAGCGCAGCGCGGTGATTTCACTGAGGCGCGCGCCGGTCATAGCGATGACGCGGATAACAGCCGCGACGTTGGCCCGGATGCGCTTCTGCTGTTCCATCGCGGCCAGGGCCTGGAATAGGCGGGCATAGCCGTCTAGGTCGAGCACGATGTCGCGCTCGCCATCGCTGCCCACCTCGACGCCTTCGGTGGGATTTATGCTCACCAGCCGCTCGGCGCGGCCCCAGGCATAGATCGCCGCCAGGAGCAGGATACTCTTGCGGGCCGCCCCTTCGCCGCCCCTGACGCGCGCCAGGCCACGCTTGCGGGTCTTCTCGACCAAGGCAGTTTTGCCATCCCGGATCGCCGCAAAGGCCCGGCGAACGTCCTCGGGCATGAGCTTGTCGGCATGGCGATGGCCGAGCAGCGGCCGCAGGTGGCGTTTGATGCGCCCTTCGTCAGTGCGCCGCGTGCTCTCCGCTTTGGCCTTGAAGGCTTGGGAAGCCAGATAGGCATCGAATAACTGGCCCGCGGTGAGGGCATTTCGTGCCGCCGATCTCGCGTCTAGCGGGTCGCCGCCCGCCTTGACCTGGGCCGACATTGCTTCGGCTGCCGAGCGTGCTTGTTCGGGCGTCAAGGCGCCAACCTTGGCAATGGTGGCGCGCCGGGAACGGCCCTCAGAGTTCCGATATTGGAAGATGTAGCTCTTTGCGCTCGTGGGCAGCACCAGCAACCCAAAGCCGGGCAGCGTCGCATCCCAGATGAATGCCCGCTTGGGGCTTGGTGCGGCCGCATCGACAGTGCGCTTGGATATCTTCGCCATCAGTCCGTGTAAGCACTGTGTAAGCAGTTGAGGGTAAGTCGGGGTAATTTCTGCCCTGACCTGTGCCGTCAAAGTAAGCGAAAAATCCGCGCAACAGAAGGGAAAGTAAGATGTTATCCACTGCGAGTAAGCATGGGTAAAAGGGCGGCCGCTGCCCTGTCACGCCGAAGGTCGCGGGTTCGAGCCCCGTCGCTCCCGCCATAAGTCCTTGGACTTATTGGCTAATTTTGTTGCTTGGGCCAGTTCGTGGTCCAGATCGAAAAAGCTAAGTAACTGTTTTCGTTACATCTGATTTTAGGCGCGGGTTTTAATCCCGTCGCTCTGCGTCCCATAGTTTTCCTAGGGCTGTACCGGGGGCGGTTTGGGCAGAAACAAAATGCGCCTCACAATCTCGTTTCTGGAAATCGCATCCCGAGGTTGTTCGTAGGTGCGCAGGCCGCGCGCTCTGCGATCTTCAATCCAAAGCCTGCGTTGCCTTACTGCAATGGCTAATTTCACAAGAAAATAACTCACCGTTCCTAACGCCGCACAACCTGCACCAAAAGCCAGTACTGTCTCGTACCCCCGCAATCTTGGATAAAGGCGCAAATATGCGCTCGCAATAACAAGAAGTAGCCAAAGGAGAAGAAGCCAACGGCTATCTAGAAAGAACCGCAGAAGAGGGGCTCGCTTAGGCCGTTTCTTGCTCATCCAGGTGCAGCTTCGCGTAGCTTCACGATATTGCCAATTTTTGAGACGACCCGTTGGTCCGCAAGATTGATAGTGATCGTGGGTTGGATCATGCCATGGGCCAATTCGTGGGCCAATTGAGGGTAATTAGGGGGACTGTAGGGGATCAAGAACGGCGCAAATCCTGACATTCTTCCCCTGGCCGCCCCCACGTTCCCCCACCTAGCAGTTTCGAGCCCCGTCGCTCCCGCCATTTCTTCCAAGAAATGGCTTCCTAGTTAAGAGTGAATCGCAACTATTTGCGAGATGTCACCCTTCGCGCACAGCTGTGCCGCGACCCCATGTCCATCATGAAAAATTCCTGTTCTTCCGCGGCGAATCTTCCGTTAAACCCGCGTTGCGTGGCGACAGTGCCTGCCTATACTGCGCCCGCGAAATAAGAATTGTCGGCCTGTGGGGGGCGTCTGTCTGCGCCGGCCGCGCTTGGGGTTTGAGTATGGAAAGTCTGCTGCTGGAGTATCTTCCCATCCTGATTTTCATCGGGCTGGCGGCTGTTCTGGGCGGCGTGCTTATCGTTGTTCCTTTCCTCATCGCCCCTTCCAAGCCCGACCCTGAAAAACTGTCCGCTTATGAATGCGGCTTTCCCGCCTTTGGCGACGCGCGCATGAAGTTCGATGTGCGCTTCTACCTGGTCGCCATCCTGTTCATCATCTTCGACCTGGAAGTGGCCTTCCTGTTCCCCTGGGCCATCACCCTGGGCAAGACGGGCGTCTTTGCCTTCTGGTCGATGATGGGGTTCCTGGGCGTGCTGACGGTCGGCTTTATATATGAGTGGAAGAAGGGAGCGCTCGAATGGGAGTGATCCTGACCCCGCACGGCACCGCCGCGCGTTCCGGCGTGGAAGGCGGCGCCGCCTCCATCACCGACAATGACCCCTATTTCAAGGCCATGCAGGCCGAGATGGCCGACAAGGGCTTCCTGGTCACCAGCGCCGACAGCCTGGTCAACTGGGCCCGCACCGGCTCGCTGATGTGGATGACCTTTGGCCTGGCCTGCTGCGCCGTCGAGATGATGCAGGCGTCCATGCCGCGCTATGACCTTGAGCGTTTCGGCATCGCGCCGCGTGCTTCACCGCGCCAGAGCGACGTGATGATCGTCGCCGGCACCCTGACCAACAAGATGGCTCCCGCGCTGCGCAAGGTTTACGACCAGATGCCGGAACCGCGCTATGTGATCTCGATGGGCAGCTGCGCCAATGGCGGCGGCTATTACCATTATTCCTATGCCGTGGTGCGCGGTTGCGACCGCATCGTGCCGGTGGACATTTATGTGCCGGGCTGCCCGCCCACCGCCGAGGCTTTGGTCTATGGCATCCTGCTTTTGCAGCGGAAGATCCGCCGCACCGGAACGATTGAGCGCTGATGTCCGATCTGGCTGCCCTTGCTGAACAGGTTTCCGGCGCGTCGCAAGGCGCGGTGACGGACACGAAAATCACGGTCGGCGAATTGACGCTGACGGTGGAAGCCTCGCGCATCCTCGATGTGCTGGCCTGGCTGCAGGGCCCCGGCGAATTCAGGATTCTCGTCGATATCTGCGGCGTGGACTGGCCGCAGCGTCCCAAGCGCTTCGACGTGGTCTATCATTTGCTGTCGCTGACGAAGAATGTGCGCATCCGCCTCAAGGCGCAGGTGGGCGAGGGCGAGTCCATCAAATCTGCCATCCCCGTCTATCCCGCCGCCAACTGGTTCGAGCGCGAAGCCTTCGACATGTATGGCATCGCCTTTGACGACCATCCCGACATGCGCCGCATCCTCACCGATTACGGCTTTTCCGGCTATCCGCTGCGCAAGGATTTCCCGCTCACCGGCCATGTCGAGCTGCGCTATGACGACGAACTCAAGCGCGTGGTCTACCAGCCCGTCCACCTGGTGCAGGAATTCCGCGATTTCGATTTCATGAGTCCCTGGGAAGGCGCGCCCCACATTCTTCCGGGCGACGAGAAGGCCGCCATGGCCCCCAACGCCACATCCGGCGATCCGGGGAAAAAGCCATGAGCAGCGTGACGCTTGAGAATATTCCCGTCGAGGAACAGCAGCTGACGCTGAATTTCGGTCCCCAGCATCCGGCCGCCCATGGCGTGCTGCGCATGATCCTGGATCTGGACGGCGAAATCGTCACCCGGGTCGATCCGCATATCGGCCTGCTGCATCGCGGTACCGAGAAGCTGATCGAACACAAGACCTACCTGCAGGCGCTGCCTTACTTCGATCGCCTGGATTATGTCGCGCCGATGAACCAGGAGCATGCCTGGTGCCTGGCGATCGAAAAGTTGCTGGGTCTCAGCGTCCCGGCGCGCGGCCAGTATATCCGCGTGCTCTATTCCGAAATCGGCCGCATCCTCAACCACCTGCTCAACGTCACCACCCAGGCGATGGACGTGGGTGCGCTGACGCCGCCGCTGTGGGGCTTCGAGGCGCGCGAAAAACTGATGGTGTTCTATGAGCGCGCTTCGGGCTCGCGCATGCATGCCGCCTATTTCCGCACCGGCGGCGTGCACCAGGACCTGCCGCCCGGCCTGATCGAGGACATCTACAAATTCTGCGAAACTTTCCCCAGGCTGCTGGATGATATCGAAGGCCTGCTGACGGAAAACCGCATCTTCAAGCAGCGCAATGTCGATATCGGCGTCCTCAACCGCGAGCAGGCCGAAATGTGGGGCATGTCCGGCGTGATGCTGCGCTCCACCGGCGTGAAATGGGACCTGCGCCGCAGCCAGCCCTATGAGTGCTACAACGACCTCGACTTCAAGATTCCGGTCGGCAAGAACGGCGACAATTACGACCGCTACATCATGCGCATGGAAGAAATGCGCGAAGCCACCAAGATCATGCAGCAATGCATCCAGAAGATGCCGTCAGGCCCGGTGGTGTCGCAGGACAACAAGATCACCCCGCCCCGCCGCGGAGAGATGAAGACTTCGATGGAGGCCCTGATCCATCATTTCAAGCTTTATACCGAGGGCTATCACGTGCCCGCCGGCGAATCCTACGCCGCCGTCGAAGCGCCCAAGGGCGAGTTCGGCGTCTACCTGGTGGCCGACGGCTCCAACAAGCCCTATCGCTGCAAGATCCGCGCGCCCAGCTTCGTCCATCTGCAGGCGATGGATTACATGGGCCGGGGCCACATGCTGGCCGACGTCTCCGCCGTGCTGGGCTCGCTCGACATCGTGTTCGGGGAGGTGGACCGGTGAGCCTCACTTCCAACATCCATAACATTGATGTCGCCCAGAAGCAGCTCGACGCCTACAACGCGCAGGATCTGGACAAATACGTCTCCTATTTCGCGGAAGACTGCGTCGTGTCCGGCCTGAACGGCACCCCCACGGAAATTAGCCGCGCCGCCATCAAGGCGCGCTATGCCAAGGCCTTTGAAACTTTCCCGGAAAACAAGGCCGACCTGCTGAACCGCATTGCCGTCGGCAACACCGTCGTGGATCACGAGCTGGTGATCCGCAAGCCGGGCGGCGAGCAGTTTGAAATTATCGCGATCTACACCTTCAAAGACGGGCTGATCAGCCGCGTCGATTTCGCAAAGTAACCGCCATGTCGCTCCGCCGCCTTGCCCCGCCCGATGTCCAGCCCGCCAGCTTCGCCTTCAACAGCGACAATGCGAAATGGGCTGAGGCGACGATCGCGAAATACCCGGCGGGCCGCCAGGCCTCCGCCGTGATCCCGCTTCTGTGGCGCGGCCAGGAGCAGGAGGGCTGGGTCACCCATCCCATGATCGAAAGCATCGCCAGGATGCTGGGCATGCCGTTCATCCGCGTGCTGGAAGTGGCGACGTTCTACACCATGTTCAATCTCGAGCCGGTGGGCGACCATCTGGTGCAGGTCTGCACCACCACGCCCTGCTGGCTGCGCGGCTCCGATGCCGTGGTCGAGGCGTGCAAGAAGCACATCCATCCGCACCAGAAGACAGTTTCCGCCGACGGCAAGCTCAGCTGGATGGAAGTCGAATGCCTGGGCGCCTGCGCCAATGCGCCGATGCTGCAAATCGGCAGCGACTATTATGAAGACCTGACCGGTCCTGCCACCGAACAGATGATCGCGGACCTGCGCGCCGGCAAGCCGGTCAAGCCCGGCCCGATCAATGGCCGCCGTTCCTCCGAGCCGGAAGGCGGTGCGCTGACCCTGACCGAAAAATCACTCTATGACGGTTCCATCGTGGGCAAGCACAAGCCGGTGCCGCCGCCGCCCCCGCCTGAATCCAAGAAACCGGGAGCCGCCTGATGCTCGCCGACAAGGACCGCATTTTCACAAATCTCTACGGCCTGCAGGACCCCGGTCTTGAAGCCGCGAAAAAGCGCGGCCAGTGGGATAACACCAAGGCCATCCTGGCGATGGGCCCGGAGGCCATTGTCGACATCATGAAGCGCTCCGGCCTGCGTGGCCGCGGCGGCGC
Organism: Alphaproteobacteria bacterium; assembly: GCA_947475445.1. Taxonomy (GTDB): domain Bacteria; phylum Pseudomonadota; class Alphaproteobacteria; order Micropepsales; family Micropepsaceae; genus Rhizomicrobium. The sequence goes on from CANJLC010000001.1 coordinate 6,894, forward strand.
GGGTTTCCCCACCGGCCTGAAATGGTCCTTCATGCCCAAGGAAGTGAAGGAGCGTCCGCATTACCTGGTGGTCAATGCCGACGAATCCGAACCGGGCACCTGCAAGGATCGCGACATCATGCGCCACGATCCGCATACGCTGGTCGAGGGCTGCCTTGTCGCCAGCTTCGCGATGCGCGCCAACGCCTGCTACATCTATGTGCGCGGCGAATTCATCCGCGAGCGCGAGGCGCTGCAGCGCGCCGTCGACGAAGCCTATGCCGCCAAGCTGATCGGCAAGAACAACATCCATGGCTGGGATTTCGATCTCTATGTCCATCATGGCGCCGGCGCCTATATCTGCGGCGAGGAAACCGCCCTGCTGGAATCGCTGGAAGGCAAGAAGGGCCAGCCCCGCCTCAAGCCGCCATTCCCCGCCAATGTCGGGCTCTATGGCTGCCCCACCACCGTCAACAATGTCGAAAGCATCGCGGTGGCGCCCACCATCATCCGCCGCGGCGCGGACTGGTTTGCCGCCATCGGCCGTCCCAACAATACCGGCACCAAGGTCTTTTCCATCTCGGGCCATGTGAACAAGCCCTGCAATGTCGAAGAGGAAATGGGCATTCCGCTGCGCGAGCTGATCGACAAGCATTGCGGCGGCGTCCGCGGCGGATGGGACAATCTTCTGGCCGTGATTCCTGGCGGCGCCTCGGTGCCGCTGATCCCGAAAAATATCTGCGACGACATCCTGATGGATTTCGACTCGCTGAAGGCGCAGCAGACCGGCCTTGGCACCGCCGCCGTGATCGTGATGGACAAGTCCACCGACGTGGTGAAGGCGATCCAGCGCCTGTCCTATTTCTACAAGCATGAAAGCTGCGGCCAGTGCACGCCCTGCCGCGAAGGCACCGGCTGGATGTGGCGTGTCCTCACCCGCATGGTGAAGGGCAATTCCACCTCGGCGGAAATCGATTTGCTGCAGGAAGTGTCCAAGGAAATCGAAGGCCACACCATTTGCGCCCTGGGCGATGCGGCGGCCTGGCCGGTGCAGGGCCTGATCCGGCATTTCCGGCCGGAAATCGAACGGCGCATTGCCGAGTTCAATAAAGTGGCGGCGGAGTAGATCATGGCCACGCGCAAGCTCATTGTTGACGGCAGGGAAGTGGATGCGGAAGAAACGCTGACGCTGCTGCAGGCCTGCGAGCAGGCCGGCGCGGAAATTCCGCGCTTCTGCTTCCATGAACGCCTGTCGGTCGCCGGCAATTGCCGCATGTGCCTGGTCGAATGGGTCGGCGCGCCCAAGCCGCAGGCCTCCTGCGCGTTGCAGGTGAAGGACATCTTCCCCAACAAGGACGGCACGCCCGCCAGGATCAACACCACCAGCCCTTACGCCCGCAAGGCGCGCGAAGGGGTGATGGAATTCCTGCTGATCAACCACCCGCTGGATTGCCCGATCTGCGACCAGGGCGGCGAGTGTGATTTGCAGGATCAGGCGATGGGCTATGGCCGCGCCGCCTTCCACCGCTTCAACGAGAACAAGCGCGCCGTCGAAGACAAATATATGGGCCCGCTGGTCAAGACCATCATGACCCGCTGCATCCAGTGCACCCGCTGCGTGCGCTTCGCCACCGAAGTGGCGGGGGTGCCCGATCTTGGCGCCACCGGCCGCGGCGAAGACATGGAAATCACCACCTATCTGGAAAAGGCGTTCGAATCCGAACTGTCCGGCAATGTCGTGGATTTGTGCCCGGTGGGCGCGCTGACCTCCAAGCCCTACGCCTTCAATGCGCGTCCCTGGGAGCTGCGCAAGACCGAAAGCATCGACGTGATGGATGCGCAAGGCTGCAACATTCGCGTCGATACCCGCGGGCCGCAGGTGATGCGCGTGCTGCCGCGCCTGAATGAAGACGTGAACGAGGAATGGATTTCCGACAAGGCGCGCCATGCCTGTGACGGCCTTTCGCGCCAGCGTCTTGACCGTCCCTATATCCGCGTGGGCGGCAAGCTCAAGCCCGCCAGTTGGGCCGAAGCTTTCGCCGCCATCGCCGCAAAAGTGAAATCCACCACCCCGGACAAGATGGCCGCCATTGTCGGCGACCTGGCCGCGGCGGAAGAAATCAAGGCGCTGAAGGATTTGATGGGCGGCTTGCGCGTCAAGAATATCGATTGCCGCCAGGATGGCGCGAAACTCTCCGGCAAGCGCCAGACCTATCTCTTCAACAGCGGCATCGCCGGCGTCGAAGCCGCAGACGCCATCCTGCTGGTCGGCGCCAACCCGCGCTGGGATGCGCCGGTGCTCAATGCCCGCATCCGCAAGGCTTGGCTCGCCAGCCCGCTCAAGGTCGCCAATATCGGTCCCGTGGTGGACCTGACCTATCCCGTCGAGCAGCTGGGCGCCGATATCACCACGCTGGAAGCCATCGCCAATGGCAGCCATGCTTTCGCCAAGACACTGAAAGACGCCAAGCGCCCCATGATCATCCTGGGCTCCGGCGCGATCACCCGCGCCGACGGCGCGGCGGTGATGGCGCTGGCGGCGAAGATCGCCCGCGACAGCGGCATGATCGGTCCGGCCGGCAGCCATGCCGATGGCGGCTGGAATGGTTTCAACATCCTGCACACGGCGGCCAGCCGCGTGGCCGCGCTCGACCTGGGCTTCGTGCCGGGGCAGGGCGGGCGTGACGTTGCCGGCATTGTCGACGGCGCGCAAAAGGGCGAGATCGACTTTATCTACCTGCTGGGCGCCGACGAATTCGATGTCGCCCATCTTGGCCGCGCTTTCATCGTCTACCAGGGCAGCCATGGCGATGCCGGCGCACATCATGCCGATGTCATTCTTCCGGGCGCCGCCTACACGGAAAAGGCCGGCACCTACGTCAATTTCGAAGGCCGCGTGCAGCAGGCCAGCCGGGCCGCCTTCCCGCCGGGCGAAGCCAAGGAAGACTGGGCCATCCTGCGTGCGCTGTCCGATGTGCTGGGCGCCAGGCTCCCCTATGACGACCGCGCTGCGCTGCTCAAGGCACTGGTGGGCGATGTGACCCATTTCTCCGACGTGGGCACCGCCCCGCTGCATGCCGACACTTCGGCTGCGACCTGGGAAAGCATCGGCACCTCCGGTCCGCTGGACGCCCGCACCCCGGTCGGCCACGCCATCGCCGATTATTACCTGACCAACGCCGTTGCCCGCGCCAGCGAGACCATGGCGGCCTGCTCGCGCGAATTCGTCACCAGCTCGAAGATGGCGGCGGAATAAACATGCTTTTCACAAACCTCTTCACTGGCCTTGGCATGAACCACTCCCTGGCGTGGTTCATCAGCCAGGCCCTGTCGATCCTGATCTTCGACGTGGTGCTGCTGGTGATGATCGCCTATCTGCTGCTGGCCGACCGCAAGATCTGGGCGGCCGTGCAGATGCGCCGCGGCCCCAACGTGGTGGGTCCGTTCGGCCTGCTGCAGACCTTTGCCGATTTGACCAAGTTCCTGCTCAAGGAAGTCATCATTCCGGCCGGTTCGAACAAGGTGATCTTCATGATCGCCCCGCTGGTCACCGTGATCCTGGCCTTTGCCGGCTGGGCCGTGGTGCCGCTGAACAAGGGCTGGGTGATCTCCGACATCAATGTCGGCATCCTCTATCTATTCGCCATGTCGTCGCTGGGCGTCTATGGCATCATCATGGCGGGCTGGGCCTCCAACTCGAAATATCCCTTCCTTTCGGCGCTGCGTGCCGCCGCCCAGATGGTGTCCTACGAAGTCTCGATCGGCTTTGTCATCATCACCGTGCTGCTGTTCGCCGGCTCGCTGAACCTGTCGCGCATCGTGGAAGCCCAGGCCGGTTCGCTGGGCATGCTGAACTGGAATGTCTTCTCCATCCTGTTCCCCATGCTGCCGATCTTCTTCGTCTCGGCGCTGGCCGAAACCAACCGCCCGCCCTTCGACCTGGTGGAAGCGGAATCCGAACTGGTGGCGGGCTTTTTCGTGGAATATTCCTCCACGCCCTTCCTGCTGTTCTTCCTGGGCGAATATCTCTCCATCGTGCTGATGTGCGCCATGTGCTCCATCCTGTTCCTGGGGGGCTGGCTCTCGCCGGTCAACATCTGGCCGCTGAACATCCCGGAGCTGGGCATTTTCTGGTTCCTGGCGAAAATCTGCTTCTTCTTCTTCATGTTCGCGATGGTGAAGGCCATGGTGCCGCGCTACCGCTATGACCAGCTCATGCGCTTGGGCTGGAAAGTCTTTCTTCCGACATCCCTGTTGTGGGTGGTGCTGACGGCGGGCTGGGTGCTCTTCGTCCGCCCACATCTGTGAGATTGCCATGAGCTTTGACCGCACCGCACGGCAGATTTTCTTCTGGGAGTTCATCCAGAGCTTCATTCTTTCCATGCGCTATTTCTTCGCCCCCAAGGCGACGCTGAATTACCCCTTCGAAAAGGGTCCGCTCAGCCCGCGTTTCCGCGGCGAACATGCGCTGCGCCGCTATCCCAATGGCGAAGAACGCTGCATCGCCTGCAAGCTGTGCGAGGCGATCTGCCCGGCCCAGGCCATCACCATCGAAGCCGAACCGCGCGACGACGGCTCGCGCCGCACCACCCGCTACGACATCGACATGGTGAAGTGCATCTATTGCGGCTTCTGCCAGGAAGCCTGCCCGGTGGACGCCATCGTCGAAGGCCCGAATTTCGAATTCTCGACCGAGACACGCGAAGAACTCTATTACGACAAGGGCCGCTTGCTGGCGAATGGTGATCGCTGGGAACGGGAAATCGCCCGCAATCTGGAATTGGACGCTCCCTACCGGTAGGGAGCAAGGAAACGCATGTTTGAAGCAGTAGCCTTCTATTTCTTCTCGGCCATCCTCATCGCTTCGGCGGTGATGGTGATCGCTGCGCGCAATCCCGTGCATTCCGTACTGTTCCTGATCCTGGCCTTCTTCAACGCCGCGGGCCTGTTCGTGCTGCTGGGGGCGGAATTCCTCGGCATGATCCTGGTGGTGGTCTATGTCGGCGCCGTCGCGGTGCTGTTCCTGTTCGTGGTGATGATGCTGGATGTCGATTTTGCCGAGCTGAAACGCGGCACGCTCCAATATCTGCCCTTCGGCGCCCTGATCGGGGTGATCCTGGTGGCTGAACTGGTGATGGCCGGCAGCGTCTGGGTCGCCAGGCCCAGTGCCCCGCTGGCCAGCGCCACGCCCGCCGGCCTCAGCAATACCGAAGCGCTGGGGATGATCCTCTATACCGACTACATCTATTACTTCCAGATCGCGGGCATGGTGCTGCTGGTTGCCATGATCGGCGCCATTGTCCTGACCCTGCGCTCGCGCCCCGGCGTGCGCCGCCAGGTGATCTCGGTCCAGAATGCGCGCACCGCCGCCATGGCGGTGGACATGCATGACCTCAAGCCGGGCCAAGGTTCGGAAGGGGAGAGGGCGTAAAATGACCATCGGCCTTTACAATTACCTCACCGTCGCGGCGATCCTCTTCACCATCGGCGTGATGGGCATTTTCCTCAACCGCAAGAACATCATCATCATCCTGATGTCGGTCGAGCTGATCCTGCTGGCGGTCAACATCAATTTTGTCGCTTTCTCCTCCTACCTGGGCGACCTGGTGGGGCAGGTGTTCGCGCTGTTCGTCCTGACCGTGGCCGCGGCCGAAGCCGCCATCGGCCTGGCCATCCTGGTCGTTTATTTCCGCAACCGCGGCACCATCGCGGTTGAGGACGTCAATCTGATGAAGGGCTGAGATGTACGCGGCAATCGTCCTCCTTCCCATTCTCGGCTCGGCCATCACCGGCCTGTTCGGCCGCCTGCTGGGCGCGCGCCTGTCGGAGATCATCACCACCGGCCTGCTGTTCTGCTCGGCGGCACTCTCGGTCGTGGCCTTCACGGATGTCGCGCTGGGCGACCATGAATATATCATCCAGCTGCTGCCCTGGATTCACTCGGGCGATTTCGCGGTCGACTGGACGGTCCGCGTGGACACCATCACCGCCGTGATGCTGGTGGTTGTGACCGGCGTCTCCAGCCTCGTGCATCTCTATACCATTGGCTACATGCACGAAGACCCGCATCGCGCGCGCTTCTTCTCCTATCTGTCGCTGTTCACCTTTGCCATGCTGATGCTGGTGACGGCCAACAACTTCCTCCAGCTGTTCTTCGGCTGGGAAGGCGTGGGCCTGGCCTCCTATTTGCTGATCGGCTTCTGGTACCAGAAGCCTTCCGCCAACGCCGCCGCCATCAAGGCCTTCGTGGTCAACCGCGTGGGCGATTTCGGCTTCGCGCTGGGCATCTTCGGCATCTATTACGTCTTCAAGACCCTGGATTTCGACGCCGTGTTCGCCGCCGCCCCCTCCATGGTGGGCAAGAGCTTCGTTTTCGCCGGCCACAATGTGGATATCCTGACCACGCTGTGCCTGCTGCTGTTCGTGGGCGCCATGGGCAAGTCGGCCCAGCTTGGCCTGCACACCTGGCTGCCCGACGCGATGGAAGGCCCCACCCCGGTTTCCGCCCTGATCCATGCCGCCACCATGGTGACGGCGGGCGTGTTCCTGGTCTGCCGCTGCTCGCCCTTGTTCCAGCTGGCGCCGCATGCCGCCGAATTTGTGGTCTTTATCGGCGCCACCACGGCCTTCTTCGCCGCTTCGGTGGGCCTGTTCCAGAACGACATCAAGCGCGTCATCGCCTATTCGACCTGCTCGCAGCTGGGCTACATGTTCGCCGCTGCCGGCGTCGCTTCCTACAACGCCGCCATGTTCCACCTTTTCACCCATGCCTTCTTCAAGGCGCTGCTTTTCTTAAGCGCCGGTGCGGTGATCCATTCCATGCATCACGAGCAGGACATGCGGAAGATGGGCGGGTTGTGGAAGGCCATTCCCTTCACCTGGGCCATGATGCTGATCGGCAATTTGGCGCTGACCGGCGTGGGCATTCCCTATCTGGGCATCGGCCTGGCGGGCTTCTATTCCAAGGACGCCATCATCAATTCGACCTTTGCCGCCCATTCCAGCATCGGCACCTATGCCTTTACGCTGCTGATCATTTCAGCCGGCATGACCAGCTTCTATTCCTGGCGCCAGTTCCTGATGACCTTCCATGGCCGTTATCGCGGCCTGGACCAGGATCATCACCACGGGCATGCGCATGAAGAGCCTGCGGCCGACGACGATCACGGCCATCACCATGCCCCCAAGCTGGAAGAAATCCATGAATCGCCGCTGGTGATGCTGGTGCCGCTGGCGCTGCTGGCCCTGGGCGCGGTGTTCGCCGGCATGGCCTTCTTCCATTACTTCGTGGGCGAGGGCGCGCATGAATTCTGGCGCGCCTCGCTGGTCGTGGGTGAGGGCGAGGAAGGCCATCTGCCCGTCTGGGTCGAACTGGCGCCGCTCACCGTCACCATCATTGGCTTCGCCATCGCCTATTACTATTACATCCTGCATCCCACGCTGCCCAAGAAGCTGGCCGCGCGGCGCGGGCTTCTCTACCTCTTCCTGTTCAACAAGTGGTACTTCGACGAGCTCTACAATCTCATCTTCGTCCGCCCCGCTTTCTTCATTGGCCGCTTCCTGTGGAAGAAGGGTGACGGCGCGGTGATTGACGGTCTTGGCCCCGACGGCGTCTCGGCGCGGGTGCTGGATGCGGCGCGCGGCGCCGTCCGGCTCCAGACGGGCTATGTCTATCATTATGCCCTGGCGATGCTGCTGGGCGTGGTCGCACTTGCGACCTGGTTCATGGCCATGGGAGGTGCCCAATGAGCGGCCTTCCCCTTCTTTCCCTGGTGACTTTCGTGCCCTTGCTGGGCGGGGCCCTGATCCTGGTCCTGCCGGGCGCCAGCAATGCGCGCTGGATTGCGCTGGGCACCACCATCGTCACCTTCGCCCTGTCGCTGATGGTCTGGGCATCGTTCGACAATTCCAATCCGGGCTTCCAGCTGGTCGAAAAGCTGAACTGGCTGGGTGGCGGAATTTCCTACCATATGGGCGTGGACGGCATTTCCATGCTGTTCGTGGTGCTGACGGCGGGCCTGATGCCCTTCTGCATCGCGGCCAGCTGGGAATCGGTGGAAAAGCGCGTCGCCGAATACATGATCGCCTTCCTGGTGCTGGAAACCATGATGATCGGCGTGTTCTGCGCGCTGGACCTGGTTCTCTTCTATGTGCTGTTCGAAGCCGGCCTGATCCCCATGTTCCTGATCATCGGCATCTGGGGCGGCAAGCGGCGCGTTTATGCCAGCTTCAAATTCTTCCTCTACACCTTTGTCGGCTCGGTGCTGATGCTGCTCGCGATCATGAGCATGTACTGGTACACCGGCACCACCGACATCGTGGCGCTGCTGGCCTCGCCGCATTTCCCGCCACAGATGCAGATATGGCTATGGCTGGCCTTCTTCGCCAGCTTCGCGGTCAAGATGCCGATGTGGCCTGTCCATACCTGGCTTCCCGACGCACACGTCGAAGCCCCCACCGCCGGCTCCGTCATCTTGGCCGGCATCCTGCTCAAGATGGGCGGCTACGGCTTCCTGCGTTTTTCGCTGCCCATGTTCCCCAGCGCCACCGAATTCTTCGGGCCGATGGTCTTCACCATGAGCGTGGTGGCGATCATCTACACCTCCCTGGTCGCCCTGGCGCAGGAAGACATGAAGAAGCTGATCGCTTATTCCTCCGTGGCCCATATGGGCTTCGTCACCATGGGCATCTTCACCCTGACGCATCAGGGCGTGGAAGGCGGCATCTTCCAGATGCTGTCCCATGGCGTGGTCTCGGGCGCGCTCTTCCTTTGCGTCGGCGTGGTCTATGACCGCATCCATACCCGCGAGATCTCTGCGTATGGCGGCCTGGTCAACCGCATGCCGATATATGCCGCCTTTTTCCTGGTCTTCACCCTGGCCAATGTCGGGCTGCCTGGCACCAGCGGCTTCATCGGCGAATTCCTCACCATGCTGGGCGCCTATATCCACAACAGCTGGATCGCGATTTTCTCCGCCACCGGCGTGATCCTGTCGGCCGCCTATGCGCTCTATCTCTACCGCCGCATCATCTTCGGGACGCTGGTCAAGCCGGCCCTGATGACCATCCAGGACCTTACGGCCCGCGAAATCGCCATCTTGGCGCCGCTGGTGGTGATCACCATCGCGCTCGGCGTCTATCCGCAGCCGGTCTTCAACGTCACCACGCCTGCGGTGGCCAAGCTGATCCAGGATAACAAGACTTCACTGGCCTTCGACCATGCCAAAAAAGTGGCGATCATCCAGAAGGCGAACGCGCAATGAGTCTTCAGGCTGACATTCTTGTCCTGCTGCCCGAACTGACGCTGGCAATCGGCGCCATGGTGCTGCTGCTCACGGGCGCCATCATGGGTGAAAAATCCGCCCCCGTGATCAGCTGGGCGGCCATCGCACTTCTGGCCGTGGCCGGCGCGCTGGTCGTGACCGGGCAGACCGGCGGCGCCTTCAACGGCGCCTTTGTTGCCGACGGTTTTTCCCGCTTCGCCAAGGTCCTGATCCTGATTGGCGCGGCGCTCTCCATCCTGCTGGCCGAGGAATTCTTCTCCACCATCAAGCTGTCGCGCTTTGAACTGCCGGTGCTGATGGTGATTGCCACCCTGGGCATGATGCTGATGGTCTCCGCCTCCAGCTTCCTGTCGCTGTACATGGGCCTGGAACTTCAGTCTTTGGCGCTTTACGTGCTGGCCTCCTTCAACCGCGACCATCTGCGCTCCACCGAGGCGGGCCTGAAATATTTCGTCCTGGGCGCGCTGTCCTCGGGCATGCTGCTCTACGGCATCTCGCTGATCTATGGCTTCACCGGCAGCGTCGAGTTCGGCCAGGTCGCCACCGCGATCTTCGACAATGGCGTCAGCCTGGGCATTATCTTCGGCATGGTCTTCCTTGTGGCGGGCCTGGCCTTCAAGGTCTCTGCCGTGCCGTTCCACATGTGGACGCCCGATGTGTATGAGGGTGCCCCCACGCCGGTCACCGCCTATTTCGCCACCGCCGCCAAGGTTGCGGCGCTGTGCCTGTTCCTGCGCGCCATCCTGGTGCCGTTCCCGGACGCCATAAACCAGTGGCGCCAGATCATCATTTTCATCTCCATCCTCTCCATGGCGCTGGGCGCCGTCGCCGCGCTGGGCCAGAAGAACATCAAGCGCCTGATGGCCTACAGCTCCATCGGCCATATGGGCTATGCGCTGCTGGGCCTGGCGGCCGGCACCGCGCTGGGCGTGCGCGGCGTGCTGATCTACCTGGCGATCTATGTCTTCACCAATCTTGGCGTCTTCGCCGCCATCCAGGCGATGCGACGCAGCGGCAAGGCGGTGGAAGAAATCGCCGACCTGGCAGGGCTTGCCCGCACCAGCCCCAAGCTGGCGCTGGTCTTTTCCATGCTGTTCCTCTCCCTGGCAGGACTGCCGCCGCTGGCCGGCTTCTTCGCCAAATTCTATGTCTTCCTCGCCGCCATCCAGGCTGGGCTGCTGTGGCCCGCCATCCTTGGCGTGATGGCGAGCGCCATAGGCCTGGTCTATTATCTGCGCCTGGTGAAGATCATGTATTTCGACGAGCCAGCGCCTGCCTTCGACGGTGAAATCGGCATCGGCTCGCGCGCCATCCTGGTGATCTCCGGCGTGTTCGCGCTGCTGTTCATCTTCGCGGCTTCGCCCATCATCACCGCCGCCGATACCGCCGCCAAGGCCCTGCTTCCTTGACCAACTGGCCGGATGGCTACGGCCTCAAGGCATTCGAGGAACTGGATTCCACCAACGAGGAAGCCCGAAGGCTGGCCGCCGCCGGTGAGCCGGGGCCGCTCTGGCTCACCACCACACGCCAGACATCGGGCCGCGGCCGCCGCGGCCGCAGTTGGGAGATGGTTGAGGGCAATCTCGCCGCCACGCTGCTGATCCGCCCGGCGCGCGACAGCCGCGAATGGCCGCAGCTGTCATTTGTTGCCGCCATCGCCGCCGCGGACATGGCGGCCCATTTTGCGCCCGGATCGCGCATTGCCGTCAAATGGCCCAATGACGTCCTGGCCGATGGCCGCAAGCTGGCGGGCATCCTGCTGGAAAGCGCGGGGGACGCCCTGGCCATCGGCATTGGCGTCAATTTGAAAGCCCACCCCATGGACACGGAATTTCCCGCAATTTCCCTGCCTGCGCTGGGCGCAAAGCCGCCATCCCCCGGCGACGCGCTGGGCCTTCTCGCCCGGGGCTTTGCCGGATGGTATGACACATGGTGCGCATCCGGCTTTTCCCCCGTGCGAGATGCCTGGCTGGCGCGCGCCGCCGGCTTGGGCGCCCGCATCCGGGCGCGCCTGCCGGATGCGGAACGGACGGGAATATTCGAAGGCATGGACGCGAATGGTGCGCTCCTGCTCAATGACGGCAACCAGACCCGCGCCATCACGGCGGGCGAAGTGTTTTTTGGATAACCCATGCTGTTAGCTATCGACGCCGGCAACACCAACATCGTCTTCGCCGCCTGCGAGGGAGAAACCATTCGCGGCCAGTGGCGCGCCGTCACGCAAACCCCGCGCACCGCCGATGAATATGCCGTGATGCTGGGCCCGCTGCTGGCGCTGGAAGGCCTGTCCTTCGCAGACCTGACCACCGCCATCGTCGCCACCGTGGTTCCGTCGGCCTTGTTCGATCTGCGCCTGTTCTGCCGCAAATACCTCAAATGCGAGCCGCTGGTGGTGAAAGATCCCAGTCTTGATCTGGGAATCGCCATCAATGTGGACCGTCCCAGCGCTGTGGGCGCCGACCGGCTGGTCAATTCCGTTGCGGGCCATGCCCGCTATCCCGGCGCCCTGATCGTGGTGGATTTCGGCACCGCCACCACGTTCGATGTGGTGAGCGAAAGCGGCGCCTATGAAGGCGGCGTCATCGCGCCGGGGGTCAATCTTTCGGCCGAGGCGCTGCACCAGGCAGCAGCATTGCTGCCGCGCGTCGCCATCCAGCGCACCCAGACCGTCATCGGCAAGGACACGGTGCCCGCCATGCAGTCGGGCCTGTTCTGGGGCTATATCGGCCTGATCGAAACCATTGTGGCGCGCATCAAGGAAGAGTATGGCAAGCCCATGACCGTCATCGCCACCGGCGGCCTCGCCAACATCTTCTACAAGCAGACCCCGGCGATCGAGCATCTGGATCCCGACCTCACCATCCGCGGGCTGGCGCTCATTCACGCCCGCGCCACCCGATAATGCCCGCACCCAATTCGCGCGACGAACTGGTCTTCCTGCCGCTCGGCGGGTCGGGCGAGATCGGCATGAATTTCAACGCCTATGGTTTCGGCCCGCCCTCGCGGCGGCAATGGATCATTGTCGATTGCGGCGTGCTGTTCGGGCGCGAGGCGGCCACGCCCGGCGTGGATGTGATCATGCCCGATATCCGCTATCTGGCGGAACGCTCGCAGGATATCCTGGGCATCATCGCCACCCATGCCCATGAAGACCATATTGGCGCAATCGCGCCGCTCTGGCCCATGCTCAAATGCCCTGTCTATGCCACGCCCTTCACCGCCGCGCTGATCGAAGGCAAGCTGGAGGAGGCGGGCCTGCTGGGCCGGGTGAAACTGAAAACCGTCCCGGTTGGCGGTTCGCTGACCCTGGGGCCCTTCGCGATGGATTTCATTTCCATCACCCATTCCATCCTCGAGCCCAATCTCATCGCCATCCGCACGCCGCTGGGCCTGATCGCCCATACCGGCGACTGGAAAATCGATCCCGAGCCGATGCTGGGCGAGGAAACCGACACCGCCCGCATCCGCGCGCTGGGCGATGAAGGCGTGCTGGCGCTGGTGTGCGATTCCACCAATGCGCTGCAGTCTGGCCATTCCGGCTCCGAAGCCAATGTCCGCACAAGCCTCACCGATCTTGTCGGCACCCTCAAAGGCCGGGTCGCGGTCACGGCCTTTGCCTCCAACGTCGCGCGCCTGACAACCGTGGCCCATGCCGCCAAGACCCATGGCCGCAAGCTGGCGCTGGTGGGCCGCTCCATGCACAAGATCGTCCAGGCGGCGCGCGACACCGGCTATCTCAAGGATTTCCCCGCCACGCTGGACGCGGCGGAAGCCGCCGAGCTTCCCGCCCGCAAGGTGCTGTATCTTTGCACCGGCAGCCAGGGCGAACCGCGCGCCGCATTGGCCCGCATCGCCGAAGGCAACCATCCCCATGTCGCGCTGGGCAAGGGTGATGCGGTGATCTTTTCCTCGCGCATCATTCCCGGCAACGAGATTCCCATTTTCGAGCTGCACAACAAGCTTTGCGCCCTGGGGGTCGAGGTCCTGACCGAGCAGGATCATTTCGTCCATGTCAGCGGCCACCCGGCCCGCGATGAGCTGGCCCAGATGTATGCCTGGACGCGGCCGCGCATCGCCGTGCCGGTGCATGGCGAACTGCGCCACATGGCCGAACATGCCCGCCTGGCGAAATCGCTGCAGGTGCCCGAAGCGCTGGTTCCCGCCAACGGCCAGCTTTATCGCCTGGCGCCCGGTCCGGCCGAACTGATTGATGAAGTCCCATCGGGGCGGATGCATCTGGATGGCCGCGTTCTGGTGGCGGAAGGCGAGGGCCTCACCAAATCACGCCGCGCCATGGCCTATGCCGGGCTGATCGCCATCACCCTGATCGTGGACGGCAAGGGCCGCGTGGCCGCCGATCCCGCCATCCTGACCGAAGGCATTCCCGAGCCGGTGGAAGAAGCCATTTTCAACGCCGTGGACGAAACCACCCGCCGCCACCCCAAGGGCGATCCCGATGCGCTGGCCGAAGCGGTGCGCCGTTCCGCCCGCCGGGCTGCGAATGAAGCTTGGGGAAAGAAGCCCGTCACCCGTGTTACAATCGTGGAAATATGATCGGCAAATTGAACCATGTGGCGATCGCCACAACCGACCTCGAAAAGGCCGCCTTGGTCTATCGCCAGACCCTGGGTGCGAAAGTCTCGGCGCCGGTTGACCAGCCCGAGCATGGCGTCACCACCATTTTCGTGGAATTGCCCGGCAGCAAGGTGGAGCTTCTGAGCCCGCTGGGCGCCAACTCCCCCCTCGCCAACTTCCTCGCCCGCAATCCCGGCGGCGGCGTGCACCATCTGTGTTTCGAGGTCCAGGACATCCACGCGGCCCGCGACCGGCTGCTGGGCGAGGGCGCCCGCGTGCTGGGCGAGGTCAAGACTGGCGCTCATGGCAAGCCCGTGCTGTTTCTTCATCCCAAGGATTTTGGCGGCGTATTGATCGAACTGGAGCAGGCATGAGCGGCTTGATGGTCAACTTGGCCGTGCATTATGCGGTGCTGGTCAGCGCCTATGTGGTGCTGTGGTTCCTTTGCCTGTTCTGCCTGCTGCCGGTGGGGCTGGGGTCCGAGCGCGACCCGGACTCCGGTGCGCCGCTCAATCCCATGCTGGGCAGGAAGGCGCTGATGGCCACCGGGCTGGCGGCTTTTTTCTGGTTGCTGTTCTACGCCGTCATCGCCTTCGGCCTGCTGGACCTTTAGTCCGGAAGGACTTTCAGCGCGAAGGCCCCCGCGTTCATATGAGCTCTCGACAAGAGAAAAGGCCGGAGCGAACTCCGGCCTTTTTTCCGAACTTATGTCGTCCCCGAACTTGGCCGCTTCTGGCGACTCTCCGCTTCGTTGGCGGTATTTTTATTGATTGGGTTGATAATGGACTTTCCAGCAGGTGTCACGACATATTTGGGGGTACTGCGGTGCAACAAGCGCAAGAAAATTACCGGAAGATTGCCTTGGGCGCCCTGCTTGTCTTGGGGCTGCTTTTGGCCGTCAAACCCGCTGTTTCTGCCGATGCCCCCACCCACCCCAGCCCCCGCCCTGATATCCTCACCGATGCCCCGGCCGGCCCCTGCGACCCCCAGTCCGGCCAGGCCGACCTGGTGCCTGGCACCGACGTGAACGGCAACCCCGTGGCCCCGGCCGACCTTGCCTCCGGGCCGATTCCCAACCCCGGCCAGATCGCTGTTCCCCTGCGCGCCCGGCGCGGCCGCGACCCAGCCTATGTCACGGTGGACGGCAACAAGCTGGGCCCGCTGCTGGACCCCAGTCCCTCCTGCCATTAACCAGCCCGGCTGGTCCTGCGGTCCTGCTGTCCCAATTCGGGCTAGGCTTGGGCCATGCGCGTCTTCCTGCTGGCCCTTGTTCTGACCCTGCTGGCTGCCGCCCCGGCGGCGGCTTCTCCATGGCGGATCACCAAGGATCATTGGGACGCGCGCGACGAGCAGGGCTTTGGCCGCTTCGTCATGGCGCTGGGGGAATCGGGCTGTTCCTCCTCGCAATCCTGTTTGCGTTCCCGGGCCAACCCCTGGGCCTCGAACGAAGACCGCGATTTCCTCGATGTGGATGTGGACTGCGCCAAGCTGCCCTATTTGCTGCGCGCCTATTACGCCTGGAAGACCGGCCTGCCTTTCACCTATGCCGACGGCGTCGCCGGTTCGCGCTTTTCCGCCACCAGCAATCGCGTGGTCAGCCGCAGCGATATCGTGGACCGGGGCGGCGGCATTGATGGCGCGGCCGCCATCCGCACCCTGCTCGACAATGTCTATTCCGGCACCTTCCGCGTCAGCGCCGACAGCGCCGAGGGCATGCCGTCGGATTTCTACTCCCCCGCCATCCAGCCCGGCAGCATCCGTCCCGGCACCGTGATCTACGACACCAACGCCCATGTCGGCATTGTCTGGAAGGTGGATGAGGCAGGCCGCGTCTATTACATGGACGCCCATCCCGATTTCACCATCACCCGCAGCGTCTATGGCGCGCAGTTTGGCCGCAGCCCGGCATCGCTGGGCGGTGGCCTCAAGAACTGGCGGCCCTTCCGGCTCGTCGGCGCGCGGATGCAGGATGGCGCGCTGGTGGGCGGCCACATGGTGATGACGCGCCAGCGCGACATCCCCGACTTTTCCCTGGTGCAATATTTCGGCACCGAGCCCAATGCCAGCGGCGCGGTGCGCGATTCACGCTTTTCCTATAATGGCGTGCCGCTGGGCTTCTATGAATATGTGCGGGTGGCGGTGTCGGGCGGCCGCACCGATTTCAATCCGGTCTATGAACTGCAATCCACCATGCGCACCCTCTGCAATGACCTGGAAGACCGGCGCCAGGCCGTGGATCTGGCGGTGAAGGATGGCGTCACCGCCCGCAATCATCCCGGCGAAATCCCGGCCAACATCTATCTCTCGGACGACAATGCCTGGGAAAGCTATGCCACGCCGGCGCGCGATGCGCGGCTGCGCGCCGCCTTTGTCCAGTTCCGCCGCGACCTGGGCGAAATGATCAATCTGTGGGTCGACCGCGATCCGCGCATTGTCTATGACGGGCTTTTCCTCAGGGACGATTTGCTGCGCGCCTATGACACCGAAAGCCGCCGCTGCACCATCACCTACCTCTCCAGCGACAAGAGGCCGGTGGCGCTCAGCTTCGACGACGTCACCCGCCGACTGCTGGCCATGTCCTTTGATCCCTACAATTGCGTGGAGCTGCGCTGGGGCGATGACCGCCCCTCATGCCCGGACCAGGCCGCCAAGCGGCGCTGGTATCAGAGCGAGCAGCCGGCGCGGGGCGAAATCGGCCGCGACCAGCAGGGTGTCGAGCCTGTCAGCGCGCGCGACGTGGACATCCGTGGCCTGATCGCGACCATGCCCGAACGAACGCCTTATGTGCAGTACATGCCGGGCCAGCAGACGCGTTAGTACGCCCTGCCGATCAAAATCTCCTCAACCCCTGGATTGCCGGAGAAAATACACGTTCCAAATTCCGCAGGCTGGTCACCCGGCGCATTGCGGATGGTGAGCTTGAGTGTCTTGAGCTTCGCGCCCACCGCTTCCAGTTCGGCGCCACTCGGCTTGCCCCAGGGCGCACGCACCCAGCCCTTGAAGCTGCCATCATCTTCGCCGAAATAGGCCGCCAGCGCGTCGAAACTGGTGATGTCGCGCTTAATGTTGGCGTCCAGCCGCGCCTTGGCGTCGGCATAGAGCCCCGCCTGGATCTCGGTCAGCAATTGCACTGCGCCTTCCACGAAATCCACCCGCGGCTTGACGATGGACTTGATCTTGTCGCCGTCACGCAGATCGTCGCGCCGCATATAGGTGACGTTGCCGCCCGCCGCGTCGCGCGGCCCCACTTCCACGATGAGGGGCGCGCCGCGGCGCACCCAGTTCCAGCGTTTCTCCGCCGACTTGATCTGCTTGGTGTCCAGCAGCACGCGCACGGGCTGGCCGAACGCCGTCATGCCCGACAGGGCCTTCACCAGGTTTTCGCAATAGGACAGCACTTCGGCATCTTCCGGCTTGTCGCGCAGCATCGGCACCACCACGATTTGCCGGGGCGCAATGGCCGGCGGCAGGCGCAAGCCGTCGTCATCGCCATGGGTCATGATCACGCCGCCGATCAGGCGGGTGGAAACACCCCAGCTGGTGGTGTTGCAGAAATCCATGCCGCCGGCGTCGTTCTGGAACTTGATGTTCTGGGCTTCGGCAAAATGCGTGCCCAGGAAATGCGAGGTGCCCGCCTGCAACGCCTTGCCGTCCTGCATCATGGCTTCGATGGAATAGGTGTTCACCGCGCCGGGGAAGCGTTCATTCTCCGGCTTCTCGCCCGCGATCACCGGCATCGCCAGCACGTCTTCGGAAAAGGCGCGATAGACCTCCAGCATCTTGAGGGTCTCTTCGACCGCTTCGCCGGCGGTGGCATGGGCGGTGTGGCCTTCCTGCCAGAGGAATTCGGTGGTGCGCAGGAACAAGCGCGGGCGCATTTCCCAGCGCACGACATTGGCCCACTGGTTGATCAGCAAGGGCAGGTCGCGATGGCTTCTCACCCAGCGCGAAAAGGCGTCGCCGATAATGGTCTCGGAGGTGGGCCGCACCACCAGCGGTTCTTCCAGCTTGGCCTCCGGGTCGGGCACCAGCTTGCCGTCGATGGTCTTCAGCCGGTGATGGGTGACCACCGCCATCTCCTTGGCGAAGCCTTCGACATGCTCGGCTTCCTTGGCGATGAAGGAGAGGGGAATGAACAGGGGGAAATAGCAATTCTCATGGCCGGTCGCCTTGATCCGGCGATCCAGTTCGGCCTGGATCTGCTCCCACACGCCCCAGCCCCAGGGCTTGATGACCATGGCGCCCCGGACCGGGCTGGTCTCTGCCATGTCGGCGTCGCGCACCACGGCCTGGTACCAGTCGGCGAATCGCTCACGGGAAACATTCAGGGCGCGCTGCATAATTGGCTCCAGACCGGGTAAAAAGCGCCATTTGCGCGAGCCCCGGGGTAGCGTAGAAGTAGCCGAAGCGATTTCGAAACCAAAGCCCCCTAAGGTCGCGCCTCAATGTCCCAAACCGCACCCGCGACCCCGTCTTCGACCAGGGTTTTTGCCGCCTTCGAGTGGATGATTGCCCTGCGCTATCTGCGGGCCAAGCGGCGGGAAAGCTTTGTCTCGGTGATTTCGGGCTTTTCGCTGGTGGGCATCGCCCTGGGCGTGGCGACCCTGATTATCGTCATGTCGGTGATGGGCGGTTTCCGCAAGGAATTCCTCGCCTCCATCCTGGGCTTCAACGGCCATGTCACCGTCGCCGCCGCAGCCGGCCCGCTGCCCAATTACGACGCCATGGAAGCGCGGCTGAAAGCCGTGCCCGGCATCACCCGCGCTGCCCCCATCGTGGACGGCCAGGTGATGGCCACCCAGAATGGCGCCAACAGCGGCGTGCTGGTGCGCGGCATGCGCGAGGCCGACCTCGCCAGCCTGACCTCGGTCGCCCATAGCCTTGCGCCCGGCGTGCTGGCCGCTTTCAGCGGGGAAGACACCGTGATTATCGGCGATGGCCTGGCCCGCAAGCTTGGCATCACGCGCGGCGGCTCCATCACGCTGATCGCGCCCAAGGGAGCCGTCACGCCCTTCGGCACCACGCCGCGCATCAAGACCTACCTGGTGGCGGGCACCTTCAAGATCGGCAACAGCGCCTATGACGGCGCCTATGTCTTTATGCCTTTGGAAGAAGCGCAGCTCTTCTTTGACACTGGCGAAGGCGTCACCGGCATCGAATTGATGGTGGCAAAGCCCGACGATGATCTCGCCATGCTGCCGGACATCGCCAAGGCCGCCGGTCCCGGCGTGCGGCTGGTCCCGTGGCAGGACGTCAACACCGCTTTCTTCGAGGCCATCCAGGTCGAAAGCAATGTGATGTTCCTGATCCTCACTTTGATCATTCTCGTGGCGGCCCTGAACATCGTCTCGGGCCTGATCATGCTGGTGAAGGACAAGTCCGCCGATATCGCCATCCTGCGCACCATGGGCGCCACGCGCGGCGCCGTCATGCGGGTATTCCTGATCGCCGGCATGAGCATTGGCGTCACCGGCACCCTGCTGGGCTTTGTCCTGGGCGTGCTGTTCTGCTGGAATATTGAAAGCATCCGCCAGGGCCTGCAAAACCTGACCGGCACGCCTCTGTTCGATCCCACCATCTATTTCCTGTCCAAGATTCCCGCCGAGCTGGATGTCTGGCAGGTGACCTCCGTGGTGGTCATGACGCTTGTGCTGACATTCCTGGCCACGCTCTATCCCAGCTGGCGCGCCGCAAGGCTCGATCCCGTCGAGGCCCTGCGTTATGGCTGATATACTGCGCCTCGATAATATCACCCGCCGCTTCAAGGAAGGTGAGGGCCAGCTGGAAGTGTTCAGCGGCCTCAACATGACGCTTGCCCCGGGCGAGATCGTGGCCTTGGTCGGCCCCTCCGGTGTGGGCAAATCCTCGCTGCTGCATATCGCGGGACTGCTGGAAGCGCCCACCAGCGGCGAGATCCATATCAATGGCCGCGCAGTCTCGGGCTTGCCCGAGCATGAGCGCACCCGCATCCGCCGCGACATGATCGGCTTTGTCTACCAGGCGCATCACTTGCTGCCGGAATTCGACGCACTGGAAAATGTCATCCTGCCCCAGATGATCGCGGGCAAATCCCGCGCCGACGCGGCGGTGGAAGCGACACGCCTGCTGGGCAGCCTGGGCCTGGCGCAACGCCTCAGCCATCGTCCCGCGCAACTGTCGGGCGGCGAGCAGCAGCGCGTCGCCATTGCCCGCGCCCTGGCCAACAAGCCCCGCATCCTCCTGGCGGATGAGCCCACCGGCAATCTTGATCCCAAAACCTCCGGCGGGGTGTTCGACGCCCTGATCGCTTTAGTGCGGGCGGAAGGGCTGGCGGCCCTGATCGCCACCCACAATTTCGACCTCGCCGCCCGCATGGACCGCGCCCTGCTGCTGCACCAGGGCAAGCTGATTGCCGGTGCCGACCTGCCCAAGGCGGGGTAGGGCGAAACCAAACAGCCGCTAAGCGGTTGTTTGGTCATGAGTTATCCACAGCCCCGGTTCGACAGGCGCCCTGCCGCCCAAAAGGCGGTTTCGATCACCTTTTGTTCTTGCCTTCCAGATAGAACGGAACTAGAACAAATCCCATCAAAGAGGGAGATCGCGGTCATGTGGATCAAGGATGCAGCAGCAGGCGCCGGCCTTATCATTTTCATGGTCTCGTCCTTCGTCCTGGCCAGCGGCGCTCACACCGTCCTCCAGGCCATCTGACTTGTGGATAGGCGGTCCAGGCAGGGCCGCACGCGCCCGGGCTTAGGCGATACTTCGTCATGGCTGAGACTCAAAAACCGGCGACGTTCATCCACCTGCGGGTGAAAAGCGCCTATTCGCTGCTGGAAGGCGCCGTGCGCCCCGGCGAGCTGGCCGAGCTGGCGCGGGCCAACACTATGCCCGCCGTGGCCGTCACCGACACCAACAACATGTTCGGGATCTACGAGATCACCGAAAAACTCACCCAGCGCTCCAAGGAACTCAAAAGCGGCCAGAAGCTGCCGCTCAGTCCCATCCAGCCCATCATCGGCACCTTGCTGTCGGTGGAGCTGGGTCCGGCCTCCACCGCGCCCGGCAGCAAGAAGAAGCCGCCGCATCTGCCGCTGCTGGCGCAGAATGAAATTGGCTACCGCAATCTCACCAAGCTGCTCAGCGCCGCCTATCTCCAGGTGGAACCCGGCGACTGGCCGCATGTCACGGGTGAGATGCTGGCCAGGCACAGCGAAGGCCTGATCTGCCTCACCGGCGGTCCCGGCGGTCCCATCAATGCCGCGCTGCTGGACGGCCAGCCCGAACACGCCGCCGTCCTGCTGGACAAATTGTCGGTCCTGTTCGGCGACCGGCTCTATGTTGAATTGCAGCGTCATGGCTTGCCCGAGGAACGCGCCGTCGAGCCTGGCCTGCTCGACCTGGCCTATTCAAAAGACATTCCCATCGTCGCCACCAATGACGTGCATTTCGGCGGCGCCGACATGTATGAGGCCCATGATGCGCTGCTCTGCATTGCCGATGGCGCCTTCGTCTCCCAGGATGACCGCCGCCGCCTGACCCGCGAGCATCGCTTCAAGTCGCCGGCGGAAATGGCGGCCCAGTTTGCCGACCTGCCCGAGGCGCTGGAAAACACCATCGAGATCGCCCGCCGCTGCGCCTTCATGCCCAAGAAGCGCTCGCCCATTTTGCCGGTCTTTGTGCCCGAGTCCGGCCGCACCCCGGAAGAAGAACTGAAAGTTCAGGCTGTCGAAGGCCTGGAGCGCCGGCTCGAAGGCCACACGCTTTCCGCGGAGCGCAAGGTCTATGACGAACGCCTGGCCTATGAGCTGGGCATCATCAACCGCATGGGCTTTCCCGGCTACTTCCTGATCGTGTCCGATTTCATGAAATGGACGCGCGGGCAGGGCATCCCCGTCGGCGTGCGCGGCTCCGGCGCCTCCTCGCTGGTGGCCTGGGCGCTCTACATCACCAACCTTGATCCCCTCCAGTTCGACCTGTTCTTCGAGCGTTTCCTCAATCCCGAACGTATCTCGATGCCGGACTTCGATATCGATTTCTGCCAGGAGCGGCGCGACGAAGTCATTCGCTATGTCCGCGACAAGTACGGCGCCGACAAGGTCGCCAACATCATCGCGCTGGGTTCGCTGCAGGCCCGCGCCGCCGTGCGCGACGCCGGCCGCGTGCTGCAGATGCCGCTGGGCCTGGTGGATCGCATCGCCAAGCTGATCCCCAATCCGCCAGGCAAGCCCGTGACGCTGCAACAGGCGATTGAAAGCGAACCGCGCCTGCAACAGATCGCCGAGCAGGAACCCATCGCCAAGCGCCTGTTCGAAATCACCTCCAAGATTGAAGGCCTGTACCGCCACGCCTCCACCCATCCGGCAGGTGTGGTGATTGGCGACCGGCCGCTGGATGAAATCCTGCCGCTTTACCGCGATCCGCGCGCCGACATGCAGGTCACGCAGTTCGACTATGAGGATGCGGAAAAGGCCGGGCTGGTAAAGTTCGACTTTCTCGGTCTCAAGACCCTGACGGTGATTTCCAAGGCGCAGGACCTCTTGCGCGCGCGCGGCATCGTCATCGACACACAGACCATAGCCTTCACCGACAGCGCCGCCTTCGAAATGCTGTCGCGCGGCGACAGCGTCGGCGTCTTCCAGCTGGAAGGCTCGGGCATGCGCGACCTGCTGCGCAAGATGAAGCCCGACCACATCAACGATCTTGTCGCGCTTGTCGCCCTTTACCGCCCGGGCCCGATGGAAGCCATTCCGCGCTACATCGCCTGCAAGAACGGCAAGGAAGCTCCCGAATATCTGCATCCCCTTCTGGAACCGATCCTGAAGGAAACCTATGGCGTCATGACATATCAGGACGATGTCATGCGCATCGCCCGCGAACTGGGCGGCTACACCATGGGCGAGGCCGACCTGCTGCGCCGCGCCATGGGCAAGAAGATCGCGTCGGAAATGATTCCGCACCGCGAGAAATTCATGAAGGGCGCGGGTGAGCGCGGCATCATCCCGTCCATCGCCGAACAGATTTTCGAACAGGCCGAAAAATTCGCCGGCTATGGCTTCAACAAGGGCCATGCCGCCGCCTATGCCCAGGTCGCCTACCAGACCGCCTTCCTCAAGGCGAATTATCCGGTCGAATTCCTCGCCGCCTCCATGACGCTGGATATCGGCAACACTGACCGCCTCAACATCTTCCGCCAGGAAGCCGCACGGCTTGGCGTCAAGCTCTTGGCGCCCGACATCAACCGCTCGCAATCGGTGTTCTCCTGCGATGCCGATGCCGGCGAAGTCTTTTACGCGCTGGCCGCCGTCAAGGGTGTGGGCAAGCAGGCGATGGACCATGTGGTGGAAATCCGCACCAAGGACGGCCCGTTCAAGAGCATCAGCGATTTCGCCCGCCGGGTCGATCCCCGGCAGGTCAACAAGCGTGCCTTTGAAAATCTGGTGCGGGCAGGGGCCTTCGACAGTCTCAACAAGAACCGCCGCCAGCTGGTGGAAAATTCCGACTGCATCCTGGGCGGCGCCCAGGCGGCGGCGCGCGAACGCGAAAGCGGCCAGGCCAACATGTTCGGTGGCAGCGCGGTTGAGGAATTGCGCCTCAGCAATATTCCCGACTGGCCGGCGCATGAAAGGCTGGCGGAGGAATTCGCCGCCATGGGTTTCTACCTCTCCGGCCACCCGCTCGATGCCTATGGTCCCGCCCTCAAGCGGCTGGGCGCCACCACCTATGCCAGCCTGACAGAAGACCGCCGTGCCGGGTTCAAGGCGCGGCTGGCCGGCACCATGATCAAGAAGTCGGAACGGCGCGGCCGCAACGACCAGATGTACGCCTTTGTTTCCTTCTCCGATCCCACCGGCATGTATGAAGTGATGCTGTTTCCCGAAGTGCTGGCCACCAGCCGCGCCTTGCTGGAGTCCGGCAAATCGCTGCTGATCACGGCCAGCGCGGACTGGGACGGCGATGAACTCAAGCTTCGCGCCGCCTCGATCGCCGACCTGGACCAGGCCGCCGCCAATGCCGGCGAAGGCATGGTGGTGAGGCTGGACAGCGTGGCGCCGCTCGGCGCCGTGGCGGCGCAGCTATCCGGTGCGGGCAAGGGGCTGGTGAGTTTCATCGTCCCGGGCGGCCCGGGCGAGGAAGTCGAGATCGCCCTCAGCAAACGCCATGCGGTAACCGCATCGCTGCGCAACGTGATCGCGGCTATTCCCGGCGTGGTATCGGTCGAGGCTGTTTAGGCTTTTTTGCCGGCGAGTTCCGCTAAGTCCTTGGTGTCAGCGCAAAATCCCTGAAATCCTGCCGTTTTCAGCTTGATTTGCCAGATATAGGGTCCTATAAGCCCGCCATCTCGCATGTGCGGGTGGCTTTCAGCGGGTGTTCCGCCGTCGCCGTCCGGTGTCTCCTTCAGGGGGATAACCCGCGCATCTGGCCAACCGGTAAAGGAGACTGAATCAATGGCTTTGCCAGAATTTTCCATGCGCCAGCTTCTCGAAGCCGGCGCCCATTTCGGTCATCGCAGCCAGCGCTGGAACCCGAAAATGGCGTCCTACATTTATGGCGCACGCAACGACATCCACATTCTCGACCTGACCCAGACCGTGCCCCTGCTGCACCAGGCCCTTGTGACCTTGCGCGAAGTGGCGGCCGGCGGTGGCCGCATCCTGTTCGTGGGCACCAAGCGCCAGGCCTCCGAGCCCATCGCTGCCGCGGCCAAGCGCTGCGCCCAGTATTATGTGAACCATCGCTGGCTGGGCGGCACGCTCACCAACTGGCAGACCATCAGCCACTCCATCCGCCGCCTGCGCACCATCGAGGAAACCCTCACCAGCGCCGGCGAATCCGGCCTGACCAAGAAGGAATTGCTGGGCCTGCTGCGCGAACAGGACAAGCTGGAACGCGCCCTGGGCGGCATCAAGGAAATGGGCGGCGTTCCCAACATGCTGTTCGTGATCGACACCAACAAGGAAGCCATCGCCATCGCCGAAGCCAAGAAGCTGGGCATCCCGGTCATGGCGATCCTGGATTCCAACTGCGATCCCGACGGCATCGCCTATCCGATCCCGGGCAATGACGACGCGGCCCGCGCCATCGCGCTCTATTGCGACCTGGCTGCCCGCGCCATCATTGACGGCCTGGGCCAGCAGCAGATCGAGGCGGGCGTGGACATCGGTGCAGCTTCGGAAATCGAAGACATCGCTTCCCATGTCGAACCGGCAGAAGCCGCCACCGTTTAATTTCTGAAATACGCCCGCGTGTCATCATCGGCGCGCGGGCGCGATGAATGGAGATTCCTATGACCAACATCACGGCCGGTATGGTGAAAGACCTGCGCGACAAGACCGGCGCAGGCATGATGGATTGCAAGAACGCGCTCAATGAAACGGCAGGCGACATGGAAGCCGCCATCGACTGGCTGCGCAAGAAGGGCATTTCCAAGGCCGCCAAGAAGGCCGGCCGCGCTGCCGCCGAAGGCCTGGTGGGCGTCGCCGTGTCCGGCAATACCGGCGCGCTGGTGGAAGTGAACGCCGAAACCGATTTCGTCGCCCGCAATGAAGAGTTCAAGAGCTTCGTCAAGAGCGCCTCGGAAATCGCCCTCAAGGAAGGCGGCGACCTGGAAAAGCTGCTGGGCGCCAAGCATGGCGGCTCAACCGTGCAGCAGACCCTCACCGAAATGGTCGCCAAGATCGGCGAGAACATGTCGGTGCGCCGCGCCTACGCGCTGAGCGTCAATCCCGGCGCCGTGGCCGCCTATGTCCACAACGCCTCCTCGCCCGAACTGGGCAAGATCGGCGTGCTGGTGGCGCTCAAATCCACCGCCGACCAGGGCAAGCTCGCGGCGCTGGCCAAGCAGATCGCCATGCATGTCGCCGCCGCTTCGCCGCTGGCGATCACGCCGGAACATTTGTCCAAGGATGTCGTGGACCGCGAACGCGCCGTGCAGACCGAAATCGCCCGCCAGTCGGGCAAGCCCGATGCCGTCATCGAAAAGATGATGGAAGGGCGCATGCGCAAATTCTACGAAGAAACCGTCCTGCTTTCACAGACCTTCGTGATCGACGGCGAAACCCAGGTCTCCAAGGTGATCGAGAACGCTGCCAAGGACCTTGGCGCGCCGATCACCGTCGAAGGCTTTGTCCGCTTCCAGGTGGGCGAGGGCATTGAAAAGGCCGAAAGCGACTTCGCCGACGAAGTCGCCCAGATGGCAGGCACGCGCTGACCCGATAGGACCGACCCATGCCCCCAACGCCGAAATACCGCCGGGTTCTGCTCAAGGTCTCGGGCGAGGCGTTGATGGGCGATGCGGGTTACGGCATTGACGTCGCCACGGTGGACCGCATCGCCGGCGACGTGAAGGAAGCGGCCGACGCCGGCACCGAAATCTGCATGGTGGTCGGCGGCGGCAATATCTTCCGCGGCCTGGCCGGTGCGGCCAAGGGCATCGACCGCGCCACCGCCGACTATATGGGCATGCTGGCGACCGTGATGAACGCGCTGGCGATGCAGGCCTCGCTGGAGCGGGCAGGGGTCCCTTGCCGGGTCCAGTCGGCCATCACCATGAACAATGTCTGCGAGCCCTATGTCCGCCGCCGCGCGATTCGGCACATGGAAAAGGGCCGGGTGGTGATTTTCGCCGCCGGCACCGGCAATCCCTTCTTCACCACGGACACCACGGCGGCCCTTCGGGCGGCCGAAATGACTTGCGACGCCATGCTCAAGGCCACTAATGTAGACGGCGTATACAGCGCCGACCCCAAGAAGGTGCCGGACGCTGTCCGATACGAATCCCTGAGTTATCACGAGGTGTTGGCGCAAAATCTTCAGGTAATGGATGCATCCGCCATTTCCCTGTCGCGGGAAAACAAGATCCCGATTTTGGTCTTTTCCCTCCACGACAAGGGCGCCCTCAGCCAGGTCCTGGCGGGCAAGGGCCGTGCGACCATAATCGAAGAAAAGTAAGGCACGGACCTGGTTAGGTTTGGCCCCGCTTTGGGCTAGGCTTGGGACCGGGAGCGTTCAGGAAAAGACCGACATGGCAGACGTTTACAGCAAGGACGAGATGGCCCGCCGCATGGCCGGGTCTGTAACCGCCCTCAAGGGCGAACTGGGCGGACTTCGCACCGGCCGGGCCAGTGCGGCCCTGCTCGATCCGGTCAAGGTCGAGGCTTACGGCAATGTGGTGCCGTTGAACCAGGTGGGCTCCATCGCCACCCCCGAAGCGCGCATGATCACGGTGCAGGTGTGGGACAAGGGCCTGGCGAAGGCGGTGGACAAGGCCATCCGCGATGCGGGGCTGGGCCTCAACCCCCAGATGGACGGCCAGCTGCTGCGCATCCCCTTGCCGGAACTGAACCAGGAACGGCGCAAGGAGCTTTCCAAGCTCGCCTCCAAATATGCCGAAGCTGCCCGCGTTGCCGTGCGCAATGTCCGCCGTGACGGCATGGACATGCTCAAGCGCCTCGAAAAAGACCACAAGATCAGCGAAGACGACCATCGCACCAAGGGCGAGGAGCTGCAGAAGCTCACCGACCAGAACATCAAGGACATCGACGCCGCGCTCCATAATAAGGAGCAGGAAATCATGCAGGTCTGATCCCGTTGAGCGCCCCGTCCACCCACTTGCCCAAGCATGTCGCCATCATCATGGACGGCAATGGCCGCTGGGCGAAGAAGCGCCATCTGCCGCGCGAGGCCGGCCATTATGCCGGCATGGGTGCGGTGCGCGAAACCGTGCGGGCCGCCTGTGACATGGGCCTTGAGAACCTCACCCTGTTCGCCTTCTCCTCCGAGAACTGGAAACGCCCCAAGACCGAAGTGGGCGCCCTAATGGCGCTGTTCCGCGTCTATTTCCGCAGCGACATGGACGAGCTGGTGGAGCGCAATGTCCGTATGCGGATCATCGGCAATCGCGGCCGCGTCGCCGGCGACATCCACCAGATGATCCTGGATTCCGAAAGCCGCACCGCCGCCAATACCGGCATGAACCTCACCTTCGCCTTCGATTATGGCGGCCAGGAAGAGATCGTCGCCGCCACCCGCGAACTGGCGCGCGCCGCCGCCGAAGGCCGGCTTGATCCCGAAACCATTACGCCCGAGCTGTTCGCCCAGCGCCTGTTCACCAACGCCTTGCCGGAACCCGACCTGGTGATCCGCACCTCCGGCGAACACCGCCTCTCCAACTTCCTGCTCTGGCAGTCGGCCTATGCCGAACTTCTGTTCGTGGAAACGCTGTGGCCCGATTTCGGGCGCGAGGCCCTGCAAAAGGCCATTGAAAGCTTCACCAGCCGCGACCGGCGCTTTGGCGGCGTCAATTCGGAAGCCGTGGCGTGACGACACCCATTTCCTCCAACGACAACACGCCCTCTGCCTTCCGTCTGAATACGGACTGGGTTCCCCGTGTTCTCTCGGGCGTGTTGCTGGGTCTGTTTACCCTGGCTGTTGTCGCCCTCAGCCCGGCTGTTTTTGCCGTTGTGCTGGCGCTGGCGATGATCCTGGCCGCGCGCGAATGGCATCGCTGCGTCGGGGCAGGGCCGGTTTTCACCATCGAAGTGGCGATCACCGCAGCGACGGTGGCGCTTTCCGCCGCAGCGCTGCTGTTCACCCAGAAATTCTGGCCCGGCGCCATGGTCGCTCTTGTGGGCGCCGTGGCGTCCTTTGTCGTGGCGCAGCGCCGCAACAGCCAACCGCTCTGGCATGCCTTCGGCACGCTTTATCTCTCGATCCCGGTCCTGGCGCTGGTAAGCCTGCGCGCCTTCCCGCCGCACGGCCCTTACATCGTCATCGGCCTGCTCTTCATCATCTGGGCAACCGATACGGGCGCGCTGATCTGCGGCAAGCTGATTGGCGGGCCACGCATGGCGCCAAAACTTTCTCCGGGCAAGACCTGGGCCGGCACCATCGGCGGCAGCATCATCGCCGCGCTGGTTTTCGCGGCCTATGTCGGTTCCTTGCTGGGCGGCAGCGCGCTGCTTGCGGGACTATTTGCCTTTTGCATCAGTTTTGTCGCCCATGGCGGCGATTTGTTTGAATCCTTCGTCAAGCGCCGCTTTGGCCTCAAGGATACCGGGACCGTCATTCCCGGCCATGGCGGCGTGTTGGACCGCATCGATTCCACCTTGGCGGCAGCGCCGGTGCTGGCGTTGCTGGTGTTTGTCGGGCACCTGGATCCGCTGTTCGGGGTGGCCGCATGACCCCTATTGCCGCCACCAAGCTGTTTGAACACATGCCGGACATGGACCTGGTCCTGTCGCGCAAGGTCACGCTGCTCGGCTCCACCGGCTCCATCGGCGTCAATACCCTTGATGTGATTGCCCATGCCCGCAAGACCTATGGCGAGCACGCCTTTCCCATTCTTGCGCTGACCGCGGGCGGCAATGTTGAAAAGCTGATCGAGCAGGCGCGCGCCTTCAAGCCGAAACGCGCCGTGATCGGAGACGAAAAATTGTTCGATACCCTCAAGCAGGGCCTTGCCGGGACCGGCATCGAAGTGGCCGCCGGCCGCGCCGCCGTGATCGAAGCCGCCACCATGCCGTCGGATTTCGTAATGGTCGCCATCATGGGCGCCGCCGCCATTGAACCGGCGCTGGCCGCCATTGCGCGCGGCGTCATCGTGGCGCTGGCCAACAAGGAATGCGTGGTTGCCGCCGGCAAGGTGTTCCATGACGCGCTGACGAAATCCGGCGCGCAGGTCATCCCGGTGGACAGCGAACACAATGCCATCTTCCAGGTGCTGGGCTCAGGCGACGCCAGCGAGGTTGACCTGGTCACCATCACCGCCTCGGGCGGCCCGTTCCGCGAATGGCCGCTGGAGAAAATGCGCGCCGCCACGGTGGAGCAGGCCGTCGCCCATCCCAACTGGGCCATGGGCCGCAAGATTTCCCTCGACAGCGCCACGCTGATGAACAAGGGACTTGAGCTGATCGAGGCCCATTTCCTTTTTGCCCTGCCGCCGGAAAAACTCAGCGTGCTGGTGCATCCCCAATCCATCGTGCACTGCCTGGTCAGTTACGATGACGGCACCACCATGGCGCATCTGTCGGCGCCGGACATGCGCACCCCCATCGCGCACGCCTTGGGCTGGCCGCGCCGCATTGCATCGCCCTCGCGCCGGCTCGACCTGGCCGCGCTGGGCTCGCTGGTGTTCCAGAACCCGGCGCATGACCGTTTCCCGGCCCTTAACCTCGCCATCGACTCCATGCGCTCCGGCGGCCTGGCCCCCACCATTCTCAACGCCGCCAACGAAATCGCGGTTCAGGCATTCCTGGATCGCCGCATAGGCTTCCTGGATATTTCCAAAGTGGTCGGCGCGACACTGGATGCCGACAGCGGCAGCAACGGCGTGGCGGGCGACCTCGTTACCGTGCTGGGCACCGATGCCCGCGCCCGCGTCCTCGCCGAAGAAATTTGCCAGAGAGTGAGCGCCTGATGTTCGAAGCAATCCAGGGTCTCGCCATCTGGACGCCGCTGGGCGTGCCCGCCTTCCTGTTTGTCATCACCCTGGTGGTGTTTTTCCACGAGCTGGGTCATTTCGGCGTGGCGCGCGCCTGCGGCGTGAAGGTGGATATTTTCTCCGTCGGCTTCGGCAAGGAAATTTTCGGCTGGAACGACAGCAAGGGCACCCGCTGGCGCCTGTCCTGGATCCCGGTCGGCGGCTATGTGAAATTTGCCGGCGACGCCAACGCCGCCTCCATGCCCGACGCCAGGGCGGCCGAAGCGATGTCGGCTTCCGAACGCAGTGGCGTGCTGTTCTTCAAGCCGCTGTGGCAGCGCGCGGCCGTGGCCGCCGCCGGCCCAATCGCCAATTTTATTCTCGCCATCGTGCTTTTGACCGGCCTCAATCTCTTTTACGGCCACAATGTCCTGCAGCCGGTGATCGGTTCGGTGGTCAAGGGCAGCCCGGCGGAAGCTGCCGGCATCAAGGCCGGCGACCGTGTCGCCGCCATCGATGGCAGCACCATCACCGATTTCGAGGAATTGCCGCAGATCATCTCGGTCAGCGGCGGCCAGACCCTGACCATCAGCCTGCTGCGCGCCGGTCAGCCCGTCAGCGTCCAGGTCGCCCCCAAATCCGCAAAAATCCGCGATGTCCTGGGCGATATGAGCACCTCGATGGTGATCGGGGTGCGCCAGTCCACCGACCCCAAATACTGGACCCACCAGAATTACGGCCTGGGCGGGGCCTTTGTGGCCGCCTGCACCCGCAGCTGGGATATCGGCAAGACCACGATCCAGGGCATCGGCCAGATGTTTAGGGGCTATGCCAGCGCCGACCAGTTCCGCGGACCGCTGGGGATCATGAAAATGACCCGCCAGGTGGCCGTATTCGGCTTTTTGGCCCTGCTCAATCTGACGGCTGTACTTTCCGTAAGCATCGGTCTGGCCAACCTTTTTCCGATTCCGCTGCTCGACGGCGGGCATCTTCTATACTATGCATGCGAAGCTGTTTTGGGGCGTCCGCTCGGTGAGCGGGCCCAGGACGTCGGATTTCGCCTTGGGCTGGCTTTGGTGCTGGGGCTGATGCTCCTGACCACCTGGAACGACCTGGTTCGGCTGAATCTTTTCTGAAACTTGGGCGCGCCTGAGGCGGGCTCCGAAGGATAGTGCCGGACGGCAGAATGCGGAACTTTGTCACCCCTCGGGGCGCCTTCAACAAGGCGCTTTTGCGCGCCACCTCGGCGACACTGGTCCTGGCGCTGTTCCTCAGCCCGGCCGAAGCGCAGCTGCGCGACGAGGGCGAGCGCAATCCGGCGGCAGGCTCCGCCGTGCCCGCGGCGCCCGCCGGCCCCCAGCGCACCATCCAGCATGTCACGGTGACCGGCACCCAGCGTGTCGAAATCAGCACCGTCCTCACCTACATCCAGATTCGCGAAGGCGATCCCTACGATCCCGCCCAAATCGACCAGGCGCTCAAGACACTCCAGGGCACCGGCCTGTTCACCAGCGCCACCCGCATGAGCTTCGATCCGGTCACCTCCACGCTCAATATCAGCGTGGTCGAAAACCCGGTCATCAACCAGGTGGTGTTCGAGGGCAACAGCAAGGTCTCCGACAAGGATCTCACCAAGGAAGTCGAGATCAAGCCGCGCGCCATCTTCACCCGCGCCAAGGTTCAGGCGGACGTGCAGCGCATCATCGAAATCTACCGCCGCAGCGGCAAGTTCGCCGCCCGTGTCGATCCCCAGATCATCCAGCGGCCCCAGAACCGCGTGGACCTGATCTTCTCGATCAATGAAGGCGAAACCACCGGCATCGCCCGGATCAATTTTGTCGGCAACAAGGTGTTCGACAGCAATACGCTGAAAGCCAACATCGCGACCGAGGAAAGCGCCTGGTGGAAATTTCTCGCCAGCAACGACAATTACGATCCCGACCGCCTGGCCTTCGACCGCGAGCAGCTTCGCCGCTTCTATGCCAATAACGGCTATGCCGATTTCAAGGTTGTCAGCGCCGTGGCGCAGCTGTCCCCCAACCGCGAGGATTTCTACCTCACCTTCACGGTGGATGAGGGCGTCCAGTACAATTTCGGCAAGATCCAGATTACGTCGAAGATCAAGGAATTGACGGAAAAGGAACTGCGCCCGCTGATCCCGGTCGAAACCGGCGATCTCTATGAAGGCGAAGTCGTCCAGAAGGCGATTGACGACCTGACCAATGCCGCCGGCACCAAGGGCTATGCTTTTGCCGAAGTGCATCCGCGCATCCAGCGCGACCGCGCCAACAAGAAGATCGACCTGATTTTCGACATCGTCCAGGGGCCGCGCGTTTACATCGAGCGCATCGACATCAACGGCAACGCCCGTACCCTCGACAAGGTGATCCGGCGCGAATTCCGCCTGGTGGAAGGCGACGCCTTCAACCGCGTGCTGATCGACCGTTCGCGCACCCGCATCCGCAGCCTTGGTTTCTTCAAGGATGTGGACATCAAGAACACGGCGGGCACCCAGCCCGACCGCACCGCCGTCACCGTGGCGGTGACCGAGCAGTCCACCGGTTCGCTGCAATTGGGGCTGGGCTATTCCTCGCAAAGCAGCCTGGTGGGCGAATTCAGCTATACCGAGCAGAATTTGTTCGGCCGCGGCCAGTTCCTCAAGGCGGCGGTGACAATTTCCCAGATCAGCAAGGAATATACGGCGGCGTTCACCGAGCCCTATTTCCTCGATCGCCCGCTGGCGGCCGGCATCCAGATCTTCAAGTCCCAGACCGATTATGAGCAGGCGACCTACCAGAGCGACAATACCGGCGCGACCGTGTCGCTCAATTTCCCGGTTTCGGAATATTCCTATGTCGGCCTGAACTACACGTATGAAATCGCCCAGGTGAATCCCTTTGGCGGCGCGCCGCTCACCATACTGCTGGCGGCGGGCAGCACCTATGGTTCGATCTTCGGCTACAGCTATGCCTACAATACGCTGGATGACGCGCGCAAACCCACCAAGGGCGTGGCCGTCTCGCTGTCCCAGGGCTTTGCCGGCTTCGGCGGCAATCTGAAATTCATCAAGACCCAGGCGTCGTTCGGCGGTTACCAGTCGCTGTTTGCCGGCAACGTCATCAGTTCGCTGACGATCAATTCGGGCTATATCACCGGCTATGGCGGCGCCATTGTGCCCATCAACCAGCGCTTCTTTGAAGGCGGCGACACCTTCCGCGGCTTCAAGCTGGCGGGCATCGGCCCGCGCGACATTGATGCGCCCAAGGACCAGGGCGCGGTCGGCGGCAATGTCTTTGCCATCGGCACGCTCGCGGCCCGCCTGCCCACAATTCTTCCGGAAAGCTATGGCGTGAATCTCAGCCTGTTCACCGATTTCGGCACCTTGGGCCGCATCGACAACGCCATCCGCGCCTGCACGCCCAACACGGCGACCACGCAGGGCACCTGCGTCAAGGACAATCTCGCCTTCCGCGCCACCGCAGGCATAAGCTTGCAGTGGCGTTCGCCCTTCGGTCCCATCCAGATCGACTTGGCTTTGCCCTATGTCAAAGCCCCCTATGACAGGCCCCAGATCATCCACTTCTCGACCGCAACAGGATTGTAACCCATGAACAAGACCCTCATCCTCGCACTTGCCTTCACCGCAATGGCCCTGCCGGCTTTCGCCGCCGGTCCGCCGGCCCCGCCTGCGCCCAAGATCGTGGTGATCAATCGTGGCGCCATCCTGCAATTCTCCAAGGTGGGCCAGGACATCGCCCGCCAGATCCAGGGCTTTGCCAACCAGGCCAAGGGTGAAGTCGCCGCCCAGGGCAAGGCGCTGCAGGCCGAAGGCCAGGCGCTGCAACAGCAGATCGCCATCCTTGCCCCGGATGCCAAGCAGAAGAAGATCGAGGCCTTCCAGGCCAAGGAAGCCAATCTCCAGGGCGCCGCCCAGCGCAAGGAGCAGGCGATCCAGGGTGGCCTGATGCGCGCGCAGCAGGCCGTGGAAGTGGTGCTCGGTCCGATCCTGCAGACCCTCATGCAGCAGCGCGGCGCCAACATGATCCTGGACAAGAATGCGGTGGTGTTCGTCAACAACAACGCTTTCGACATCACGCCCCAGGCAATCGACATGCTGAACCAGAAAATGTCGTCCTACAAAGTGACGCTCGGCGCGCCGCCGGCCCCGCCGAAAAAATAAGGCGCGGCATGGCCGATCCCCGCTTCTACGACAATCGCGGTCCTTTCACGCTGGCCGAGATTTGCGCGAAGGCGGGCATCGCCGTGCCGTCTGCCGGCGCGGCGCGCATATTCGACCTGGCGGGTCTCGACGGCGCCGGGCCACAGCATCTGAGTTTTTTTGACGGCAGCAACGAAGCCTGCCAGGCCTTTGCCCGTTCGGGCGCGGGCTTTTGCCTGGTGCCGGCATTGTCCGGCCATCCCGCACCGCCTTCGGGCATGGTGCTGTTGCCGTGTGTGTCGGTCAGCGATGTTTTTGCCGTAGCCACCGGCTTGTTCTACCCCCTCGCTGCACAGGTCCCCGAAAAACAGGCGCAGCCGGTTTCCCCGGATGCCAGGCTGGGGCGCGACGTGGTGCTCGGCTCCGATGTGGTGATTGGACCGGGTGCGGAAATCGGCCCGGCCACGAACGTCGGTGCCGGCAGCGTGATCGGTCCGGGCGTGGCCATCGGCCAGGCGTGCGAGATCGGCGCCAATGTCACCATCACCAACGCCTATCTGGGGGACCGCGTGACGATCCTGACGGATGCGCGGATCGGCCAGCCTGCGCAGGAAGGCGCGCCGCTGGGCCGCGTCATTGTCCAGGATGGCACGGTGATCGGTCCTGGCTGCGTCATTGATCGCGGTACGCTGGGCGACACTGTCATCGGTGAAGGCAGCCAGCTCGAGGCCAAAGTCCAGGTGGGCCACGATGCCCATATCGGCCGTCATTGCGTGCTGAAATCCGGGGTTGGGGCAGGTGCGCAGATCGGGGATTTCGCGGTATGGGGCGGCCAGGATCATGGCCAGTCCCCGGCCAAACCTGTAATACAAGAGCTGTAAGAGATTCACGCGCCTCCGCCGCGTGCCAAACAGGACGACAATGGCTGACATTCTCGACATTGACCAAATCAAGAAATTGCTGCCGCACCGCGAACCCTTCCTGTTTGTGGAAAAGCTGACCGACATCGTGCCGAATGAAAGTGCGGTGGGCTGGAAAGAGGTGCGCGCCGATGAATATTACTTCAAGGGCCATTTTCCGGGATTCCCGGTGATGCCGGGCGTCCTGATCATCGAGGCGCTGGCCCAGACCGCCGGCGCCGCCGTGGTCCACGCCCTGGGCGAGCAGCAGGCCAACAACATCGTCTATTTCATGACCATCGAAAAAGCCCGCTTCCGCAAGCCGGTACAGCCCGGCGATACGCTGCGCATGCCGGTCAAGGCCATCCGCCGCCGCGGCCCGGTGTTCCGCTATTACGGCCAGGCCTTTGTCGGCGACACGCTGTGCGCCGAAGCGGAATTCAGCGCCATGATCGCCGTGAGCCCGGACAAGGAATGACGAAAATCCATCCCACGGCCCTGGTGGAAGACGGCGCCATTGTCGGCGCGGGCGTGGAAATTGGCCCGTTCTGCCATGTGGGCCCGCGCGTCACGCTGGATGACGGGGTGCGCCTTCTGTCCCATGTGACAATCGCCGGCATCACCCGCATCGGCGCACGCACCGTGGTGCATCCCCATGCTGCGCTGGGCGGCGAGGGCCAGGTGCGCGGCAATGATTTCACCGAAGGACGCCTTGAGATCGGCGAAGACTGCGTGCTGCGCGAAATGGTTTCCATGAATGTCGGCAGCCGCAAGGGCACCGGCCTGACGCAGGTCGGCGCGCGGGGCTATTACATGGTGGGCGCACATGTCGGTCATGACTGCCGCATCGGCGACGACGTCACGATCGCCAACAACGCGGCGATCGGCGGGCATGCCGAGATTGGCAGCCGCGTGATCTTCGGTGGCCTTGTGGCGGTCCAGCAATTCTGCCGGGTGGGGCCCGGCGCGATGGTGGGCGGCATGACAGGCGTCAATCGCGACATCATTCCTTATGCCATGGCGTTCGGCGACCATGTCGAGCTGGCGGGCCTGAATTTGATCGGACTGAAGCGGCGGGGCCTGTCGCGCGAGGCCATCAACGGCATGCGCGCCGCCTTTCGCGGGATTTTCTTCGGCAAGGATGGCAATATTGCCAGCCGCGCCCGCGCGGCGAAGGCCCAGTGGCCTGATATCGCGGAAGTGGGCGAGATCGTGGATTTCATCCTGGCCGACGCCCAGCAGCCGCTGTGCCTGGCGCGCCGTGGCCGCGGCGAGATGGAATAATGGGCACGCTGGGAATCATCGCCGGCGGCGGGGAGTTGCCCCGCGCCATCGCGCAAAGCGTGACGGCGTCCGGTGGCAAGGTCCATATCCTGGGCATACTGGGCAGCACCGACAAGGATTGGCTGGAGGACTTTGCCCATGACTGGATCGGCCTGGGCGAGTTGGGCCGTTCGGCCAAGCTCCTGTCAGCGGCTGGCGCGAGGGACATCCTTCTTGTCGGGCGCGTCGACCGGCCCACATTTTCCGAGATCAAGCTCGACGGCCGTGGCGTGATGATGCTGCCGTCGCTGCTGTCCGCCGCCCGCAAGGGCGACAACGCCCTGATGCAGGCCGTTTCGGATTTCTACGAAGGCGAGGGCTTTAACATCCTCAAAGCCTCGCAGGCGGCTCCCAACCTTGTCATGACGGAAGGACCCTTGGGAAAATTGACGCCGGGCGAAGACCACCAGCACGATATCGCCAGGGCTTTCGCCATCATCCGCGCCCTGGGGGCCGAAGATGTCGGCCAGGCGGCGATCGTCTGCGAAGGTCTGCCGCTCTGTGTCGAAGCCGCCGAAGGCACCGACGCCATGATTGCCCGCGTCAATACCTTGCGGAAAAACCTGCGCGGCACCCCGGACAAAAAGCGCGGCGTGCTGGCCAAGGCGCTCAAGCCGATCCAGGATGGCAAGACCGACCTGCCGGTGATTGGCATCCAGACGGTGCAAAATGCCCATGATGCAGGCCTGGCCGGCATTGCATTGCAGGCCGGCGCCTCCTTGATCGTGGGCAAGGATGATGTGGCCGCCGCTGCCGACCGGCTTGGCCTGTTCATTGTCGGCGTCAAGCCGTGAAACAGAAGACCCTGATGCTGATCTGCGGCGAGCCGTCCGGCGATCTGCTTGGCGCGCAATTGATGGCGGGCATCCGCGCCCTTGCGGGCGACAGCGTAAGGATCACCGGCGTTGGCGGCCTGGCGATGGCGCGCGAAGGGCTGGAAAGCCTTTTTCCCCTCGATGCCACGGCCGTGATGGGCCTGCGCGAGGTTGTTCCGGCGATCCCGGCCATATTGCGCCGGGTGCGGGAAGCCACGGCCTTCGCGCTCAAGACCCGGCCCGATGCCGTTGTGCTGATAGACAGCCCCGATTTCACCCATCGCATCGCGCGCGCGATCAAACGCGCCGATCCCACCATCAAAACCGTCAATTATGTTGCGCCCCAGGTCTGGGCCAGCCGCGCCTACCGCGCCAAGGCGATGGCGCTCTATTTCGACCTGGTGCTGGCGCTGTTCCCTTTCGAGGTTTCCTTTTTCGAGCAATATGGATTGAAGGCCGCCTTTGTCGGCCATCCGGTGATTGAACGGCGCGCCCGCATGACAGGCGGCGAGGCGCTGCGCGCCCGCCTTGGCATCGGCCCGGATGCGCCGTTGCTGGCGCTTCTGCCCGGCAGCCGGACCAGCGAAATCCGCTTTATCTTGCCGCTGTTCCGCGCCGCCGTGGAAATATTGGCAAAGAAAATTCCCGGCCTGGTCACCGTCTTGCCCACCGTGCCGCATGTCGCGGCCAGGGTGCGCGCCGCGGCCGTGGACTGGCCGACGCCGCTGCATATCGTGGAAAACGAGAATGACAAATATGCGGCGTTCGACGCCGCCGATGCCGCCCTGGCGGCCTCCGGCACGGTGACGGCCGAACTGGCGCTCTCGCGCACGCCCATGGTGGTGGCCTACAAGGTCGGCGCCATCACCTTTGCGCTGGCCAACTGGCTGATGACCTCGCCCTACATGACCTTGATGAATGTCCTGCTGCAGCGCCGCGCCGTGCCCGAGTTCAAGCAGGGCAAGGCCAGGCCCGAAATTCTGGCAGCGGAAGTTGAAGCGCTTTTCGCGGACAATACCGCACGCGCGGTCCAGGTCACCGCCATGGACGAATTCGCGCGCGGCTTGGGCGAGGGCGGCGAAGCCCCCTCCCGTCGCGCCGCGCGCGTGCTGCTGGATTTTATCGCGTAACGATTATTTGCGCTTGTCTACCGGCACATAGGCCCGTTCCGTCGCGCCGGTATAGATCTGGCGCGGCCGGCCGATTTTCTGGTGCGGGTCCTCCAGCATTTCCTTCCACTGCGCGATCCAGCCCACGGTGCGGGCCAGGGCGAACAGCACGGTGAACATGCTCTTGGGGAAGCCCAGCGCCTTCAGCGTGATGCCGGAATAGAAGTCGATGTTGGGATAAAGCTTCTTTTCAATGAAATAGGGGTCGGACAGCGCCACCTTTTCCAGCTCGATCGCCACTTTCAGCAGCGGATCGTCATGCAGGCCCAGCTCGTCCAGCACCGCATGGGCCTGGATCTGCATCGCCTTGGCGCGCGGATCGTAATTCTTGTAGACACGGTGGCCAAAACCCATCAGGCGGAAACCGCTGCTCTTGTCCTTGGCCTTGGCGACATATTCCGGAATGCGGTCGGCGGTGCCGATTTCTTCCAGCATCTTCAGCGCCGCTTCATTGGCGCCGCCATGCGCCGGGCCCCACAGGCAGGCGATGCCCGCCGCGATGCAGGCGAAAGGATTGGCGCCCGACGAACCGGCAAGGCGCACGGTCGAGGTCGAGGCATTCTGCTCATGGTCGGCATGCAGGATGAAAATGGTGTCCAGCGCCTTGGTCAGCACCGGATTGATCTTGTAGTCCTCCGCCGGCACCGAGAAGCACATGCGCATGAAGTTCTCGGTATAGCCCAGGTCGTTGCGCGGATACACGAAGGGCTGCCCGACATGATACTTGTACGCCATGGCCGCGATGGTCGGCATCTTGGCGATCAACCGGTGGCTGGCAATTTCGCGCTGCTTGGGATCGTTGATGTCTGTGCTGTCGTGATAGAAGGCCGCCATGGCGCCGACCACGCCGCACATGATCGCCATGGGGTGGGCGTCGCGGCGGAAGCCGCGGTAAAAGGTTGCCATCTGGTCATGCACCATGGTGTGGCGCGTGATTGCGGTGGTGAATTTTTCCAGCTGGCCCTTGTTGGGCAACTCGCCATGCAAAAGCAGGTAGCAGCTTTCCAGGAAGGTGGAATGCTCGGCCAGGTCCGCGATGGTATAGCCGCGATACTGCAGCACGCCCTTGTCGCCATCGATGAAGGTGATGTTGCTTTCGGTTGAAGCGGTCGAGGTGAAGCCGGGATCGTAGGTGAAGATATCGGCCTGGTCGTACAGCTTGCGGATATCCAGCACATGCGGGCCCTGCGTGCCGGCATAGACGGGGAATTCGTAATCCTTGCCTTCGTATTTCAGGCTCGCCGAACCCGCAGGCTTGATCTTGCTCTCTCTCATACCGGTACTCCCCTCAATGCCCTTGCGGCGACGTTTATCTTGCGCCGCAATATAAGCGTGGTTTGCAGGCGGCGTCACCTGACGAATTGGCGCCGCTGTCAACTTTCCTCAGGCAGTATAAGCCCTTAATCTGATTAAGGATTCCTCTCGCCCGAGCGAGGCCATCATTTCGAACAAGGGGGGAGATGATGCCTTGCCTGTCAGGGCGGCGCGCAAGGGCTGCGCCACCTGGCCCAGCTTCAGGCCGCCGGCTTCGGCATGGGCACGGGCCGCGGCCTCCAAGGCCGGTCCGCACCAGTCCGTGGCCTCCAGCGCGGGCAGGGCGGCGGCCAGCAGGGCGCGCGCCTCGGGGCCCAGCAATTTGGCAGCGGCCTCGTCCAGCACCCGGACACCATCCGTATACAGAAATTCCGCACCCTGAATAAGTTCGAGGAGGGTCTTGGCGCGCTCTTTCACGCCCGGCATGGCCGCCAGCAGCCGCGCCCGCGCCTTGTCCGACAGGATGCGCGGCGGATTTTCCCGTTCCAGGAAGGCGACGGCTTCCGCCACCAGCGTCTCATCCGCCGTGATGCGGATATAATGGCCGTTCAGATTGTCCAGCTTCTTGAAATCCATCCGCGCCGCGCTCTTGCCGATGGACTCCAGGTTGAACCATTCGATCGCCTGCGCCGTGGGGATGATCTCGTCATCGCCATGGCTCCAGCCCAGCCGCAGCAGGTAATTGCGCATGGTCTCGGGCAGGTACCCCATGTCGCGATAGGCTTCCACCGCCAGCGCGCCATGACGCTTGGACAGCTTGGCGCCGTCCGGGCCGTTGATCAGGGGCAGGTGGCCATAGACCGGCACCGGCCAGCCCATGGCGTTGATGATCTGCAGCTGGCGGCCGGCATTGTTGAGGTGGTCGGCGCCGCGGATGACATGGGTGATCCCCATGTCGAAATCATCCACCACCACCGCCAGCATATAGGTGGGCGAGCCATCCGAGCGCAGCAGCACCATGTCGTCCATCTGCGCATTGGCGAAGCGCACATCGCCCAGCACCTGGTCATGCACGATGGTTTCGCCCTCGGTGTCAGCGCGCAGCCGCACCACGAAAGGCGCGCCGTCCGGCGCCTCCCTGGGGTCGCGGTCACGCCAGCGCCCGTCA
Organism: Alphaproteobacteria bacterium; assembly: GCA_947475445.1. Lineage (GTDB taxonomy): Bacteria > Pseudomonadota > Alphaproteobacteria > Micropepsales > Micropepsaceae > Rhizomicrobium. Next base: position 47,915 of record CANJLC010000001.1, read on the forward strand.
TAGCGCATCTGCTGGCCGGCCTTTTTCTGTTCCTCGCGCATGGCGGTCAGTTCTTCCGCCGTGGCGTAGCAGCGATAGGCGCGTCCCGCCGCCAGCAGCGCCTGCGCCACTTCCTGGTGACGCCCGGCGCGGGCGGCCTGGAACACCTCCCGCCCGTCCCAGTCCAGCCCCATCCAGCGCATGCCGTTCAGGATGGCCGCCACCGCTTCGGGGGTGGAACGCTCCTTGTCGGTATCCTCGATCCGCAGCAGGAAGGTGCCGCCGGTGTGGCGGGCATAGAGCCAGTTGAACAAGGCGGTGCGCGCGCCGCCGATATGCAGCATGCCTGTGGGCGAAGGCGCGAAGCGCAGGACGGGTTTTGCAGATTGCGTCATGGTGCGCTCGTTTAGCAGGCGATTTTGCATGGCGATAGGCCTTCAGACCCTGTTGCGGCGTGATGCGGCATCCGGCCTTTCAGGACCAGGTTGGCCGTCATTCTGGACCCGTTTTTCGAAGCCTGCCCAGGCCGAGCGGCACCGCTGGCCGCTCTGGCTGGCTGTCATGCTGGGAACCGGGTCGGCGCTCTATTTCGCCCTTCCGCAAGAACCTTGCCTGGCCACCGGCCTTGGTGCTTTGCTTCTGGCCTTCCTATCCGGGCTGGCTTCCGCCCTTGGCGGGCATGGCCGCATGGCGCTGGCCTTGCTGGCGGCGCTGGCGCTGGGTTTTGGCGCCGCCAAGCTGCGCGAAGTACAGGTGGCGGCTCCCGTCTTGCCCCAGGAACTCACCGCCCATTTTTCCGGCCGCGTGTTGTCAGTGGACCCTGCGGCCAGGGGCGTGCGGCTTGTGCTGGGTGACCTGCGATCCGGAGCATTCGCGGACGGGGTGCCGCAGCGCGCGCGCATTGCGGTGCGCGGCGCGGGCGCGGATTTCCATCCCGGCCAGGGCCTCAGCCTGACGGCCCGCCTGATGCCACCGCCCGGCCCCAGCACGATTGGCGACGGCGATTTCGGGCGGGGCGCATTTTTCCAAGGGGTCGGTGCGGTGGGATTTTCCTTTGGCGCACCCATTCCCGCGCCGCTGGCTGCCGATCCTGGCTGGGGTGATCGCCTCGCCGATTTCACGGAAAATCTTCGCGAGAGCATGACGGCACGCATCCAGCGGCAATTGCCGGGCGGCGAGGGTGCCATCGCCAGCGCCCTCATCACCGGCCAGCGCGGCGGCATCGATGATGCCGACGAAGCTGCGCTGCGCGATGCTGGTCTGGCCCACATGCTTTCCATCTCCGGCCTGCACATGGCGCTGGTGCGGTTTGGCCTGTTCTGGCTGGTGCGCGCAGTGCTGGTGGGTTTTCCGGTTCTGGCATTGAACCATCCCATCAAGAAATGGGCGGCGGTGGCAGCCTTGTTCAGCGCCGCATTCTATTTTGTGATCAGCGGGGCTTCGGCCTCGGCGGCGCGGGCCTTTGTCATGCTGGCGATGATGCTGGTGGCGATCCTGGCGGACCGGCCGGCGCTCTCGATGCGCAATCTCGCTTTGGCGGCCGCCATCCTGCTGCTGTGGCGGCCGGAATCCATCACCGATCCAGGCTTTCAAATGTCTTTCGCGGCCGTTGCCGGCCTGATCGCAATGGCCGAATGGGAGCAGAAGCGCCAACGCGCGTCGCCCCATGGCCTGGTCTATCGCTATCTGCGCGGCATCGTGCTGACCAGTCTCGTCGGCAGCCTCGCCACCATGCCCTTCGCCATTTTCTATTTCTCCCGCGCCACCCATTACGCGGTGCTGGGCAATCTGCTCGCCATGCCGGTGATGGGCTTTTGGATCATGCCCATGGCGGCGGCTGGCGTGATCGCCATGCCGTTCGGGTTCGAAGCCCTGCCGCTCGAAGCGATGGGCAAGGGCATCGCGGCCATGATGCGCATGAGCCAGACTGTTTCCGGCCTGCCCGGTGCGGTGACGATCTTGCCCAGCTTTCCTGTTGCCACGCTGGTCCTGGTCACCTTGGGCGGCCTGTGGCTGACACTGTGGCGCGGCGACTGGCGCTGGTGGGGCGCTGTCCCCATGCTGGCGGGAATTTTCCTGGCGGCCACCACGCCAGGGCCGGACATGCTGGTGGCAAGCGATGCACGCACCATTGCCATCCGAAACGCCGACGGAGTGCTGGTTTTTCCCCACAAGGCCAAAGACAGTTTCGCGGCCTCGCGCTGGCTGGCACGGGAAGGCGATACGCGCAGCCCACGCGCTGCCATTGTTCCCGCCAAGTGCGATGCGCAAAGCTGTATCGCAATGGCGCCCGGTGGCGATCTGATCGCCATGCCTTTCCGCCCGGAAGCGCTGGCAGAGGACTGCGCCCGCGCTGATATCGTCATCAGCGCCGTGCCCGCCCAAAATTGCGCCGGCCCGAAGCTGTTTCTGGATTCAAGGCAAATTGCTGCCGGCGGCGGCTATGCCATCACAAACGGACAAGCGCGCAGCGTCAATGACTGGCGCGGCGCTCGTCCTTGGGTCGTCGCAAAAACTCAGTAGCGGCGGATCAGGCCGACCAGCTTGCCCTGCACCTTGACGCGATCGGCACCATACAGGCGAGTCTCATAGGCCGGGTTGGCCGCTTCCAGGGCGATGGAATCGCCCCGGCGGCGCAGCCGCTTCAAGGTGGCTTCGGTATCATCCACCAGCGCCACCACGATCTCGCCGGTATTGGCGGTCGAGGCTTCCTGGATGATGACGGTGTCGCCGTCCAATATGCCGGCATTGATCATGGAATCCCCGGTCACTTCGAGGGCGTAATGATCGCCGCGCCCGATCATGCCGCTGGGCACGGGCACGTCATTGATGCGGTTCTGCAGCGCCTCGATGGGCGTGCCGGCCGCGATGCGTCCCACCAGCGGCACATTGACGGAATTCTCGCTGTCGCCCATCGCCTTGCGCGGGGTGGTGTGGCGCGGATCGGCGCTGCGGCCATGCCGGGCGGACGGCAAGATGCGCTGGCTCTGGCTGCGGGTGGCGGCCGGGCGCGCCGTCTCGGCCATATTGTCGGGCAGGCGGGTCACTTCCAGGGCGCGGGCGCGCTTTTCCATGCGGCGCAGGAAGCCGCGTTCTTCCAGGGCGGTGATCAGGCGGTGGATGCCGGATTTTGACTTCAGATCCAGCGCATCCTTCATCTCGTCAAAGGATGGTGGCACGCCGCTTTCGCGAATCCGCTCATGAATGAACATCAGCAATTCATATTGTTTGCGGGTCAGCATCGGCCATGTCCTTTTGCGCGGGGAACCCCGCATTTCCACCCGGTTTGCCCGCAAATCGGGGCGAACAAAGCCGGTACATGGAGAATCGTTCTACTTTAGTTCTTTTGGGCCGTCAACGCCCGCAAAGGCGTTTGGCTGGCCGGGATCAGCGGAACATGTCCTCGACCCGCACATTGGCCGCGCGGGCCAGTTTCTCCGCCACGTCTTGCGGAAAACCGCGTGAGCGGCCCGTGAGAAAGCCAAGAATTTCGCCGCTGTTCACGCCCGCATCCTTGGCCCAGGTCGTGGGGCGCAAGCGATGGCTGGTCATGAAATTGCGAAAGGCCTCGCGCTTGTTGTCGGGCAGGGGCTTTGGCGCCGCCACTGCATCCATCAGTGTCTGGGGCCTGGGTTTGATCCCGCGCGAAACAAAAGCAGGCCCGCTTTTCTGCTCCCGCACCAGCTTGATGCCTTCAATGATGGCGCCGTCGTCTTTCAGCGCTGCGACCAGCGCCAGCGCCGCGTTCGAGGCAGCCGCCATCGCCGCCCCCGCCGAAGGCTGCTCTGCCGTCACAAGGTGAATGCTGCCGGGACGGAATTCACATTCCACTGCCAGGTCACGCGCCGCCGATTTGACGTCGGCCTTGGCCAGCCCGCGAAACAGGACAAAGGCCTCGGCCCTCATTGGCGAAAGCCGTCACCCAAAAGGTGCCGCGTTGCCGCCTCGACGTCCTTCTGCCGCATCAGGCTTTCGCCGATCAGCACGCTGGTGACATGCGCCCCCGCCAGCCGCTTGAGGTCCGCCGGCGCCGACAGGCCGCTTTCCGCCACCAGGTGCACCGATTTTGGCGCGTTGTGCGCCAGCCGCAGCGTCACGCCCAAATCGGTGACAAAGGTCTTCAGGTTGCGATTGTTCACCCCGATCAACTGCGCATCCAGGTCCAGGGCCCGGTCCATTTCGGCTTCGTCATGCACTTCCACCAGCGCATCCATGCCGAAGCGCGCGGCTTCGTCCATCAGGGCGCGCGCCACGCCGTCATCCACCATCGCCAGGATGACCAGGATGGCGTCTGCGCCCCAGCTGCGGGCCTCGGCCACCTGGTAGGGTTCCAGCATGAAATCCTTGCGCAGCACGGGAATGCGCACCGCCCCGCGCGCCGCCGTCAGATATTCCGGCGCCCCCTGGAAGGACGGCCCGTCGGTCAGCACCGAAAGACACGCCGCGCCGCCCGCTTCATAGGCTTCCGCCAGGTGCGGCGGGTCGAATTCGGCGCGGATCAGCCCCTTGGAGGGGCTGGCCTTCTTGATCTCCGCGATCAGGCCATATTCGCCGCGATCCTTCTTGTCTTCCAGCGCCGCCAGGAACCCGCGCACCGGTTCGGCCGCCAGGGCCAGCGCTTCAATGTCCTTTTGCGGCAGCTTTTTCTTTGCGGCCGCGATCTCGTCGCGCTTGTAGGCGACGATCTTGTCCAAAATGGTGTTCATCGGTTCGACACTGCAACCAATTCGTTCAACTTGTCACGCGCCGCGCCGCTGTCCAGGCTGTGGGCGGCCAGTTCCATGCCCGCCATTATATCGCCGGCGCGCCCCGCAACCATCAGGGCGGCGGCGCTGTTCAGGAGCACGATGTCGCGGTAGGGGCCTTCTTCGCCGGCCAGCAGCGCGGTCAGGTGCGCCGCATTTTGCGCCGCATTGCCGCCCTTCAGCTGTCCCAAAGTGGCGCGTTTCAGGCCCGCATCCTCCGGCAGGATGGCGCCGCCAATGATCTCGCCGCCGTCCAGCGCCGCCACGATGGTGGCATCGGTGCTGGTCACTTCGTCCAGCCCGTCCTTGCCATGCACCACCAGCGCGCTTTGCGATCCCAGCGCCTTGAGCGCTTCGGCATAGGGCACCAGCCACTCCTCCGCGAACACGCCCACCAGCTGGTGCTTGACCTGCGCCGGACTGGCCAGCGGACCCAGCAGGTTGAAGATGGTGCGGCGCTTGATCTGGGCCCGCACCGGTCCGACATGCCGCATCGAAGGATGATGGGTCTGGGCGAACAGGAAAACGATGCCCGTTTCCTCCAGCACCCGCGATGCGATCTCGGGCTCCAGGCCGATCTTGACGCCCAGCGCTTCCAGGATGTCGGCGGCGCCGCTCTTGGACGATGCCGCACGGTTGCCATGCTTGGCCACCGGCACGCCGGCGCCCGCAACCACGAATGACGCGGCGGTCGAGATATTCAGCGTGCCATGCCCGTCGCCGCCCGTGCCGCACAGGTCAATGGCGTCCGGGGGCGCATCCACCGGCAGCATATGGTTGCGCATCGAGCGCGCCGCGCCGGTAATCTCCGCCACGGTAGGCTTGCGGTCTGCCGTCGCTTCCAGATAGGCACGCAGCTGCGCCTCGCTCAGGCCGCCCTCGAAAATCCGGTCGAACAGATGCTGGGTCTTGTCGGCGCTGAGCGGTTCTTCGCGGATCCGCAGCAGGTCAGGAAGGATGCTCATGCGGGAACGCGGGCGAAATCGCGGGCGATGTCGAGGAAATTCTTCAGCAGGGCATGGCCGTTTTCCGACGCGATGCTTTCGGGGTGGAATTGCACGCCATGCACGGGATGGGTCTTGTGCATCACGCCCTGGATCACGCCGTCTTCGGATGTGGCTGTCACGTCCAGCACGCTTGGCATGCTTTCCGGCGCAATCGTCAGCGAGTGATAGCGCGTGGCGTTGAAGTCGTTGTTCAATCCGCGGAACACGCTCTTGCCGGTATGGTGGATCCTGCTCAGCTTGCCATGCATCGGCTCGGGGGCGCGCACGATTTTGCCGCCATAGGCCTGGCCGATGGATTGATGGCCCAGGCACACGCCCAGGATTGGCATCTTCCCCGCCGCCTTCTCGATGACCTCCAGGCAGATGCCCGCTTCATTGGGCGTGCAGGGCCCCGGCGACAGCACAATGCCTTCCGGCCGCAGGGCCAGCGCCTGCGCCGCCGTCAGCGCATCGTTGCGCTCAACCCGCACATCCGCGCCCAGCTCGCCCAGGAAGTGAAACAGATTGTAGGTGAAACTATCGTAATTATCGATCAGCAGGATCATGGCAATGCTTTGAATCAATTGATGTTTCTAGTGCGGCGGCACCAGCATAGCGGATTATGCGCAAACAAGGAACGCGGATGCCAGACACGCGCCGCCTTGGCACGGCATGAACGCGCAATTTCAAAAGGCTGCCATGCACAGCCTCGGCTTGTTCCCGTCACGCCAAAATGCCATTCCCCTTGGTCATGGCGCTGGTGGTCCTTTTCATTGCCGCAACCTGGGCGGGTTTGCAGAACGCGCTGGCGGGCGGCGGCTCCTTTCTGACCCTGCCGTCGCTGATCCTCAGCGGCCTGGACCCGCGCGCCGCCAATATCACCTCCACCGTCGCGCTGTTTCCGGCCCAGGTTGTGATCGGAATTACCGGCAAGCAGCATGTCACCGGCGCAGGCGGGCTGTCCGTCCGCCTCCTGGTTGGCATCAGCTTTGTCGGCGGCGCGCTGGGCGCGGTGCTGCTGCTGGTCACGCCATCCAGTTTTTTCGCGGCCCTGGTGCCCTGGCTGGTTCTGTTTGCCACCGCGATATTCGCCTATGGCAGCTTCATGCCGAAAAAGCCCGGCGCTGCGCCGCGGCTGGGCAAGAAAGGCGCGGCCCTGTCGCAATTGCTCATCTCCATCTATGGCGGCTATTTTGGTGGCGGTATCGGGTTCCTGATGCTGGCATCGCTCAGCGCTGCGGGCCTTGCCATCCGGGCCGCGGGCGCCACCAAGAATCTGCTGGCGGCGGTGATGAATTGCTCCGCTGTTCTGGTCTTTGTCTTCTCGCCGGAAATACACTGGAAGCAGGCGGCCATCGTTTGCGCCGGCGCCACGGTGGGCGGCTATTGCGGTGGCATGATGGTCAACAAGGTCAACGAAAAAGCCCTGCGCCTGCTGGTGGTTGTGATCGGCGCCGCCCTGACGGTGGGCCTGTTCCTGCGCGCGCCCTAAAAATTTTGCACCGCACCCTTCTCAAATCCGGACTTTCGCGCGTTTAATGTTGCGTTGCAACATCGTGGAGAGCGCGGATGGGCCAGGAACCGGGCACGAAATTCTCGCATGTGAAGCCGGGCGATACCGAATTCAAGGCCGATGGCCTGCGCGACTTCTTTCTCTATCGTGACCTCGGCGTGGCCGGCGCCACCAACGGCAAGGTGATCGCCCATCTGGTCAAGGCCAACAAGCCGCCGGTGGACGGCACCGGCTGGCATTATCACGTCTGCGATTTCCAGATCGTGGTGATGACCAGGGGCTGGGCCCGCTTCATGTATGAAGGCAAGGAAACCCTGGTCGAGGCCGGCGACGTCGTGCACCAGCGCCCGGGCATGGTGCATTATCTCTTCGATTACTCGCCCGACATGGAATATCTGGAAATCGTCTCGCCGGCCGATTTCGGCACGGTGGACGCTGCAGCGCCCACCGATAAGGTTCCCCCTGTAACGCCCTGGAAATAGGCCCTCGCGGTTCCACTGGAACGCATGGCGTCGTGGCCGGTTACATCTGCGTGGCCGCAAAAGGAATTTCCATGGAAAAGAAGCAAGGCATGGGCTGCGACCCCGGTTCGGGCGGCGCCGACCAGGCCATCGCCACGGCCAAGCCGCATCCTCACCCGGCGAATGACCAGCCTGCCGGGCCGCAGCTGCCTTCGGCCGGCAAGCAGCCGGACAAACCCTCAGACTGATGGCTTCCTTGGCGCGCGCGCCGGGCCCGGTTGCCGCTCCTTTTGCCCGTTTGGGCGCTATTTCGGCATCTTTGTTCATCTCGCAGTTTTGGCTGGAAACAGCCCGGCGGACCGCCTAGTGTCCCGCCGCTATTAACAGGAGAGTGTGAATGGGTGCCCGTGGAATGAATGGACGCAAAAAGGACAAGCGCCGCCGTCACGCCAAGACGCGCAAGGCCAACGCCGAGGCCACCGCCGCCGCCCAGGAAAACCGCACCCAGCAGCCCACCCGCCGCGCGCCCGCCGCCAAGGGCTGATTGCCGTCAAATATCCAGGTGAAAATCCCGCCGGTGCGAACCGGCGGGATTTTCTTTTATGCGCCATTCCCTGCGGCTGGCGCCGATGCTTCTTGGCCTGCGCTTCACGATCGCAGCCGGCGCGCGCCAGGCATGGGCGGCGCCGGTCGTGAATATCCGGACCAGGCAGGTTGCGCGCATGCAATTTCTCCATGATGGTTGCGCGAGGGATCTCCACCGTCCCGGGTGAAATCCCAACTTCGTGCGCGACAATCTTGTTGGGATGCACCGGCGCAAACCGCCGCCGCGCCGGGCCGCCTTTCCCCCGTCAGGCCGGTCGCATAGGATGGGAAAAACAGGGAGTCCCGCGATGCGCCTTGCCCCATTCGTCTCGTTGCTGGCCGCTTTGTTGCTGGCCCCGCTGGCAGCAGGCGCCGCGCCCGGCGACGCCTTGACCATTCCCGCCGCGGTGCAGATGCAGCCCGCGGAACTGGCCACGCTGCTGAAATCCGCCAGCCCGCCGCCCATCTTCCAGATCGGCTTCAGCGTGCTGTACCAGCAGGCTCATATCCCCAATTCCCAATTTGCCGGACCGGGAAACAATGATGACGGCCTTCAAAACCTGAAGACCCATGTGCAGGGCCTAGCCCGCGACAAGCTGGTGGTGATCTATTGCGGCTGCTGCCCCTGGGACAAATGCCCCAACGTCGCCGCCGCTTATAAGCAGATGACGGCGCTGGGCTTCACCAAAGTGAAAGTGCTGTATCTCCCCGCCAATTTCGGCGCCGACTGGGTGGACAAGGGCTATCCCGTCACGCGGGGCGGCTGATGCGGCGTGTGCTGGCAACCCTGTTCGTGATGCTGCTGGCGCTGCCGCCCGCAGCAACTGCCGCGCCCGCCACCGCGCCCATTAAAATTCCGGTCAAGCTGAAGGTGGGCGATGTTGCGCCGCTCTTTGCCAAAACAGATCTGCAAGGGCGCCCCTTCGACCTCAAGGCCCAGCGCGGCAAGATCGTGCTGGTGGATTTCTGGGCCAGCTGGTGCCCGCCTTGCCTGATCGCAATTCCCCATCTGGGCAAATTGCAGAAGCAATATGGCGCACGCGGCCTGCAGGTGGTGGGCGTCTCGATGGACGAGTCCGCCGCCATCACCAAAGACACCATGCGCAAGATCCCATTCGCCTATCCGGTGGTGATGGGCGATGCGAAATTCGGCAATCTCTATGGCGGCGTGCTGGGCCTGCCGCTGCAATATCTGGTCGGCGCGGACGGAAAAATCCTGGCCATCTGGAGCGGCGAAACCCCGCTCTCCACCCTGGACAAGGGCATTGCTGCGGCAATGAAGAAGCTCAGGCCGGGCTGACGGCGCGAACCAACGGATTTTTTATTGACGCGGCTTGCGGCTGAGAAAAAGCCCAGTCTCGATCCTAACCTCAAGGGCACCGCCGCCCGATCGAAAGGCGCGCGCGATATTGTCCCGGAAAGCCGTTAACTGGGCATCTGTGGCGCGGTCACCGGGCGGATAGGAGGTGAGGGCCAAATATATGTCGTCGGGATTTGTGACCCGCATGCGCGCCGGGTATCTGCGAAGCGCCACATTTCCGAACTGCGGCTGCATCAGTCGCCGGGCGGTGTCATAACCGAACAGGATCGCGGCGGGATCTTCCGCCTTCCCACCCAGCGCGACGGACAGTTCGAAAAGTTCACGCTTGTTGCCGGTATCGTTGGTGGTGACGGCCAGCCATCCGCCGGGCTTCAGCACCCGAAACATCTCCGCGATGGCCGTCGCCGGATCGGGTACATGATAAAGCATGTGCATGGCGGTGACTTTATCGAAGCTGCTGTCCGGGAAAGGCAGCTCCGGCGCTTTCACCGTTTGTCCGGCGACTGACGTGAAGGGCAGGCCTTTGCAGCGCTGCACAGCTTCCTCGACCATGCCGGGCGAGGCGTCCGTCAGGGTCAGCTCCAGTCCCGGCGGCAACGCCTTCGCGGCCTCCGCCCAGAACCAGGCCGGGCCGCAGCCCACATCCAGCACCGTCTCGCCGCCTTCAAGGCCAAGCTGCTGCGCCACCCACACAAACCAGGGAACGTGCGAAATCACATAATCCCGGTTCAGGCGCGCCCGCGCCGCCAGCTTCTGGCTGTCGGCATATTGTTGCGCCAGGTCGTCCGTATTTGCCAAACGACTTACTTCGGCTGGCCGGTGGTGCGCAGATACGGCTTGTGCGTCTTGTAGCCGGGGAACAGCGTCTTGGCCTCGTCGTCGCTCACCGCGCCGGTGATGATCACGTCGCCGCCCTGTTTCCAGTCGGCGGGCGTGGCCACCCTGTGCTTGGCCGTCAGCTGCATGGAATCGATCACGCGCAAGATCTCGTCGAAATTGCGCCCCGTGGTCATGGGGTACACCAGCACCAGCTTGACGCGCTTGTCCGGCCCGATGATGAAGACATTGCGCACCGTGGCGTTGTTCGCGGGCGTGCGGCCTTCCGACGTTCCCGCCGTGTCGGCGGGCAGCATGCCATACAGCTTCGACACCGCCAGGTCCGTGTCGCCGATCATGGGATAGTTGGGGCCCATGCCCTGCGTCTCGGCAATGTCCGCCGACCATTTGGTGTGGTTCTCCACCGGGTCCACCGACAGGCCCAGCACCTTGACGCCGCGCTTGTCGAATTCCGGCTTCAGTTTCGCCACCGCGCCCAGCTCCGTGGTGCAGACCGGCGTGAAATCCTTGGGGTGCGAAAAGAACAGCACCCAATTGTCCCCGGCCCACTCATAAAAGTGCAGCTTGCCTTCGGTGGAGGCGGCGGTGAAATCTGGGGCGATATCGTTGATCGAAAGCGGCATGGACCTGATCCTCTGGCGATATTGGGCCGCGAACCTTAGCCCAATCGCACACCCTGCGGTAGCACCGCCATTCCACAGGAGATGGACCGGAGATTTGCGGTTGACGCCGCCTGCGTCCGGGGGCAAAACGCCGCTCAGGTGCAAGGTCTAGGGAATACGGTTCAACACCGTAGCTGCCCCCGCAACTGTAACCGGCGAGTGATCGTCCAGTAAGCCACTGAATTTCTGAAGGGGTTTTTTCCTCTTCAAGATTTGGGAAGGCGGACGAGAGCAAAAACCCGGGAGCCAGGAAACCTGCCTCGCACTGTCGTCCAATGTTCGGCCGGGGATGGCCGAAGATTCGCGGGGTAAACCGTCGCGGCGACAATGTTGGAGTTGTCGCGCGAAACACACATCACAGGCGCGTGACAACTCTTGAACCTGTCAGGAGAAGTCATGTTGAAATCCATCTTGCTGTCCTCCGTCGCGCTGGCGGCGGCGTCTGTGCCGGCCTTGGCGCAGGCCGAACGCATCATCGTCTCCGCTACCCGTACCCCGACCGCTGCCGATGCCGTCGCCAGTTCGGTGAGCGTTGTTACCGCCGCTGACATCGAAGCCCGCCAGCAACTGTCGCTGCCCGACGTGCTGCGGGACGTGCCCGGCCTCAATATCGTGCGGGCTGGCGGCCAGGGCAGCCAGACCTCCGTCTTCACGCGCGGCGCCAATTCCAACCACACCAAGGTCCTGGTGGACGGCATCGACGTGGCCGACAGTTCCACCCCCAACGGCGCCTTTGACCTGGGAAAATACAACGCTGCCGACATCGCCCAGCTCGAAGTGCTGCGCGGCCCAAGCTCAGGTCTTTATGGTTCCGATGCCATCGGCGGCGTCATCGCCATCATCACCAGAAGCGGTGAGGGCCCCGGCACCCTCGCGGCCCGCGCCGAAGGCGGCAGCTTCGGCACCTTCAACCAGGAGATCGGCCTCGGCGGCGAGAAGGACGGCCTGCATTACCGTTTCACGGCGGCGCACCAGCATTCCGGCAACACGCCGGTCACGCCCAAATCCATCCTGCTCCCGGGTGAGCGCGCCATCGGCGATTTTTATGACAGCTCCAGCCTCTCCACCAGGCTAGGCTATGATGTCAGCGAGACGTTCGGCATCACATTTGTGGGCCGCAGCCAATATTCCCTGAACAAATACACCGGCGACGGTTTCGACCTGAAAACCTTCCTGGGCTTTCCCGCCTTCACCCAGAACCGCTCTTCCTCCAGCCAGAACCACGGGCGGCTCTCGGCCCATCTTGTCCTGGGCGGCTTCGACCAGACGCTTGGCGCGGCCTATTCCAGCACCGTGACGGCGGTTGCCGATCCCAATCTCGGCAATGCCCGCAATGTCGGCGACCGCGTCAAGCTCGACTGGCAGGGCAGCAGGGACATGGGCTACGGCCAGACCCTGGTGCTGGGCGCAGAAACGGCGCGCGACGCCATTCACCGGCCCTTGTCGGCGGGCGTCACCACCAATGCCGGCTTTGCCGAACTGCAATCCGCTATCGGCGCTCTCAACAGCGCCGTCTCGGTCCGCTATGACGATAACAGCCGTTTCGGCAACAAGCTCACCTGGCGGATCGCGCCCAGCATTCGCATCGACGCTACCGCCACGCGGGTGAAAGCCAGCTACGGCACCGGTTTCAAGGCGCCCTCGCTGCAGAACCTGTTTGGACCTTTCGGCCACAATGTGAACCTGAAACCGGAAACCAGCACCGGCTATGATATCGGCCTGGACCAGGCGCTTGGCGCGGATTTCACCGCCGGCATCACCTGGTTTCACAATGACATCAGCAACCTGATTGATTTCGGCCCGCCGCCCTTGTTCAACCCGGTCAATATCGGCAAGGCCCGCACGCAGGGCGTGGAAAGCTACGTGGAATGGAAAGCGTCGCAGATGTTCAAATTCCGCGCCGACTATACCTATACCGAAGCCAGGGACGCGCGCTTCGGGACCGAACTGCTGCGCCGGCCCAGGAACAAGGTCAGCGCCACGGCCGATGTGCAGTTTACACCGGCCCTGTCTTTCGCCGCCACGCTTCTCTATGTCACCGGCGGTTCCGACCTTGACCGCATCGCTTTCTCGCCGGTGAAGTCCGGCAATTACATGACCCTGGATATCGCGGCGCGTTACGCGCTTTCCGATACGATCAGCCTGTTTGGCCGGATCGACAACCTGTCGGATACCAATTATCAAAGCCCGAGCGGCTTCCTGCAGCCTGGCCGAGGTGTCTATGCCGGTATCAAGGCGACGCTGTAACGTGAAAAAACTGCTGGCCACGGCGATCCTTCTGCTTGCCACAAGCGGGCAGGGGATCGCCGCGCCGCAACGCATAATGTCTTTGAAGCTCTGCACCGATCAGGTGCTGATGGATCTGGTTCCGGCTTCGCGCATCGCGTCCATCTCCTTTCTCTCCCGCGAAAGCGCCGCCTTGAAAGCCTGGCCCCAGGCTGCCGCCATTCCCATCAACCACAATACGGCGGAAGAAGTGCTGGCGGTGCATCCTGATCTGGTGCTGACCGACAATTTCACCGCCCCGGCCATGCGCGCCGTGCTGGCCCGCAGCGGCGCGAAAATCCTCGAAGTGCCCGAGGCGCGCAATTTCGGCGAGATACGCGCCGTCATGCGGCTTGTCGGTGATGCGGTGGGCGCGCGTCCCAAAGCCGAAGCGCTGATCGCCCGCATGGATGAAACATTGCGCCGCCTTGCCGCCACTGTGCCGGCACGGCCCATCCGCGTTGCCGGATGGGGCGGGGGCGGCTTTGTCCCGGGCCGTGACGGCCTCTTCAACACCATCCTCGCAGCGGCGGGCGCTGTCAGCGTCGCGCCCGGTGGCGGCGGCTATTATGATGTGGAAAGCCTGATCGCCGCCAAGCCCGACGTGCTGGCCTATGGCGACAATTACAGTGACATGCCCACCCTGCGCGCCGACCAGAATGACCATCCCGCGCTGCTCAAGCTCTATGGCAAGCGCCGTGTCAGCTATCCGTCGCCTTTCTATGGCTGCGGCCTGCCGCAAAGCGCCGATGCGGCCGCTGCCCTGCGCCTCCAGTTGCAGCAGGCGATGCAGCCATGACAAAAATAATCCTTGTACTGACTATTTTGGTGGCGGCCGCCTTTGCCGCCTCTCTCCTGGCGGGCCGCATCTGGCTGCCCCCCGCCGACATACTGTCGGGCAAAAGCGGGCTCACCTCCTTGATCGTGATGGATATTCGCCTGCCGCGCACCATCCTCGCCCTGCTGACCGGACTGACGCTGGGCCTCAGTGGCGCCGTGCTGCAAGGCCTGACGCGCAACCCGCTGGCCGAGCCGGGCCTGCTGGGCGTCTCCACTGGCGCCGCATTGGGCGCAGTGATCGCGATCTATTTTGGCGTCACCGCCATTTCTTCACTTGCGGGCCCGCTGTTCGGTCTCGCCGGAGCCTTTCTCGCTTGCACACTGACCTTCGCGCTTGGCCGCGGCGGCACCATCGCGCTGATCCTCGCAGGTGCCGCCGTCTCGAGCCTTACGGCTGCTGGCATTGCGCTGGCGCTCAACTTCGCGCCCAACCCCTATGCCGCCTATGAAATCATGAGCTGGCTGCTGGGCTCGCTGGCCGACAAGAGCTGGGACCAGGTCCTTCTCGCGGCGCCCTTTATCATCCTGGGCGGCTTTCTTCTCTCCACCACCGGCCGCGCTCTCGACGCTCTGTCCCTGGGCGAAGCACAGGCGCAAAGCCTCGGCATCCAAATGAACCGGTTGCAGCTGACGGTTATTCTCGGCACCGCGCTGGCCGTGGGCGCCGCCGTTTCGGTGACTGGCGCCATCGGATTCATCGGATTGGTCGCGCCGCATCTGGTGCGGCCTTTCGTGGGTCATCAGCCCAGCCGCATTCTCGCGCCCTCAGCCTTGGGCGGCGCGCTTCTTCTCCTGCTGGCGGATATCGCGGTGCGCGAAATCCATCTGGGTCCTGAAATCAAGCTGGGTGTTTTCACCAGCCTGATCGGCGCGCCCTTTTTCTTCTGGCTTGTGCTGCGCCTGCCGGGGAAATCGCCATGACGTTTCTCATGGCCGAACATGTCAGCGTGACGCGGGGCGGGCACCCCATCCTGCAGGACGTTTGCTTTGAGGCGGGCGCCGGCGATTTTATTGCCGTGATCGGACCCAACGGCGCGGGCAAATCCACTTTGCTGTCGGCGCTGGCGGGCCTGATCCAGCCGTCCAAAGGCGATGTCAGCCTGGACGGCATCAATCTCGCGCGCATCCCGCTCAAGGCACTGGCACAGCGCCGCGCCTACCTGCCGCAAAATCCCATTTGTGAATGGCCGCTTTCGGTGGAGCGGCTTGTGGCGCTGGGCCTGACGCCGCAATTGCCGGCCTTCGGCGGCCTGCCGGACGCCTTCGAACCCGCCATCACCAAAGCCCTGCAATCCTGTGATCTCACGGATCGCCGCCTCCAGCCGGTGAACACCCTGTCGGGCGGTGAATTGTCCCGCGCCATGCTGGCCCGCGCTTTGGTGGGTGAACCGGAAATACTGATCGTGGATGAGCCGGTGACGGGACTTGATCCCCGCCATGCCCTGGACTGCGCCCGGCGGCTGGCGGCCTATGCCGCGGAAGGAAAGCTGGTGATTGCCTCGCTGCATGACCTCACCCTGGCCGCGCGTTTTGCCCACCGCATCGTCGCCCTCAAGGGCGGCCGGGTAGCGGGCGAGGGGGCACTCACCTCCGGCCTGATCGGGCAGGTCTTTGACGTGGAAGCCCACATCTATGGCGCGGGCGCTGATGCCACCGTCGCCATATTGCGCTAGTCTGGCGCCATGATGCTTCTGCGACCGGCCCTGATCCTGCTGCTGAGCGCCACGGCGGCTCATGCGGATTACTTCATGTATGGCCGCTATATCCCCATGGAGGGAAAAGTTGGCCAGGCTTTAATGTCCGATGCCACCTTCAGCGTGGAAGACATGCCGGAGCGCTGCGTGCCCGAGTGGAAAAGCATCAGCATCGCGGGCGTGCTGCCGCCTGGTCTGGACATTGCCAACAGTTTTTCCAGCGCCATCGGCGGAACGCCGACCACCGCAGGCGACTGGCCCGTGGTGGTGACCATCCATCAATTGGGCTGCTCGGTCGGCGATGCCGGCCACTTCGACCGCGCCATCAAGGTCAATTTTCACATAGCGCCATGAGATTGGTGCGATCTCGCACCATCTTTGTCCGGAACGATAGTGCCTCTGTGGGTGTTGGATTGTTTTGGCCTTCATCCCAAAGGGGAACTTTATCATGCGGAACTTTTGCGCCGCCGTTGTTGCTGCGGCTCTTCTGACATCATCTGCCTTTGCCGCCGATGCGCCGCTGGCCGCCGGAAAACCCGCTGGCCTGAGGAAAGCCCAAGGCGAAGGCGATAACACGCTGCTTTTTGCCCTAGGCGTCGGCGCAGTCATTGCCGGTGTCGTGCTGGTGGCGTCTTCTGGCGGCGACGACAATGCCGGTAGTGGTGGTGCAGTCGTCCCCACCACGTCGAGCAAGTAGCAAACGGCTTTTTATTGAAAAAGGGCCATCCCGCCGGGATGGCCCTTTTTGATTCGTTTTTCGAAACCATCCCCACAGAAATTCAAGCCTCAAAACGCGGCGGATCCGCGCGAAATTTTTGCGCCAGTGGCTTATCCACAGCCCAAAACGCCTTGACGCAACCCTGAATTGGACCACTAGATATGGCGGCTGGGTTCTCTGATTTGTCATATTTGTAGGGGTAACTAAGGCATCTGGTGGGTCGAAATCCGATCCGGCCATTGCCCTTTTGTCCCCCTCGGAGAACACGGTTTCCAGCGGATCGGCAGTGCCATCCGCACCGTATTTTGGGGGCTTAAATGTCGGCAGTCGGCAAACTTGATTTTCACGGCGATTTTGACGCCAACGGCCAGCTGGTTGAGACGCCTTACCGTCCCAGCATGGCGGAGCGCAAAGCCGCTGCGGCCAGGAAGCCTGCGCCCACCCAGGACCGCGCCAAGCCTGTTGTCCATCCGCCCATGCCTGCGCCGCTGGCGCGCAAGCCCGTGCCATCCGACCTGGTCCTGGACCGTTCGCGCGATGCCCTGCTGACCGCATTCGGCAAGGCGACGCTCACGGACCGCTATTTGATGCCCGGTGAAAGCTTCCAGGACATGTTCGCCCGTGTTTCCTGCGCCTATGCCGATGACACCACCCATGCCCAGCGCCTCTATGACGCCATGAGCCAGCTTTGGTTCATGCCCGCCACGCCCATCCTGTCCAATGGCGGCACCAAGCGCGGACTGCCGATTTCCTGCTTCCTCAATGATGTTTCGGATTCGCTGGACGGCATCGTTGGCACCTGGAACGAGAATGTCGCCCTGGCCTCCAATGGCGGCGGCATCGGCACCTATTGGGGCAAGGTCCGCTCCATCGGCGAAAAAGTGAAAACCGGCCAGACCAGCGGCATCATTCCCTTCATCCATGTGATGGACGGCCTCACCCTCGCCATCAGCCAGGGCTCGCTGCGCCGTGGCTCGGCCGCGGTTTATCTCGACATCACCCATCCGGAAATCGAGGAATTCCTGGAGATCCGCAAGGCCAGCGGCGACTTCAACCGCAAGGGCCTGAACCTGCATCACGGCATCAACATCACCGACGAATTCATGGTGGCAGTGCGTGATGGCCTGATGTTCGGCCTCAAGAGCCCCAAGACCGGCGAAGTGCTGCGCGAGGTCAATGCCCGCCAGCTCTGGCAGCGCATCCTGGAAACCCGCCTGCAGACCGGTGAACCCTATATCCTGAACATTGACGCCGTGAACCGGGCGCTGCCCAAGCACCAGCGCGAGCTGGGCCTGAAGGTCAACACCTCCAATCTGTGCAGCGAAATCACCCTGCCCACGGGCATCGACCATGACGGCAAGGACCGCACCGCTGTTTGCTGCCTGTCCTCCCTGAATATCGAGACCTGGGACCTGTGGAACGAAGACCCCACCTTTGTCGAAGATGTGCTGCGCATGCTCGACAATGTCCTGACGGATTTCATTGAAACCGCGCCCGACAGCATGGCGCGCGCCAAGTATAGCGCCCTGCGGGAACGTTCGGTCGGCCTGGGCGTGATGGGTTTCCACTCCTTCCTGCAGTCCAAGGGCATTCCCATGGAAAGCGCCATGGCCAAATCCTGGAACCTGCGCATCTTCAAGAAGATACGCCGGGAAGCGGATGCGGCGTCTTATATCCTGGCCGAAGAACGAGGTGCCTGCCCGGATGCCGAAGAGCGCGGCATGAAAGCCCGCTTCAGCCACAAGATCGCCATTGCCCCCACCGCATCGATCTCGATCATCTGCGGCGGCACCAGCGCCTGCGTCGAACCGATCCCGGCCAATGTCTATACCCACAAGACCCTGTCGGGCGCTTTCTCCGTCCGCAATCCCTACCTGCAGGAAGTGTTGGCCACAAAGGGCGCCGACACGCCCGAGACCTGGGCCTCCATTGTGGAACAGGAAGGTTCGGTCCAGCACCTGGATTGCCTGTCGGAGGATGAGAAACTGGTCTTCCGCACGGCGTTCGAAATTGACCAGCGCTGGATCATCGAACTGGCGGCCGACCGCACGCCCTTCATCTGCCAGAGCCAGTCGCTCAACCTCTTCCTGCCCGCCGATATCGACAAGTGGGACCTGCACATGCTGCACTGGACGGCGTGGGAGCGCGGCATCAAGAGCCTGTATTACTGCCGCTCCAAATCCATCAGCCGCGCCGGCTTTGCCGGCCAGCTGGAAAAGAAGGCCAAGGGCGCTGCCGCTGTGCAGAAAACCGATTATGAAGAGTGCCTGGCATGTCAGTAGACTTCGGAAAAATCGATCCGCGCACCCTGATCGGCAAGGGCAGCATCGGGCTGCTCAATTCCAGCGGCACTTATGACATCACCCGCTATCCCTGGGCCTATGATTGCTGGAAACGCCAGCAGCAGACCCACTGGATGGGCGAGGAAGTGCCGCTGGGCGCCGACATCAAGGACTGGCAGTCGGGCCGCCTCAGCGATTCCGAAAAGAATTTGCTGACGCAGATTTTCCGCTTCTTCACCCAGTCCGACGTGGAAGTGGGCGACAATTACCTCAAGCGCTACATCCCCATTTTCCAGCCGCTGGAAGTGCAGATGATGATGGCCGCCTTCACAAACATGGAGACGGTGCATATCGACGCCTATGCGCTGCTGCTCAAGACCCTGGGCATGCCCCAGACCGAGTTCGAGGCCTTCCGCGACTATGCCGAGATGAAGGCCAAGGCCGATTACATGCATACCTTCGGCGTGGGCACCTGCGCCGACGTGGCCCGTACCCTGGCCATGTTTGGCTCCTTCACCGAAGGCATGTCGCTGTTCGCCAGCTTCGCCATGCTGCTGAACTTCCCCCGCCACAACAAGATGAACGGCATGGGCCAGGTCGTGTCCTGGTCGGTGCGCGACGAAAGCCTGCACTGCGAAGGCATCACCAAGCTCTACCACGCCTGGAACGACGAGACCGGCTGCGTTACCAAGGCGGTCCAGGACGACATC
Source organism: Alphaproteobacteria bacterium (assembly GCA_947475445.1). GTDB lineage: Bacteria > Pseudomonadota > Alphaproteobacteria > Micropepsales > Micropepsaceae > Rhizomicrobium. The sequence goes on from CANJLC010000001.1 coordinate 67,513, forward strand.
ATCGATGTCGCCAAGACCATGGTGAAGCTGGAAGAGGGCTTCATCGACCTTGCCTTCAACATGGGCGAGATCAAGGGCATGACCCCGGACAGCATCAAGACTTATGTCCACTACATTGCCGACTGGCGCCTGACGCAGCTCAAGCTGTCGCCCGTGTTCGGCAATTTCGAAGCCACGGAAAATGGCTACAAGCAGATCAAGTCCCACCCGCTGCCCTGGCTGGTGGAAATTCTCAACGGTGTCGAGCACGCCAACTTCTTCGAGCAGCGCGCCACCGAATATTCCAAGGGCGCCACCAGCGGCTCCTGGGATGGCGAAGCCGGCGTCTGGTCGCAGTTCGACAAAAGAAATAACCTGGCTGCGGAATAGTCTTCAGGCCGGCGAACTCACATCATTGCCGGTGTTGGTGATGATGGCCGGTTGAAAGTCCCAGCCGCGCAACAGCTTCAGCGCCGCTTCGAGTGCGTCCTTGACCGTGCCGCGCTTGATGGCGTCCAGCATCTGCTCGGTGTTGAGCAGGGTGGTGGCGGCCTGGAAACCGCGCGGACCTGGCAGGGAGAGGAACATCGGGATCGAATTCATGATCCCGGTCACCACGAAATCCTGGAACCATTTTTGCCGCACGATCCGGCCCGGATTGTCCACCAGCATCAGGCCGATGCCGGTGCAGAACCCAAAATGCTCCGGAATGCCTTCGGTCTCGATTTGCGCCAACACGCCCGATTTGTCGGGGCGCCAATCCTCGCTGAAAATCTCCACCGTGCGCCATGCGCAAAAGAAGCTGCGGCAGACGGGCGGCCTTGTTTCGTAAATTGCGCAGCCGCCGCCCGCGCAATGCCGACAGGCCGCGCTGGATACCTTCTGAATCTCGGGTTTGTCGATATTGGGCAGCACGCAACAGACAGTGCAGTCCCCGCACGTCCGCCCCGCCACCAGTGTCATTCCATCCCACATCGGCCGAGCCTATCGCAGCAAGGCGCGGAAGGCGCGGTCCTGTTTCAACGAGGCTTCGCGCGACATGGCCTTGTTACGGGTGCGATACTTCTCGGCATAGACCAGCGACCACACCCGGCCCCGCGTGGTCTTGGCCCCCTTGCCGCCGCCATTATGCTCGGCCAGCCGCCGGTCCAGATCCAGCGTCCAGCCCACATAAGTGATTGTGCGGCCATCCGGATTTCGTGTTTTCAAGACATAGACAAAAGCGGGCATGGGCGTTTGTCCCGCGATTTGCACAAGGCTGGCAAGTCCCGCGCGCGGGCAGCGCGCAAGCAGAAAAAGTAAAATCCGCTTGTGCGGCGATGGCCCCGTGTCTATATGCTTGCCTAAGCAATCATTGTTCAGGCAGTGATTAGCCACACAGTCTCCGGGGTTTTTCCATGCCGCCCTTTTACCGCGCCGGCCAGTACGGCATGAAAAACTCGGTCGGCTACATGATCCGCCGCACCGGCAACATGGTGCTGCCCCAGATGGAAGCGCTGTTCGGCGACGCGGATCTCACCTTTTCGCAATGGACCGTGTTGATGTCCCTGCGGGAATGGAAGCAGTCAACCTCCGCCGATATCGCCCGTCACATCTGCCATGACGCCGGATCGCTCACCCGCATGCTGGACCAACTGGAAAAGCGCGGCCTCATTGCCCGCCTGCGCAGCGAGTCGGACCGGCGCGTGCTGAAATTGACCCTGACGCCCAAAGGCCTTGCCCTGGTCGAAAGCGTGCTGCCCCGGGTGGTGAATTTCTGGAACGGCCTGCTGGGTGATTTCAGCCACACGGAAATCAGGAATCTGATCAAGCTTCTGGCCCGCCTGACGGCTGCAGCGGAAGGCGGAGCCGACACCAAAAGCCGCACACGCTTGCGGCGCGGAAAGTAACATGAAAAAATTTCTCTCTCTTTTTCCGGCCCTGCTGCTCAGCGCTTGCGTCGCCGCGCCGCCCACCACGCCGCAAGTCAAGGAAGTGGCGCCGCAAACGCTGGGCCTTGGCAGCGCCGCCGCGCCACGCTTCTCCGACGAATGGTGGAAAGCCTTTCACGATCCCCAAGTTGACCGGCTTGCCGCGCTCCTGGTCCAGGACAATCCCACACTGGCTGCCGCGATGGCCCGCATCCGCGCCGCGCAATCGCAGTTTTCCAGCGCCCAGGCGCAAGACATGCCCCGCCTGACCCTGGATGGGCAGGACCAGCGCGATCTTCTCTCCAAGGATTACATCATACCGCCGCCTTATGCGGGCACCTATCGCTGGTTCGGGCAGGTGGAAGCCAATCTCACCTGGAATCTGGATTTCTGGGGCAAGCAGGCTGACCTGATCGCCAGGGCGCGCAGCACTTCCGAAGCCGCTGCGCTGGATGCGCAGGCGGCGCGGCTGGCCCTGTCAGGCGCTTTCGCACAGACTTACATCAATCTCTATCTCGCCCATGTCGAAGGCGACATCGCCGATTCCACGCTCGCGGAGCGCGACGAGATTCTCAAGCTCACCCAAAGCCGCTTTGACGCTGGCCTGGAAAATGCCTCGGCGGTGGAACAGGCCAAGACGCTGGTGGCGCTGGCGCGCGTCAATCAACGCCGTGTCGCGGCCCAACGAGACATGGATATTCACGCCATCGCTGCGCTGACGGGGCAGGGCGCCAGCGCTTATGCCACGATCACGCGGCCCACGCCCGATTTGGATACGGCGCTTCCGCTGCCCGATGCGCTTCCCGCCGACCTGCTCAGCCGCCGCCCCGACATCCTGGCGGCGCGCGCCCGGGTGGAAGCGGCCGCCAAGGGCCGTGAGGCGGCGCATGCTGCCTTCTATCCCGACATCAACCTGGCAGCGTTCGCTGGTTTCCAGGCTATCGGTCTTTCCAATCTGCTCTCTGCCGACGCCTTCACCATGGGCGTGGGCCCCGCCATCCATCTGCCGATATTCGACGCCGGCAAGATCCGCGCAGATTATGCCGGCGCCACGGCCGAGCTTGATGTCGCGGTGGCCGATTATAACGGCGCCGTGTTGAACGCGATCAAGCAGACCGCCGATGCCATGACACAGGTGACAAGCCTCGCCGGCCAGCGCGGCGACCAGCAGGGGGCGCTGGACAGCGCCACCCGCGCCTTCAAGCTGGCGGAAGAACGTTACAGACTCGGCCTGTCAGGCCAGATCCAGATGTTGACGGCCGAGGCCACGTTGCTGACCGCCCGCGAGCAGATGGCCACGCTGACGGCACAGAGCGCCACCCAGCGCATCACTTTGCTTCTTTCCGTCGGCGGCGGTTTCAACCCCGCATCCACCCAAACTGCCAGTGCCACACAGGACTAATGCCATGAGCGATACTCCCAACAACAGACGCCGCACGGGTTTCATGATCCTTGGGGCCGTGGTGCTGGCCGCGGGCCTGGGCTATGGGCTCTACTGGTTCTTCGATGCGCGCTTTTATGAAAGCACCGACGACGCCTATGTCGCCGGCAATGTCGTGGCCGTGACCAGCCGCGAAAGCGCCACGGTCATGGCGCTGCATGCCGACAATACCCAGGCGGTGAAGCGCGGGCAGCTGCTGATCGAAATGGATCCCGCCGTCGCCAATGTGAATATGGCGGCGGCCAAGGCCAATCTTGCCCGCGCCGTGCGTTCGGTGCGCGGAGAATTCTCCAGCGCGGAGTCCTTTCGCGCGCAACTGGCGCAGGCGCAAGTCGCCCTCAACCAGGCGCAAAGCGACTATGAGCGGCGCAAGGGCGCCTCTGATGGCGCCGTTTCTGGAGAAGAACTGTCCCATGCCCAGGCCGGCGTTCAGGCGGCCCAGGCCGCTGTCAGCGCCGCCAAGGGCGGGCTGGATCATGCGCTGGCACAGGTCGACGGCAGCAACATCGCCGGCAATCCGGATGTCCTGGCTGCTGAAGCGCAGTTGCGCAACGCGGCCATCGCATTGGGCCATATGCGCCTTGTCGCGCCGGTGGATGGCGTGATCGCGCAGCGCACGGTGCAAGTGGGGCAGCAGGTGGGCGCCGGAACGCCGCTGATGGCGGTGGTGTCGCTCTCCAATGTCTGGATCGACGCCAATTTCAAGGAAGTGCAACTCGAAGACATGCGCATAGGCCAGCCCGTGACGGTCAGGGCTGACATCTATGGCGGCAGCGTCACCTATCATGGCCGCATCCAGGGCCTGGGCGCTGGTTCGGGTAGTGCCTTTGCGCTGCTGCCGCCGCAAAATGCTTCCGGCAACTGGATCAAGATCGTCCAGCGCGTGCCTGTGCGCATTGAGCTTGATCCCAAGGAACTCGCGGATCATCCGCTGCGCGTAGGGCTTTCGGTTTCCGTGAGCGTGAATATCGCGGACAGCAGCGGCCCGACCGTCAATTCGTCGACCGGCACGGGCGTGATGACCGGCAACACGGGCGAGGACAACAGCGCGGCCACCGACGCGATGATCGCAAAGATCCTTGCCGACAATGGAGCACATCGGTGAGCCACCCCGGCGCGGGCGCCGCGCCGCCTCCCATGATCGGTATGCCGCTGGCGATCACGGCGCTGGCGCTGGCGCTGGGCACCTTCATGCAGGTTCTGGACAGCACCATCGCCAATGTCTCGCTGCCCACCATCGCCGGCAATCTGGGCGCCAGCACCGACCAGGGCACCTGGGTGATTACCGCATTTGCCGTTTCCAACGGCATCGGCGTGCCGCTGACCGGCTGGCTGATGGGCCGCTATGGCGTGGTGAAGATTTTCGTCCTGTCCGTCCTGGCTTTTACCATCGCGTCTTTTCTTTGCGGCATCGCCTGGAGCCTGCCGTCGCTGATTTTCTTCCGCGTGCTGCAGGGCGGCGTCTCCGGCCCCATGATCCCCGGCTCGCAGGCGCTGCTGATTTCCATCTTCCCCGCCAACAAGCGCGCCACCGCGCTGGGCATCTGGTCCATCACCACGCTGGTGGCGCCGATCTGCGGTCCTATCCTGGGCGGCTTTATCTCCGACAATTATCACTGGGGCTGGATATTCCTGATCAATGTACCGGTGGGACTGCTGGTCACCTTCCTGGCCTGGGGCAATCTCAAAAGCCGCGAGACACCCACCCGCTCCCTGCCGATTGATACGGTCGGGCTGGGCCTGTTGATCCTGTGGGCCGGCGCGCTTCAGGTGATGCTGGATACCGGCAAGGATTTGAACTGGTTCCAGTCCACCCAGATTGTGATCCTGGCCATTGTCGCCGCTGTGGGTTTTGTCGCTTTCCTGATCTGGGAGCTGACGGACAAGCACCCCATCGTGGACCTGACACTGTTCAAGAGCCGCAATTTTGCGCTGGGCAGCCTGGTCTTCTGCCTGGGCTATGCCGTGTTCTTCGCCAACACCTTGCTGATGCCGTTATGGCTGCAGACCCAGATCGGCTACACCGCCTTCTGGGCGGGGCTTGTTGCTGCGCCTACCGGCGCCATCGCCGTCCTGCTGACGCCCTTCACGGCGCGGATGATGAGCAGGGTGGATTCGCGCATCATCGCCACCATCGCCTTCCTGGCTTTCAGCGCGTCCTATTTCCTGCGCGCCGGCTTCACTGCCGACGCCTCCTTCTTCAATTTCGTGCTGCCGCTGCTGGTGCAGGGCATCGCCATGGCCACCTTCTTCCTGGCCATGATCACGCTGCTGCTGGACGGCATTCCCCCCCAGCGTATTCCCTCCGCCTCCGGCGTCAGCAATTTCGCGCGCATCACGGCTGGCGGATTCGCGGCGTCCATTGTCACCACCTTGTGGGACCGGCGCGAGGCGCTGCACCAGAGCCGGCTGGCGGACCATGCCACCGCCTTCAGTCCCTTGCTGCGCGGCGCGATGGAAAGCTTGCACCGCCTTGGCTTTCCAGACTTGTCCGCACAGGCCGCGCTGACCCGTTCGATGGTGGGGCAGGCCTATCTGCTGGCGACGGATGATATTTTCTATGCGTCCGGCTGGCTCTGCCTTGTGCTGATCGGCCTGATCTGGCTGTGCCGCAAGGCCAAGTCCGGCGGCGGGACTCCGGTCGCCGCCGATTGACACCAAACCCGGCTGGCGACCTAGTCGGGCATGGTCCGGGACTCATTGATTCGCCGGTTGAGGCTTTTTGCGCAGCGCTATGGCTGGGATGGCGCGGCCGTGGCGCTGTTTGCCGTGGCGCTGGTTGCCGGTTCGGCTTCTCTGCTGTCCGGCGCGGGCAAATTCGTGGATGCCCTGGTGCCGGGCACCACGGCACTGGCTTCCGATGATCCGGCCCATGCCGGCCCTGGCCGTGCGCACCTTCCAATGTTCGAATTTGCGGCCGCCACGCATTATTCCCCGCAGGTGCTGTTCCCGGTCACAAGTCATGGTTTGCCCGACTGGCTGCAGGAGCATGTGGCGCTGGCGCGCCCGGCGGCGCCCGCCGCCCATCCCGTGATCGCTATCTGCATCGACGATCTGGGCGAAGACATTGCCGGCACCGATCGGGCGATGGCCCTGCCCAAGCAGGTGGCGCTGTCTTTCCTGCCCTATGCCGACACCACGCCTTTCCTGGCGCAGGAAGCCAAACAGATGGGCCACGTCGTTCTTGCCCATGTTCCGATGCAGGCAATTTCTCGCACCAGCCCCGGCGCCATGGCGCTGACGCTGGATGCGCCCGACATCACGGCGCGCCTGCTTTGGAATATCGCCCATGTGCCGGGCCTCTCCGGCATCAACAACCACGAAGGCAGCCGCTTCACCCAGGATGCCGATGCCCTGGCGCCCGTGGTGCAAGTGCTGGCGGCAAAGCATTTGTTCTTTTTTGACTCCCGCACCATTCCCGATTCCATGGTCGTCAGTGTCTCGCGCCGCTTCGGCGTGATGAGCGCCGGACGTGATATTTTCCTGGATGATACGATCAGCGAGGCCGAGGTGCGCGCACAGCTGGCGGCGCTTGTCGCCACGGCAAAACGCCAGGGCGTCGCCATTGCCATCGGCCATCCCCATAACGTGACGCTGACCATTCTCGCGGAATGGCTGGCACAGGATCATGGCGTCGAGCTGGTCACTTTGCCCGACGCAATGCAGCGTAAAATGAAAATGACGGCACTGGCTTCGCGCTGAAGCTACTGCCCTTTTTTAACCGACGCGAAGCGCACGGCTTCTTCCGCCGCCGCCATCAGGGCGCGGGCCTTGTTGACGGTTTCCTGGTATTCGGCTTCCGGCTCGCTGTCGGCCACCACGCCGCCGCCCGCCTGAACATACATGGTGCCGTCTTTCACAAGGGCGGTGCGCAGAACGATGCAGGTGTCCATCGAGCCGTCGGCGGCGAAATAGCCAACCGCGCCGCCGTAAGGCCCGCGCTTTTCCTTTTCAAACTCGTCAATCAGCTGCATGGCGCGGATTTTGGGCGCGCCCGACAGGGTGCCGGCCGGCAATCCCGCCGACAGCGCGTCCACGGCATCGAGGCCGTCGCGGATATCGCCTTCGACATTGGACACCAAATGCATGACATGGCTGTAGCGTTCGATGAAGAAACTGTCGGTCACCTTGACGGCGCCGGTCTTGGCGACGCGGCCAACATCGTTGCGGCCCAGATCCACCAGCATCAGATGCTCGGCCCGCTCCTTGGGGTCGGACATCAACTCTTCCGCCAGCGCCTTGTCTTCCTGCGTGGTCTTGCCGCGCGGGCGTGTCCCGGCGATGGGGCGGATGGTGACCTTGCCGTCCCGCAGCCGCACCAATATTTCCGGGCTTGATCCCACGATCGAAAATCCCGGCATCGCCAGGTAATACAGGAACGGCGAGGGGTTCAGCCGCCGCAGCGAGCGATAAAGCGAAAAGGGCGGCAGGGGAAAGGCGCGGCGGAAACGCTGGCTGGGCACCACCTGGAACACATCGCCGGCCTTGATGTAATCCTTGGCGCGCGCCACGACCGCGAAATATTCCTCCTTGGTCATGTTGGATTCAACCTGGGCAGCGGGCAGGCTTGCAGGCGCCGGGGCGGCTGGGGGCAAGGGCTTGTCCAGTTCCGCCAGCGCTTCGTCCAGCCGCGCGCTGGCGCGGGCATGGGCGGTCTTCGCATCCACGCCCTTTTCCGGCCAGACCGGCGTCACCAGCAATATCTCGTCCTTCACGGCGTCGAAGATCGCCAGGATGGTGGGGCGCAGCATGATGGCATCGGGCAGGCCCAACCGGTCGGGCGGCACATTGGGCAGATGCTCGATCTGCCGCACCATGTCGTAACCCAGATAGCCGAACAGCCCCACCGCCATGGGCGGCAGGCCTTCCGGCAATGCCATTTTCGTTTCCGCGATCAAGGCGCGCAAAGAGTCGAGCGGCTTTTCCGCCAGCGGCGAGAACACATCCTTGCCGCCCAGGGCCTGGCGGTTGATTTCCGCGACATCGCCGCGGCAACGCCAGATCAGGTCCGGCTTCAGGCCGATGATGGAATAGCGACCGCGCGTCTCGCCGCCCTGCACGCTTTCGAGCAGGAAGGCGTTTTCGCGCCCTTCGCCAAGTTTCAGGAAGGCGGAAACCGGCGTTTCCAGATCGGCGACATGACGGGCATGAAGAACCTGTGCCCGGCCTTCGTCATAGGCGCGCGCGAAAGATGCGAAATCAGGCTTGATCTCGCTCACAGGCTGCTCACTGCTGGCCGAGGGCGGATTGCAGCATCTGCTGGTTGACCTTCACGCCTTCGCGCAAGCGCGCGGCATTGGTGAAGGAAACAACAATGTCGCTGGCCGCCTGCTGGGAAAGCTGCGCCCGTCCACCGTCATAAACGATGCCGGTCGCGGGCGGGTGGGCGATGCCGGTGACGCGGGCGATGATGTGGTTTGCGCCCACGCCCTGTGCCGCTTCCACCACGCCGCCGGGGGCGGCCGTGAAGATTTTCTGCACCAGCGCGGTCGAGAAGGTCGTGTCGCTGGTGCCGCGCGTGAGCCCGGGGCTCTGCTGCACGGGCACCTTCAATTCCTTTGCCACCTGCGCCAGGCTGCTCTGGCTGTTCGCCCGTGCCGCCAGTTCAAAGGCCTTCTTCGACAATGCAGTTTGCCGCTGTTCGTCCGTCCAGGCGGTCACCGCCTCGGCGCGCACCTGGTCCAGGCTTTTCAGCTTGGGCGGCGTCACGCCATTGACCTTGAGGACGTAATTTTCGCCGCTCTTGGCGGCAAAGGGATCGCCGCTTTCGCCGCTTTCGGTGGCGAAAGCCTGGGCCAGGAATTCCGGGTCGGGGGGCAGGTCGGCGGGCTTGGTGCCATCCGGCGCCAGGCCGTTCTTGTCGATCGCCGCCAGCTTGGCGGTTTTCATGCCGGCTTTCTTGGCGGCGGCCGTCAGTTCCTCGCCGCCGCTGCTGGCGTCTTCATAGGCGTTGATGATGTCGGTGAGCTTGCCGGCGGCCACCTGCAGCGAAAGCGCCGCGCGGATCTGCTCGCGCACGTCATCGAGCGAGCGCGAAACGCCCGGAGTGATTGCCGTCACGCGCAGCAGCACATAGCCGCCCAGCGCCGTCTTGACGGGCTGGCTGACCTGGTTGAGCGGCAGCGAAAAAGCGGCCTCGCCGCGAACCGGATCGGCAAGGTCGGCCTTGCTGAGCACGCCCAGCGAAAGATCGGCGGGCTTGATCTTCTTTTCCGCCGCCAGCGCGTCAAATGTCTTTCCGCTTTCTATCTGGGCGCGCGCCGCCTTGGCGTCGGCCTCCTTGGCGAACTCGATCTGCTGCACATCGCGCTTCTCCGCGACTTCATAGAGGGATTTGTGCGCGGCATAATCCTGGGCGATCATCGCCTCGGTGACGCTGGCCTGTTCCGCGACATCCTGCGGCCCGATCCGGGCGAATTCGATTTCGCGATATTCCGGCGTGGAGAAGCGGTCGGGATGCGCCTTCACATAGGCGGCAAGCTGGGCTTCGCTGGGCGGCGGAACCGCACCCGCTGCTTCCGGCGAGACGATGACATATTCAGCGGCGCGCCGTTCGGAGACATAGGCATAAATCGCCTGGACGTAACTCTGGGGCAGGGCAAAACCGCTTCCCAGCTGGCTGGCGAGCTGGTCGCGGGTCATGTTGGCGCGCATCTCGGCCAGGAATGTATTTTCGGTATAGCCGACGCTCTGGATGAGCTGCAGGAAACTGTTCTTCTCGAATTTTCCGGTGGGCCCGCGGAAGGCGGGCTCGTTGCGGATGCCTTCGGCCAGCGTTGCGTCGTCGGTGATCAGCCCCAGCCGCCGCGCCGAATTGTCCAGCGCGGTACGGCTGATCAGCTGCTGCAGGGCGACATTGCCCAGTCCCATTTGCTGCGCCAGTTCCGGCGTGATCTCCATGCCCATCTGCTGGCCCTGGTTGCGCACGAAGGTCTTGTAGAAGCGCTGGAAGGCATCGCTGCTGATTTCCGTCGAGCCGACAGTTGCCAGCGCCGTGGACCTCATGCCGGTAAACACGTCGGCAATGCCCCAGACGACAAAGCTGAGTGCCAGCACACCCATCAGCAGGGAGGCGACCCAGGATGTCGAAATACGGTGCAACCATTGCATCATGGCGGGGATACTCGTTGGGTAGCGTTGAAAGGCGGCGGATGATAGGGAGGGGGGCCTGTCAGGGCAAGCCGCGATTCCGGGCAGGAATCAGGGTTTTTCGAGGGTCTGAGCGGTTCAAAAGGGGCGGAGACGATGCGCCAGTTGGTGGCTGGAAACTGGAAGATGAACGGGCTTGCGGCCAGCCTGTCCGAATTGAACGCCCTGAAGGCCGGTCTGGGCAGCGCGCCCTGCGATGTCCTGGTCTGCCCGCCTGCCACCCTGATTGCCCAGGCCGCCTGGGCCGTGAAAGGCGCTTTCGCGCTGGGCGGACAGGATTGCAGCACACAAGTCTCCGGCGCCTTCACGGGTGATATCAGCGCGCAGATGCTCAAGGACGCCGGTGCCAGCGCCGTGATTGTGGGCCATTCCGAACGCCGCCAGGGTCATGGCGAAAGCGACGCGCTGGTTGCGGCAAAGGCCAGCGCCGCCTGGGAAGCGGGCCTCACCGCCATCATTTGTGTGGGCGAAACAGAAAGCCAGCGCGACGCCGGCAAGGCCGAAGCCATCTGCCAGGGCCAGATCGCGGGCAGCGTGCCCAAATCCGCCTGCGCCGCCAACACCGCCATCGCCTATGAGCCGGTCTGGGCCATCGGCACGGGCAAGACTCCCACCTCTGCCGAGATCGCGGCGATGCATGCCCATATCCGAAAATGCCTGGTCGCGGCGCTGGGGGAAGAAGGCAGGGGCATGCGCATCCTGTATGGCGGCTCGGTCAAACCTTCCAATGCCGCGGAAATTTTAAACCTTCCGGAAATAGGTGGCGCCCTGGTCGGCGGCGCCAGCCTCAAAGCCTCTGATTTTCTGGCCATAATTGCCGGTGTTAAGCCGCTTTAACCAAACATTTCGACCACTCCTTAATATCGCGGGCCCATTCTGATCCCAGCACGCAGAAGGTGGTGGGTGTAATGGCGCGTCTGTCCTACGACAGCGTCGAAGCGTTGATTTATGATCCGGTGTCGGCCAACCGCACCGCGACACGCGCTGCCCTGTACGCACTGGGCTTCCGCCGCACCGAAAGCGTCAGCACATTCGATGCCTTCCTTGAAGCCATCCAGAACAATCCGCTCGACATCGTGCTGTGCGAGGCACAGGGCGCGGGCGAGGAATTGTGCGGCGCCATCCAGCAATTGCGCCAGGGCAGCGCCAGCGCCAACCCTTTCATCGTGATCATCGTCACCGCCTGGGAGAAAAGCACCGGCCTGATCAACCAGGTGGTGAATTCCGGCGCTGACGACCTGTTGCTGCGTCCTTTTTCGACAGCGCTGCTGGGCCAGCGCATCGAAGCGCATATCGAGCGCCGCAAGGGCTTTGTCATCACCACCGATTATGTCGGCCCCGACCGCCGCCAGAGCCAGATGCGCAGCGCCTCCGCCGCCGAGACCTTCGATCCGCCCAACTCGCTCAAGATGAAGGCCAAGGACAAGCTGTCCTCGGACGCCATCGCCAAGCGGCTGGATGCCGAACTGAAGGTGGCGCGCGACAGGCTTCGTCTGGAAAAACTCAAGCGCGATTCCTTCCAGGTCTGCATCCTGTGGCGGCTGATGCAGGACCAGCGCCCCGGCATGGCCGGCGTGTCGGTGGATCTGGAAAAGCTGTCGGGCCTGGCGCGCTCCATTGAACGGCGCTGCCGCGAAAGCGAATATGACAGCGCGGTGGAATGGTGCGATTCCGTGATGGCCGCGGCCGAGGGGCTTGAGCTGGGGGTGGACCGCAATGCCTCGATGCACTTGCTGGGCCATGCCGCGCTGGAGATGCACCAGATTTTCCAGCCCGACCAGTCGGCCGCCGACCGCATCGCCGAGATCGACGCCACGGTGGCCATTATCCGGGCCCGCAACCAGACGGCTATAGCCAGCTAGCGTTCGCCACGCTGTCGCTAGCGAACCCCTTGAAAATCCGGGCTTAAAGGTCCAAATCGGGCTTGTCGCTTCCCTTTGGGGGCGCTTTGCTCTAAAGACGCCCGCTTCAAGGATCCAGCCATGCAGACCTTCCTCGTTTTCATCGAATTGGTGATCGCCGTCGCCCTCATCATCTTCGTGCTGCTGCAGCGGTCCGAAGGCGGTGCGCTGGGCATGGGCGGCGGTGGCGGCGGCGGCATGGGCGGGTTGTTTTCGCCGCGCGGCGCAGCCGACACCCTGACGCGCACCACGGCGATTCTCGCCTTCCTGTTCTTCTGCACCTGCCTGGCCCTCAATCTCGTGGCGCTGCATGGCACCTCGCGGACATCGATTCTCGACCTGCCCGCCACGACCACCACGGCGCCCAAGGCGCCGGCGCCGGTCGTCCCCGCGCCTGCTGGTCCGGCCGTTCCGAAACCGCAGTAGCCCTTTCCATCCACAGCAGATTTCCGGCGCGAAATATTTTCAATTTAGCGCTTGAGACTGCCCTGCCTTTTCGACATGGTGATCTCCCATGGCCCGGTTAGTTTTCATCACCGGCGGCGTGGTCTCTTCCCTCGGAAAAGGTCTTGCGTCCGCTGCTCTCGGCGCGCTGCTGCAGGCGCGCGGCTACAAGGTCCGTCTGCGCAAACTCGACCCTTATCTGAACGTGGATCCGGGCACGATGAGCCCGTTCCAGCATGGCGAAGTCTATGTCACCGACGACGGCGCGGAGACCGATCTGGATCTTGGCCATTATGAGCGCTTTACCGGCGTCTCTGCGCGCAAATCCGACAATGTCACGTCGGGCCGCATCTATTCCCAGGTGATCGAGAAGGAACGCAAGGGCGGCTATCTGGGCCGCACCGTGCAGGTGATCCCGCACGTCACCGACATGATCAAGGAATTCGTGCTGGCCGATATTGATGGCCTGGATTTCCTGCTGGTCGAGATCGGCGGCACGGTGGGCGACATTGAGGGCCTGCCTTTCTTCGAGGCCATCCGCCAGCTGCACAATGACCTGGGCCGCGGCCAGACCGCTTTCATCCACTTGACCCTGGTGCCCTTCATCGAGGCGGCAGGCGAGCTGAAAACCAAGCCCACCCAGCACAGCGTCAAGGAATTGCGCGCCATCGGCATCCAGCCGGATATCCTCTTGTGCCGCACCAGCCATCCCCTGCCGGATGACGACCGCAAGAAAATCGGCCTGTTCTGCAACCTCTCGGCCGAGCGCGTCATCCCGGCAATGGACCTGGACACAATCTACCGCGTGCCGCTCGCCTATCACGATGTCGGCCTCGACACCCAGCTGCTGAAAGTCTTCGGCATCGACAATGCGCTCGAACCCGATTTGTCGCGCTGGCAAGAGGTGGTGGACCGGGTGAAGAATCCCGAAGGCGAAGTGCGCATCGCCGTGGTCGGCAAATACATGCAGGTCAAGGACAGCTACAAATCCCTGTCCGAGGCGCTGACCCATGGCGGGCTGGCCAACAATGTGAAGGTGCACCTGGACTGGATCGACAGCGAAGTGTTCGAGCGCGATGACGCCGCCGCCTTCCTGGAAAACGTCAACGGTATTTTGGTGCCCGGCGGCTTTGGCGAGCGCGGCACCGAAGGCAAGATCAGCGCCGTCAAATTCGCCCGCGAGAAGAAAGTGCCGTTCTTCGGCATCTGCTACGGCTTGCACATGGCGGTGATCGAAACCGCGCGCGACCTGGCGGGGCTGGACGGCGCCGGCACCACGGAAATCGGCAATCCGAAATATCCGGTGATCGGCTTGATGACCGAATGGGTGAAGGGCAACCAGGTGGAGCAGCGCGCCGCCGATGGCGACATGGGCGGCACCATGCGGCTGGGCGCCTATCCCACCACGCTCACGCCCGGCTCACGCGTGGCGGAAGTTTATGGCACCACCGAAATCTCGGAACGCCATCGTCATCGCTATGAAGTGAACACGAAATATACTCCGGACCTGGCCAGGCACGGGCTGGATGTGTCCGGCTGGTCGCCCGATGGCCGCCTGCCCGAGATCATGGAAATTGCCGACCATCCCTGGTTCATCGGGGTGCAGTTCCATCCCGAACTGAAGTCGCGCCCGCTGGAACCGCATCCGCTCTTTACGAGCTTCATCGCTGCGGCGGTGAACAAGAGCCGGCTGGTTTGAAGCCATTCCCACAAATTGTGGGTGCTGTTGTTGCGCTTGGGCTGGTGAGTGGCTGTTCCACAGAGCAAGCCCTTACGCCCAGCCAGTTGAATGCAAATCTTGCTCTGTATGATGGAAAAGAGGTTCGCGTTCGCGGATGGCTTTTATACGAGTTCGAAAATGTCGGTCTCTGGGATTCCAAGTTAGAATACGAAAAAAATGGGGGTCCGGGCAGTGGTGGGAGTATTTCCTGTATTTCTTATTTGGGGCCTTCCCCGGGTAGGCATTTTGCTCGAAACGTTGTCTTGACAGGGATTTTTCACAGAGATTTATCGCATGATCCGGATCATCCCGATTTAGTCACAGTATCAAACGGATGGTGTGGCAATACCGGACTTGAGATCAGTGATTGACGTAAGTCACTTCTGCGGCGGCGTGGTGAAGCCCGGCTGGCTCGGCATATAGGCCGGCGGCGGCATGGCGTTGAACAATTGCTGCCGCGCCATCTCGCTTTGCTGAAGGCTCTGCTGGACTTGCAGATTGTTCATCTGGGTCTGCTGAAGCGTCTGCTGCACTTGCAGGTCGGTAAGCTGGCGCTGCAGGGCAGGGTCCATCGGCAAGCTCTGGGCGAACGCCGCTCCACCCGATACCAGCAACAACACAAAAGGCAGGGTTTTGGTCATGCCTTCCATATAAGCATGAAATCCGCGGGCACCATCATCGCCGCCATGGAACTTTGCCAATAAAACCGGGTTCCGCAGCCTTAACAGTTCCTTAAGCGCATCCTTCAGACCGTAGGAATTCAGTAAGCCCGGCACTGTATTCTTGGCCCATGGGCCGGAGCGTGCCGATTTTCCTGAGGGCTGCCGTCATTGCGTCTGCGTGCGCGATGTTGCTGGTTTGCGTGCGCGCCGCGCATGCCCAGTCCACCAACAATGACGGCTACGGCCTCAATCCGATTCCCGCGCCCACGACATCGGTTGGCCGCGCGCCGCTTGCCCCAGCTTATCCGCAAGGCTACACGCCGCCCGCTGCCGCGCCGGTCGCGCAAGGCTACACACCGGCGCCGGGCCAATCTTCGCCTTATCAGTCTTCGCCTTACGCGCCCCAAGCCAATGCAGGCTACGGCCAAAGCGGCTACGCGCCCGCACCGGCGCAATCGCTCTATCCGCAGAATACCCAGCAGCCCTATCAGCAACAGCAGCAAGCTTACGCGCAGCCCTATGCCCAGCCCGCGCCATATCCGGCTGCGCCGTATTATCCGCCGGTGCAGACCGCCTTTGCCGCGCAGCAGGCATACGCCACCGCGCCCGCCCAGCCTTATGGCTATGTCAAATTGCCGGTGCAGGCTGCGCCGCAAAATCCCGGCTATTATCCCGTTGCCGCCACCAGCTACGGCACGCAGGGGATGACCGATCCCAATGCCTATTACGCGCCCAGCAGCAACGGCCAGGCCAATGTCGCTGCCGGTTACCTGCTCGGTTCAGGCGACAAGGTGCGCGTCAGCGTCTTTGGCGAAGATGATCTTACCGGCGAATACCAGATTGACGGCTCCGGCATGGTGCGCATGCCGCTGATCGGCACGTTGCGCGCCGCCGGTTACACCGCGCCGCAGCTGGAGGCCGCCATCGGCGGCACGCTGGCCCAGGGTTATCTCAAAAGCCCGCGCGTCAATGTTGAAATCGTCACCTACCGTCCCTTCTACATTATCGGCGCGGTCAACCGTCCCGGCGAATATCCCTATGCCAGCAACATGAGCGTGCTGAACGCGGTGGCGGTGGGCGGCGGGTTCACCGACAAGGCCAAGGTCAGCATGGTCTATGTCCGCCACGAAGGCAGCACCGTGGAAGAAGCGCTTCCCGCCAGCCAGATGACCCGCATCTGGCCCGGTGATGTGGTGCGGGTGAAATCCACCCTGTTCTGGGACGCGATGGACATCTTTACGCCGCTGGCGCCGGTCGGTTTCGCCGCCGCCGCGATCCGCTGATTTTAAGGTCGCACGTCCCGCGGAAAACCGCGGACGTCATTGTGTTTCCGCGCCGCCGCCGCACTTTTCCGGGCCGATGCTCCCGGTAAACTTTACCTGCGCCCTTGCCGGGAGTAGGGAAGGGCCATGACCTTTCACGCCCCTACCCAGCCCAACGCCATCGTCAGGGCAGGCCATGTCGAAATCGGCAATGCCTGCAAGCTCAGCATCATTGCCGGGCCCTGCCAGCTGGAAAGCCGCTCCCATGCCTTCGACATGGCGGGCGCGCTGAAGGAAGCCTGCGAAAAGGCCGGCGTCGGCCTCATCTACAAGACCAGTTTCGACAAGGCCAACCGCACCAGCGCCAATACCGAGCGCGGCATGGGGCTGGAAAAGGCCCTGCCGATTTTCGCCGATATCCGTTCCAAATTCGGCCTGCCGGTCCTCACCGATGTGCATGAGCGCGACCAGTGCGCCGCCGTGGCGCAAGCCGTGGACATCCTGCAGATTCCCGCTTTCCTCAGCCGCCAGACCGATCTGCTGGTGGCCGCCGCCCATACCGGCAAGATCGTCAATGTGAAAAAGGGCCAGTTCCTGGCGCCGCAGGACATGAAAAATGTCATCGCCAAGATCACCGGCGCCGGCAATCCCAATGTGCTGGTAACCGAGCGCGGCGTTTCCTTCGGCTACAACACGCTGGTCAGCGACATGCGCGCCCTGCCGATCATGGCGGGCTTTGGCGCGCCGGTTGTGTTCGACGCCACCCATTCGGTGCAAGCCCCGGGCGGGCAGGGCGACAAGTCCGGCGGCGACCGCGCCATGGTGCCTTACCTTGCGCGCGCGGCCGTTGCGGCGGGCGTGGCGGCGGTTTTCCTGGAAGTGCACCAGGACCCGGACAATGCGCCGTCCGACGGGCCCAACATGGTCAAGCTGAAAGACTTCCCGGCGCTGCTGCAGCAGCTGGTGGAAATCGACGCAATCGTCAAACGCTAGACTGCGCTAGGCCAAGCTCCAGGCATTGAAGATTCCGAACGCTGCCAGCGCCACCAGCGCCAGGGTGGAAAAAATGCCGATGCCGAAGCCGGGGCCGCGCCGGCCTGGATTGGCAGGCTTGTAGCCAATGGCAAACGCAATACGCCCCAGGCTCCAGGCAAATCCGATAATGCCCGGCGCCCAGCCCTGGAAATAGATCGTCGCCAGCCACAGCGCCGGCAGGAACATCACAATCTGTTCGATGGTATTGCCCTGGACGCGCAGGGCGCATTCCAGGTCGGGCGAGCCGGTCATGACGGGCGGCTGGATTCCCACCCGGCGGCGGGTGCGCGCGACCAATATCGCCGTGCCCAGGGTCACCAGGACGGCAAGAAGCGTGGCGGCAGCGGTCAGAAGCATGGCTGGTGCGGCAAAATTCATGGGGTCCCCCGTCGTGAAAAGGCGCGTCTTGTCTGACGCGTTGCTCTCGCCTAGAACCCGGCCAGTCTAAGGGAGTTCCGCCATGACCGCCATCATTGACATCACCGGCCGCGAAATTCTGGACAGCCGGGGCAATCCCACCGTCGAAGTGGATGTGCGGCTGGAAGACGGCTCTTTTGGCCGCGCCGCCGTGCCCTCGGGCGCTTCCACCGGCGTCCATGAGGCGATGGAATTGCGCGATGGCGGCAAGCGCTATGGCGGCAAGGGCGTGGAAAAGGCGGTCGCCGCCGTCAATGGCGAATTGTTCGACGCCTTGTGCGGCCTCGACGCCGAGGAGCAGGTCAAGATCGACAACGCCATGATTGCGCTGGACGGCACGCCCAACAAGGCGCGGCTGGGCGCCAATGCCATACTGGGCGTGTCGTTGGCGGTGGCCAAGGCGGCGGCCAATGGCGCCAACCTGCCGCTCTATCGTTACATCGGCGGCGCCAAGGCGCAGCTTCTGCCGGTGCCGATGATGAACATCATCAATGGCGGCGCCCATGCCGACAATCCCATCGACTTCCAGGAATTCATGATCATGCCGGTGGGCGCACCGACCTTCCGCGAGGCGCTGCGCATGGGCGCGGAAATTTTCCACACCCTGAAGAAATCTCTGGGGGAAGGCGGCCACAACACCAATGTCGGCGACGAAGGCGGCTTCGCGCCCAACCTGAAATCGCCGGACGAGGCCCTGACCTATATTTCCAAGGCGGTGGAAAAGGCCGGCTACAGGCTGGGCGAGGACATCTTCTTCGCGCTTGATCCGGCCTCCACCGAATTCTTCAAGAACGGCAAATATGAGCTGGAAGGCGAGGGCAAGTCGCTCAGCCCCGATGCGATGGTCAAGGTCTATGCCGACCTGTGCAAGCGCTACCCCATCGTCTCCATCGAAGACGGCATGGCGGAAGATGACTGGGCCGGCTGGAAGGCCCTGACCGGCGAAATCGGCAAGACCGTCAACCTGGTGGGCGACGATCTCTTCGTCACCAACGTCAAGCGGCTGAAGCAGGGCATTGATACCGCCACCGCCAATGCCATCCTGATCAAGGTCAACCAGATCGGCTCGCTTACCGAAACCCTCGCCACCGTCGAGATGGCGCACAAGGCCGCCTACAAGGCCGTGATGAGCCACCGCTCGGGCGAGACGGAAGACAGCACCATCGCCGACCTGGCGGTGGCCACCAATTGCGGGCAGATCAAGACGGGCTCGCTGGCCCGCTCGGATCGTCTGGCCAAGTACAACCAGCTGCTGCGGATCGAAGAGCAATTGGGCGACAGCGCCCTTTATGCCGGACGATCCGTCCTGCGGGGGCTGAAATCTTAACGCCGCTTGGGCTAAGTTCCTTGAATCCTTAACTGAATCCCGCTTGACGGGCCGAATCACTTTGTGATTCGTTGGGGGAATGCGAATCAGGCGTTCCGTCTCCCGTTTTTTCACGGCTTTGATCCTTCCGGCCATCTCCCTCGCGGTGATTTCCTATTTCGGCGCCTATGCCATCTGGGGCGATCGCGGCTTGCTGCAGCTTGAGGATGTTCAGGCCAAGCTGGGCCTCAAGCAGGAGCAGTTGGCCCAGGCCCATGCGGAGCAGGACCGTCTGGCCCAGCGAATCCAGCTGATGGAAGCTGGCCACGCGGATCCCGATCTGGTGGAAGAACTGGCGCGGGGCCAGTTGATGGACGGCGCTCCCAACCAGGTTTCTGTGCCGCGCAGCGCGCGCTAATTGCGCGCAGGATAAACTCACGGAATTGCAGGCTTACCGTGCCCCGCGCATGGATATTGCGCGGCGCGGCATGGCCCCGACACGACGTTACAGCCAGTAAATCCCTAGACGAAACAAGGGCTCGCGGTTGCGGCGCAACAAAATTATAATCGCTTGCCAAGCCGCCGGACCCTCTGTCAAAACGCCTTCGGCCTTAAATTTCACGCCCTTCCAAAGAGCGCAAAAAAACATGCCGGACGCCAAGACCGCCCCCAATATCGCCAACGCCGAAGCCCTCAAGAAAATGTATGCGGACATGCTGCTGATCCGCCGCTTCGAGGAGCGGTCGGGCCAGCTTTACGGCATGGGCCTGATCGGTGGCTTCTGCCATCTCTATATCGGCCAGGAAGCGGTGGTGGTGGGCATGCAGGCCGCCACCCGTCCCGAAGACCAGGTCATCACCGCCTATCGCGACCACGGCCATATGCTGGCCACCGGCATGGACCCCAACGGCGTCATGGCCGAACTGACGGGCCGCTCCGGCGGCTACAGCCGGGGCAAGGGCGGATCGATGCACATGTTCTCGTCCGACAAGAAATTCTATGGCGGCCACGGCATTGTCGGCGCGCAGGTGCCGCTGGGCACCGGCCTGGCCTTCGCCAACAAATATCGCGGCAACAAGGGTGTCTGCCTGACCTATTTCGGCGACGGGGCTTCCAACCAGGGCCAGGTCTATGAAAGCTTCAACATGGCCGAGCTGTGGAAGCTGCCGGTGGTCTACATCATCGAAAACAACCAGTACGCCATGGGCACCTCGGTCAACCGTTCCAGCGCGTTGACGGATTTTTCCAAGCGCGGCAGTTCCTTCAACATTCCCGGCGTCCAGGTGGACGGCATGGATGTCGAGGCGGTGGAAGCGGCGGGCCGCGAGGCGATGGAATATTGCCGCGCCGGCAAGGGCCCCATCATCCTGGAAATGAAAACCTACCGCTATCGTGGGCACTCCATGTCCGATCCCGCCAAATACCGCAGCAAGGAGGAGGTGGCCGAGGTGCGCGAGAAGCGCGACCCCATCGACCATTTCGCCAGCAAGCTGATCCAGCGCGGCGTCGCCACCGATGCCGACCTCAAGGCGATGGACAGCGCCATCAAGGCCCGCGTCATCGCCGCGGCGGACTTCGCCACCTCCAGCCCGGAACCGGCTATCGAAGAACTCTACACGGATATAACAGTCTGATGTCCACCCAGATCCTCATGCCCGCACTGTCGCCCACCATGGAAGAGGGCAAGCTCTCCAAATGGCTGGTCAAGGAAGGCGACACCGTCAAGGCCGGCACCATCCTGGCCGAAATCGAAACCGACAAGGCGACGATGGAATTTGAAGCGGTGGATGAAGGCCGCATCGGACAAATTCTCGTTCCTGCCGGCAGCGAAGGCGTCAAGGTCAACGCCCCCATCGCCACCTTGCTGGCGGATGGCGAAGACGCTTCTGCCGCTGCCGCCCCCGCCGCAAAAGCGGCGCCCAAATCTGAAGCGCCTGCGCCGCAGGCCGCCGCCGGTGCACCCTCCGCGCCCAAAATCGAAATCGCCAGCGATCCCGCTCTGCCGCCCGGCACCGAGATGGTGATGACCACGGTGCGCGACGCGCTGCGCGACGCCATGGCCGAGGAAATGCGCCGCGACGAGCTGGTGTTCCTGATGGGCGAGGAAGTCGCCGAGTATCAGGGCGCCTACAAGATCAGCCAGGGCCTGCTGGAGGAATTCGGCGAAAAGCGCGTGATCGACACGCCCATCACCGAGCATGGTTTTGCCGGCCTTGCCGTGGGCGCGGCCTTTGACGGCCTCAGGCCCATCGTCGAATTCATGACCTGGAATTTCGCCATGCAGGCGATGGACCAGATCATCAACTCCGCCGCCAAGACGCGCTACATGTCGGGCGGCCAGATGAGCAGCCCCATCGTGTTTCGCGGCCCCAACGGCGCAGCCGCCCGCGTCGGCGCCCAGCACAGCCAGGATTATTCCGCCTGGTATGCCAGCGTCCCCGGCCTGAAGGTCATCGCGCCGTATTTTGCCGCCGATGCCAAGGGCCTGCTCAAGGCCGCCATCCGCGATCCCAATCCGGTCATCTTCCTGGAAAACGAAATCGTTTACGGCAGATCCTTTGAGGTTCCCAAGCTGGATGATTTCGTCCTGCCCATCGGCAAGGCGCGCGTGGTCAAGGAAGGCAAGGACGTGACGATGGTATCCTATTCCATCGCGGTCGGCCTGGCGCTGGAAGCAGCGCAGAAGCTTGCGGAAGAGGGCATTGATGCCGAAGTCATCGACCTTCGCACCCTGCGTCCGCTGGACATGGATACCGTCCTGGCCTCGGTGAAGAAAACCAACCGCATCGTCACCGTCGAACAATGCTGGCCAATCTGCTCCATCGGCACCGAAGTCTCCTCCCAGGTCGTGGCCCAGGCGTTCGATTATCTCGACGCGCCGCCCGGCAAGGTCACGGGCAAGGATGTGCCCATGCCCTATGCTGCAAACCTGGAAAAGCTGGCCTTGCCCACGGTTGATGATGTGATCGCGGCGGTCAAAGCCGTCTGCTACAGGAGCTAACTGTGGCAACCAACATCCTGATGCCCGCTTTGTCGCCCACCATGGAAGAGGGCAAGCTCTCCAAATGGCTGGTCAAGGAAGGCGATGTCGTGAAGTCCGGCACCATCCTGGCCGAGATTGAAACCGACAAGGCCACCATGGAATTCGAAGCGGTGGACGAAGGCCGCATCGGAAAAATCCTGGTCCCCGAAGGCAGCGAAGGCGTGAAGGTCAATGCGCCTATCGCCATCCTGCTTGATGAAGGCGAAAAACTGGGCGCGGTGAATATCCCCGCCGCCATGAACGACATCAAGGCCGCGGTGAAGGCCGAAGTGCCGGCGGCCAAGCCCGCCGCCGCTCCCGCTCCCGTTGCTGCCGCACCCGCTCCCGCACCCGCTGCTGACGGCAAGCGCCTTTTCGCTTCGCCGCTGGCCCGCCGCGTCGCCGCCCAGAAGGGCATTGATCTTTCCGGCCTGGCAGGCTCGGGCCCGCGCGGCCGCATCGTTTTGCACGATGTGGAAAACGCCAAGCCCGGCGCAAAGCCGGCTGCAGCGCCTGCTGCCGCCGCCACAGGCGGCGGCATCGGTGTGGCGGCGTTGCCTGATGCGCGCATGTTCTACAAGGCGGGCGAATACGAAGAAGTGCTGCATGACTCCATGCGCAAGGCCATCGCCAAGCGCCTGACCTCGGCCAAGGCGCTGATCCCGCATTATTACCTCACCATCGATTGCAACCTGACTTCGCTGATGGCCACCCGCGAGGCGCTGAACGCCGCCGCCCCCAAGGGCAAGGACAAAGTCCCCGCCTACAAGCTGTCGGTGAATGATTTCGTGGTGAAAGCCTCGGCCATGGCGCTGATCAAGCATCCGGACGTCAATGCCAGCTGGACCGATACCGCCATCCTCAAGCACAAGCACGCCGATGTCGGCATTGCCGTGGCGATCCCCTCGGGCCTGATTACGCCGATTGTCTTTGCGGCGGAAAGCAAGGGCCTGCACGAGATCTCCAACGAAGTGAAGGAACTGGCGGGCAAGGCCAAGGACAAGAAACTCAAGCCCCAGGAATATGAAGGCGGCGGCTTCTCGGTTTCCAATCTCGGCATGTTCGGCATCAAGAGCTTCACCTCGATCATCAACCCGCCCCAGTCCTGCATCATTGCGGTGGGTGCGGGCGAGGAACGCGCCATTGTGGTGAACGGCAAGATCGAAGTGGCCACCATGATGACCGTGACCATGTCCTGCGACCACCGCGTGGTGGACGGCGCCACCGGCGCGAAATTCCTGCAAACCTTCAAGCAGTTCATCGAAGAACCTGCTTCGATGCTGCTCTAGGGCGAGACGATGGCCGATACCAGCTTTGACGTGATTGTGGTGGGCGGCGGCCCCGGCGGCTATGTCTGCGCCATCCGCTGCGCCCAGCTCGGCCTCAAGACCGCCGTGGTCGAGCGCGACCGCCTGGGCGGCATCTGCCTGAACTGGGGCTGCATTCCCACCAAGGCGCTGCTGCGCTCCTCCGAAACCTGGCACATGCTGCACCGGCTTGGGGAATTCGGCCTCTCCGCCGACAATTTCAAGTTCGACATATCCAAGATCGTGGCCCGTTCGCGCGGCGTGTCGCAGCAGCTGTCCAACGGTGTCGGCTTCCTGATGAAAAAGCACAAGATCACCGTGATCGCCGGTTCCGCCAAGCTGGCGGGCAAGGGCAAGCTGACGGTCACGCAGGACGGCAAGAACGCCGATTACACGGCCAAGAATATCGTGCTAGCCACAGGCGCCCGCGCCCGCACCATGCCGAGCCTGGAACCGGATGGCCTGCTGATCTGGACCTACCGCGAAGCCATGGTGCCGCCCAGCTTCCCCAAATCGCTCCTGGTGGTCGGCTCCGGCGCCATCGGCATTGAATTCGCCAGCTTCTACCGCACCTTGGGTGCCGAGGTGACAGTGGTCGAAGTTCTTGACCGCGTCATGCCGGTGGAAGACGAGGAAATTTCCGCTTTCGCCGCCAAGGCTTTCACCAAGCAGGGCATGAAGCTCAAGCTGGGCACGACCGTCACGGCGCTGAAAAAAGGCGCGGACAATGTCACCGCCACGCTCAAGGCCAAGGACGGCAAGACCGAAGACATCACCGTGGACCGCGTCATCCTGGCCATGGGCATTGTCGGCAATGTGGAAAATATCGGCCTCGAAGCCGCCGGCATCAAGGTGGACCGCACCCACATCGTGGCGGGCAAGTATGGCGAAACCGGCGTGGACGGCGTCTGGGCCATCGGCGACCTGGTCGGCGGTCCCTGGCTGGCGCACAAGGCCATGCATGAAGGCGTCATCGTCGCGGAAAAAATCGCCGGGGTGAAAGGCGTGCATCCCCTCAATCCCGCCAACGTGCCGGGCTGCACCTATTGCTGGCCGCAGGTTGCTTCTGTCGGCATGACCGAAGCCAAGGCCAAGGAAGCCGGCCGCAAGGTCAAGGTTGGCCGCTTCCCCTTCATCGGCAACGGCAAGGCCATTGCGCTGGGCGAGGCCGAAGGCCTGGTCAAGACCGTATTCGATGCCGAGACAGGTGAATTGCTCGGCGCTCACATGATCGGTGCGGAAGTCACCGAACTGATCCAGGGCTATGTCATCGCCAAGACCAATGAGCTCACCGAAGAAGAGCTGGGCCACACCATCTTCCCGCATCCGACCCTGTCGGAAATGATGCACGAAGCCGTGCTGGATGCGGACAAGAAAGCCTTACATATCTAACAGGCGCTTGACGTCCTGCGCCATCGCACCGGTATCGCCGGTGTCGGTGGTGACCAGCCGCGCCTTGGCGTCGCGGCCAAAGAAGAACACCGCGTTGGAATGCATCACCTCATAGGGCGGCCCCTTGGTGACGCCATAGGCGACGCGATAGCGGCGCGCCACATCGGCCAATTCGTTGGCGCTGCCGGATAGGCCATCGACCTGGGCAGAAAAAGCGGCGGCATATTTCTTCAGGGCCGCTGGCGTATCGCGGTCCGGGTCCACGCTGACGAACAGCACCCGCACGTCGGGGCTTGCCACCTTGCTGAGCATGTCCGCCAGGTTCGCCAGGGTGGTGGGGCAGACATCGGGGCAATTGGTATAGCCGAAATACAGCGCCACCACCTTGCCCTGGTAATCCTTTGCCGTAACCACCTTGCCGTCGCCGGCGCGGGTCATGCGCAGATCCAGCCGCGGCATGGCGCCCGAGACATCGGTCATGTGAAAGCCCGACTTGCCGCAACCGGCAAGCAGCAACACAAGGGCGAAGGCAAAGATCCGCATGGCCGCGTCCTTATCACGCTCTTGCTCCATGCCGATACGCGCTTAAAGTCGCGCCCGCATGACAAGATCGGCTTCCTGGCTGTGGTATGGCGCGCTGCTGGTGGCGGGCTCGCTGCTTTACACCATTTCCGCCCGTTTCCCGGCCCAGCTTCCCGCCTTCATGCCCTGGGAATTTCACTGGCCGGAATTCCTCGCCACGGCCTTGTCACTGGCCTGGTTTGTGCGCGGATTAAAGCGCGTGGCGCAGCCGCCAGCCTTGTGGCGGCAGATCTGCTTCGTGGCGGGCGTGATTTCCTTCTATGTCGTGCTGCAGACCAAGGTGGATTACTACGCCCAGCACATGTTCTTCGTGCATCGCTGGGCGCATTTCGTGCTGCATCATGCCGGCGCGTTCGCCATCGCCCTGGGGATGAGCGGTCCCACCCTTTATGCCGGCATGCCGGATTTTCTCAGACCGCTGGTGGATTCAAAAGCCGTCCAGAAAACCGTTTCCGTGCTTCAGCATCCAGCAGTCGCGCCCGCTTTGTTCGTGGGCCTGCTCTATTTCTGGCTGATCCCGGCCATCCACACCCCCGTGATGCTGAACGCGGACCTTTACATGGTCATGAACTGGAGCATGGCGATCAATGGCGTGATGTTCTGGTCGCTGATACTGGACAATCGCGCCAGGCCGCCGGCCCGGCTGTCCCACCTGATGCGGGCAGGCCTCATCCTGATCATCGAGCTGCCCCAGATGGTGCTGGGCGCCATCCTGTCGCTGTCCATGTCCGACTATTATCCCGTCTACACCATCTGTGGCCGCATCATCGCCATGACGGCGCTGAACGACCAGCATTATGGCGGACTGATCATCTGGCTGCCGGGCACCCTGACCAGCTTCGCCGCCATGATCGCAGTGCTGGTCACAATGCGATTAAACGAGGAGAAGGCTGAGCGCGAACGGGCGGCCTAGTGGTTTTGCAAATCCGCAAAACTCACATGACACGACCCGCCATGCTTCTGGAAATAGCGCTGGTGATGCTCTTCGGCCGGCCAGAAGGTGGGGGCGGCCTCGAGCTGGGTGACGATGGGGCTCTTGTAGCGCCCAGACGCCTCAGCCGCCGCCAGCCGCTCCCGCGCCACCCGGGCTTGCTCCGGACCGTGCGTGAAGATCACCGAACGGTACTGGGTGCCGACATCCGGCCCCTGGCGGTTGCGGGTGGTGGGGTTGTGCATCTTGAAAAAGTAATCCACCAGGTCGGCATACGCGACCTTGGCCGGGTCGAAGGTTACTTCCACCACTTCGGCATGGTTGGTGTCGCCGTTGCAGACTTGGCGGTAGGTCGGCCTCTGGCTGGCCCCGCCGGCATAGCCGCTGACCGCGTCCGCCACCCCGGGCACCTGGCGGAAGAAATCCTCCACCCCCCAGAAGCAGCCTGCGCCAAAAAGAGCCTTCTCCATGTCCGTTCCTCTCGTCATGCGCCCGATGAATCCGCCCGCACCAAAGGTCGGTGTCATGGCCGCCATTTTCAAGCTATAGGGACGGCATGAAGGTCGTCATCATCGGGGCAGGCGTGGCGGGTCTGGCCATTGGCTGGCGGCTCGCCCAGGCAGGGTCTGAGGTCACAATCCTGGACCGCGCCCAGCCCGCTTCCGGGGCCAGCTGGGCTGCTGCCGGAATGATTGCAGTGACAGCAGAACTGGCGGACGCCAGCGCCCCTGAAATTGAATTTGCCAGATATGCCAACAGCCTGTGGCCGTCTTTTGCGGAAGAAGTTGAGGCTGCAAGCGACCGTGTGATCGGCTTTTCCCGGGCTGGCGCCCTGATCCTGGCCGCGGATGAGGCGGGCTTGGCGCGTCTGCGCAAACAGACCTCAGAGCCCGGCCTGGAGATGCTCGACGCCGGGCAGGTCCGCGCCCTGGCGCCGATGGTGACCGGGCCCCAGGAAGGGGCGCTTTGGTCCCCGAAGGAAGCCCGGGTGGACAACCGCGCCCTGGGCATCGCCCTCAGTCATGCCTTCCAGCGCGCCGGCGGAACGCTGATCGCCAACGAGGCGGTGGTCCGCATCGAGCGCCAGGGGGGCCGCGCCGCCATCGCCCATACCCCCTTTGGACTTTACCCCGCCGATATCTTCATTCTCGCTGCCGGCGCCTGGAGTGGCTTGCTCGAAGAGGTGCTGGCCCCCATCACCCCGGTGAAGGGCCAGATGATCGCCCTGGCGCCTCCCCGGGGAGCGATGCCGCCACAGCAGGTGATCTGGGGCAACGGCATCTACGCCGTGCCACGGGGCAATCGTCTTCTGGTCGGGGCAACGGTGGAAGATGTCGGCTTTGATACCAAGCCAACCGATGCTGCCCGCGGCAGCCTGCGCGCCAGGGCGCAGGCCCTGATGCCCGGCCTCATGCGTTGGACATTGGCCGAACACTGGGCGGGCCTGCGGCCGCGTTCCCCCGATGGGCTGCCGCTGCTGGGGCCGACCAAACTCGATGGCCTGTGGCTGGCCGGCGGCCAGTTCCGCAACGGCATCCTGTTCGCGCCCGCCATCGCCCAAAGCGTGACGGCGCAGCTTCTGGGCAAGGCCGCCCCCATTGCCGCTTTTGATCCGCGCAGGCTCGCATGAGTTTCGAACTGCATCCCAGGCTTGCTGCCGATACGCGCTTTGTGTCCGACTGGCCGCTCTGCCGCGTGCTGCTGATGAATGACGCGCGCTATTTCTGGCTGGTTCTGGTGCCGCGCCGCGAAGGGCTGACCGAAATCACCAATTTGCCGTCGCCCGAGCGCGCTGCGCTGATGGAAGAAACGGCCAGGGCAGGGCAGGTCATCAAGGCTGCCGGCCTGCCCAAGCTCAATATCGGCGCCCTGGGCAACCTGGTGCCCCAGCTTCACATGCATGTGATCGGGCGTGCGCCGGGCGACCCGGCCTGGCCGGGCCCGGTCTGGGGCCATGGCACCGCCACCGCTTATGATCCCGCGGCGCTGGCCGCCCGGCTCGATTTGGTAAGGTCTCGTTAACCATAAGGGGGCATTTTTGCCCTTATGCAGGTAGGGACCGCCGCCGATACCACCAATATTGTCAGCGCGCTGCGCACCGCCGCAGCCGCGACAGGCTCGGATTTCAATTATCTGCTGGGCACCGCCATGCGCGAATCCAGCCTCAAGCCCGGCGCGCAGTCCAGCTCATCTTCCGCCACCGGCCTGTTCCAGTTCATCGACCAGACCTGGCTCGGCCTGGTCAAGGATCACGGCGCCAAGTACGGCATGGCCAAGATGGCCGATGCGATCAAGGTCGACAGCGATGGCCGCTATCGCGCCGCCACGGAAAAAGACCGCAACGCCATTCTCGAACTGCGCAAGGATCCGAAGGTCGCGGGCCTGATGGCCGGCGAATACAGCAAGGCTTCGGCGGCGCAACTGGAGTCTACCCTGGGCCGCAGCGTTTGCGGTGGTGAACTATATGCGGCGCATTTCCTGGGGCCGGATGGCGCCTGCAAGCTGATCCGTGCTGCCGAGAGCAAGCCCGGCGCCAGCGCGGCCGCCTTGCTGCCGCACGCGGCAGAGGCAAACAAAAGCGTATTTTATCATGCCGATGGGTCTGCCAAGAGCGTCGGCGAAGTTTATGGCTGGGCGACGCAACAGCCGGGCGCCACGGCGCCGGTGCGCGCGCCGGACGAAACGCAGAATGCCTGGGTGCGCGCCGCCAGCGCGTCATCCACCAATATCGAAAGCCTGCTGGCAAGCGTGATGAACTGGCAGCCGTCGCACAATTTCTTCTCGCCGGGCGCGGCCGCGGCGGCATTCTCCGGCGCCAGCTATTCCACCAGTTATGGCAATGAAGGCCCGTCCTCGCCGCTGATGCTGACGCCGGGCCTGTTGGACGTGCTGTCGCAGGGTTAGCGCTTCAACGCCTCGGCGACCTGGCCTTCCAGTTCGACGCTCAGCGCCAGGGCCAGCTTGTTGGATTCGTCCATCACCTTGTCGCGATAGATCACATGAATGGCGTTGACATGCGCGTCAACCAGCCCCATCGGCAACGGCTTTTCCGGGGGCAATTCCCCGATCAGCTTGGACAGCGAGCCTGACACCCGCGCGACCAGCGGGTAATTGAACGTGGCGGCCTGGCCCTTCATGTCATGGGCGGCACGCAGCATCGCATCGCGCGAGGCGGAATCCGGCGTCTTGGCGAAACGCGCCCGCGCCGCCATCAGCTTTTCCACATCGGAAGCTGCCCAGGCGGCAAACTCACTCTTGATGCCTTCCATGGCGGCTTCGGCGCGGCGAATGGCGCTCATGTCGAGGCCGGCAAAGGTGCCGCCGCCAACTTTCGCCTTCAACATGTTGGGCGGCATGAACAGTTCGATGGGTTGTTCGCGAGCCATGGTGTCTCCTATTCCGCGGCTTGCGCGGCCGCATCCTTCTTTTCGCGCCGCTCGGGGCCGCGATATTCCTCCGCGCCACGGCGGCGGCGGCAGGGTCCGAAATAGGCCTCGGTGCGCACATAGGGGCGGGGACTTTCAATCACCGCCACCAGGCGCTGCATCATGGTCTTCACCGAAACCGGCTTGGCGATGAATTCGTTGACGCCGGCGTCGCGCGCCTGGCGCACCCGGTCGATATGGGTATGGCCGGTGAGCATGATGACGGGCATGAAGGGATTGGGGGCCTGCGGGTTGGTGCGGATCATCTCCACCAGCTCCAGTCCTGACATGCCTTCCATCATCCAGTCCAACACGCAGACATCGGGATTGGATTCGCGCAAGACCACCCAGGCGCGCTCGGCGCTTTCCGCTTCATAGATCTGGATGACGCCAAACGCCTGCAGGATCGTGGTGACGAGCTTGCGCATATGCGCATTGTCGTCCACGACCAACACTTTCAGCCTCTCGAACTGATAACTCATTGTACGCCCAGCCGCCTACGCGCCCATGGGGGCGCAATGTTGTCACTCTAGCTTAACGGGCGTTAACACCTGATGAACTGTTGAAGCGCGTGCAGGCCCGCCTCACCCCGCGCGTGCGCAGCACGCTGGCGGGGGAGGTGGCCGTAGCAACGCGAGGCGCGGCTACGCCCGGCGCCGAGCAAAGTTGCGCAGGCCGGAGGGGGGTAAATCAGTCGCTGAATTGCTCGGCCAGGATGCGCTCGTCCAGGTTATGGCCCTGGTCGTACAGCATGGTCATGGCGATGCTGCGGTCCTCGGCGACATCCACGCGGGTGACATCGCGCACCTCGAAATCGTCGGCCACGGCGCTGACCGGACGCTTGGAGTTTTCCAGTATCTCGAAGCTCACCTGCGCCCGGTGGGGCAGGATGGCGCCGCGCCAGCGCCGGGGCCGGAAGGCGCTGATCGGGGTCAGCGCCAGCAGCGCCGCGTCAATTGGCAGAATGGGGCCATGCGCAGACAGATTGTAGGCGGTGGACCCGGCAGGCGTGGACACCAGCACGCCGTCGCAGATCAGTTCGGCAATGCGCGGCCTGCCATCCACATTGATGCGGATTTTTGCCGCCTGGCGCGTCTCGCGCAGCAATGACACTTCGTTGAAGGCCAGAGCCTCTGTCATGCCTGAAGCAGTATGGGCCTGCATGCGCAGGGGGTGAACAATGGCGCGCTCGGCGGCTGCCAGCCGGGGCAGCAGGTCTTCCTGGCGGAATTCATTCATCAGGAAGCCGACGGAACCCAGGTTCATGCCGTAAATCGGTTTTCCCTTGCTCAGGAATGCATGCAGCGTCTGCAACATGAAGCCGTCGCCGCCCAATGCGACAATAATCTCCGCTTTGTCAGGCCCGGCATCGTCGTGACGGGCGCGCATGTCGGCGAGCGCCTCGGCGGCGTCGGGGGCGGCGGTAAAATGAAGGGACGGCATGGCGGCAAACCCGAAAAGCTGATCTGGCAGACAGACTAGCAGGTCTGGGGTCAGGCGGGTATGGCGGCTTTCAGGGCTTCCAAAGCTGCGGGCTTGGTATAGCCGGCGAAGATGGAATCCACTTCCGCCATTTCCTTGGCCCCCAGCGCCGGGGCCTTGTTGCGGGCCTGGCGCGACAGGTTGAAAACCGTGGCGAAAACCGACTTGTCGATGCCGGCGGCGCGGCAGGCCAGGGCCACCAGGCGCACGCCTTCTTCATAGAAGAAATTGCGGAAGTTGGGCAGGTCCACTTCCAGGAGGCGGGCGAAGGCGAGGTCGAACAGGTCAATCTGGCCCTGGCTGAGGACGCGCATCAGGAAGCCCGCCTTGAGCTGGCCGGAGGCGGCAAGCTTCTCGATCAGTTTCTGGGCGCTGTCGGCCGGCGGGTCTTTCGGACCGGCGGGCTCGCTTTTCAGTACCGTGGCGGCTTCGCTCAGCGCGACATCCACCCGCTTGGGCGCCATCTGGTAATTGTTCTGGATATAGACCTTCAGCGCGTCCGAAACCCATTCGCACATGTTGTTGGCCATGGCGATCGGCATGTCGGGACGCTTGATCAGCGGCTCCTGCAGGCCCTGGAAAGCGCGCGACTTGTCGACCAGCGCCTTGTAGCCATTGTCGGAAATCTTGGCGGTGGCGTTACGCACCAGCGCCAGCAGGACCGATTCATGGTCGCAGGCGACCAGCGCATCGGTCACCGGAATGCCGATGCCGGGACGGCCGGCAATGGCTTCGCGGTGCGCAACGCTGGCATCGGCAATCATGCGCAGCGCGTCCGATTCGGTCAGCAGGGGCGAGTGCATGATGAGCGGGCGGGCGACTTCAATCGAGTCATCCACCAGCAACAAAATAAGATCGTGCGGCACGCTCGCGTCTTCGGCCAGGCGCTGGGCGAGGGCGATGCGGATCGCCATTTCCACGTCACGGGTCAGGCGGCGCAGGATTTCGCGCATCAGGTCGCGTTCGCGCTGGTTCAGGCCGGCGCCCTGGATCCGGTACAGCGAAGCGACGGCGAGATAGATTTCCTCGCGGCTCGCGCCGTTCTGCGGATTGATGGCGAGCTGGGCCAGGCGGCCCATGTCGCTCATGTCATACGCGGTAAGCCCCACTCGACCCTCAACGCTTTCTGCACGGCTGGTTTGATCCAGGCCCTTGGCATTGCATTTTTTAGCAGCCGGGGGTTAACAGCGAATTAAGTCTCTTGCGCCGGGCGCGCTAACTGCCCAGATTTGCGGCATGAAACGCAGTTTCCTGCTCGCCCTGGACCAGGGCACAACGTCCACGCGCGCCATCCTGTTCGGGGCCGATGGGCAGCCCCGGCGCTCCCATGGCGTGCCGCTCAGGCAATTCTATCCCGCCAATGGCTGGGTCGAGCATGACGGGGCGGAAATCTGGCAGGCCGCGCTCACCGCCTGCCGCCGGGCGATGCTGGGCACGCCAAAATCCCGGATCGCCGCCATTGGCGTCACCAACCAGCGCGAAACCACGCTGATCTGGGACAAGGCGACGGGCAAACCGCTGCATCACGCCATTGTCTGGCAGGACCGCCGCACCGCGGCGCGCTGCGATGCCCTCAAGGCCAAGGGCTGGGACAGCAAGATTGTCCGCAAGACCGGCCTGCTGCTTGATCCCTATTTCTCGGCGACCAAGCTGGAATGGCTTTTGAAAAACGTGAAGGGCGCGAAAGCAAAAGCCCGGCGCGGCGACATCCTGTTCGGCACCATGGACACATGGCTGGTATGGAATCTCACTGGCGGCAAGGTCCACGCCACGGATGTCAGCAACGCCTCGCGCACCATGCTGCTGAATTTGAAAACCCTCGACTGGGACAAGGAGCTGCTGAAGCTGTTCGGCATCCCGCGCGCCATGCTGCCCGATGTGCGCGACAGCGCCGGCGATTTCGGCGTGACCGACAAAAAACTTTTTGGGGCCGCCATTCCCATCCTTGGTGTCGCCGGCGACCAGCAGGCCGCCAGCGTCGGCCAGGCCTGCTTTGCGCCCGGCGATGTGAAATCCACCTATGGCACGGGCTGCTTTGTGCTGGTCAATACCGGGGCCGCGATCACCCATTCCAAAAACCGCCTGCTGGCGACCTCGCTGTATCGCCGCGGCAATTCCAAGATTTACGCCATTGAAGGCAGCATCTTCATCGCCGGAGCCGTGGTGCAATGGCTGCGCGACGCCTTGAGCGTCATTCCCAACTCGCGCGCGGTCGAGGCGCTGGCCCGGCGCGCCGAGCCCGCAGAGGGACTTTATTTCATTCCCGCATTTACGGGCCTTGGTGCGCCTTACTGGAATCCCACGGCGCGGGCCGCCATAATCGGGCTGACGCGTGACATGGGCAAAGCCGAACTCGCCCGTGCCGCGCTGGATGCCGTGTGCTACCAGACGCGCGACCTGCTGGAAGCAATTGCCGCCGACATGCGCGGTGCAGGATTGATGAAATTGCGCCGCCTCAAGGTGGATGGCGGCATGGTGGCGAATGACGGTTTCTGCCAGCGGCTGGCCGACCTCACAGGCTTGCCGGTGGAACGGCCGACCGTGATCGAAACAACGGCGCTGGGCGCGGCCTATCTGGCGGGACTTGGCGCAGGAATTTTCAAGGACACAAAGGATATCGCCGCCCACTGGAAGCTGGACAAGCGCTTCATCCCCGTCTTGAAAAAACGCGAGCGTGACCTTCTCTACCAGGGCTGGCGACAGGCCGTGGCGCGGGTATTGTAATGCCAATGCATGCGATTGCGCCGATGCCTTTGTGAGCATTTTATGTGCCTGAAAAAACCGCATCCCGGTGCATCGCCGCTTTGACGGCATATTCGGGACGTGCCTGGCTTTCCCAGTTGCGCGAGTTGCAGCGCAGCAATCCGGGCTATTCCGCGTAAGACTTTTCCCTACAAAAGCTGCACGGGTTGACTTGCGCGCGAAGGACTGGCGAAAGTGCCTTCATGGCGGCGCAAGTTCTGCAAATCAAAAAAAAGTCGGACAGCCTGACCAAGTTGAAAGCGGCGGCGCGCAAGCTGTTCGTGGAGCGCGGCTATCACGCCACGCGGCCACAGGACATTGCGCGTGAAGCGGGCCTCGGCCACGGCACTTTCTACCTGCATTATCCCGACAAGCGTGCCTGCTTCCTCGCCTTCGTCGAGGATGCGCGGCAGGAACTGGATGCACATCTTGTCGCCGCGCGCTGCCCGGATGGCACGCTGGAAGAATTGATCTCCGCAAACCTCAACGCGATCTATGATTATTCCGATAGTCATCCTGGCGTGCTGCGCGCCGCCATGACGGACGAAATGGTAATTGACGCCGAAGGCGCCCAGGCCGTGCCGCTGCTGGTGCGCTGGGGCGAGGAATGGGCTCAGTTCGTTCGCAAGGCTGCCGAAAAAGGCCAGGCCTGCCCCAAATATGATGCCGGTATCATCGGGCAGGCCATTGTTGGCGCCCTGCACCAGACGGCCTGCGAAGGCTCACGCGGCCAGCTTTGCCGCAAGGCGGTGGTGGAAAATCTCACCCATTTCCTGACCCGGGCCCTGAAATCCGACTAAACCCGGCCTTTTCCGCAAAATTTTTAAGGGCTATACTTGCGAATGACTTGCAAGTATAAGGGCGGCCATGCGCCGGACCCTGATCACCCTTGGACTGCTGACTGCTGCCGCGCCCGCCTGGGCTGGCGCGCAATTTCCCATCGGTGACGCCGTGGAACGCGAAGGCATGACCATCGCGGCCAGTTACCTGACAGGCGTTCAGATGGATAAAAATCCCGCAGGCATGGGCACGGGGCAGGACGCCGTGAACCTGCAGGCTGACATCCACGCCACGGCAGGCGAAAGCCATGGCTTTGCCCGGGATGCCTGGATTCCCTATCTCTCCATCAGCTTCAGCCTGACGCGCGATGGCGCGCCGACCTACAAGAAGAACGGCCTGCTGTATCCGCTCGCCGCCAAGGATGGCCCGCATTATGCCGCCAACGTGGATATGGCGGGGCCCGGCACCTATCACCTCGCCACCATCATTTCGCCGCCTTCCTCGCATGGGCTGCTGCGCCACACCGACAAGGCCAATGGCGTGCCGGAATGGTGGAAGCCGATCAGCCTGAACTGGACTTTTACTTATCCGGACAAGAGCAAATGAAGAAATTTATCGCCCTTTCGCTCCTGCTTGCCGTCAGCGCTCCCGCGCTGGCTGATATTCCCGTCGTGGTGACGCTCAAGGATCACAAATTCAGCCCCAGCACGATCCGCGTGAAGGCCAACCAGCCTTCCATGATCAAGTTGATCAACAAGGACGCTTCGGCCGAGGAATTTGATTCCCCGGCGCTCAAGGTCGAAAAGGTTGTGGCGGGCAATTCCAGCGGCAATGTGCGCATCCGCGCCCTGCCGCCGGGCAAATATCCCTTCATGGGGGAATTCCATGCCGCCACCGCCCAGGGCGTTGTGATCGCGGAATAACGGAAAAAACCCCCATGCTTTCTGCCCTTGTCATTGTTTTTCGCGAAGCCATCGAAGCCGGCCTGATCATCGGCATCGTGCTGGCCGCCACGCAGGGCGTTGCGCGCCGCGCCTGGTATGTCGCGCTTGGCGTGTTTGGCGGTGTGTTGGGTGCCTGCCTTGTCGCCGCCTTTGCCGGCGAACTTGCGTCTGCCTTCCAGGATTCCGGCCAGGAGCTGTTCAACGCCACCATCCTGCTGCTCGCCGTCGCCATGCTCACCTGGCACAATGTCTGGATGGCCAGCCATGGCCGGCAAATGGCGCGCGAGCTCAAGGCCGCCGGTCTTGAAGTGGCAATGGGCAGCCGCACCCTGATGGCGCTTTCGATTGTTGTTGGCGTTGCGGTTCTGCGCGAAGGCTCGGAAGTGGTGCTGTTCCTGTATGGCATTGCCGCCCAGGGTGGCACGTCCGGGGCGGGTTTGGCGCTGGGCGGCGCGCTGGGCCTTGGCGCAGGCGCCGTGGTTTCAGCGCTGATGTATTTCGGGCTGCTGGCCATTCCGGCGCACCGCCTGTTCGCGGTGACATCAGGCCTGATTACCCTGCTGGCGGCAGGCATGGCGGCACAGGCCGTCCTGTTCCTGCAGAATGGCGGTTACATCACCGTCTTCTTCGACAGCGTCTGGAACACCTCCTGGCTGCTGGCCGAAGACTCCATTCCCGGCAAGCTGCTGCACACGCTGATCGGATACACCGATGCGCCCAACCTGGCCCAGATCCTCGCCTATCTCGCCACCATCGCGATGATGTGGACGTTGATGCGCCTGGTGGGCCGCCCCGCGCCGAAAGTCCCGCGTCCGGCCCCGGCCGAATAAAACTCGGCGCAAATTCAATTCGAATTGCGCGCATTTCCCGGCATTTTTTGTAACACCGCCGTTCTAGCCTGCATCCGTGGGTTCATGGGACGTTCGGGCTTGGGGCAAATTTCGGATTCCGATGCGCGTGCATTGCTGCTGACGGCGGCGCGTGGCCTGCTGGCGCAGGACGCCAACTTCACCATCAAGACTCTGCTGGCGCGCGCAGAGGTCAGCCGCAGCCAGTTCCGCCGCTGCTTCACCGGCAAGGACCAGTTGCTGGCCGCAGTCACTGGCGAGGAGGTGAGGGGCCTTAGCCAGATCCTGGATGTTGCCCAGCCGGAAATGTTGCGTGCGGCGGTGGGCAGCGACATCGCGCCTTCCCCTGCCGCCAGGCCTGAGCCGGCGCGGGCCGATGCCTGGCTGGAGCGCAGGCTGCGCGTGTTCGAGCGCGCTTTGAGCGGTCTGGAAAAGCGCCAGGAAAAAACCGAACAGACATTGGCGCAAAAACTTGCGTTGATCGAGGAAAGGCTGGGCGCGCTGACGGTGGCACAGACCGTTGCGCAAAAGGCGGACACACCCGCGCCTGAGCCCATGGAAACTGCCCCGCAGCCGCCCGCCGATCCCGTTTGCGAAAATGCGGCGCCGGTGCTTTCACCAGCCGTAATGGCACATGTCGAGGAAATTGCGGCTGCGGAGATTGAGCCGGCGGCGCAGCCCGTTACCGGAAAGGATATCGAGGACTTCATCAGCCATGCCCGGCGCGCGGCGCAGAAAGCCGCCTTGGTGGCACCCGTCCCGAAACAGGTTTCCTGGCGCCGCCGCTGGCTGGCCTGGGCCGCCGTGGCGGTGATGTCCGTTCTGGTCAGCATGGAATTCTGGTTTATCGGCAGCGCCATTGCCCGCGGCATTCCCATGCCAGCCGCCACCGTTCACCGGGAAATGGCGCCGACCGGCATCGCGCGCATCATTGCCCTGGCGGACAATGGCGATCCTTTGTCCCAGACCAAACTGGCGCTGGCCTATCTTCGCGGCCAGGGCGTGGCGCAGGATGACGCCGCCGCCCTGCGCTGGAGCCGCGCCGCGGCGCTGCAGGGACAGCCGGTGGCGCAATATCTGCTGGGCACGCTGTATCTCGACACCAACCAGGCCGAAGCCGTGCGCTGGTTTGAGGCCGCCGCCGCCCAGGGCAATGTGCGGGCGATGCACAATCTGGCCATCGCCTATGCCGAAGGCACGGGCGCGCCCAAGGACCCCGGGCTTGCGGTGCAATGGTTCGCGCATGCGGCGGGGCAGGGCTATCGCGATTCCCAATTCGATCTGGCGGTGATGCATGAACGCGGCCTGGGCGTGAAGCAGAGCCAGGATGCGGCGCTGACCTGGTACCTGATCGCGGCCGGGCAGGGGGATGGGCCATCCGCCGACCGTGCCGCTTTCCTCAAGGGCCAGATGGCGTCTGCCGACGTGCGCAGGGCTGAAGCCGCGGCGGCGGCTTTTGTGCCGCTGTCCGTTACCGGCCCTGCCAACGATTTTCCAAAGATCTAGCTGCTGCGCTGGCTGCCGTAATGGCGTGCCCAGACCTTGGTGAACTCGGCGCCCAGCAGGAATATCTGGGCGGCGTAATACACCCATAGCAGCAGCAGGATGATCCCCGCTGCTGCGCCATAGATGTTGGCATAAACGATGCGCGACAGGTAAATCGTGATCAGCGCCTGTCCGCCCTCGAACAGCACGGCGGTGCCCAGCGCGCCCACGATCACGTCGCGCCAGTCCAGCCGCTTGTTGGGAAGTATCTTGTAAAGCGTCGCAAACAGCAGTGACACCAGCGCGTAGGACAGGCTGAGATTGATCACCGCGATAACGAAATGGCTGAGACTGGTGTGGCTGTCCAGGAACCGGCCCAGCACGCCCACGCCGCCGGCAAAGATCATCGAGATCATCAGCAATATGCCCAGGCAGATCACCAGCCCGATGCTCAGGATGCGTCCGCGCACAATCTGGTAGAAATAGGATTCCGTCAGCGGCGCTTTCCAGATCAC
The DNA here is from genome assembly GCA_947475445.1 of Alphaproteobacteria bacterium. Lineage (GTDB taxonomy): Bacteria > Pseudomonadota > Alphaproteobacteria > Micropepsales > Micropepsaceae > Rhizomicrobium. The sequence goes on from CANJLC010000001.1 coordinate 106,194, forward strand.
GTTCAGGGCGTCCTGGATTTCCGTGAAGACGCCAGAGGCCGTGAAGATCAGGGCCAGGAAACCAATCAGGCTGCTGGTGATCCCGTGCGAGCCGCCCCGCACATGGATGATGGCATATTGCACCATGTTGGCGCTTTCCGGGCTCATCACCTGGCGCAACTGGTAGTTTACCGCGCTGCTGGCGGCGGCGGGTCCCAGGAAAATACCCGCCACATTGGTCGCGATGAACAACACGGGCGCGATGGCGGTCACGGCATAAAATGCGATTGCCGCTCCCCGCGTGAGGGCGTGGTCGTCAATAAAGGCCGTGAAGCCCTCCTTGATAAGAGCCCATGGACGTACACGCCGGTGCGGCAAGGAAAACCCCATTGTAATCGCCATGCCTGGACAACGCCTGGAACCGCCGCCTGTTTCGCCCGTTGACGCAGCCCAATTCGACTTTGCGCGTTCTACAGGGCGATAGGAACATCTATGTCATTGATCGGCAACCGGGAAAAGTATTTTAAGCTGCAGGAATTGCGGCAGCGGATTGTCGCAGATTTCCGCGATACGCGCTTCACTTGGGGCGGGTTCCTGCGCTGGGCCGGCATTGTCCTGGCGGCATTCTTGTTCGCGGCCATCGTCACACTCTACTTCCTGGACTGGAATCAGATGCGCGGCCCGATCAGCCGCTACGCCTCGAACCGGCTGGGCCGCGAGGTGCGGATTGACGGCGACCTGAAGGTGGACCTGTTTCGCTGGCAGCCGCATGTGGAAGTGAATGGCCTGTATTTCGGCAATCCGTCCTGGGTGTTGCGGCCTGAAGGCGCTTCGATTCGCCATGCCGTGGTGGAATTTCGCCTGGTGCCGGCCATTTTCGGCAGGCTGATTTTGCCGCTGGTGCAGCTGGACGATGGCCGCGCGCTGGTTGTGCGCGATCCGTCCGGCCGCAGCAACTGGGACAGCAAGACGTCCGGCCCCACGGCAGCCTGGCACATTCCGCCCATCCGCCGCTTCATGGTCAGCAACGGCCAGGTCGAGATTGATGACCAGGTGCGCAAGCTCAGATTCCTCGGCACCATTTCTTCCGAAGAGCGCGCCGGGCGCAGCGGCAACGCCTTCCAGCTCAAGGGCGACGGCACGCTCAATGGCAACAAATTCCTGGCCGATATCCATGGCGGCCCGCTGCTCAATGTTGATGAAAACAAGCCCTATGAATTTGCCGCCGACATCACGGCCGGCGATACCCACGGCGTCCTGAACGGCAGCATCACCCATCCCTTCCATCTCGACGAATTTTCCGCCGGCGTCACCATGACGGGCAAAAACCTGGCGGATCTCTATTTCCTGACCGGCCTGGCCTTGCCGAGCACGCCGCCCTACCGCCTCACGGCCCGGCTGATGCGCTTTGAGGCGCTCTATCGCTTGCGCGAGCTGAACGGATCGTTGGGCGCTTCCGACCTTCAAGGCGATCTCAGCATCGATGTGGCGGGGGAAAGGCCCATGCTGCGCGGCAGCCTGAAATCGCGCGTACTGAATTTCGATGACCTTGGCGCGCTGTTCGGCGGCGGCAAGCAGAATCCCGGGCAGGCCGCCTACCTGCTGCCCGACACGGCGCTGCATACCGAAAGGCTTCGGCAGATGGATGCCGATGTCAGCTATTCCGCCGATGCCATCAACAGCCGCGACCTGCCGCTGCGCGGTCTGGTCACCCACATCACCATCGACAAAGGCGTCCTCACCCTCAAGCCCTTGTCCTTTGCCTTCAGCCAGGGAAGGCTTTCGGGCACGCTCAGGATTGATGCCCGCCGCGACATTCCGCAAACATCGGTGGATGCGCGCATCACCGACATTCACATTGAAAATTTCATCAAGGGCGCGGAAAAGCCCCTCAGCGGCCTGCTGGAAGCCCGCGCCAGCCTCACGGGCCGTGGCAATTCCGTGCACAAGGTCGCGGCCACCTCCAACGGCACCGTCACCGCAGTCATCCCGTCGGGCAAGATCCGCCATTCCATCGCCGAGTGGCTGGGCATCAACGTGCTGAGTGCCCTCAGCCTGACGTTGAGCGGCGATGAAAGCGATACCGGCCTGCGCTGCGCCGTGGTGCATTTCGGGGCCAAAAGCGGCGTGCTCACCACCCGGCAATTCGTGATTGATACCGATCCGGTGCTGGTGCAGGGCGACGGCGCAGTCAATCTGGGCCGCGAAAACCTTGAGCTGCGCCTGCAGGGCAAGCCGAAGCAATTTCAGCTGTTTCGCGCGCGCGCGCCCATCCTGGTGAGCGGCTCGCTGCAGAGCCCCAAGATCGGCGTGGATGCCACGCCCCTCATCACGCAGGGCGCCATTGGCGTGGGTCTGGCCGCGCTCAATCCCTTTGCCGCCATCCTGGCCTTCATTGATCCGGGCCTCGCCAAGGACGCCAACTGTGCCGGACTGATGGGCACCGCCAAGGCGCAGGGCGCCCCGGTGACCAACAAGCAGGTCACGGCCGGTAAGGGCAAAAGCTGAACGAGCGCAAGGTCAATATTTTCGTTCCAGCCGCTTGCGGTTCCGCCAAGGTTCCCCATCTTCTCGACGTGGATTTAGGGTTGAAGGGTGACCATGAACATTTCCAAGGTTTTACCGAAGCTTTTGGCGGCGATGGGCCTGTCCCTGCTGCTGGCAGGTTGCGGCGTGAACGCCATTCCCGCCAAGGACCAGGCGGTCAAGGCCGCCCTGGCCAACGTCCAGGCCGCCTATCAGCGCCGGCTTGACCTGATTCCCAACCTTGTCGCCACGGTGCAGGGCTATGCCGCGCAGGAAAAAGGCGTGCTGACGGCCGTCACCGAAGCGCGCGCCCAGGCCACCCATGTCTCGATCGACGCGTCCACCATCACCGATCCCGCCGCCATGGAAAAATTCCAGCAGGCACAGAACCAGCTCGGCGGCGTGCTGGGCCGCCTGATGGCGATCAGCGAGAATTATCCGGACCTCAAATCCAACCAGAACTTCCTGGCGCTGCAATCGCAGCTGGAAGGCACAGAGAACCGCATCGAAATCGCGCGCCGCGATTACAACAGCGCGGTGCAGGATTATAACACCGAGCTGGTCACCATCCCCGGCTCGCTCTGGGCCGCCACCATCTACAAATCCTACAAGCAGGCCACGCCCTTCGCCGCCACGGCGGCAGCACAGTCCGCGCCTGTCGTGAGCTTCCCCGGCTCCACCCCGGCGCCCGCGCCCGCTTCGCCATAAGCTGATGCGGTTTCTGGCGGGGCTATTCGCGCTTTTCTGCCTTGTCACGCCCGTGCTGGCAGCGCCGGTTTTTCCGGCGCTGACCGGCCGGGTGGTGGACAATGCGCATGTCCTGAATTCGGAAACCATTGACAGCCTGACCGACAGGCTGGCGGCGCTGCAGGCCAACACCTCGCGCCAGCTTGTCGTGGTGACGCTGCCTTCGCTGCAGGGCTATGAGATTTCCGACTATGGCTACCAGCTTGGCCGCGCCTGGGGCATCGGCCAGGCCAAGCTGAACAATGGCGTGCTGTTTATCATCGCGCCCAATGAACATCGCGCGCGTATCGAGGTCGGCTTCGGGCTGGAGCCGATCCTCACCGATGCATTGTCGTCCATGATCCTGCAGACCAGCGTGCTGCCCAAATTCCGTACCGGCGACTACAACACCGGCGTCACGGCAGGCGTGGATGCGCTGATCCAGCAATTGTCGCTGGAGCGCAGCGCTGCTGAAGCCAAGGCTGCCGCCGCGACGCAGCAGGCCAAGCGCGGCGCGGGCCAGCCTGATCCCATCGGCATCCTCATTGTGGTGATATTTGTCGCCTTCGCCATATTCCGCGTCTTTGGCGGCTGGGGCTTCCTGCCATTCCTCTTCATGGGCGGCGGCGGACGCCGCGGCGGCTTTGGCGGCGGCGGTTTCGGCGGTGGCGGTTTTGGCGGCGGCGGCTTTGGCGGCGGGGGCGGCAGCTTCGGTGGCGGCGGCTCGTCGGGGAGTTGGTGATGCTGACTGAGGCCGATCACAAGCGCATTGCTGACGCCATTACGCTCGCGGAAAGCAAAACCTCCGGCGAGATTTTCTGCGTCTTGACCAATGAAGTCTCGCGCTATCGCGAAATCCCCCTGATCTGGGGCGCCTTCGCCGCGCTGGCCTTGCCGCCGCTGGCCGTGCTGGCGGGCGGACTGGACCTTGCCAATATTTTCGGGCGCTGGGGTGACGACAATTTCTCCGTGCTGATCCATCGCGCCTTCAACAGCTATGCCCTGATCCAGGCGGCGCTGTTCCTGGCGGTGGTGCTGGTGGTGGCCCAGCCTGCCATCCGGCGGCTGATGACGCCCAGCTTCCTCAAGCGCCATCGCGTCCGCCAATTGGCGCGGCAGCACTTCGTGGCCTCCGGCGCGCGGCTGTCCGATGCCCATCCGCATATCCTGATTTACGCATCGCTCAAGGACCGCCAGGTGGAACTGGTGGCCCATCAAGCTATTCACAAGGCAGTCGGCAATGGCCCCTGGAATGCGTCGGTGGCGGCCGTGATCGCGGGCATGAAACAGGGCAATCCGGCAGAAGGGTTCGTGCGCGCCATTGAGATTTGCGGCGCGGCGCTGGCGGCCAACTTCCCGGGCGACGACCAGGACAAGAACCGATTTTCCAACAATTTGCTGGAAACCTGACGCCGGGGAACCGGCCCGCCAAATCCCCAACCGTGGCGGCTTTCCGGTGATCCTGAAATTTGAAACCTTCCCCTGGGCGTGCCGTTACCAGACCACAGGGCCATGGGCCCGCTGGAACGCAGAGTGGTCATGACACGCCACACAATGATGCTCGGTGCCGCTTTCGCCGCCGCCTTCGCGATCTCGATGGCGGTCGTTCCCGCCCGCACCGCCCCGGAAATCCACACTGCCGCCATCGCCTCTGCCCAGCCACAGAGCGTGCAGTCGGCCCAGGTCCACGCGCTTGTGGGCGCATCCTTTCACGCCATTTCGGTTGGCTTCTAGCCTTTGTCATGGTGACGTTTGCTTAACCACGCCGGCCGGAAGTCCGTGTGTTCAGGCAACAGAACAGGTCCTGCTCCGTTGTCTGGTCAGGGCATGGGAGAAGCGGCTGTGAGATTCATAATCGGCATTTGTCTGGGACTGGCCCTCGGCCTGGCAGTGGGCGGCCATGACGATTTTGGCATTTTTCACAAGTCGGCGCGGCTTGCGGCTTCACAAGATGCGCGGCAATTGTCGCATCAGGCCGTGCAGGCAGCCCAGCTGGCGACAAAGCGCGTCATCGCCGCCGCCAATGCCAAAGTGAACGAAGAGAAATAATCGCTTCGTCCCAAACTTGCCATAAAGGTTCCGCATGGTTCCCATGCGCGGACCATCATTGCCTTGCCGGGCGATACGCGCGAAAAGGCAATCATGAACGAGATCTCCTGGTATGCAGAGGCGTCGCTGACCTCCAACAGTCACGTCTATTGCTCCGGCTCTTTGGCGCAATGCGTCCGCCGCTGGGCGCGCCTGTCGATGGAGGAAAAAGCCGGCGCCGCAATCAAGATCGGGGGCCGCACGGAAGTGGGCGAAACCCTCAGTCGTGAAATCATGGCGGCTCTGGCGGAGAACCCGAAGCTGCACAGGGTGTGAAGGCGAGGCGGAAGCACTCCGCGATTTCGCCTGGCGCAGGCCCCTCAAGCCGCTGTCGCGCGTGGCCTTTGCCATTTCTTTGGCCCGCTGCGCGGGCCAAAGAAATGGTGCCGCCTACAGGACTCGAACCTGTGACCCCCTGATTACAAATCAGGTGCTCTACCAACTGAGCTAAGGCGGCCCAAATCGCTGCATACGCCCCATTTTGCGCACCCGCAACTGCCCTCTTTGACCTTGCGCAGCGAGCCTGTAAGTAGGTGTGCCAACCCTGCAACCCCAGTCCATAACGGCCCATGAAGCGCATTTTGATCACCTCCGCCCTGCCATATGTCGCAGGCGTCAAGCATCTGGGAAACCTGGTCGGCTCTATGTTGCCGGCCGATGTTTTTGCGCGTTTCTGCCGGGCGCGCGGCCATGAGACCCTGGCGATCTGCGCCACCGACGAGCATGGCGCGGCCATTGAACTGGCGGCGCAGGACGAGGGCATTTCCGCGGCGGACTATTCCGCCAAATGGCACAATGTGCAAAAGGCATTGGGCGAGAAATTCGGACTCAGTTGGGACAATTTCGGCCGCTCCTCCTCGAAGCAGAACCATGAGCTGACCCTGCATTTCGCACGCGCGCTGTGGAAGAACGGCTTCCTGGATGTGCGCACCACGAAACAGGCCTATTCGCCAACCGATGGCCGCTTCCTGCCGGACCGTTATGTGATCGGCACCTGTCCCCATTGCAATTACGACCGTGCCCGCGGCGACCAGTGCGAGAATTGCACCCGCGTCCTTGACCCGATGGATCTGAAAAATCCCCGCTCGGCCATTTCGGGCGCGCAGGATATCGAAATCCGCGATTCAACCCATTTGTTCCTGAAGCAGTCGGGCTTCTCGGACCAGTTGCGCGTCTGGATCGACGGCCACAAGAATGACTGGCCGCTGATCGTCACCTCCATCGCCTACAAATGGCTGGATGAAGGATTGCATGATCGCGGCATCACCCGCGACCTGGATTGGGGCATTCCGGTTCCCGACGACATCGCGGACGGCAAATTGAAGGGCAAGGTGTTCTACGTCTGGTTTGACGCGCCCATTGAATATATCGGCGCCACCAAGGAGTGGGCCGAGCAACAGGGCAAGCCCGACGAGTGGAAAAAATGGTGGCTGGACGCCAAGGATGTCACCTATTGGGAATTCATGGGCAAGGACAATGTCCCGTTCCACACCATCATCTTCCCCGCCATGATCATGGGCACGGGCGAGAACTGGAAGAAAGTGGATCGCCTCAAGGGCTTTAATTACCTCAATTACGACGGCGGAAAATTCTCCACCTCCCAGCGCCGCGGCATCTTCATGGATGCCGCGCTGGACGTCGCGCCCGCCGATTACTGGCGCTACTACCTGATGGCCAACGCGCCCGAAAGCTCCGACAGCAATTTCACCTGGGAACAGTTCGCCGGCATCATCAATAAGGACCTGGCCGACGTGCTGGGGAATTTCGTCAACCGGGTGACCAAATTCTGCGTCGCGCGCTTTGACGGCAAGGTGCCGGGCGAGGGCGACTATGGCGATGACGAAAAAGCCCTGATCGCCGAACTGGACCAGCGTGTTGCTCAGTATACGGAGTTCATGGAGCAGGCGGATTTCCGCAAAGCCATGGGCGAACTGCGCGCCATCTGGGTGGCGGGCAATGAATATATGACCCGCGCCGCGCCCTGGACCCATATCAAGACCGACCGCGACAAGGCCGCGGTGGGCGTGCGCATGGGCCTGAACCTGGTGCACATTTTCGCGCATCTGATCTGGCCGGTGATGCCGGTGATGGCGAAAAAGATTCACGAGGCCATCCAGCCCATCGCCTATGAAGACGGCGCCATTCCCTGGGTCGAGATGAAGATGGCGCAGGAGCTGGACCAGCTGGAACACGGCCAGCCCATCACGCCGCCGGAACTTCTGTTCGCCAAGATTCCCGAGGAAGTGATCGCGGAATTGAAGATCAGGTTCGGTGGGTCAGAGTCCGGCACGCCTTAGGCGTGCGAGCAGGTCCGGTGGACCTGCGAGAGGGCGATGACGCCGCGAGCTTGGCGAGCGGCAGGGACGCCGCTGGAACAGCTACGCCTTGCTCCATTTTCCAGTCTTGATGTCGAACTTCACTTTCCCTTCGGCCCGCATGCGGATCAGAAGATCCTGCAACGCGTCGGTGCTTTTGCTGCTGGGGTCAAGCAGCTGAAGGAGCGGATAAACCGCGCGCGGCTTGTCCAGTGCGGCCAGGACTTCTTCTTCTCGGGTCATGGGTGGTCTTTCATCAAAAAAACTATTCCGCCGGTGTCTTCGGTCCCGCCGTCGCTTGCGCTCCGGCGCTCGACTTTTGAAATGATCCGCAGGATCATTTCATTCGACAAGCTCCGAGGGGCCTGTCGAACCAAGTCTCGCCCAACCATCAGGCCCAAGCGCTTCAAGCGGGCTGAACCGCGCCTTGTAGTTCATCTTCGCCGACCCCTGCACCCAATAGCCCAGATAGACATTGGGCAGGCCGCGCGCCTTGGCGGCTTCGATATGGTCCAGGATCATGTGGGTGCCCAGGCTGCGCGAATCCTCGCCGGGATGGAAAAAACTGTAGACCATGGACAGCCCGTCGCGCAGCACATCGGTCAGGGCGCAGCCCAGCAGCGTGCCCGGCTTGCCGTTTTCATCGGCGCGGCGATATTCCACGATATGGGTGTTGACCGGCGTTTCCTCGACCATGGCGACATAGTCGAACAGGCCCATGTCGCTCATGCCGCCGCCGCTATGGCGTGAATCCAGGTAGGTGCGCAGCAAGGCGAATTGTTCGCGCGTCGCTTCCGCCGGGGCCTGGCGGCGCGCCAGGTCGATATTGCGTTTCAGGATCCGGCGCTGGCCGCGGCTGGGCACAAACTCATCGGCCACGATGCGCACCGAGACACAGGCGCTGCAGCCTTCGCAGGATGGGCGATAGGCGATGGACTGGCTGCGGCGAAAACCGGAATGGGTGAGGGCTTCACTGAGCGGCTGGGCCAGCACGCCGGTCAGGCGGGCAAAGACCTTGCGTTCGATCCGGTCCGGCAGGTAGGGGCAGGGCCCGCCCGGCGTCAGGAAGAACTGCGGAACTCTGCTATTGCGTGGATCGGTCACGAGTTGAAACGAACTCCAGCCTGATGCCTCAGTATGGGCAAGCCGGGGCCTTTTCGGCAAGGAATTAGAGCAGGTTACTGCAGGATTTTGCCCGGCGGGGCGGGCGGGGCCTCGCGCAGCAGCACAATGGACAGCCTGCGGTTGGCGCTGGCGCTGGGATCTTCCGGCAGCAGCGGCTCCGAACCGGCCTTGCCCGCCACTTCATAGATGCGGTCGGAACTCAGGCCGCCGGCCTGGAGCAGGGCGCGGGCGGAATTGGCGCGCTGCGAAGACAGCGTCCAGTCGGCGCCATTGGCGGATGTGTCGCTGCGCCCGGTATGGCCGCTGATGGAAACGCGGTTGGGCAGCGTGTCGATGATTGCGCCCACCGCCGACAAAAGCTTCTTGGCATAAGGCATGGGTTCGGAGGTGCCCTGCTGGAACATGGGGCGGCCATCCTGGTCCACCAGCTGGATGCGAAGGCCCTGCGGCGTCTGCTCCAGGATCAGTTGGTGCGAAAGATTGGCGATGTCGGGATTGTCCTGCACCGACTGGCGGATCGCTTCGGCGGCATGGGCGAAATCGCCGTCCTGGGCCGAATTGGCGCTGTCGCTGGCAGTTGACGTGCCGCCCGCGCCGCCATCGGTGGTGCCGCTGGCCATGGCGTTGGTCTTGGCAGAGGGCGACGGCGGAGACTGTTTCTGCATCACCGATTGCGCGCCGCCGGCATGGGCGGAATCCTCGCCCATCACCTTGCCGCCCAAAACGCCGCCGCTGCCGGACACGGTCTGGGCGATGGACTGGGGCGCGAAATAATCGGCGATGCCGCGCTTCTGTTCCGGAGTGGTGGTGTTGATCAGCCACATCAGGAGGAAGAAGGCCATCATTGCGGTCACGAAGTCCGCATAGGCAACCTTCCAGGCGCCGCCATGGTGACCGCCATGCCCGCCCTTCTTGATCTTTTTAATGACAATAGCGCCGTTGGCCGCCATTTATGCCCACCGTTAAAATCACCCGGCGGGATGGCACGGTCTTTCGCCGTGGCCTGGCCTCACCTAACCTTCGTCTCTAAGTGGGCCCATCATGCATACCCGCTCTTAACCGAGTATGAAGTGGACGGCTTTTAAGGTGGCTTATGGACTTTGATATCAAGGCTTATCGCGCCGCTTTGGGCTCTTTTCCCACCGGCGTCGCCGTGGTGACGGCCTCCGCCGCCGGCCAGCCTGTGGGCATTACGGTTAATTCCTTCACCTCCGTCTCGCTCGATCCGCCGCTGGTGCTGTGGTGCATGGACCGCCGCTCCAGCCGCCATGTCCTGTTCGCCAGCGCCCCCTCCTTCACCATCAATATTCTGGGTACGGAGCATAAGGCGGTCTCGGCCCGGCTGGCCCGGGCAGGGGAACATTCGCTGGAAGGCATCGCGCTCATTCCCACCGAACTGGGTCCGCCGGCGCTGGCCGATTCGCTGGCCGTGTTCGAATGCGCCCGCGAGCAGGTCGTCGAAGCCGGCGACCACACAATACTTATTGGCCGTGTCCTGCGCTTTTCCCGGCATAGCAAAAGCGCGCCGCTGGTATATTTCAGCGGAAAATACAGCGCCCTGGCGCAAGGCAAGCCGCCGGAAGGCGTTGGCGGCCGCCGTGTTACGGACGAGAGCTAGCCGCGACAAGTCGGCGCTGCATCTTTTCCACAGCCCGCAGTTTACCGCATTTGCGGTGTTTCCCCGCCCCAAACCCGAGACCAAGTGTGCTTTGCGGCACACAGGCGGCCCACTGTCATGCTTCTGTAATAAAAAATGTAAATTTCCGTCAAGCTAGCTGCTTATGAGGACCCCCATAACCAATCATCAAGGGGTCTCTTTTGAAAAATTCACTCTTCTGCGGGGCTGCGGCTTTCGCGCTTCTGTATTTCCCGGCCCAGGCCGCCCTCGCGGTAGATGCCCTCGGCCTGGAAACGGTCACCGTTACCGCCACGAAGACTGAAACCAACCTGCAGAAAACGCCGATCGCGATTTCTGTGCTGAGCGAGTCCGCCATGGCGGACCGCCATGCCGGAAGCCTGATCAGCCTGCAGGACGGCGCTATCCCGTCCTTGCGCGTCGCCACCTTTGAAGCACGCCAGTCGGCCCTGACCATCGGCATCCGCGGCATTGTTCCCTTTGACGCCAACCAGACCGCCCGCGACCAGGGCGTCGGCGTCTATATTGACGGCGTTTATCTTGGCCGCCAGCAGGGCCTGAACGCCGCGCTGTTTGACCTTGAGCGCATCGAAGTCCTGCGCGGCCCGCAGGGCACGCTGTTCGGCCGTAACACCGAAGGCGGCGCACTCAACATCATCACCAAGGCTCCGTCGGGCGTGCAGGGCGGCCGGATCACCGCCGGCGTCGGCAATTACGGCGCTTATAATTTCGAGCTGCACCAGGACCTCGCGGAATTCTCCGGCATCTCGGTGAAGGTTGACGGCCTGGTCCAGCACCAGGATCCGACCACCAAGAACCCGATGAGCGGCCAGGCCGGCTGGAACCAGTATGACCGCAAGGGCATTCGCGTTTCCGCCCTTTTCCAGCCGACTGACAATTTCAGCGCCTTGGTCGCCGCCGACTATGCGCTGGATGAGAACACGCCCTTCTTCAGCCAGCTGCTCAACTTCAACCCCATCGGCAAGCGCGTCCGCACTTTGGCGGAAGTGACAGCCGTGGCTGCCGCTCCGGCCGGCACGATCAATCCGCTTGCCGCCCTGGTCAAGGTTCACACCGAGCGCCAGAAGGCCTCCGATGTCGGCACCATCCAGCAGCCCAGCCTCGACAAGACCCGCGGCGTTTCGGCCACCCTGAAGTGGCAGGTTGCATCCAATCTGGAACTGCGCTCCATCACTGCCGCCCGCGCCGTGGTCACCAACCAGTGGGACAATTCGGGCATTGAAGCCCGCAACGTCTTCGCGCCGAACAGCAACTTCGGCCGTTACAGCCTGTCGGACCTCACCCAGAACCAGTTCAGCCAGGAATTCCAGCTGGTCGGCAACACGGACAACTTCACCTACGTCCTGGGCGCCTTCTATTTCAACGAGCACGCCATGGAATCGGCCGCCACGCCTTTCACCAATGTGTGGAATGCCGACGGCTCCAACTTCACGATCCGTTCGTCCAACGGCACCTTTGGCACCGCGGCGATTACGTCCGCGAACCAGGGCTGGGAACCCGGCACGCGCTTCATCACCCGCGCCAGCCAGGCCGGTGCGAACAGCGTCGCGGTTTACGGCCAGGGTACCTATACCCCTGCGTCTATCCAGCAGCTGCACCTCACCGTCGGTGGCCGTTACACCAGCGACAAGCGCCACGGCAACCTCTACACCGTCAACGCCAAGGCGACGAACTTCCCGTTCCTGTATGACAACAGCCGCTTTGATCCGCTGGTCAACTTGTCTTACGACATCGCCGACAACATCAACGTCTATGCCAAATATTCGACCGGTTATCGCGCCGGCGGCGCCAATGACCGCTCGTCGAATTTCCATGCCTTCGGCGCTGAAGAAGTCAACGCCTATGAAATCGGCGACAAGATGGACCTGTTGGGCGGGTATATGCGCTTCAACCTGGCTGCTTACATGATGGAACGCAGCAATACCCAGATCGACTTCGACAATGTCGACACCACCCCGGGCAGCCCCACGCTGGGCGCACACACCGAGGAAACGCGCAACGCGCCGGGTATTTCGAAGATCAAGGGCTTCGAAGCCGAACTCGAGGCGATACTCTCCGACGAATGGCGGGTTGGACTGGCCTACTCCTATACGGATGTGAATATCCCGCCTGCGCCGTTCCCCTTCACCGGCAACTCCGTGGTTCCGCTGAATTCGCCGTTCCCCGTGCATGTGGTCTATACGCCGAAAAACGCGCTGTCGGGTAACATCGACTTCTCAACCCCGCTGGGCGGCCTGACATTCCGTGCCCATTTGGACGCGAACTACGCCAGCAAGCAGTATGCCTTCCAGTCTGAGTTCGCCGACATCTCGCCGACCGCTGTTTCGACCCAGAACGTCGCCGTCAAGACGGACTCCAGCCTGGTGTTCAACGGCACCGTCGGCCTTGCCGATATCGGCATGGGCAGCGGTGATAGCACGGCGAACATCTCGCTGTGGGGCCGCAACCTGCTCGACGAAACCCATGTCTACCGCATCTCGGCCGCCAACCGCGGCACGATCGGCGACTATGGCAACCTCAATCCGCCGCGCACCTTCGGTGTTGAGTTGCGCGTCAAGTACTAAGACCGGGCGTAACGCCGGGATTTTCGAAAATCGAATAAGGCTGGTTGAATATTTTCAACCAGCCTTATTCAGTTCAGGGCGCTCCAAAATCGTCTGGAGTGTTCATTAAAAATAAGCAAGGTGTGGCCTTTCACACTTATCCACAGGCTGAAAACCGGGACTTTCACTGCATGGTTCTCCCTGTCAAATTTACTTCCAGTTACCGTCATGGCTGTGTTGCCCCCCGCTGCGACTCCACCGCAGCGCAACATGCACAGATCAAAAGGACGGCTGGTAATGACAAAGGGGCAAAAACAATTCTGGTTGGCCGGTGCAGCTTTGCTGGCGCTTAGCGCTTCGGCGAACGCCGCCGCGCCCGTGAAGAAGCCGGCCACCAAGCCGGTGCAGTTGGCGCAGAGCAGCCCGGATAAAACGGCGCAAAATTCTTCTGCCGGTGCCAGTTCGGCCAATTCCGATCTCGAAGCGCGCGTGCAGGCGCTGGAGGATGCGTTGGCGGCCCGCGATGAGCGCGCCCAGAACGACCGCACCCGCCTTTCCACCCTGGAACAGACATACGCCACGCAAGCCTGGACCTTCGACAATGGCCGCCCCGTGCTGGCCACGGGCGATGGCCGCTTCACCATGGCGGTGCGCCTGCGCTTCCAGTCCGACTTCGCCAGCTTCTCGCAGGACGATACCCATCCCGCCGGTTTTGCCGGTCCTGCCGATCTCAGCACCGGCATGGTCATTCGGCGCGCCTATTTCGGCGTGGAAGGCAAGGTCTATAGCGATTTCGGTTATGAATTCCGCCTCAATCTCGGTGGCTCCAATGGCGGGTTGAACGCCACCTGCACCAATCCCTCCGTCACCACCACTATCGCGGGCGCGCCCGGCGCCACCGCCACCTCCACCGCCACGGGCTGCGCCATCGGTTCCATCCCCACCGCCGGTGAAGGCGATCCGCTGCTTAACAAGGCGGTCATCAGCTATACCGGCATTCCCTTTTGGCACCTCAATGTCGGCGTCATCGAGCCGGCCTTCATGTTCGAAGGCACGACATCCTCGGGCCAGTTGATCTTCCTGGAGCGTCCGGAAATCGACAATATTGCCGCCGACCTGTTTGGTGCCGGCGACTCGCGCCGCGGCATCGAACTGGGCTGGGCCAAGAGCGATACGCTCTGGGCCGGCGACAATCTCGCCATCACCGGAATTTTCTCCGGCGGCAAGACGGGCTCTGCTGCGGGCCACGGCAATGGCGGCGACGAGCCGGCCCAGGTACTGGGCCGCGTCTCCGAACGCCTCTGGACCAACGGCCTCTCCAACATCTCCATCGGCGCCAGCGCAGCCAGCATTCTCTACAGCGGCAATGCTGCCGGCGGCGGCAGCCAGACCATCAACCTCCAGGACCGCCCGCAGATCCGCGTGGACGGCACCCGCCTGATCTCGACCGGCGGCATCGCCGCCAAGACCGGCGACATGTGGGCGGTGGATTTCGGCGGCAATCTGAACAGCCTCTTCATCGGCGGCGAATACGCCCAGTTCACGGTTGATCGCCAGTGCGGCACGCTTTCCGCCACGCTCAATCCGCAATGCACGTCTTCCACGGCGGTCTTCGACCACCCCACATTCTCGGGCTGGTACCTGGAAGGCTCCTGGCTGATCACGGGCGAAACCAAGGCCTACACGGCCTCCGCGCTGAACAACGAGACGGGCGGCTTCCAGGCTCCAATCCCCTCGCGGCCTTTCTCAATCTATGGCGGCAGCTGGGGAGCCTGGGAGTTGGCGGTGCGTTACGCCAACACCAACCTGAACTGGCATCCCACCCAGGCCGCTTCCACCACGCAATTGGCCGGCATCCTGGGCGGCGAGCAGCACGTCCTGTCCGTGGCGCTGAACTGGTACCTCAACCGCAACGTCCGCCTGATGATTGACGACAGTTTTGTGACGGTAAAAAAAGGAACCGCCGCAATCCCCAATCGTGATGGCCAGGACCTGAATATTCTCGGCGTCCGCCTTCAATTCGCCAACTAGCTGATCCACACTCAACGCATGAAAAGGAGTTCTCGATGAACAAGCACTTTAAGGCCCTGGTCGGCGCCGCAGCGGCTCTCGCCATGGCGACCGGCATTTCCATGGCGGCCGATATCACCGGCGCCGGTTCGTCCTTCGCGTTCCCGATCGTCGCCAAATGGGGTTCGGTCTACAAAGGCACCTCGGGCAATGGCGTGAACTACGCCTCCATCGGTTCGGGCGGCGGCATTGCGCAGATCAAGGCCAAGACCGTGACCTTCGGCGCCACCGACAAGCCGCTCACCACCAAGGAGCTCAATGCTTCCGGTCTGACCCAGTTTCCCATCGTGATCGGCGGCATCGTGCCGGTGGTCAATATTCGCGGCATCGGCCCCGGCCAGCTGACGCTGGACGGCCCGACGCTGGCGAACATCTTCATGGGCAAGATTGCGCGCTGGGATGATGCGGCGATCAAGAAGCTGAACCCGGGCGTCAACCTGCCCAGCCAGGCCATCTCCATCGTCCACCGTGCCGACGGTTCGGGCACCACCTTCCAGTTCTCCACCTATCTCAGCCGCGTCAGCGCGGACTGGAAGGAGAATGTCGGTGCGGACACCGCCATCGACTGGCCGGTGGGCATCGGCGCCAAGGGCAATGAAGGTGTTGCCGGCAATGTCGCCCAGATCGCGGGCGCCATCGGCTATGTCGAATATGCCTATGCCAAGCAGAACCATCTCAGCTACACCAAGCTGATCAACAAGGACGGCAAGAACGTCGCCCCCACGGTTGAAGCCTTCAAGGCCGCCGCCGCCAGCGCTGACTGGGGCAACGCCGCGAAGAACAGCTTCTACATCCTGTTCGTTGATCAGGGCGGTGCGGAAAGCTGGCCCATCACCGCCACAACCTTCGTGCTGATGTACAAGCAGCCGGGCGATGTGAAGGCTTCCTCTGACGCCCTGCAATTCTTCAAGTGGGGCTTTGAGAAGGGCGACCAGCTTGCCCTGGGCCTGGATTATGTCCCGCTGCCCGCCAATGCGGTCAGCGCCATCGAAGCCGGCTGGAAGAGCATCCAGGGCTCTGGAATGTAATTTCGGACCACATGGCAGACATGAACAGCCGGCAGGTCCTTCCTGCCGGCTGTTTGTTTTTGGCGGTTTCTTTGGTTTTTTTGGCAGAAACCATGATGCTGACAGGGATTACTCAACATAAGTTATAACCTTGCACGTTATTATAACGTTGCTTATCTTCCCGGCCATGAACCACTTTGACCGTGATTTGCAGATTTTGCTCCACGATGTGGCGCGCATGCAGCGCACCCGTTTTGACCGCTGGGCTCGAACCTATGGCCTGACGCGCGCCCAGGGCGTGATCCTGGCCCGGCTGCACCGCCAGCCCGGCCTTTCCCAGATTGAAATGGCGGCCATCTGTGAGGTCGAACCGATCACCGTGGGCCGCCTGGTCGACCGTCTGGAAGCGCGCGGCCTGATTGAACGGCGTCCCGATCCCACCGACCGCCGCATCCGCAGGCTGCATCTGATGCCCGCGTCCGAGCCACTGATCGCCCGGATCGAAGCCTACCGGAACGACCAGAGCGAATATCTGCTGAGCGGTGTCACCGCCGCGCAGCGTGAAACCGTTGTGAATGTCCTTTTGCAAATGAAGAACAAACTGACCATGGAAGCCACGGGCGAAGAGCTCGTTGTGGGCGGAGAATAAGATGTCTGCAGTTGCCTATGAAGCCGCGAAGCCCAAACAGGGCATGGACAAGACCGCCCTGCGCCGGGTGCTGATGATCGGCGGCGTGGCGGTCGTTCTGGCGGTCAGCGCTTATTTCTACCTGATGGGTGGGCGTTACATCACTGCCGATGATTCCTATGTCCGCGCCAACAAGCTGATGGTCTCGACCGATGTCTCCGGCCTGATCCAGAGCGTGAACGTCAAGCAGGGCCAGCATGTGGAGAAGGGCGAAGTCCTCTTCACCCTTGACCCCCAGCCTTTCCGGATTGCGCTCGAGAATGCCCAGGCGGCCTTGGCCCAGGCGGTCCAGGACGTGGAATCCAACCGCGCCGCCTATCGCTCCGCGCTGGGCCAGATCGGGGCGCAGCAGGCCCAGGTCAATCTCACCAAGCAGACCTTCGACCGCTATGCCGCCCTGCAAAGCCAGAACGCCATCGCCGCCACCAGTGTGGACCAGGCGCGCGGCGCCATGGTGGGCGCGCGGGCGACATTGAACTCGGTGCAGCAGGCCGCCGCGACCGACCTGGCCAAGCTGAACGGTGATCCCAATTTGCCGGCGGAAAAAGCGCCCGGCTATCTCAAGGCCAAGGCGGCCGTGGACGAAGCCCAGCGCCAGCTCGATCACGCCGTGGTGCGAGCGCCTTTCGCCGGCACGGTGGGCGAAGTGGATTCGCTGCAGCCTGGCACGCTGGTGATTTCCGCCATGTCGGCCTTCACCACCACCAGCGCCGTGGGCCTGATCGGCAGCGACAACTGGATTGAATCCGACCTCAAGGAAACCGAACTCACTTATCTGCGTGAGGGCAATCCGGTCACCATCACCATCGATACCTATCCGGGGCGCAAATGGACCGGCCATGTGGAGAATGTCGCCGCGGGCAGCGACAGTTCCTTCTCGGCGCTTCCTGCCGAGAATGCCAGCGGCAACTGGGTCAAGGTGGTGCAGCGCATCCCCGTGCGCATTGCCATCGACAAGAAGCCGGACGATCCGCAATTGCGCGCCGGCATGAGCGCGGTGGTTACCATTGATACGGGCAAGCGCCGCTGGCAGCGCCTGTTGAACGAATAAGGGAACCGGCGAGGGGATGACTGCCGCAACGCACCAACCGCATGCCGCGCATGCCTATGACAGCAAGTTTGCTGAATGGGCGGTGCTGATCGGTTCGATGGCGGGCGTGCTGATGCAGGCGCTGGACACCACCATCGCCAATGTCGCGCTGCCTTACATGGAAGGCAGCCTTTCGGCTTCGCGCGACCAGATCACCTGGGTGCTGACTTCCTACATTATCGCCGCCGCCATCATGACTGCGCCGGTCGGCTGGATGGCGGCCCGCTTCGGCAAGAAGAACTTCCTCATCACCAGCCTGGCCGGGTTCACCATCGCCTCCATGGCGTGCGGCGCGGCCCAGTCGCTTGAGCAGATGGTGATGTTTCGCCTGATCCAGGGCTGTTTCGGCGCCGCGCTGGGTCCCCTCAGCCAGGCCGTGATGCTCGACATGTATCCGCCCTCCAAGCGCGGCTCGGTGATGGCGATCTGGGGCATGGGCGTGATGCTGGGCCCGATCCTGGGCCCGACATTGGGCGGCGTTCTCACCGACAGCTATGGCTGGCGCTGGGTGTTCTATATCAACGTGCCCTTCGGCATCGCCGCGGTGGCCGCGCTGGCGATTTTCTTCAAGGATACCGCCCGCGACCACACCCTCAAATTCGACTGGTCCGGCTTTGCCTTCCTGTCGGTCGGTTTGGCTTGGCTGCAATTGATGCTGGACCGCGGCACCAACAAGGACTGGTTTTCCTCGCCCGAAATCGTGATGGAAGGCGTTATCGCCGCCACGGCCTTCTATCTTTTCTTTGTCCATATGTTCACGGCGAAAAAGCCCTTCATTCCGCTGGCCATCTTCAAGGACCGAAATTTCTCCGGCGGTCTGGTCCTGATGTTCGTGATGGGCCTGGTTCTGCTGGCCAGTTCGGCCCTGATGTCGCCCTACCTGCAAAATCTTTCCGGCCGCTCCGTCACCCAGACGGGATTCCTGATGGTGCCGCGCGGGCTTGGCGTCATGTTCGCCATGCTGTTCGCCGGACGGCTGACCATGAAAGTTGATCCCCGCGTCCTGATGACCGTGGGCGCAACATGCCTTCTCTGGTCGCTATGGGACATGACCAGCTGGACGCCCTCCATCGGCGTCACCCAGATATTCACCGTCACCTTCATCCAGGGCGTGGGCATGGGCCTGGTCTTTGTGCCGATGAACCTGATGGCGTTCGCGACACTGGGTCCGCAATTTCGCACCGATGGTGCCGGCCTCACCAACCTGATGCGCAATATCGGCAGCGCGGTGGGCGTTTCGCTCACCACCACGGTCCTGACCATGAGCGTGCAGACCATCCATGCCCAGCTGACCCATTTCGCCGCGCCCTTTAACCGCGCGCTGGGCGTCAACAGCGAATCCATGTTCATGAATCCGCTCATTCCCTTTGGCATGGGCAGATTGAACGGGTTGATGGAATATCGCGCCCTGGTCCAGGCCTACGCCAATTCCTTCCTGTTCATGTTCTATGTTTCCCTGCCGGTCTTTGTCGTGATCTGGATGATGAAACGTCCGGCCTTCGCCCCCACGGCGCCGGCGCCAAAAATCGAAGTAACGGAGTAACAACATGAAACTCGCATTCCTGGGTCTTGGCGTTATGGGCTATCCGATGGCGGGGCATCTGAGGCGCGCCGGCCATGATGTGACGGTCTATAACCGCAATGCCGCGAAAGCCGCCAAATGGGTGGAAGAATATGGCGGCGCTTCGGCGCCGACGCCGGCCGCCGCCGCCAGGGACCAGGACATTGTTTTCTGCTGCGTGGGCCGCGACAGCGACCTGCGCGCCGTGACGCTTGGCAAGGATGGCGCCTTTGCCGCCCTGAAGAAAGGCGCGCTGTTCGTGGATCACACCACCGCTTCCGCCACCATCGCGCGCGAGCTGTCTGCTGCAGCCACCGCAGCGGGCTTTGAATTTGTCGACGCCCCGGTGTCCGGCGGATCGGCGGGCGCGGTGAACGGCAAGCTCACCATCATGTGCGGCGGCACCGAGGCGGCCTATGCCAGGGCCGAACCCGTGATGGCCGCCTATGCCAAGCAGCAAAAGCTGCTGGGCCCGTCCGGCGCCGGTCAGGTCACCAAGATGGTCAACCAGATCTGCATCGCCGGCATCGTGCAGGGCATGGCGGAAGGCTTTTCCTTCGCCCGTGCCTCCGGCCTGGATATCGAATCAGTGGTCGAAGTGATCTCCAAGGGCGCCGCCCAGAGCTGGCAGATGGAGAACCGTTACAAGACGATGATGGCAAATGAATATGATTTCGGCTTCGCCGTGGAATGGATGCGCAAGGATTTGGGCATCGTCATGGACGAGGCGCGCCGCAACGGCGCCAGCGTGCCCATCACGGCACTGATCGATCAATTCTATGCCGAGGTGGAGGGCATGGGCGGCAAGCGCTGGGATACTTCCAGCCTTTTTGTCCGCCAGGAGGCGGCGCGCAAGAAATCATAAGCATTCGACACAATTTGACACAAAGAGCAGCATAGAAGAGCATGGCATGAGCAACACATCCAACGATTCCATTTCGCAGTCTCCCGCGCGCGGCAAGCGCGGCGCCGACCGGGCCTATCATCATGGCGACCTGCGCAATGGCCTGCTGGAGGCCGCACGCGCCATCCTGGAGGAACAGGACCTCAGCGCCCTGACGCTGCGCGCCGTGGCCCGCCGGGCCGGCGTCAGCCATGCCGCGCCGTACCGCCATTTCCCCAACCACGAAGCCCTGCTGGTCGAGCTGGGGCTTGAGGGCTTTGCCGAACTGCGCCAGTTCATCGTCGAGGCTGGCAGGGTCGGCGGCCCGGAAGCCGAGCGCATCGCCAATATCGGCGCCGCCTATATGCGCTTTGTCGCCAAGCGTCCGGCCGTGGCGCGGCTGATGTTCGGGCCGCAATTGCCCCACCGCGAAAAATTCCCCGCCTTGACGGTTGCCGCCGACGCCATCGGCACGGAAATCGGCGCCGCCTTGTCCGACCCCAATCTGGGCCTGGCCGTCTGGGCCGCCGTGCATGGCCTGGCCATGCTGGTGCTGGAAAATGTGATTGACCTGGGCCAGCGCCGCTCGGGGCTGCACGTGCTCCCGTCGCGCTCGGAAATTCTCCTGCGCAGTCTCTTTTCGACTAAGCGCGATTGAGCAGCTTGGCTGCTTCCAATGCGAAGTAGGTCAGGACGCCGCTGGCGCCGGCGCGCTTGAAACCGGTGAGCGACTCCAATATCGCGCGGTCGCGTTCCAGCCAGCCTTTTTCAAAAGCGGCGCACAGCATCGAATATTCGCCCGATACCTGGTAGGCGAAAGTCGGCACGCCGAATTCCTCCTTCACCCGCCGCACCAAATCCAGGTACGGCATGCCCGGCTTGACCATCACCATGTCCGCACCTTCATCCAGGTCCAGCGCCACTTCGCGCATCGCCTCGTCGCTGTTGGACGGGTCCATCTGGTAGGTGCGCTTGTCACCGGTGAGGGCCTTGGCGCTGCCCACTGCCTCGCGGAACGGACCGTAGAAAGCCGAAGCGAATTTGGCGGCATAGGCCATGATCAGCACATTGTGATGGCCATGCGTTTCAAGCGCGTCGCGGATGGCGCCCACGCGCCCATCCATCATGTCGGACGGCGCGATGATATCGCAGCCGGCCTCCGCCTGGACCAGCGCCTGCTTCACCAGCATGGCGACGGTGCTGTCATTGTGCACGTCGCCATCCTTGAGCAAGCCGTCATGGCCATGCGTGGTATAAGGGTCCAGCGCCACGTCGCACAGAACGCCGATTTCCGGCACCGCTCTCTTGATCGCGCGCACCGCGCGGCAGATCAAATTGTTGCCATTGACGGCCTCGCCGCCGTCCTCGTTTTTCAGCTTGGGATCGATGCTGGGAAACAGCGCGATCAGGGGAATGCCCAGCTTCGAAGCCTCTCCTGCCGCCGCCACCGCCAGGTCGATCGACAGCCGCTCGACGCCGGGCATGGAGGCTATGGCTTCGCGCCTGTTCTCGCCCTCGATCACGAAAATCGGCCAGATCAGGTCGCTGACCGACAGGCTGTTTTCCGCCACCAGCCGGCGCGTCCAGTCATGCCGGCGCAGGCGCCGCATCCTGAGTTGGGGATAGCTGCTCATGTCTTTTTCTTATGGTATTAGCGGGGGATGGAGCAAGAGCCGCATATTCTGTTCGAAAAGCGGGGCGCTGTCGGCCTCGTCACCCTTAACCGGCCCAAGGCGCTGAATGCCTTGACGCACGGCATGTGCATTGGCCTGGCCAAAACCCTTCCCGAATGGGCCGCCGACGATGCCATCCGGGCGGTGGCAATCCGTGGCACCGGCGGGCGCGCCTTCTGCGCCGGCGGCGATATCCGCGCCATGTATGAGTCCAACATTGCCGGCACCTCCGCCGCCGCGAAATTCCTGGCGGACGAATATCGCGTCAACGCCATGATCGGCGCTTACCCCAAACCCTATGTCGCTCTGACCCAGGGCATTGTGATGGGCGGCGGGGCAGGGGTATCGGTGCATGGCAGCCACCGCCTGGCCGACGAAAGCCTCACCTTCGCAATGCCCGAAACCGGCATCGGCTTTCTCACCGATGTCGGCGCCACGCATTTTCTGACCAGGTGCCCCGGCGCGATGGGACTATATCTGGGCCTGACCGGCGCGCGGATCGGGCTTGGCGATGCCCTGGGCCTGGGCCTGGTCACGCATGCCGTCAGGGCCGCCGATCACGACGCCTTGCTGGCGCGCCTGGCGGACGGCGAACCCGCGGGCGCCGCACTCGCAGCTTTTGCGTTCCGGCCGGACGGGCCAAAACTGGCAGTGGAACGCAGCCGCATCGACTCCATCTTTTCTGCGGCCTCAATCGAAGGAATTCTGGAACGGTTGGACCGCGACGGCAGCGCCTTTGCCGTCGAAACGGCTGCGCTGTTGCGCACCAAATCGCCCAGCGCGCTGAAATTTGTCTTGCGCGCCCTGCAGGAAGCCAAAGGCAAAAATCTGCGCGAATGTCTCAAAATGGAATATCGTATTGCCGCGCGCGCCGTGATGGCGCACGACTTCCGCGAGGGGGTTCGCGCCACCCTGATCGACAAGGATGGCAAGCCGCGCTGGCAGCCATCGTCCCTCGCGGCCGTCAGCGATGCCGGGATTGCCGGGTATTTTGAAAGCCTTGGCGCAAACGAGCTCCAGCTTCCCGGATAATTTGTTCCAACCGCTTTACCTTTTGTTGTCCATTTTTTTGCGTGGCGCCGGAAGTCCCGGCTTTGCCACGACAATTTGCCCGCATTTTACACGCCCTTAACGCCTGCGACTTAGTCTGGCATCAACAAAAACAAGGTGGCTCCTGCAAAACGCAGGAGGTGGGTGTAAAAATGACGGCATTGGCCAAACCGCGGGCTGCGGAGGCGCTAGAAGGCGCATCGTCTGTCCGCAGGCACTATCTCGAAACCCTCAACCTGGTTGAGCGGCTGCATCGTCAGTTGCTGGACGTGATCAAGGATGAACTTGATCGCCGCGACGAACGCGAGATCAACTCCGTCCAGGCCCTGTTGCTGTTCAATGTCGGCGACCAGGAATTGACGGCCGGCGAGCTGCGCACGCGCGGCCACTATCTGGGCTCGAATGTCTCCTACAATCTCAAGAAACTGGTCGAGAGCGGTTACATCCACCATGAACGTTCGGAAGCCGACCGCCGCTCGGTGCTGGTGCGCCTGACAGTCAAGGGCGAAGCGGTGCGCGACATGCTGCGCGAACTGTTCGACCGCCATTTGTCCTCGCTCGAAGCGGTGGGCAATGTCGGGTCGTCGGACATGGAAACCTTGAACGTCGTGCTCAAGCGCATGGAACGTTTCTGGATAGACCAGGTCCGTTTCAGGCTCTAACGCCGCGACTCCTACAAGCCCGACTCAGCTAGTCTGCTTGCATGTCCAAACGCCTGGCTACATTCCTCGGCCATCATGTTCATTTCACCATTGCTGCCGCTTGCGGGCTTCTGGGTTATGGCGCAGCGCGGCTGGCGGGCTTTTCCGCGCCGGTGCTGGCGGGCGGCGATGTTTTTTATGCCGTCTTCCTTGTCCTGGCGATCGTGATGGCCGGCCAGAAAGCTGCGGATCTCAAAAAGCGCGCCAAGACGCAGGACGAGGGCATTGTGATCGTGGTGTTGATCACCCTGGCGACAATGGCATTTTGCTGCGTCGCGGTGTTCGAGGTCCTGGCCAGGAAGGACATGGAAATCCCGGTCCTTGCACTGGCGGGCAGCGGCGCGCTGCTGGGCTGGTTTGTGCTGCATGTGGTGATGGCTTTCCATTATGCCGACCTGTTTTATTTTGAGGATTCCGGCCGTGACACGAATCGCGATCTGGAGTTCCCGCATTGCACGACGCCGGGGCCTTGGGATTTTCTCTATTTCTCTTTTGTCATTGGCATGACGGCCCAGGTTTCGGACGTCCAGGTCCGCACCAGCGTGATGCGCCGCGCCGTCCTGTTTCACGGGTTGGCGTCCTTCTTCTTCAACACGGTTTTCATCGCCATGGCGGTTAACGCCGCGGTTTCACTGGCCGCCTAAGTTGCGAATTGCTCGCAACAAGGGGCTTTCGCGGCCCGGCCTTTGACACAGGAAATCCAGCAAAAACGGGCTTCGGCGCGGCGTTAAAGTCCGGTCATGCCGATCGTGTGACAAATTGCGTGAAATCAAGCACTTCCTGTGCGATATGCTTCATAAAAAGGGCGGGCGAAAACCGGTTCAAGGGCGCGAGGAATGTCGTTTTCTTACAAATCCCGTTTCGAGGAAGCTGTTCAGGCCATTCGTCAGGAAGGCCGCTATCGCGTCTTCGCGGATCTCAAGCGCATCAATGGCCGCTTCCCGCAGGCGATCTGGACCGGTCCCGCAGGTGAACGCGAAGTCACGGTCTGGTGCTCCAACGATTATCTGGGCCAGGGCCAAAATGCCGTCGTGCTGGATGCCATGCACCAGGCCCTCGACAAGGCCGGCGCCGGCTCGGGCGGCACGCGCAACATCTCCGGCACCACCCATTACCATGTCGAGCTGGAAGCCGAACTGGCCGACCTGCATGGCAAGGAATCGGCGCTGCTTTTTACCTCCGGCTATGTCTCCAACGAGGCGACGCTGGAAACCGTGCAGAAAATCCTGCCCGGCCTGATCATTTTCTCCGATGCCATGAACCATGCCTCGATGATCGCCGGCATCCGCCACGGCGGCGGCCCGCGTCACATCTTCCGCCATAACGACCTGGCGCATCTGGAAGAGCTGCTCAGGGCCGCCGATCCGGCTGCCCCCAAGCTGATCGCTTTCGAAAGCGTCTATTCCATGGACGGCGATATCGCCGACCTCAAGGGCTTGGTTGCCCTGGCCAGGCGCTACAATTGCATGACCTACCTGGACGAAGTCCATGCGGTTGGCATGTATGGCAAGCGTGGCGGCGGCGTGGCCGAACGCGACGGTGTAATGGACCAGATCGACATCATCGAAGGCACGCTGGGCAAGGCCTTCGGCGTGATGGGCGGTTATATCGCCGCCGATGCAGTCCTGATTGACGCCATCCGCTCCTACGCCCATGGATTTATCTTCACCACATCGCTGCCGCCGGTGCTGGCGGCGGGCGCCTTGGCCAGCGTGCGCTGGCTCAAGGCACATGACGAAGTGCGCCAGCAGCACCAGGAACGCGCCGCCACATTGAAGCGCCGCTTTGCCGAAGTGGGCCTGCCGGTGATGCCGTCCGTCAGCCACATCGTGCCGGTGCTGGTGGGCGATCCGGTCCACTGCAAGGTGATCTCGGACATGCTGCTGGGCGAGCATGGCGTCTATGTGCAGCCGATCAACTATCCCACCGTGCCGCGCGGCACGGAGCGGCTGCGTTTCACGCCCACGCCGTTCCATGACGACCAGATGTTCGACCGCCTGGTTGGCGCGATGGACAGGCTCTGGGCGCATTGCAACGTCAAGCGCATGGGCGGCGTTGCGGCTTGACCGCTCGCCAAACCGGCAAGTCTGAAATTCTGATTGAATTCATTGTGCAGGGAAACGTGATCAAGGTGACTGCGATTGATGCCGCCAGCGGCGTCGAGGCCAGCATTGTCGGTCCCGCCAATGCTGCGCGCGAGGCGCTGTCCCACGCGGCGGTGAAAAAACTCAAATATGTGATGCAGAAGAAAGGCTAGGCGCTTTTCTTTTTGCGCTTGAGGGGCTTTTTCTTCTTCTTGGCCTGGTTGAAGGCAATCGCGGCCCGGACAAGGTTTTTCAGGCCCGTCGCGTTGACCTTGCCGCCTTCGAAATAATCAATCGATGCCGGCGATCAGGCGGTCCATCTTCTGCGATGCCGTCACGGGCTTACGCCTTTTTCTTCTTCACCGGCTTGCCCAGGCCGATCTGCTTGGCGAAGTCGCTGCGCCTGGCGGCGTAATTGGGCGCGGTCATGGGATAATCTGCGGGCAAATTCCATTTGGCGCGATAGGCGTCCGGCGTCAGGCCATGGCGGGCGCGCAAATAGCGCTTGAGCATTTTCAGTTTCTTGCCGTCTTCCAGGCAAATGATGAAGTCGGGCGTGACGGATTTCTTCACGGGCACGGCCGGCGCCTTGCCCGGTCCCTGGCTTTCGCCGCCGGTGAAACCGCCCAGTGTGGCGTGCACACTCTTGATCAGCCCGGGCAGGTCGCTGGCCGCCACCTCATTCTTGCTGACATAGGCGGAGACGATTTCCGTCACCTGCCTGAGGATATCTTCGTCTGATTTCTTATCCATCACAGTTTTTTCTGATTCTATGCTTGGCTATTTTGCCGATTTCTTCGAATATTTCCAGTATTGGTGGAATTTTGCTTGAAAAGGCAGGAAAACGCGGCCTTTTCCGGGGAAAATGCCCATTGCGCGGCCACCGGCATCAGCGTGCTAGATTTGGTGCCGGGGAAGGGGTAAATCGCCATTCCTGCCGTGCACATCAAGATGCCACGGCCAAGCGCAAATGAGGTGGGTAATGTCGGCGGCGGCGAGCACTCCTGGTCGGGAGAATTCCGGATTTTTCACAAAAAGCCTGGCCGAGGCTGACCCGGAAATTGCCGCCACCATTGCCGATGAGCTTGGCCGCCAGAAGGACAAGATCGAACTGATCGCCTCCGAGAACATCGTCTCCAGGGCCGTGCTGGAAGCGCAGGGCTCCGTGCTGACGAACAAGTATGCCGAAGGCTATCCCGGCAAGCGCTATTATGGCGGCTGCGAATATGTCGATGTCACCGAACAGCTGGCCATCGACCGGGCGCGCCAGTTGTTTGATTGCGCCTATGCCAATGTGCAGCCCCATTCCGGCGCCAACGCCAACCAGGAAGTCTTCTACGCGTTGCTGCAGCCGGGCGATGTCTTCATGGGCCTGGACCTGGCGGCGGGCGGACACCTGACCCATGGCCATCCTGCCAACTATTCCGGCAAATGGTTCAAGCCTGTTCCTTACACGGTGCGCAAGGATGACCAGCGCATCGACATGGACCAGGTGGCTGCCCTGGCGCGCGAACACAAGCCCAGGCTGATCCTGGCCGGCGGCAGCGCCTATGCCCGCCAGATCGACTTTGCCGCCTTCCGCAAGATCGCTGATGAAGTCGGCGCCTATTTCATGGTGGACATGGCCCACTTCGCCGGCCTGGTGGCGGGCGGCGCGCATCCCAGCCCGTTGCCCCATGCCCATGTCGTCACCACGACCACGCACAAGACGCTGCGCGGCCCGCGCGGCGGCATGATCCTGTCCAATGATCTGGAGCTGGGAAAGAAATTCAACTCCGCTGTTTTCCCCGGCCTGCAGGGTGGCCCGCTGATGCATGTCATTGCCGCCAAGGCGGTGGCCTTTGGCGAGGCGCTCAAGCCCGAATTCAAGACCTACGCGGCGAATGTGATCGCAAACGCCAAGGCGCTCGCCGAAGTGCTGAAGGGGTCCGGCCTCGACATCGTCACCGGCGGCACCGACACCCACCTGATGCTGGTGGATTTGCGCCCCAAGGGCGCCAAGGGCCGGCCCACCGAACATGCGCTGGACCGTGCCGGCATCACCTGCAACAAGAATGCGGTGCCGTTCGACACGGAAAAGGCGATCATCACCTCGGGCATCCGGCTGGGCTCGCCGGCGGGTACCACAAGGGGCTTCGGGTTAAGTGAATTCCGCGAAATCGGAAAGCTGATCGTCGAAGTGGTGGACGCCGTCGCCAGGAACGAAGAAGGTGATGCCCAGGTGGAACAGAGCGTTGCGCGGCGCGTCAGCGAACTGTGCGCCCGCTTCCCGATTTATTCGTGAGGATCTAGATGCGCTGCCCTTTTTGCCAGCATGACGACAGCCAGGTGAAGGACAGCCGTCCTTCCGAGGACAATTCCGCCATCCGCCGCCGCCGCCATTGCCCCGAATGCGGCGGGCGCTTCACCACCTTTGAACGGGTACAGCTGCGCGAGCTGATCGTGGTCAAGAAGAATGGCCGCCGCGAATCCTTTGACCGCGACAAGCTGGAACGCTCGATCAACCATGCCCTGCGCAAGCGCCCGGTGGAGCGTGAGCGGGTGGACCGCATGATCACGGGCATTGTCCGCCGCCTGGAATCCATGGGCGAGAATGAAATTCCTGCCAACATGATCGGCGAATTGGTGATGCAGGCCTTGGCGTCCCTCGACAAGGTGGCCTATGTGCGCTTCGCCTCGGTCTATCGCAATTTCCGCGAGACCCGGGATTTCGAGGCGCTGATCGGCGAACTCGAAGGCGACGACAAGACCCCATGAAGGTCCTGATCGTGGAAGCCCGCTACCACCAGGGCGTCGCCGACGCGCTGGCAGACGGTGCCACGGCCGCCCTGGAAAAGGGCAGCGCCCAGTTCGAGAGATTATCCGTACCCGGAGCATTGGAAATCCCCCCGGCCATCGCGCTGGCGGCGGACACGGGCCGCTATGACGGCTATATCGGGCTGGGCTGCGTGCTGCGAACCGGTTCGTTTCATTTCGAGATGATCGCGGCGGAAAGCGCCCATGGCCTGATGCGGCTGGGCGTGGAGCAGCGTCTTTGCATCGGCAACGGCATCCTGGCCTGTGAGAATGAGGACGAAGCACTTCGACTGGCGGACTTTTCCCTTGGCGACGCCGGCGGCGAAGCGGCGCGGGCCTGCCTGACCCTGATGCAATGGCGCGCCCGGCTGGAGCTTGGGGCATGAGCGAGGCAGATGCGCGCGGCACAGCCCGCATGGCGGCGATCCAGGCGCTTTACCAGATGGAGCTGTCGGGCGGCGGCGCGGAAGAAGTGGCGCATGAATTCATCACCCACCGCTTCGACCAGGTCCCCGAAGAGCCCGATGTGGAATTCTTTTCCGCCATCGTGTCCGGCGTGCCGCAGCACCAGGTCGAGATCGACAAGGCCATTGCCGCCGGCCTGTCCGAAAACTGGAAGCTGGACCGCATTGATTCCATCCTGCGCGCCATCCTGCGCGCCGCCCTGTTTGAGCTTGTGGCGCGGCGCGATGTGCCGGCCAAGGTCATCATTGACGAATATGTCGGCATTGCGCGCGCGTTTTTCCCCGGCGACGAGCCGGGCTTCGTCAATGCGGCGCTCGACAATCTGGCGCGGCGCAAGCGCGCCCCCGAATTCGGCCTGCCCATCCCGGACGGCGAGCTGGAATTCTGATAGGCTGGATTGATGGATGAATTCGCCATCATCGCCGATATCTTTGCGCCGCTTGCGATTGGGGGCGGTGCGTTCGGGCTGAAGGATGACGCCGCGGTGATCGCCGCCCGGCCCGGCTTCGACCTTGTCGTCACCACCGACCAGATTGCCGAAGGAACGGATTTCTTCGCATTTGATCCCGCCCCCGGCATCGCGCAAAAGGCGCTGCGGGTGAATCTGTCGGACCTGGCGGCCAAGGGCGCCGTGCCGGAATACTATCTTCTCACCCTGGCGCTTCCTTCCAGCATGACATCGGCCTGGCTGAAGGAATTTGCCGGCGGCCTGGCCTCGGACCAGAAGCGCTTTGGCATCTCCC
The DNA here is from genome assembly GCA_947475445.1 of Alphaproteobacteria bacterium. GTDB lineage: Bacteria > Pseudomonadota > Alphaproteobacteria > Micropepsales > Micropepsaceae > Rhizomicrobium. Next base: position 135,964 of record CANJLC010000001.1, read on the forward strand.
TGCTGGGTGGCGACACCGGCCGCACCGAGGGCCCTTTGGCCATTTCCGTCACGGCGTTCGGCTTCGTGCCGCAAGGAAAAATCCTGCGCCGCAGCGGCGCGCGGGTGGACGATGGCGTCTATGTCACCGGCAGGATCGGCGACAGCGGCGGCGGCCTGGCCATCTTCAAGCGCGAAAAACACACGCTGGATGAAATTCAGCGCGATTACCTGACCGGGCGCTATCGCCTGCCGGACCCGCCGGTGGCGTTCGGCGCGCATTTGCGCGAGCTGGCTTCCGCCGCGCTGGATATTTCCGACGGCCTGATCGCCGACCTTTGGCATATCGCGCAGAATTCCGGGGTGCGGATCGAAGTGGACGCCGGGAACATTCCCCGCTCTGCCGCCTTGCGGGCTTTCTGGGGCGACGAAATCCAAGCCATCACCCGGGCCGCCACGGCTGGTGATGACTACCAGATCGCCTTCACGGCCGATCCGGCGCGCGAAGCCGCCATCCAAAAGGCCGCCGGCGATATTGCCATCACGCGCATCGGCACGGTCATGGCGGGGCAGGGCGTGGAATTGCGCCACCACGGCCAGGCCGTTGCCGTGCCCCGCACGGGCTACCGGCATTTCTAGTCCAGGTTGCAGCGCCGCGCCGCCCGCGCTATCCATTCGACCGGCGGAAATAATCGGGGCAGGGGCTGCAATGATTTTCTTTCACCGGAACGTGGGCGCGTCCGCATGCGTCATCGTCCTGCTGCTCTGCGGCGCCACCGCGGCGGTTGCGCAGGCCGGCCCTGATCCGGCCGCATCCAAAAATACCGTCAAGCTCACAAATGTTGTGTCGGCGCTTCCGGCGGGCACGCCCTACATGAAGGCCACCAAGGCAATTTTCTGCATCACCCCGATCCAGGTTCTGACGGCCAGCGGCAGCCGGGAAACCTAGGAGCTTCCGCCCTACACGGCCGCTTTCCGCACCGAACTCGAGGAGGCGGGCTTCAAGGTCATCGCGGCCGAAGACAATCTCTTCGGCCAGCAGGATGCAGGCGCGGCAGACTATCAGGTCGCCGCCGTCGTGACCGACATGCGGATCGACGCCTGCGTCTATGCGGAAAGCGCGCTGGGTTTCACCATCGGCGATACCTTTGGCACGGGCTCGATGAAAATAGACTGGCAAGTCTATGCGCCGTTGAAAAAGCAGGTGGTGGCGCGCATCACGACCAGCGGCGCAATCAAGCTGGAAAAAAGCGTACAGGGTGGTTATCAGCGCCTGATCACGGGCGCCTTCGCCGCCAATGCGCACCAACTGGCTGCCAACCCCGAATTTCGCGCCGCCATCACGGCCGACACACCCAAAGCCGACCAGGTCCTGACTCCCGCCAAGGAGGGGCCCATTGCCTTGTCCGGCAGCCTCAAGGCCGGACCCCGCCCGCTTTCCGATGCAGCGGGCAGCGTGGTGACGCTTCTGACCGGTTCGGGCACCGGCTCCGGCGTCCTGGTTTCCGATGATGGTTATGTGATGACCAACGCGCATGTGGTGGGTGACGAAAAGCAGATCCGCGTGCGCTGGTCCGATGGCATCGAGACGGTGGCGGACGTCATACGCAGTTCCAAGGTTCGCGACATTGCCCTGGTCAAGACCAATCCGCGCGAGCGCAGCCCGCTGGCGATCAAGCGCGGCGCGGTGACGCCTGGCCAAAAAGTCTTTGCCATCGGCTCTCCCAGGGGCAAGGAGTTCCAGGGCACGGTCAGCAGCGGCGTGGTTTCGGCGACCCGCGTCTTCGACGGCCTGCGCTATATCCAGAGCGATGTGTCGGTCTCATTCGGCTCCAGCGGCGGCGCCTTGCTGGACGAGTCCGGCTCGCTTATCGGTTTTACCGATCTGGGCATCACCAATGCCGGCATGCCGGCGGGATTGAACCTCTTCATTCCCATCAGCGATGCCCTGGATTTCCTGAGCCTGGAGCAGCGCTGACGCTTTAACAACCTTTCGCTAACCCTGTTTTGCGAGGCTGGGCGCATGCGCAAAGCCCTTGCTGCCCTGCTGATGCTCGCCTTGTCTGCGCCCGCCTGGGCCGCGGAGGAAAAGCATGAGGGGAAAGCCGAAGCCAAGGACGGCAAAGCCGAAGGCGGCGCGCCCGGCACCAATGTCGACATGCCCTATTTGATGGCGCCCATGACCGGCGCCGATGGCAAGCTCACCGGCTATGCCTATATCTCCACCCGCCTGACGGCAGGCACTTCCGCCGCGACGCTGCAAATCCGCGACAAGATCGCTTTCATCCAGGATGTCTTTGTGCGCGATGTGAACGGCGCGGGCATCGCCAAGGCGGATGATCCGGCCACGGTGGACCGTGAGCACTTGCAGGCGCGGCTGCTGGCGGATGCCAAAAAGGTGATGGGACCGGGCAAGGTGACGGGGATATCCATCGTCCAGCTGCAGATCGCTCCGCTCCATCCGGTCGAGACTCCGGCCCTGCATTCCCCGCCGCCTGCCGATGATTCGCAGGAAAAACCCGCCCAACCCGCCAAATCCGAGCATTAAAGCCCCTGAAAATGGGCGCTTTTGTCTCATAACCGATGTTGCTTGCGGTTACGCCTTTTGGCAATCTCCCGCCGCCCTTGAAGCGGTGCGCCCCATAAGAAGGCGGCGTCCGGCCATGGGGATCGGCGCTGCCGGTTCCTGATGCGAACGGGACCGCACACCGACCCATCACTTCAAATTCGACGAGGGGTATCCCATGAGTTCAAACCTTCTAATCGTCCTTCTTTGTGGCGTGCTTGCGCTGCTCTATGGCGGCTGGACGATCCGCTCCGTTCTCAGCCTGTCTGCCGGCAATGCCCGCATGCAGGAAATCGCCGCCGCGATTCAGGAAGGCGCCCGCGCCTACCTCAATCGCCAATACACCACCATTGCGATGGTGGGCGTGGTGATCTTTGTGCTGGCCTTCCTTGTCCTTGGCTGGGAGCTCGCGCTGGGCTTCCTGATAGGCGCGGTCCTGTCGGGCCTGGCCGGTTATGTCGGCATGTTCGTTTCGGTTCGCGCCAATGTGCGCACCACCGAGGCTTCGCGCTCCGGCCTGGCCGCTGGCCTGTCGGTTGCGTTCCGCGCCGGCGCCGTCACCGGCATGCTGGTCGTGGGCCTGGGCCTTCTGGGCGTGGCCGGCTATTATTACGTGCTGACCAACATGTTCGGCCTCAGCCTCGATAATCCGGCCGATAACCGCATCATCGTGGACTCGCTGGTCGGCCTGTCCTTCGGCGCTTCGCTGATCTCCATCTTCGCCCGCCTGGGCGGCGGCATCTTCACCAAGGGCGCTGACGTCGGCGGCGACATGGTCGGCAAGGTCGAGGCGGGCATTCCCGAAGATGACCCCCGCAACCCCGCCACCATCGCCGACAATGTCGGTGACAATGTCGGCGACTGCGCCGGCATGGCGGCCGACCTGTTTGAAACCTTCGCGGTGACCACGGTCGCCACCATGGTGCTGGCTTCGATCTATTTCACCGGCGAAGTAAAAGCCCAATTGATGCTGTATCCGCTCGCCATCGCGGGCATGAGCATCATCACCTCGATCATCGGCACTTTCTTCGTCCGCCTGGGCGCTTCCAAGAACATCATGGGCGCGCTCTACAAGGGCGTGATCGCCACGGTGGTTCTGTCCCTGATCGGCCTGTGGCCCCTGACGTCCTATATCCTGGGCGGCATGGACACCGTGATCTCTGGCGGCGGCATCAACTATACCGGCACGACGCTGTTCTATTGCGGCGTGGTCGGCCTGGTTGTCACCGGCCTGCTGATCGTGATCACCGAATACTATACCGGCACCAACTTCCGCCCGGTGCAGTCGATCGCGAAATCCTCGGTCACCGGTCACGGCACCAACGTGATCCAGGGCCTGGCGATCTCCATGGAATCCACCGCGCCGGTGGCGCTGGTGATCTGCGTCGGCATTATCGTCACCTATTCGCTGGCGGGCCTGTTCGGCATTGCCATCGCGGTGTCCACGATGCTGTCGCTGGCAGGCATGGTCGTGGCGCTCGACGCGTTCGGCCCCGTCACCGACAATGCCGGCGGCATTGCCGAAATGGCGGGCCTGGAAGGCGATGTGCGCAAGACCACCGATGCCCTCGACGCGGTCGGCAACACCACCAAGGCCGTGACCAAGGGCTATGCCATCGGTTCCGCGGGCCTCGGCGCGCTGGTGCTGTTCGCGGCCTACACCCAGGACCTGAAGTATTTCGCCGCCCAGGGCACCGGCTATTTTGCCGGCCTTGAGCAGCCGACCTTCAGCCTGTCCGATCCCTGGGTCGTGGTGGGCCTGCTGTTCGGCGGCTTGCTGCCCTACCTGTTCGGCGGCATGGCGATGACGGCGGTTGGCCGTGCAGCCGGCGCGGTCGTGGAAGAAGTGCGCAAGCAGTTCCGCGAAATGCCCGGCATCATGCAGGGCACGCAGAAGCCCAACTATGCCCGCGCGGTTGACCTGCTCACCAAGGCTGCGATCAAGGAAATGATCATTCCCTCGATGCTGCCGGTGTTCTCGCCCATCGTGCTGTTCATCCTGGTCAACCAGATCGCTGGCAAGACCCAGGCTTTCAACGCTGTCGGCGCGATGCTGATGGGCGTGATCGTCACGGGCCTGTTCGTCGCCATCTCGATGACCTCGGGCGGCGGCGCCTGGGACAATGCCAAGAAGTACATCGAAGACGGCCATCATGGCGGCAAGGGCTCGGAAGCCCACAAGGCTGCCGTGACCGGCGACACGGTCGGCGATCCCTACAAGGACACCGCTGGCCCGGCCGTCAATCCGATGATCAAGATCACCAACATCGTGGCGCTGCTGTTGCTCGCCGTGCTGGCCCATCTGGGTTGATCTTCAAAACTCCTAGCCAATGAAAAAGGCGCGGATCTTTTCCGCGCCTTTTTCTTTTGGCGAACACAGGCCAGACTCCCCCTTCGGCGCGAAGCGCCAGGGAAGGGGGAGATGCTGTAGCTGGCCCTGGGGCCAGCGAAAGCAGAGGGGGATAATGAGAGAGGCCGAAGGCCTAAGGCGCGCCGCCGCCCGGATTGGTCTGCTGCATGCCGGTGCTGCTGGCGGGCGTTGCGTTCATCAATTGCTGCAGGAAGGTCAGCTCGCGTCCGCGCGCCGGCGTGGTGCGGCTTTCCAGGCTGATGAGATGGCCCTGGGCGAGGGTGTAATGGCGCAGGGTCGTGACCTTGCCGGCCTTGTCGAAATAGACCGCCAGGATGGAGCGCTGCTGCACCGTGGGGGTGAAGAAGGCGACCTGCTTCTCGGTCTGGGAAATATAGTACCAGGCGTCATTGCCGAAGGTGGCGGTGGTCGAGGCATAGCCCAGCTTTTCCTGGATGCTGGTCTTGGTATCGGTGCCCGGCTTGATCGCAGCCGTGGTTTCCTTGTCTTCCAGATAGCCGCGCTGGTTGACCACCGGGGTGCAGGCGATCAAAAAGGCAAAGGCACAAAGCAGAGAAATCCGGTAACGCATGTCCATTCCTGCGGGCTCGCGAAGATGTGCTAACCTTGGCGCGCCGCTGTTGCAAGGGCAACGCGCTTTTCCTGGTGTTTGATGCTGAATTTGTTAAGAAAATCCGCCGCCCGCAAGGACCTGGCCCGGACCCTGGAGCAGCAGCTGGTGGCCCGCGCCCGCCAGCCGCATTTTTTCGCCATGCTGGGGGTTCCCGACACGGTGGATGGCCGGTTTGACATGATGGCGCTGCACAGCTGGCTGGTCCTGTCCCGGCTGAAGTCGGCCGGCCTGGACGATGCCGCCCAGGCGCTGACCGATACGCTTTTCACCAGCTTCGACGAAGCGCTGCGCGAGCAGGGCGTCAGCGACATGGGAATGGGCCGGCGCATGAAGGCTATCGCCGATGCCTTTTATGGCCGCCTCAAGGCCTATGGCGCGGCCAAGGACGAAAATGAATTGGCCCAGGCGCTGGCGCACAATGTCTGGCGCGGGGCGCAGGTGGACGGCAACGCGAAAGCCCTTGCTGCCATCGTCATAAACTCCCGCGCTTCGCTCGCGGCCTGCGACCCTTCCACGGGCGTGCTGGATTTTGGACCCCTGCCATGATTTCCCAGCTTTATAATCTCAACAAACTTGGACAGTCGGGCGAGGAGATCGCTTTCAAGACCACAGTGGAAGACCGCGCGAAGCTGGCCCGCGATGCCGGCGCCCTCAGCGTGCCGGAATTCTCCGCCAAAATCGTATTGAAGAAAACTTCAGCCAACCGTTTTTCGCTGGCCTATGCGCTGAGCGCGCAAGTGGTGCAGGCCTGTGTCGTCAGCCTGGAGCCGGTGCACTCCAAAATCGAAAAAAGCTTCACGCGGGAATTGCATTACACGCCCAACCTTCGCCGCGCCGCCGGCGAGAAGGAAATCATCCTGGCGCCCGAGGACGAGGAAGCGCCGGAGGAAATTGAAAGCCCGCATTACGACCTGGCCGCCCCGCTGGCGGAGGAATTCCTGCTGGCCCTGGACCCCTATCCCAGGGCCCCCGGAGCCGCCTTCACCCCCCCGGAAGGCATGGGGGATGCGCCCGAAAGCCCCTTTGCAGTGCTTAAGAGCCTGAAATCGGGGGATTAATTGGCAATGGGGGTGCCAAAAGTGCGGGTTTTTGGCTTGTAACCGGCAGGCTTTTCCTGCTACCCACCCCGCCTTGCTTTGCCCGGGATGCGTCCTTGGGCTTTTTAGGAGAAACCCGCAATGGCGGTCCCGAAACGAAAAACCTCGCCGTCGCGCCGCAATATGCGCCGCTCGCATCACGCCCTGACGGTGCCCGCCCATGCTGACTGCCCGAAATGCGGTGAGCCCAAGCGTCCCCACCATGTCTGTGGCGCCTGCGGCCATTATGCCGATCGCGAAGTCGTGAAGGCCAAGAGCTAATCCCCTTACTCTCTCAGCCGAGGAAGGGTGCCCGTGGCGCGCGAACTTATTGTCTCGATTGACGCCATGGGCGGCGATGCCGGACCTGGCATCGTCATCACCGCGTTGCTGCGCGTGTCGCAGCGCCATCCCGAAGTGCGTTTCATCCTGGTCGGCGATGAAACGGTGCTGAACGAACTTCTCTCCACCCATGCCAAGCTTCGCGAGCGCGTGACGGTGCGCCATGCCTCCGAGCGCGTCTCCATGGAAGACAAGCCGGGCAATGTCATGCGCCGTGGCCAGAATACCTCGATGTGGAAAACCATTGAGTGCGTCAAGAACAAGGAAGCCGAAGTCGCGGTTTCCGCCGGCAATACCGGCGCCCTGATGGCGGTGAGCATGTTCCAGCTCCGCACCATCGAGAATATCTCCCGCCCCGCCATCGCGTCCATCTGGCCGACCCTGCGCGGCCAGAGCGTGGTGCTGGATGTCGGCGCCAATGTCGGCGCCACCGCCGAGCAGCTGGTCGAATTCGCCATCATGGGCGAGGCTTTCGCCCATGCGATCCTGGGGCTGGAAAAGCCCACCGTCGGCCTGCTCAACGTCGGCACCGAGGAGCTCAAGGGCAATGATGGCGTGCGCGAAGCCGCCAACATCCTGCGCAACAGCAATTTGCCGCTGGCCTTCCACGGCTTTGTCGAGGGCAACGATATCGCCGAAGGCACGGTCGACGTGGTCGTGACCGACGGCTTCACCGGCAATATCGCGCTCAAGACCGCCGAAGGCACCGCCAAGCTGGTGGGACAGTTCCTCAAGCGCTCGCTCAATCGCTCGCTGATGGGCCGCATCGGCGCCGTCATCGCGTCCGGCGCCCTGATGGCGCTGCGCCGCCGCCTTGATCCGCGCGCCGCCAATGGCGGCATCTTCCTGGGGCTGGGCGGCGTGGTTGTGAAAAGCCATGGCGGCACCGACGCGATGGGCTTCGCTGCGGCCCTGGACATGGCCATCACCATGGCCCGCGCCGACATCAACAGCCGCATCAGCGCTGACCGCGCCCAGTTGAACCTGACAATGCAGGCGGCTGCATCGTGATCCGCTCCCGTGTCATCGGCACGGGCGCAGCCCTGCCTGAAACCATCGTCACCAATGACGATCTGGCCAAGCGGGTGGACACATCCGATGAATGGATCCGCGAACGCAGCGGCATCCGCCAGCGCCATTTCGTCAAGGAAGGCGAAAAGACGTCCGACCTTGCCCTCGCGGCCTCGCGCGCCGCGTTGAAAGACGCGGGCATCGATGCCGGCGAGCTGGACATGGTGATCTGCTGCACCACCACGCCGGACGAAACCTTTCCCGCCACCGCCACCGTGGTGCAGGCCCGCCTGGGCATGACGCGCGGCGCCGCCTTCGACCTGCAGGCGGTCTGTTCGGGCTTCATCTATGGCCTGTCGGTGGCCGACAACATGATCCGCGGCGGCCAGGCCAAGACGGTCCTGGTGATCGGCGCGGAAAGCATGAGCCGGCTGCTCGACTTTAATGACCGCACCACCTGCGTGCTGTTCGGCGACGGCGCCGGCGCGGTGGTTCTGCAGGCCCATCACGGCAAGGGCGACAATACCGATCAGGGCATCCTCAACACCCAGCTTTTCTCCGATGGCCGCCTGCACGACATGCTCTATGTCGATGGCGGGCCGTCTTCGACCCGCACCACCGGCTTCCTGCGCATGCAGGGCAAGGAAGTCTTCCGCCACGCCGTGACCAACATCTCGGCTGCCATTTCCGCCTCGGCGGATGCCGCCGGCATCCCGATTTCCGATATTGACTGGTTCGTGCCCCACCAGGCCAACCAGCGCATCCTGGACGGGACAGCCAAGAAGCTGGGCATTCCCGCCGAGCGGGTGGTCTCCACCGTGGCCCTGCACGGCAACACCTCAGCCGCCTCGGTGCCCCTGGCGCTGGAAACGGCTGTCCGGGACGGCCGGATCAAGAAGGGCGACCTGGTCCTTCTGGAGGCCATGGGCGGCGGTTTCACCTGGGGGGCGGCGCTGATCCGCTGGTAGGCGCCTCGGGTCAGATAAGCTTCTGCCCCTATCTATTTGATATTGACGGCAAATCGCTCCGGGCCTAGTTTTCCACAGGGCTTTGAAGAGTCGTATTCATGACAACCGATACATTGACGCGCGCCGACCTGACCGAAGCGGTCTTCCAGGCCGTGGGGCTTTCCCGGACCGATTCGGCGCAAATGGTCGAAGACATGCTGGAAGAAGTCTGCGGCGCGCTCGCCAAGGGCGAAACCGTCAAATTGTCTTCCTTTGGAACTTTCGCGGTGCGCCAGAAATCGCAGCGAATGGGCCGCAACCCCAAGACCGGCGATGAAGTGCCGATCGCGCCGCGCCGCGTGCTGGTATTCCGTCCCAGCCATGTGCTGAAAGCCGTGATCAACGGCCAGACGCCATCGCCCGAGAAAGAGGACTAACCCTTGTCGTCTGCCGCTCTCGCCGCGCCAAGCAAATCGCCGGACGCCTTTCGCACCATCAGCGAAGTCGCCCTGGAGCTTGACGTGCCGCAGCATGTGCTGCGCTTTTGGGAAAGCCGCTTCGCGCAGATCAAGCCGGTCAAGCGTGCCGGTGGCCGGCGTTTTTACCGGCCCGAAGATGTGGACCTGCTGCGCGGCATTCGCGGCCTGCTTTATTCCGATGGCTTCACCATTCGCGGCGTCCAGAAGGTTCTGAAGGAGCGCGGCCTGCGCCATGTCGCCGGGATCGGCCGCGGCGCAGAGCCCCAGCCGATGGTGATCGAAAAGATCGTCTTCGTGGAAAAGCCGGTGGCCCCGCCGAAGTCCGAAGCGGCGCCCGCCAAGAAGCGGCCCACGCATTTGCGCGCCGTGCCCACGCCCATGAGCTTGCCCTTTTTCGATGCCGAGCCTGCGCCCGTGGTGCCGGGCCTCGCAGCGGAAGAGCGCGCCAGGCTGAAGGACCTGCTGGGCGAGCTGGAAGGTCTGAAAAGCCGGCTGAAAGCGGCCCGGACTTAATTTCCTGGCCCCATTTTAATTTGGTATCTGGCGTTGCGCCGGGCAGGGCCGCCTGACATATTCCGCGCCCCGCGGTTTTTGGGCCGCAAATCTTGGTTTCGGAGCGTAGCGCAGCCTGGTAGCGCACCTGCCTGGGGGGCAGGGGGTCGCAGGTTCAAATCCTGTCGCTCCGACCATTCATAAGCCGTCCGGTGGACGGCTTATGAATGCCAAGTCCGCCCGCGCGCCAGCGCAGGGAGGGCGGACGCGGCAGTAGAAACCACCAATTCTCCGCACATAAGGGTTCAACAAATCCGCCAACGACGTCATGCCACGTGGCCGCTTGCGCCATTCCATGCGATGACGATTTTGTGGCAAGGCGGGGTGATCGCATGAGATTGTTGCGGGTTGGGCCCAAGGGCGCAGAGAAACCGGCGCTTCTGGACAAGAGTGGCGTGCTGCGCGACCTGTCAGGCGTGGTCTCCGATATCACCGGTGCGATGCTGACCGCCGAGGGCCTGGCGATGCTGGCTGCTGTTGACGCGGCGGGACTTCCCAAAATCGAAGGCGCGCCGCGCATTGGCGTGCCCATCGCCAATATCGGCAAGATCGTCGGCATCGGCCTGAACTATCACGATCACGCGGTTGCGGCGGAAAAGCCCGTGCCGGAAGAGCCGATCATGTTCCTCAAGCCCAACTCCACCATCACCGGTCCGGGCGACACGGTGAAGAAGCCCAGGACCGCCAGGAAGCTGGACTGGGAATGCGAGATCGTCATCGTGATCGGCAAGCAGGGCACGAATATCGCGCAGGCCGATGCGGCCGGCCATATCGCGGGCTGGATGATGGCCAATGACTATACCGAACGCTGGTTCCAGAATGACCGCGGCGGCACATGGGACAAGGGCAAGTGCGGCGACGATTTCACGCCGCTGGGGCCGTGGCTGGTGACGAAGGACGAAATTGCCGACATCAACGCCCTGAAAATCTGGGCCGACGTAAACGGCAAGCGTTACCAGGACGGCAACAGCAGCAGCATGATCTTCAAGCCGGATTTTCTGGTTGCCCACGTCTCTGAATTCATGACGTTGTATCCGGGCGATGTGATCCTGACCGGCACGCCGGCGGGCGTCGGTGCGCTGCAAAAGCCGCCTGTGTTCCTGAATGTGGGTGATGTGGTGACGCTGGGAATCGAAGGCCTGGGCGAACAGGCGCAGGAGATCGTTTAGTCCATCACGTCGGCGGCGTCGGCACGGCGCTTGAACCAGACAATGGCATAGCTGCAGCGCGGTACGATCATCAGGTTTTTCTCCCGCGCCAGCGCCACGATTCCGTCCATCAGGCGGTCGGCGGCGCCGGTGCCGCGCAGCGCCGGATCCGCCTCGACATGGGAAATGACATAGCGCCGGTCCGTCTGGCGGTAATCGGCGAAGACGGTATGGCCGTTTTCCGTCAGTTCGAAGCGATGAAGGTCCGTATAGTCGATCATGGCTTGCCGGGCTCGCGGTACATCCAGGGCAACGCCAAACCGATGGGAATGGTCCACAAGGTTCCCGCCAGCGCATAGAAAAGCAGGCTGACATACCAGACATTGCGCGGCAGGACATGAACCGCCAACCCCATGACGAACAGCGCATAAACAGGCAGCCAGACCAGGACGATCAGCAATGTGGCGAGGAGTTTTTTGCCGCGGGGCGTCATAATTTCCGATTTCCTTGTGTCGGCCAAGACGGTATCAGACAGCATGGAGAAGGCGCAAAGTTTCTGGATGACACGCAGGGCGGTCGGTCTCTGGCTGCTGGGCATCGCCGCCGTCATCATGGGGATGGTGACCATCGGCGGGCTGACGCGCCTGACCGGCTCGGGCCTGTCCATCACGGAATGGGAACCCATCATGGGCGCCCTTCCGCCCCTCAGCGCGCAGGCGTGGAACGAGGCCTTTGTCAAATACCAGCAGATCCCGCAATACGTTCTCGAAAACAGGGGTATGAGCCTTGAGGCTTTCAAGGGCATTTTCTGGTGGGAATGGACCCACCGTTTCCTGGGCCGCTTCCTGGGCGTGCTGTTCATCGTGCCCTTCGCCTGGTTCGCCTGGAAAGGCGCGATCCGCAAAAGCGAATGGCCGCGCTTTGTCATCCTGTTTTTCCTGGGCGGGCTGCAGGGCCTGATCGGCTGGTGGATGGTCCAGAGCGGGCTGGAGACGCGCGTCTCGGTCAGCCAGTACCGGCTGGCGATTCACCTGGGGGCCGCCATCCTGCTGCTGGGCGCGATATTGTGGATCGCGCTGGAATATCTGCGCGGCCTGAAAGGGCCGCCGCAACCTGCGCGCCGGGCTTTCGCCCTGGCGGCATTGGTCTATGTCCAGATTCTGCTGGGCGCGCTGGTGGCGGGACTGCATGCGGGTTTGATCTACAATAGCTGGCCCGACATGAATGGCCGTGTTTTCCCCGAAGGCGCGCTCGTCCTGCAGCCCTGGTGGCTGAACCCGTTTGAGAATGCGGGCCTGGCGCAATTCGACCACCGCATCGGCGCCTATATCGTGGCGGGCGTCGCAGCCTATATCTATGTGCTGGGCGTCAGGCTGACGGGGCCGGCGAAGACAAGCGCCAAGCTGGTTGCCGCCATCACCACGTTCCAGATCGGCCTTGGCATCACCACCTTGCTGATGCTGGCGCCGGAAGGGCTGGCGGCGATGCACCAGGTGACGGCGGCGCTGCTGTTCTGCGCCGCCATCTGGCACGCCTATGAGTTACGCCATCGCCTGGTCTAGGTCTGCGATAATATCCGCCACATCCTCGATACCGACCGACAGGCGCACCACGTCATTGCCGGCGCCGGCCTTGGCGCGGTCTTCATCCGACAATTGCCGGTGTGTGGTGGAGGCCGGGTGGATGATCAGGCTGCGCGTGTCGCCGACATTGGCCAGATGGGTGAAAAGCTTGACGCTGTTGACCAGCTTGAGGCCGTCTTCATATCCCCCCTTGAGGCCGAAAGTGAAAACGCTGCCCGCGCCCTTGGGGCAATATTTCTTGTGCAGGGCATGGCATTCATTGTCTTCCAGACCGGCATAATTCACCCAGGCAACCTTGGGATTGGCCTTCAGCCATCTGGCGACCGCCAGGGCGTTGTCGGAATGCTTCTGCATGCGCAGGGGCAGGGTTTCGATGCCCGTGATCACCAAAAACGCGTTCATGGGCGACAGCGAGGCGCCAAGGTCACGCAAGCCCAGCACGCGGGTGGCGATGGCAAAGGCCATGTCGCCGAACGTCTCCCACATTTTCATGCCGTGATAGGAGGGGTTGGGATCGCTGAGCGACGGAAACTTGCCGCTGCCCCAGTCGAACTTGCCGCCATCCACGATCACGCCCGCCATGGAGTTGCCATGCCCGCCCAGGAATTTCGTGGCGGAATGGACCACGATATCGGCGCCCCATTCGAGGGGCTTTATCAGGTAGGGCGACGCCAGGGTGTTGTCCACGATCAGCGGCACGCCCGCCTCATGGGCGATTTTCGCCACCGCTTCGATGTCCGTGATGATGCCGCCGGGATTGGCGATGCTTTCGATGAAAATGGCGCGGGTGCGGTCGTTGATCTGCGCCTTGAAGCTGTCGGGCTTGGTGGCGTCGGCCCAGCGCGCCTCCCAGCCGAATTTGGCGAAGCCCAGCTTGAACTGGTTGATCGAGCCGCCATAGAGCTGGCGCGCCGCCACGATATTGTCGCCGGGGCTCATCAGGGTGTGCAGCGCCAGCAATTGCGAGGCGTGGCCGGACGAGCAGGCCAGGCCCGCGCGGCCATTTTCCAGCGCCGCGACGCGCTCTTCCAGCACGGCGGTGGTGGGATTCATGATGCGGGTGTAGATGTTGCCGAAGACCTGCAGGTTGAACAGGGCCGCAGCCTGGTCGGCATCTTCGAAGGCAAACGCCGTGGTCTGGTAGATCGGCGTTGCGCGCGCACCGGTGGCGGGATCAGGCTGGGCCCCGGCATGCACCGAAAGCGTGTTAAATCCATATTCGGCCATGGTGGGCTCCTATAAGCGCTTGAGGCTGCCGCCCTTGCCGAAGAGCAAGGGCTTGCGATTGTCGATGACCTTGCGGTTGATGCCCATCCAGCCCAGCTCGCCGGAAAAGCGGCCATGCTCGATCTTGGGGCAGCGGTCCATGATCACGGTGAGGCCGGCATCCTGCGCCAGCTTTTCGGCTTCGCTGCTGACCACGCCCAGCTGCATCCAGACCACCTTGAAGCCCAGCCGGTCTTTTTCCGCCAGCGCCTCGCGCACAATGTCGGGCGCATATTGGGACTCGCGGAAAATATCCACCATGTCCACCGGCGCGGGTACATCTTTCAACGACGCATAGACTTTCTGGCCCAGGATTTCCTTGCCCGCCATGCCGGGATTGACCGGAATGATGTTGTAGCCCTTTTTCAGCAGGTACATCATGGCGAAGTAGGACGGGCGGATGGAATTGCCGCTGGCCCCCACCATGGCGATGGTCTTGACGCTGCGCAGGATGGACTTGATCAACGCATCGGGATAATCGCGCGCCGATTTTTCCTTGGGCCCCGGGATGGCGCAGACTAGCTCGGCCATTTCGGCTCCCGCTTTTCCAGGAAGGCGCCGATGCCTTCATTCGCTTCGGCCTGCAGCATGTTCTCTGTCATCACCTGCGCCGTGTAGGCATATGCCTCGGCGAGCGGCATTTCGATCTGGCGGTAAAAGGCCTGCTTGCCGGTGCGCAAGGTGGCGTGGGGCTTGGCGGCGATCTTGCCCGCCAGCGCCATGGTTTCGTCCTGCAATGCTTCCGGCGCGACGGCGCGGTTGATCAACCCGATGCGCACGGCCTCGGCTGCCGTCACCATCTCGCCCGTCAGCAGCATCTCCATCGCCGCCTTGCGCGAGACGTTGCGGGAGAGGGCGACCATGGGCGTGGAACAGAACAGCCCGATATTGACGCCGGGGGTGGCGAACTTCGCATTGTCCGCCGCCACCGCCAGGTCGCAACTGGCGACAAGCTGGCAGCCCGCCGCCGTGGCCACGCCCTGCACCTGTGCAATCACGGGGCGCGGATGATTGACGATGGCCTGCATCAGCGCCGAGCACTGGGTAAAGAGGGCGGCGAAATTCTCCTGGCCCCTGTCGGGATCGGCGCGCGCCGCCGTCATCTCGCGCAAATCATGGCCGGCGCAAAAGACAGGACCATTGGCCGCGATCACCACCACCCGCACGGCCGGATCGGCGGCGGACTTGTCGAGCGCCGCCTGCAACGCCGTCATCAACCCGACGGAAAGCGCATTGCGCGCGCCCGGCCGGTTCAGGGTCAGGCGCAGGATTCCGTCGCGGAAATCGGACAGGACCAGCGGTTCGGGGCCAAGCGCGTTCATGGCGCTAATCTAATAGGGCGGGGCGGCATTTCCATGAAAATCGCCAAATCCATGCGGTATTCACATACCATATCATAATAATGCCGCAAAAACCGACATTTCTGTTGACCCCTGGACCGGGCCTGCGTATACGCGCCCGTCCAACAACGAGAATTCCTCATGAAAACCTACTCGGCGAAAGCCTCCGAGATCGAAAAGAAGTGGATCCTGATCGACGCCGAAGGGCTGGTCGTGGGCCGTCTTGCCTCGATCATCGCCATGCGCCTGCGTGGCAAGCACAAGGTCACCTACACCCCCCATATGGATTGCGGCGATAACATCATCGTCATCAATGCCGCCAAGGTCGTGCTGACCGGCAACAAGCTGAAGAAGAAAGTCTATTATCGCCACACCGGTTATATCGGCGGCATCAAGGAACGCACTGCCGGCGCCGTGATGGCCGGCAAGTTCCCGGAGCGCGTGCTGGAGAAGGCCGTTGAGCGCATGGTGCCGCGTGGTCCGCTGGGCCGCCGCCAGATGTCCAACCTGCGCGTTTATCCCGGCGCCGCGCATCCGCACGAAGCCCAGACGCCCGTGACACTGGACGTCGGCGCGATGAACCCCAAGAACACCAATTACAAGACGAAGGCTGCCTGACCATGGCTGACGAGAACAAATTCGGCGAACTGAAGACCACGCTGATCAAGGCCAAGAGCGCCGAGCCGGAAGACGCGACCAAGATCGACAACAAGCGCGACTCCAAGGGCCGCGCCTATGCCACCGGCCGCCGCAAGGAATCGGTTGCCCGCGTCTGGATCAAGCCGGGCAGCGGCAAGATCACGGTCAATGGCCGCGACGAGAAAACCTATTTCGCCCGCCCGGTGCTGCGCATGATCCTGCGCCAGCCCCTGATCGCCACCAATCGCGACGGCCAGTTCGATGTCATCGTCACCGTCAATGGCGGCGGCCTGTCCGGCCAGGCCGGCGCGGTGCGTCATGGGATTTCGCGCGCCCTGGTGAATTATGAACCCACGCTGCGTGCGGCCCTGAAGCCCGGCGGCTTCCTGACCCGCGATCCGCGTGCGGTGGAACGCAAGAAGTATGGCCGCCCGAAGGCGCGCCGCAGCTTCCAGTTCTCCAAGCGCTAAAAGGCTTTTGCTTTACCGAAGCAGCGGGTGGGCGAAAGCCCGCCCGCTGTTTTCTTTTGTGCCCATCTTCCAATAGAAAAGTCGGTTAAGGACGAATCCCATGACGGCCAGGATTTTCATAGACGGGGCGGCGGGCACCACGGGGCTCGAAATCCGCGAGCGGCTTTCGGGGCGCAGCGAGCTATCCGTGACGGCGCTTGGCGAGGCCGAGCGCAAGGATGCGGGCGCGCGCAAGGCCGCGCTCAACGCCGCGGATGTTGTCATTCTCTGCCTGCCGGACGATGCGGCGCGCGAAGCGGTGTCGCTGATCGACAATCCCCATACGCGGGTGATCGACGCGTCCACGGCGCATCGTGTTGCCGATGGCTGGACCTTCGGCTTCGCTGAACTTTCACCGGACGGCTATGCCAGGATCGCGGCGGCCAGGCGGGTGAGCAATCCGGGCTGCTGGGCCACGGGCTTTCTGGCATTGGCGCGGCCACTGGTGAGCGGCGGCCTTGTCCCGGCCGATTTTCCGCTCACCGTGCATGGCGTCTCCGGTTATTCCGGCGGCGGCAAGAGCATGATTGAGGAATTCGAGAAAAAGGATTCCGCCATTTTTGTTGAAACCGTGCAGCGCGGTTATGCGCTGGGGCTGGGCCACAAGCATCTGCCGGAAATGATGCGCCATGCCGGCCTGACGCATCCGCCGCTCTTTTCGCCCGCTGTGGCACGCTTCTATCGCGGCATGCTGGTGGAGCTGCCGCTGCAATTGTGGGCCTTGCCCGGCAAGCCGAAGCTGCGTGACCTGCACGCGGCGCTGACGGCGGCTTATCCGAACCGGCCGCTGGTCGAAGTGGCGAGCCTGGAAGAAGCCGCTTCGCTCAAGAGCATCGATGCTGAACTTTTGTCAGGCAGCAACCGGATGAAGCTTTTTGTCTTTGGCGACGACAAGGCCGGGCAGGCGCGGCTGGTGGCGGCGCTCGACAATCTGGGCAAGGGCGCAGGCGGTGCTGCAGTGCAAAACCTGAATTTGATGCTGGGCCTTTCTGAAACGACGGGCCTGCTCTGATTATGCTAGAAGCGCGCATGGCGCGGTTCTGGATTCTCATGGCATTGGGCGTGGCGGCGGCGGTGGCCGGCGTGGCCTGGTATGTGACCCCGCCTTCCGAACCGCGCGGGTATGCCGGCATCGAGTTCGCCGTCATGACACCGGCCGCCGCTGCGCGTGCGCCGATGCTCACCAGTCATGGCGCCCTGGTCAACGCGGTGGCCGAGAAAAGTCCTGCCGCCATTGCCGGCATCAGGAGCGGCGAAGTGGTCGCGGCGATTGACGGTGCGCCGATCAATTCCGCCGCCCAGGCCGCCGGCATCGTGCGCAGCCATGGGGCAGGTGACCGCGTGACATTCACTTTGTTCGACGAAGTGCGCGGCGAAATCCAACCCCGCACGGTGGCGGTGAATTTTGCCGCCGAGCCGCCCGCCGGCGCCAAACACTCTGTCATGCCGCCGCGCACCCTGGCCAAAGAGCAATTTTCGCTGCCGCCCATGGCAGCCAATGCCGCCTGGTCGCGGCGTATCGCGCGCGGCGCGCAAATCCGCCCGCTGGAGCTGGTGGGACTGGGCGCGGGAAGCTGCAACGGCTTCGCGCCCGAGTTTTGGTCGGTGCGGGGCCACAGCGACGACGACCGCATGCTGCATGTCGCCGCCCCGCTGGGCTTCCAGCATGCGCTGTACCAAAGCGCCAGGCTGAATGGCCGCGATCCCAGGAGCTATGTGCTGGGGCTGATCACGCAGAATTTCCAGGGCACCCCCAGGCCCGCGCCGGAACAGGCGCAGCCTTTTGGTTTCCGGCTTTTCAAGTTCGGCACCGAAAAGGGCGCCGCGGGTTTTGCGCAATATCGCGTTACAGGTGACCGCATCGCGGTGTGGATCGCGGCCGTGGCCGCCGCCGACGCCTCCTGGGCGCTGCCCCAGACCGGCGCGGTGGTCTTTTCGCTGCGCTGCCAGGGCAATGACAGCGGCCCAATGGTCAAGCACGATCCGCTACTGGTGGACACGGCGATTTCTGCACGCTGCATCAAGGGTCAATGCAGCGAGGGCGATTTCGCCGCCAGCTACATGAAAGTGCTGCGCCTGGGCTTTGTGCATGGCAAGAATGGCGCGACCTGGCTGGTCAAGCCCAAGAGCGATTTCTGGGTCAATGGCGCCGAAGGGCCCGGCTATTACCACCAGACCGGCGGCGAGAATGAAAAGCTGGAGCCGGGACGAAGCAACTAGGTGGCTTTGACCTTGACGTAGGTTCCCGGCGCATCGCCCAGCACTTTCAGCTTGCCGTCGCCGGGTTTGCGCGCCGGGATTTTTTCACCTGACAATTTCGCCAGCCATTTGTCCCAGTCCGGCCACCAGGAGCCGGGATGCTCGGTGGCGCCGCTGCGCCAGGCCTCGACATCGTCGGCCGGCGCTTTTTTCGTGTCGTTGGTCCAATACTGGTATTTTTTCGCGGCAGGCGGGTTGATCACGCCTGCGATATGGCCGCTGCCGGCAATGACAAAGCGCACCGGTCCGCCGAACAGGCGCGTTCCCTTGAACACCGATTTGGCGGGCGCGATATGGTCTTCGCGCCCGGCCTGCAGATAGACCGGCACTTTCACTTTCGACAGATCCAGCTTGACGCCGTTCATCATCATCTTGCCCAGCGCCAGGGCATTGTCGCGGTAGCATTGGCGCAGATAGGCCAGGTGCAGTTTTTCCGGCATGCGCGTGGTGTCGCTGTTCCAGTAGAGCAGGTCGAACGGCATGGGCTGCTTGCCCAGCATGTAATTGTTGATGACGAAGGACCAGATCAGATCGTTGGCGCGCAGCATGTTGAAGGCCGCCGCCATCTTGGAGCCCTTGAGCACGCCGCCGCCCGCCTTCATCTGGTCCTGCAGCGCTTCCAGCTGGGCCTCGTCCACGAATACGGACAGATCGCCCGCTTCGCTGAAATCGGTCTGCGCCGCCCAGAAGGTGGCGGAATGTACGCGCTTGTCGCCGGTGGCGGCCATATAGGCCAGCGTCGCCGCCAATAGCGTGCCGCCGATGCAATAGCCCACGCAGTTGGGATCTTCGACGCCGGTGGCGTCCTTCACCGCCTCGAGCGCGGCAAAGATGCCATCGCGCATGTAATCCTCGAAACCGCTTTGCGCCTGGCGCTCGTCGGGATTGGCCCAGGATACGACAAAGACAGTGTAGCCCTGGCCCACCAGCCAGCGGATGAAGCTGTTCTCGGGGCGCAAATCCAGGATGTAATATTTGTTGATCCAGGGCGGGAAGATCAGCAGCGGCCGGGCATGGCACTGCTCGGTGGTCGGATCGAACTGCAGCAGTTCGATCAAATCGTTGCGAAACACCACCTTGCCGGGCGCGGTGGCGATATTCTCGCCCAGCACGAATCCATCGGTGGTCTGGCGGATGGCAAGCTCGCCATGGCCGCGTTCAATGTCCGCCAGCAAATTGTCCAGCCCCTTGACCAAATTCTCGCCATTGGATTTCAGCGTGGCGCGCATCACTTCGGGATTGGTCAGGGGGAAATTGGTGGGCGCGAAAGCGTCGGCGAATTGCTTGGTGTAAAATTCGATGCGCTTGCGCTCATTGTCGGGAATGCCATGGAGATTGGCGACCATGTCCTGAACCGAATTGGCGGTGAGCAGGTAGGACTGTTTGATGAAATCGAAAATCTCGTTGCGCTGCCATTCGGCGTCGCGGAAACGCCGGTCGCCGGGCGCGGGCGAGACCACCACCGGGGCCTCGCCGCCCAGGATGCGCCGCGCCGTGGTCTCCCACAGGCCCATCCAGTCCTTCCAGAGCTGCATCTGACCCGCCATGACCGTCTCGCGGTCCTCGCCCATGGCCTTGGCCAGGGCCATGAAGGCGCCCGAGACGTTGAGCGGGTCGAGCGGCGCGGACTTGTCCCGGGCGGCCAGCCGCTTGAAGAATTCGGTCAGCAGATGCTGGGTCTGCACCCCCACCCGCAGCATGTTGCGGGCGAATTTCTCGCGGTCCAGTTGCGCGAAGCTGTCGGGCGAGATCGCCTCGGCCGCTTCCTGTCCGGCGGCGTTTTTGGTGGGATTCTGCGCCATGCCTGCTCCGGATGCCGGTTTAGCGTGGCATGGGGCAGGGCGCAAACCTCCTGTAGAAGTGTCGCAGCAGGGGAAATGTTCAAGAATTCACGGATTTAGGGGGCATGACTGCTTGGAACCGCCCCTTGGGCGCGCTATAGAAAAGGGCTGGGTTTTCGCGCTGACAGCGCGGCGTGTTGGGGAAAACCAGGCAGACCTGCGTTGGCAAATTCGGTACCGGGAAAGCACGGCATGACGAAGACCATTCCTCTTTTGCAACTGACTTTGGTGCTGGGCCTCGCGCTCGGCACGGCCGGCTGCGAGACCGTCTCCGATGCGGCCGACGGCGTCGGCAACGCCGTTTCGAACGTCGCCGATGGCGTGGGCAGCGCCGTATCGAGCATTAATCCCTTCAGTGATGACGAAGCCGACAGCGTGGAAGCGCCGCCCACCGCGTCTGCCGATGCCGGCGTCGCCACCACGCCCGATCTCGCCAATTTGCCGTCCCGCCCCGCGACTTCCACGCCCGGCCAGCAACAGGCCGCTGCCCAATCGCTTGCCGCCGATGGCGCCCAGGCCCGTTACAGCGCCGATGCGCTGCGGGCCGGTACGGAAACCGCCGCCGCGCCGCCGCCCAGCGCCGATGTGCCGCCTTCCGCCGTGGCTGCCGCAGGTCCTGCCGATGACGCCCCACCGAGCGCGTTTGATGCCCCCCCGTCGGCCCAGCCCTCCGCTCCGCCGCCGGTCCAGGCCGCCGCTGCCGGGCCTTCGGGTGCCGCCGTGCCGCCTTCGCTGAGCCAGGGCACTGAGGCCATTGGCGCCCGCCCGGGCGCTGCGCCGGTCCAGACCGCCGCCCTGGCGCCCTCGCGCGCCGCCATTCCGGCCGGCGCCGAACCTGCCGTTCCGGCCGTGCCGCCCAACACCCCTGTCCGGGGCGCCGCCGCCATGGGCAGCCGCACCGTTTCGGACGCCGCGCTGGGCTTCAAGCCCTCCGCCGCGCCGCCCCTGGATCCTTCCATCAACAAGTGGGTCCCGGCACCCATCGTGGCCCGGTATCGCCAGACCGCCTCCAATGCCGGTATTTCCGCCATGTCCTCGGCCGCCGTGCCGGGCGCCGGGTCGGCCGATGTCATTCCCGCGGGCGCCAGTTCCTATGCCGCCATGACCGGCGGCGTGCCGCCCACCGCGGTGGTCTATTTCCCGGGCGACGGCACCACTTTGTCGTCGGCTGCCCGCGCCCAGATCAACGCCGCCGTGGCCGAATACAAGGCTGGCGGCGGATCGGTCCGCGTGGTTGGCCATGCCTCCAGCCGGACCGCCAACATGCCGGTTGAACGGCACCTGCAGGTGACCTTCGACAAGTCCCAGGCCCGCGCCAATGCCGTGGCCCAGGCCCTGATCCGCGCCGGAATTCCGGCCGACAAGGTGCTGATCGAGGCCGTAGGCGACAGCCAGCCGGTCTATTACGAATCCATGCCCCGGGGCGAGGACGGCAACCGCCGGGCGGAAATCTTCGTGCAGAGCTGATCTGCGCCGATTTCAGCCTTAAAATTCGGGAAAATGATTGCGCCAAGGGCACAATTCCCCGATTCTGCCGGGACTTAAGGATTCACCCCATGAATACCGACTTTTACCGCATCAAGCGGCTGCCGCCCTACATCTTTGAGGAAGTGAACCGCCTCAAGGCGCAATCACGCGCCAGGGGCGAGGACATCATCGATTTCGGCATGGGCAATCCCGACCTGCCAACGCCCGACTATATCGTGGACAAGCTGTGCGAGACCGCACGCGATCCGCGCGCCCATCGCTATTCCGCCTCGCGCGGCATCAAGGGCCTGCGCAAGGCCCATGTCGCCTATTACAAGCGCCGCTTCGGGGTCGACCTCAATCCCGATACCGAAGTGATTGCGGCACTGGGCTCCAAGGAAGGATTCGCCAATCTTGCCATGGCGATCACCGCGCCCGGCGACGTGGTGCTGGTGCCCAATCCCGCCTATCCCATCCACGCCTTCGGTTTCATGATCGCGGGCGCCGCGATCCGGCATGTGCCGGCCACAAGCCCGGAGGAATATCTTTCCAAGATCGGCGTCGCCACGCGCCATTCCGTGCCGTCGCCCCTGGCCATGGTGGTGAATTACCCGTCCAATCCGACCGCACAGGTGGTTGGCCTGGATTTCTACAAAGAGGTGGTGAAGTTCGCCAAGAAGCACGAAATCTGGGTGCTCTCGGACCTGGCCTATGCCGACATCTATTTCGGCGACGAGCCGCCGCCATCCATCCTGCAGGTCGACGGCGCCAAGGACATCAGCATCGAGTTCCAGTCGCTTTCCAAGACCTATTCGATGCCGGGCTGGCGCATGGGATTTGCGGCGGGCAATTCCAAGCTGATCGGCGCTCTGGCGCGCATCAAGTCCTATCTCGATTATGGCGCCTTCACGCCCATCCAGGTTGCGGCGGCTGCGGCGCTGAACGGCCCCCAATCCGTGGTGGATGAAATCCGCGCCGTCTATAAATCGCGCCGCGACGTGCTGGTCAAAAGCATGGCGCAGGCCGGCTGGGACATACCCTCGCCGGAAGCCTCGATGTTCGCCTGGGCGCCGGTGCCGGAGAAATTCCGCGAAGCCGGCTCCATGGAATTCGCAAAACAGTTGCTGGTGCATGCCAAGGTGGCGGTGTCGCCGGGCATTGGTTTTGGCGAGTATGGCGAAGGCTTTGTGCGCGTGGCGCTGGTTGAAAATGAACACCGCATCCGCCAGGCGGCGCGGAACGTGAAGAAATTCCTTGCCAGCAATGGCGCGCCTGCCGACCTGGCTGATGCAAAATGAGTGTTCCACTAAAAATCGCCATCGCCGGCCTGGGAACGGTGGGCGGCGGCGTCATCAAGGCGCTGTCCTCGCGCAAAAAGGCGCTTGAGGCGCAGGCCGGCAGGGGGCTCGAGGTTGTCGCCGTCAGCGCTCGCGATCCGCGCAAGAAGCGCGACTTTGAAGTCCAGGGACTGCTGACCGATCCGCTGGCTTTGGCGAAAAGCGACGCCGATGTGGTGGTCGAACTGATCGGCGGCGAAGAAGGCGTGGCCCGCCAGCTGGTCGAAGCCAGCCTGGAAAACGGCAAGCATGTGGTGACGGCCAACAAGGCGCTGCTGGCCAAGCATGGCAAGCGCCTGGCCGAACTGGCCGAGAAGAACAACTTGCAACTGAAATTCGAGGCCGCGGTGGCGGGCGGCATTCCCATTGTCACCACCTTGCGCGAGGCGCTGATCGCCCATGGCGTGGATGCGGTGAAGGGCATCCTCAACGGCACCTGCAATTACATCCTCACCGAAATGGAAGTGACGGGACGCGGCTTTGCCGAAGTGCTGAAGGATGCGCAGCGGCTGGGCTATGCCGAGGCCGATCCGGCGCTGGACATTGGCGGCGGTGACACCGCCCACAAGCTGGCGCTGCTTTCCGCCCTGGCCTTCGGCACCGCGCCCGATCTTGCCAACATGAAGGTTGAGGGCATCGAGCATATCACCGCCGACGATATCGGCTTTGCTTCCGAGTTCGGTTTTCGCATCAAGCTGCTGGGCGTGGCCAGGCAGACGGCGCAGGGCATTGACCAGCGCGTGCATCCGGCGATGGTGCGGGCGCGAACCCCGCTGGCCAATGTCGATGGCGCAGCCAATGGCGTGATGGTGGATGCCGGCGAGGCCGGCTCCTTCTTTTTCTCGGGGCGCGGGGCGGGCGAAGCGCCCACCGCATCCGCCGTGGTCGCGGATATTGTCGAGATCGCGCGCGGCTCCTTTGGGCCGGTGTTCGGCCGTCCGGCCGCCAGCCTCAGGCCGCTGGTGCCGGCGGATTCGGGCGCGTCCCAGTCGGCCTATTACATGCGCTTCGAAGTGCTGGATGTCCCGGGCGTGCTGGCCGAGATTGCCGGTCACCTGTCCAAGGCCAATGTCTCCATCGAAAGCATGATCCAGCGCGGCCGCGCCCCGGGCGAGCCGGTGGCCATTGTCATGATTACCCATGAAAGCCCACAGCACGCTGTCGAGAACGCCTTGAAGGCCATCGCCGCCTCGGACAAGGTGCGCGCCCGCCCCTGCATGATTCCCATGGAGGCCGCGTAAGCGGCCGTGTAGCTATATACAATAAGCGGCGTTAGACCGCACAGGAGAGAACGACCATGACGCTGATCCGCCCGCCCGAACTCATCAAGCCGCTTGACCGCGCCTTTGCGCTGGAAGCGGTGCGCGTGACGGAAGCCGCTGCCATCGCGGCCGCGCGCGAAATCGGCCGCGGCGACGAACATGCCGCCGACCAGGCCGCTGTCGAAGCAATGCGGGCCGCCTTCAATGCCCTGCCCATTGCCGGCACGGTGGTGATTGGCGAAGGCGAGCGCGATGAAGCGCCCATGCTGTTCATCGGCGAGAAAGTGGGAACCGGCGGGCTGGCGGTGGATATCGCGCTCGATCCCCTGGAAGGCACCACCCTGACGGCCAAGGCAATGGCGAACGCGCTGGCGGTGATGGCGATGGCCGAGCCGGGCACCATGCTGCATGCGCCGGATACCTATATGGACAAGATCGCCATTGGCGGCGGCTTCAAGGAAGGCCTGATCGACCTGGATGCCGAACCGGGCGACAACATCAACGCGCTGGCCAAGGCCAAGGGCTGCAAGCCCAGCGACCTGAAAATCTGCATCATGGACAGGCCGCGCCATGAAGATTTGATCGCCAAGGTGCGCAAGGCCGGCGCCGCCGTGGCGCTGATCACCGATGGCGATGTGGCCGGCGTGATCGCCACCACCGATCCTTTGACCGGCATCGACATGTATGTGGGGCAGGGCGGCGCGCCGGAAGGCGTGCTGGCGGCGGCGGCCTTGCGCTGCATCGGCGGCCAGATGCAGGGGCGGCTTGTCTTCAAGAAGGACGATGAACGCCGCCGCGCCGAGAAGATCGGCATCAAGGATTTTGACCGCAAATATTCCATGCGCGAACTGGTCTCGGGGGATGTGGTGTTTTCCGCCACCGGCGTTACCGATGGCTCGATGCTGCGCGGCGTCCACCGCGAGGGCGATTACCTCACCACCGAAAGCGTGGTGATGCGTTCGGCCACCGGTACGGTGCGCTATATCAAGGCGCGTCATCGCCGGGCCATTGTCTGAGGCGGCTGCCTTCGGCGTTGCGCGCAGCTTTTCGGGGCGGCGCTGGGCGCTGCCTTCCGCCGACGAAAGCATTGCGCGCAGCCTGATCCAGGGCAAGGGCCTGTCGCCTGTCCTGGCGCGGCTTCTGGCCTTGCGCGGCGTGGATGTCGCCAGCGCTCAAGATTATCTCAATCCCACCCTGAAAAAATTCATGCCCGATCCGCTCGTGCTGGCGGATATGGACAAGGCGGTGACACGCGTCGCAGCCGCGCTGGAGCAGGGCCAGCGCATTGCCATATTTGGCGATTATGACGTGGATGGCTCGGTGTCCTCGGCGCTGCTGGCGGAATTCTTCACCGCGCTGGGCAGCGCCCCGCGCGTCTATATTCCCGACCGCATGGCCGAAGGCTATGGCCCTTCCGCACCGGCCTTTGCCGCGCTGAAGGCGGAAGGCGCGGACTTGATTGTGACCGTGGATTGCGGCGCCTCCGGCGGCGCGGCCTTCGAAGTGGCCCGCGCCGAAAAAATGGACGTGGTGGTGCTGGATCATCACCGGGTCGAGACGCGGCCGGACGCGCTGGCGCATGTCAATCCCAACCAGCCGGGCGACAGTTCCGGTCTTGGCTATCTCTGTGCGGCCGGCGTGACCTTCCTGTTCATGGTGGCGCTGAACCGGCATTTGCGCGACAGCGGCTTTTATGAATCGCGCGGCATGACCGAGCCGGATTTGCGCGACACTCTCGACATGGTGGGACTGGCCACGGTTTGCGATGTGGTGCCGCTGGTAGGTGTCAACCGCGCCTTTGTCCGCCAGGGTCTGGGCCAGCTTTCCAAGCTGGCGCGCCCCGGCCTGTCCGCGCTGGCCGCCATCGCCAAGGCGGCGCCGCCTTTCACGGCTTATCATTTGGGCTTCGTGTTCGGCCCGCGCATCAATGCTGGCGGCCGCGTGGGGCGTTCGACATTGGGTGCCGACCTGCTGACGGCGCGCGCAGGCGCTGCGGCGGAAGAATTCGCCCTGCAGCTCGACCTGCACAATCGCGAGCGCCGCGAAATTGAAAAACGCATCCTGGAAGAAGCCATCGCGCTGGCCACGACACAGGAGAATGCGCCCTTCCTGCTGGTGGATGGCGATGGCTGGCATCCGGGCGTTGTCGGTATTGTCGCCGGGCGGCTGAAGGAGCGTTTTGCCAAGCCCGCCTTTGTCGCCGGCTTTGAAGGCGGCATGGGCCGGGGTTCGGCGCGGGGCATTGCCGGGCTGGATATCGGACGCATGGTGCGCGGGGCGCGCGAGGCGGGGCTGATCGAATCGGGCGGCGGCCATGCCATGGCGGCGGGCTTCTCGCTCTCACCGGCGCAGGTCGGCCCTTTTCGCGAATTCCTGCACGGCCAGTTCCAGGGCACGGGCGCAGCGCTGGATGCGGCGGCGACGCTTGAGATCGATGCGGTGTCGTCCCCCGGCGCGGCGTCGCCCGAGCTGGTGCGGGAGATAGCCCTGGCTGGCCCCTTTGGGGCAGGCAATCCAGAACCGCTGCTGGCATTCCCCGACCTCAAGGTGGCTTACGCGGATGTGGTGGGCAGCGACCACGTAAAACTGCGGCTGCTGGGCGGTGATGGCGCCCGGCTGGATGCCATTGCCTTTCGCGCCGTAGGGACGCCGCTGGGCGAGGGGTTGCTGGCGAGCCGCGGCAGGACCATCCACGCCGCCGGAAAGCTGCGCAGCGACGATTGGGGCGGCGCGGTGCGCGCCCAGCTCCAGATCGAGGATGCGGCCCCCGCAAGCCTCTGATCGGCCTCATAAAAGAGGCGCTTGCCAAGAGGCGATACGGTCTGTATCAACCCGCGTCCGGTTGCGCCCTTCGTCTATCGGTTAGGACTCAGGATTTTCATTCCTGCAAGAGGGGTTCGACTCCCCTAGGGCGCACCAACAAAATCAAAGACTTAGAAGCAGTTTTTAGAACAAAAAAGAACAAAACGGTTCAGTTTGGGACACGGTTTGGGACATTTGGGGAATCAAACCTCTTTTTTGGGTTCCCGTTTGTTCGCTTTCCACTTATTCATCGCCCCTTCACCGAGGCCCTTCTGGCGGGCGTCTCGGGCGTAAAGCCGCAGCATAGAATCGGTCGTATGGCCCGTGATTGCCATGGTTTCGGAATTTGTCGCGCCACTTTCCACTAGCGTCTTTGTCGTCGTCTTTCGTAGCCCATGCAGGACACAGCCCTGACGCCCGGTTGGCAGTCCCGCCGCCTTGATCGCGTCGGACATCATCGACCCGAAATGTATCGGGCTAATGGGATGGCCCCGCTCCCCGGTCAAGATGAACTTAAAATGGCAGGGGTTGATCGCCGCGAGGGCCTCGGCAAGGTCGGGGTGAATCGGAATTGCAAGCGGAACCTCGGTGCTGTCCTCTGTCTTGCTCGGCGTAACGTGGATTTTGTCGCCCACAATCCACCCCCATTCTAAGGTCGGCAAGTTATTGCGCCGGATGGCCGTATAGAGGGCTAGGGCGTAGCCCGTGCGCTGCGGCGTCCCAAGCGGCCAACGGTCCTCGAACTGGTATAGCTGCGCGTCCGTCCACGCCTTGAACTTTTTGGCTTTAAATTTTTTAAGCCGAAGCGCGGGGTTGTCTGGTCTATATTCGTGATCGACCGCCCAAACCATAAGGATCGCCACCGTCCGCAACATGGTATTCGCCGCGCCGGGTCTGTCGGCCATTTCCTCGCGCCAGCGCAGGATATGTTTGCGCTGCAACGCCTTCACCGGCTTATCGCCATGCAGCGCCGCAAGCCTCTCGACTACGCGGCGCATCTCGCTTTTGGTTATGTCCTTCTGCCGCGTGAAGTCGCTGGATTTCAGATAGGCGACGCACATCGCGCCGAAAGATTCCGGGTTTGATCTGTCAAGCGAGGTCGCTTGGCTCGCCAAACGCGCGGCCTGATAGGACGCCAAGAATTCCGGCGAGCCTGGCGCACCTTGCAAGGGGATGCGTTCGCCGCGCCGCTTCGCGCGGAAATAATATCTCAGCTTTCCGTGCCGATCTCGAAATGTTTCGACATTTGGAAGGTGGATTTTCATGCCGCCTCGCGCCTTCAATCCCAAGGGTTTTTCCCCCCGCCGTCCCGCAATATGCTCCAATGCGTTTGCAAGGCGCAAACATCATAGAGAGCAACCCCGCCAACTTTGACGGCAACAGGCATTCAGGTGCAGGCAAAGCCCGGGACACCTTTTGTCGGTAGTGTTTCCATGAATTTCTGAATTGCGGAGTTGCGCCAACTGCCAGAACGACAGCGCGGTGAGGCGGGCGCGGCAGGCGAAGACTCCGGCCTAGAACCCCAAATCCATATTTTTCTTCAAGACGCAATTCAGGGCGATGCTGATTCTGTCCTGGTCGGATTCATTGGGCCTGACAAAATGTACCAGCCAGGCTGGAAAGATGAGAAGGCTGCCGGTCCGCGGCGCGATCTCCATTTCGTCCATGGTGAAGGTATCGTAGCTCGTCACCATCTCTCCCGTAATCGTGAAGGGTTGCATGATGTTGGGCGTCCTGAAAACGATATTGCCCATGTCCGGTTCGCTCTTCACATAATAGACACAGGAAAACACCGCTCCCGGATGATTATGCGAATAGTTGAAGGCACCTTTCGGATTGATGTTGATCCAGGCTTCCCAAACCGCCAGGCGCAGGGTATCGCGAAATTTGAAATGGCTATGGAGTTCGGCCAGCGATTTGGAAACTTCGTTCAGCAAATCCTGCAGTTCCGGCGTCTTCAGGTCAATGTTGGGGCTCTGCCAGCCTTTGTCGTTGGAATAGGTTCTGCCATTGAGGCTCGCTCTTGCGTTCTGGCAAAAACTTTCCAGCTTTGCGTTATCCAGCTTGAGGGACTCGGTGGCAATAAAATTGGTGAAAACCGGTGAGATGATCATGTCAGGCCATCCGCGTAGAATGGTTCAGTACCTAGCCCAGGAATTGCCCAGGCGCAAATTCGCGCACGCGAAACGGTGCCGGTCAAAAAAAGGAGCCCGCTGGTTTCAGCGGGCTCCAAGTTGCTCGAGGAAATCCCCCCCTTTTTTCAAAGGGGGGGCCTTAATGCCGTCTAGTACTTGAAGCGGATACCGGCGCGGATGGCACGGCCGCTGGTGTCGTAAATGTCCGAGCGGGTCGGCAGGCCGTAATCGTTGCGGCTTGACGTGCCCGTCAGCGAGGGAATTTCCGGCGGCGGGATGTCCATGAAATTGTCGACGCCGCCATAGACCTGGAAATGGTCGCCGAAGCTGTACGAACCGCGCAGGTCGATATAGCCGACCCACGGCACATTGTTGTCGTCCACGCTGAGCGGGCCGCCACGGTCATCGCCATAACGATTGTTGACATGCGCCGAACCGCGGAAGCGGGACTGGACTGTGAAGCTCCAAGGATCCTCGTCATAGGTCAGGGACAGCTTGCCCTGCAACTTGGGACGGCCGTTGCCGCCCGCATCCTGGCTCAAGCTGCCGCCGGTTCTGAGGGTTTCGCCCAGCGGACCGGACTGCTTGGTCACGGCTTCGTCGGTGTAGCTGGCGGTCAGGTTGCTGTTGACCGTGCCATTCCAGAAGTCGAACGAGTAGTCCGCCTGGAAATCCAGGCCCGACACGGTCTGCGAAGCGCCGTTGATGGGCGATGTCGCAACATTGGTGACGAACTTGCCGGTCGGCGACTGGGAATTGGTCCGGCCATCGGTCGCGTACACATACTGGGCGCAATAGACTTGTATTCCCGCGACGCAGCCCGCCACGATCTGGGCCGATGACACCGAGGTGATCACGCCCTTGATGTTGATCGAGTACCAGTCGGCCGAAATATTGAGGCCGGGGAACCAGTGCGGCGACAGCACCACGCCGCCGGTGATGCCAAGCGCCGTTTCCGGGACCAGGTTCGGATTACCGCCCGACAGGCCATTGGCGTTGATCTGGCCGGGAACGGCAGCCGTGCCGTTAGAGGTTGAGCCCGGGTTGAAAAGATCAGTCAGCGAAGGCGCACGAATGTCGGTGGACCAGGTCAGGCGCAGGCGAACATCGTCATTGACCTGGCTGGTGAGGCCCAGCTTCCAGGTCTCGACCATGCCCGAGGTGCGATAATCCACGATACGGCCAGCCGCGCTGAAGTCGAGCGACTGAACCAGCATGTCTTTCAGGAGAGGCGCATCGATTTCACCGAACCCTTCGGTGGTGTAGTTATAGGCGCGCCAGGTCGGACGGTTGCCGGCCAGCCAGTTGCGCAGGGTCGATTCCGGGTCGGCACTTTCATTGACGCCTTCCAGGCGATAGTCAAAGCCCGCGGCGACGGCCATCTTGCCGGCTGGCAGGGTGAAGGGCTGGCCCGTGAAGGAGAAGGAAGCCGTGGTCTGGCTTACCCCCACGGAGGTGAATTCTTCGCCATAGCGGCTCTTGATGTAGTTCATCGCCGCCTGGGACGCGACGCCATCACCAAAGGTGTTCAGCGGCTGGCAACCACCTTTCTGGAAGGCATGGTAGTCGGCGGTGGCCGGTGTCAGCAGCGAGCGGCACTGGATCGAGCCCAGCGGCAGGCCCGAGGTGCCCTGGTTGGCGGTGGTCACGCGCACGGCGTCAATCGCCTGCTGATAGCGCACCAGGTTGGGCATGGTGGTCAAGATCAGTTTGTTGATCTTGGAAGCCTGGCCGGTGATATTCCAGGTCCAGTCGCCGAACACGGTGCCGTCCAGACGGACAACGGCGCGGTGCAACGAGCGGAACGCGAAATCCTGCAATTCGCCCAGCACCGGTGCGCCAGGTCCCAGATTGGAATTGGCCTGCGGCGGCAGATTGTTGGTGTTGGTCGTGCCCAGCACGAAGGTGGTGATCTTCGCCGACGTCATCGCCGTCACGATCGTGGGATCCAGGAAGGCGTTGTCGATCTTCACGGTGTTCTGGGACAGGTAGCTGTAACCGACATTCTGGCCCTTGAGACGGCCGTAATCCAGTTCCACGCCGATCTTCAGCGCATCAGATACCTCGAAGCTGGTGTCGCTGTAGAAATTCACGGTCCGCTCCGGATCGCTCATGATGTTTTCTTGGCCATTATAGTCCGACGTCAGCGCGCTGCCGCCCCAGGACAAAATGCCGGTGACGATGCCGAAATTGAACGGCTCGGGCGTGCCCTGCGGACCAACAAACTGGATGCCCTTGAGCGGACCCGAGATGATCACGCCGCCTCTGGTGGCAAAGGCCAGACCAACGCGGCGCTTCGTCAGGTACTGCGGCTGGCCGTTGGTGGCGGTATAGTCTGGATTGAGGATGTAGGAGCTGAAATTGTCCCACTTGGCGTTGGACGGTATCGCCGTCCCGGTCAGGTTGGTGTAGCTGGCGTCGAACACCTGGTGAAGCCTGCCGCCCAGGAAGCTGGCGCCCCAGGACGCGCTGAGCTTCAGCTTCTGCTTGTCCATCCACTGGTTGGTGCCGACTTCGAGATTGCCCTTAAGGCCTTCGAAGTTGTTGTCCATGATGATGTTGACGACACCGGCAACGGCGTCCGAACCCCAGGCGGCCGAGGCGCCGCCGGTGACAACGTCAATGCGCTTGATAAGGCCGTTCGGGAACAGCGTCAGGTCCGTACCGCCGCCGGCGTCGACCGGGACCACGCGGGTATTGTTGAGCAGGGTCAGGGTGCGGGTAGCGCCCAAGTCGCGCAGATTGACCTGGTCGGAACCGCTGGTGCTGCCGCTGATGCCCTGCTGGCCGGTGCTGGTATCTGGGGAGTTGGTGACGGCGAAGCTGGGCAGCGTGCGGAACATGTCGCCAAGGCTGGCGTGGGCGTCACGCTCCAGGGTTTCGGTGCTGACCGATGTGACAGGCGTCGGCTGAGTGTAGCCGACCAGATTGATGCGCGAGGCGCTGACCACGACTTGTTCAATGTCAGCATCCTGGGCCCAGACAGGGCTGGAAGCGACGCAGGCGGCCGTACCCAAAAGGGCAATATTCACGAATCTGAAACGCATAGCTTTACTCCCCGAGCTTTGGGCAGCGCATTTTTGCGCGTTTCGCCCATGTTCCCTCCAGCATTGTTTACTGAGGAGGGGTAGGGCAAGCAATGGACAAATTTGCTTACTGGGTGTGCAGAAATCCAAATGGCGCCGAAAAGCCTTACCTGGGACGAGCCAGGGCCTATAGCTGCGTTATTGCAGTGCAGTACAATCGCGCTGCAGCGAAGCCCGCCAATCAATTTGGCAGCCGAAAATAACAGAATCCGCCATTTTGCAGGGAACGCAGCCGCACCATTTACAGCCACGACGCGCCAGTTTTGCCGGGCGCCGGGGAGTGCTCTATGTACAACCATTACAAAAAAAAGAGACCGCCGGCGCGCTCTTGGTGCGAAGGGGACTTAATATCAGCAGCTTGTCGTTCTGATGGAAAGACTCGCTACTATCGGTTCACGCCGAGGCTGCGGCCGCGATGGCGCCGGCGTCCGCGGCCTGCTCCACGTCCCAGCACAATTGCATCAGTTTCTGCGCCTTCGCTTTGGGCAGCACGCCATCGGCCAGGTCTGAGAATTTGGCTTCCAGCGCCGCGTCGCTGAGCGGCTTTTCCAGGCTGCCGACCGCATTCTCGATATGCTTTGTCAGCACCTTGCCGTTTTTCAGCTTGATGGTGAGATCGCTTTTCTGGGTGGGCACCGCCGCATCGGTATTGACCGTGATCTTGTGGCGCAGCGCCACCACCGCTGGATCTTTCACGATGGCGTCCTGGAATTGCTTCTCGCCCGCCGCGCCGTAGATCAGTCCCACCGCCACGCAGTGATAGATGCTGAATTTTCCCTCCAGCCCGATCTGGGGTTCGGTCTTGCCCATCAATGAGAGCACCAGCGGATTGGCGTGCAGGGTGACGCTGTCAATCTGGTCCGCCGTCAGCTTGTTCTCGCTGCGCAGCTGGATCGCCGCATCAATGCCGGGATGGCTGACGATGCCGCAGGCGAACGGCTTGTAGGTGTTGAGCGCCGCTTCATAGCGGCTGCCCAATCCTTCCGTGACTTCCGTCCATTTGACGCTGCGGGACAGGGCTTGGCCCCAGCCATCCTTGCCTTCCAGGGCGGTGACGTCGGCGGTGTAATTCTGTGCCGCCAGCAAGGCCGCGGTGAGGCCATTCTGCGCTGCCCGTCCGGCATGGAAGCTCTTGGTCATGGTGCCGAAGTGGATTTTCAGACCCACGGGCTGGGTCGCGGCCAGGCCCAGCGCCCAGGCCATTTGCTGCTCGTTCAGGCCCAGGATTTTTCCTGCTGCCGCCGCGCCGCCAAAGACGCCGCAGCTGCCGGTGATGTGCCAGCCCATGTCGTAATGGCTGGGATAGACCGCATTGCCGATGCGGCATTCCGTTTCCACGCCCAGCACAAGGGCGTGCAGGAATTCGCGCCCGCTGACGGGCCGGTGCTGCGACAAGGCCAGGATGGCCGATGCCACGGGGCCTGCGGGATGGATGATGGTCTTCAGATGCGTGTCGTCATAATCAAAGACGTGGGAGGAAATGCCGTTGACCAGGGCGGCGTTGAGAATGTCCAGCTTCTCAGCGCGCCCCATCAGGTTGGCTTCGGGCTTGCCGGAAAAGGGCGACATCGCCGCAACCGCATTGTCCACGGTTTCATGATGCGAGCCGCCCACCGCCACGCCCATCCAGTTCAGGAATGTGCGGGTGCCCTCCTTGCGGACATTGGCGGGCAAATCCTCGAACCGCGCCCCGGTGATATAGCGCGCCAATATCTGCGTCACTTTTGGCGGGGGCGTAGCCGGCGCCGGCGGCAATGCTGCCGCAGGCGCAGCTGTCTGCGCCTGCGCAGTGGAAAGCAGCCCCGCGCCAATCGCGGCGGCCCCCATCAGGGAACGGCGGTCAATTGTCATGATGCGGGTGCCTTGCAGGTAAAGTTCGCGGCGTCGTCAATGTTGCCCTTGCCGTTATAGGTGGCCAGCAGCGGGTAGGCGCAGATCGGGCGGGTGCGGTCCACCTTGCCCGTGATGGGCATGCTGTTGCCCGGCTCGCGTTCGCCCGGCTTGGACACGACATGGGAGGCGATGATGCTGTCGGGGGCCTGGTCTTTTTCCACCCAGTTTTCCAGCGCGGTCAGAAGATCCACCGTGCTGGGGGTCTTGTATTGCGCATCCGTGGAAAAACAATGACCGACGCCGGGCAGCATGAAGAGGCGCGCGAAATTTTTCGTCGCGTCGATGCCGCCATTCTGGGCCGCCGACCGGTCATAAAAGTCTTTCACGATCAGGCCGCCCACGGCCCAATCGGCCCAGCCCACGCTGATGATCAGCTTGTTGTGACGGGCATTGAGGGCGCCCAGATTGAGGTTGGGATGGTCCGGATCGATTTGGGCCGACGCTATTTGCAGCGCAGGCAGGTCGGTGTCGAAATTGAAGCTGTGCAGGTCATAGGTGGGATCGCCGAACACGACATTGCGCAGCGTTCCCTGCGTCAGCAGGTAATGACGGCTGGCATAGGGGTTGAGTGAGCCCGGCTTTTGCGGCGTGCCGATCACATAACCGCCATTGCCGCCTTGCGCCCACATGCCCGGCACATTCTCGCCGCCATAGGGCCAGCCGGGATAGATCTGCCCCAGCTTGTTGGACGGGCCAGCATGGATCTTTGCGATCACATCTTCCTGTTCGGCGGTGAAGCAGGTCGGCTTGTCCTCGCCCGCCTTGCAGGTCACCAGATCAACATGGGGATCGAATTTGCAGGCCATGGGATTGGTGATGTTGCCATCCTTCAATCCATCCAGCGCATCGCATTTTTCATAGATGGCGCGATCCATCATGGCGACTTTTGTGGGGGGCAGGACGGGGTTCCACTGGTATTCATCCTCCGCCTTGCGGAACATGGCTTGCTGCGTCCAGGTGGTGGCAACGCCGTTCAGCTTCGTCCAGCTGGCCACGGGACAGGCGGCGATGATGCCGTTGAAATCATCCGCATAACGTTCGGCCTCCATCAGGGCGACGCGTCCGCTGCCGGATGAGCCGAAATAATAGGATTTGCCGATCGCTTTCTTGTAATAGGCCTGGATCACCAGCTTGATATTGGCCTGGGCCAGGTGGGTGCCGCGATAACCCCAATTGAGCACCCGCTCCGGATTCTTATCGGCCCAGGAGCCGCCGCCATCGGCGGGAACGGGATGACCTGTATCCGTGGCCCCCGTGGCATAGCCGCGATGGAGCGCGGCCGCCTTGGCGCCGTTGGAAAGGTCGCCGATGAAGCCGCCGCCGCCGCCCATGAGGAATTTGCCATTCCAGGCCGCAGCCTCGGGCAAGTCCACCTCAAAGGTGATTTCCTTGTCCACCACGCCGATCACTTTGCAATATGCCCTGGTTTCGCCTTCGGCTGCGACATTGTCAGCCGAGCGGATGCGCACCCAGGGAAGTTTCAATCCGGTCAGGCTCTGGCAGCTGGAAACGCTTGCCGAGGACGCCAGCATGTCGTCCATCGCCTGCTTCAGGAACGCGTTGCCGTCCGACGCTGTCTCACCCAGGCTGGGATTGCCATTGAGCGCGCCGTTTTTCTCCACGACCACGGGCCGGCCGAATACATCGGAAAATTTCGCATCGGGAGAATAGGGCCCCCATTGCGGTGCGGCGCTGGCGGGCAGGGCGGCGGCGCCCAGCAAAATTGCGCCCAATACAATGGCCTTGAACATGGGACCTCCCCGGTCTTGTTGTCTTTGCGCCGACATTACACACCTTTGGCCAACAAAAAAGCCACCCTTTGCCACACCAGTTCTGCCGGGTGGCCGGGCGCTAGGGCGCCCTGGTATTTTCCGCCAGCCAGTCGAAATAGCCGACAAACCCCGCGGTAAAAGGCGTGGCCAGGATTTGCGGCACCTCATAGGGGTGCTGCGCCTTGATGTGGGCGATTACATTTTCGAATTGCGCGGCGCGCGTCTTGATCAGCAGCAGGAATTCCGGCTCGCGCACGATATCACCTTTCCAGACATAACGGCTGTCCACGCCGGTGATCTGGACGCAGGCTGCCAGTTTTTCCGCCAGCAGGCTTTGAGCGATGCGCTCGGCATCTTCGCGGTTGGCGAGCGTTGTGGAAACAACGCCGAATTCGTCTGCGTTCATGCCCTTGTCCTCAGCCCAGCGTCGCCATGTCCACGACAAAACGGTATTTGACGTCGCTTTTCAGCATCCGGTCATAGGCGGTGTTGATGTCCGACATCGCGATCATCTCGATGTCGGAGACGATGCCATTCTTGCCGCAAAAATCCAGCATCTCCTGGGTCTCCGCAATGCCGCCGATCAGCGAGCCGGCCAGGGTGCGGCGCTTGAAGATCAGGTTGAAGGCGCCGGGCGGCGGATGCGGCGTCGGCGGCGCCCCCACCAGCACCTGCGCCCCGTCACGCTTGAGCAAGACCAGGAACTGGTCCAGGTCATGCGGCGCGGCCACCGTGTTTATGATGAGATCGAAGCTGCCCTGGTGGGCTTTCATCTCATCGGCGTTTTTCGAAATCACGACTTCGTCGGCGCCCAGCTTTTTTGCGTCGGCGATCTTGTCAGGCGACGTGGTGAAGGCCACGACATGCGCGCCCAGCGCATGCGCCAGCTTCAGGCCCATATGCCCAAGCCCGCCAATGCCCACAATGCCGACTTTCTTGCCGGGGCCCGCTTTCCAGTGGCGCAGCGGTGACCAGGTTGTAATGCCGGCGCACAACAGCGGTGCGGCGGCGGCCAGGTCTTTTTCCGCGTGGCTGATGGCCAGGACAAATCCCTGGTCCACGGTAATGGCGGCGCTGTAGCCGCCATAGGTATTAAAGCCGCCGCCCACCGGCCCGTTATAGGTGGCGGTAAAGCCGACAGGGCCGTCGCAATATTGCTCAAGCCCTTCCTTGCAGGCGGAGCAGCTGCGGCAGCTGTCCACCATGCAGCCGACGCCGACAATCTGTCCCGGCTTGAATTTCTTCACCTGGCTGCCCACCGCCGTGACGCGCCCGACAATCTCATGACCTGGCACGCAGGGATATTGCACGCCATGCCATTCGCCGCGCGCCGTGTGCAGGTCGGAATGGCACACGCCGCAATAAAGGATCGTCAGGGCAACATCCGCCGGGCCTGGTTCGCGCCGGTCAATTGCGTGCGGTGCCAGCGGCGTGGTGGCCGACTGGGCGGCATAGGCTTTGGTCTGCATGGGAACTCCTGATGTGCGCAAACTGGACTTGACGCTGGGGTGTTGCGCACCTAGGACCCCCGGCCCGCATCATAAAGGATTCTTCCCATGCGTATCGACCAGATTGCAGTCGGAAAGAATGTCCCCAATGACGTCAATGTCATTGTCGAGGTGCCGATCGGCGGCGAACCCATCAAGTATGAAATGGACAAGGCGGCCGGCACGCTGGTGGTGGACCGCTTTCTCTATACCGCGATGCGCTATCCCGGGAACTATGGCTTTATTCCCCACACGCTGTCGGGCGACGGCGATCCGGTGGATGTGCTGATCGCCAATTCCCGCGCCATCGCCCCCGGGGCGGTGATCAGCGTGCGTCCTGTTGGCGTGCTGTTGATGGAAGACAATGCCGGCCAGGACGAGAAGATCGTCGCCGTACCTTCAGCCCATATCACGCAGCGCTTCGACGGGGTGCTCAATCACAGCGATCTGCCGGATATCACGGTCAAGCAGATCGAGCACTTCTTCGCCCATTACAAGGATCTGGAACCCGGCAAATGGGTGAAAATCCTGCGCTGGGGCGACGCCAGCGAGGCGCGCCAGCTTATCCTGGACGGAATCGCGCGCGCCAGGGCGCAGCGCGCTTAAGCATCAGGGCGTGGTGGTCGGGGCGTTGGTATTTTTGCCGTCGCCCTGGGTGTTCGACGCAAGCACGGCGATGCCCGCGGCAAGAACCAGGATGCTGCCGACCAGCAGCACGCCGCCGGCTTCGATATCGGCCTTTTTCACACCGGCGGGTTTTCCCGGGGCGAGGGGACCAACCTGGCCGGCGTCTGCCGCAAAGGCGGTGGAAGCCAGCAAAGAACTCACCAGGATGGATGCAACAATCGCGCGCATGAAAAACTCCTTCAAACGGAAAGACTGGCGGTCATTTTATCTCCTCTAGCGTTACAAAAGCCTTTAGCCCGGCCCATTCTTTGTGCAAGATTCCCCCGGTTTTGACGGGTATCGCCATTCCTACCACCTCGGAAACGCAGAAAAGCATGGAACTTTCGGCGCTCTTGCGCGCCGCCCGGCGCGCCGTGATCTTCACCGGCGCAGGCATTTCCACCGAGTCTGGCATTCCCGATTTTCGCTCGCCCGGCGGCATCTGGACCAAGATGATGCCGGTGCAGTTCCAGGATTATGTCGCCGACCCGCAGGCGCGCCGCCTGTCCTGGGAGCGGCGGTTCGAAATGGAGGAAACCTGGAACAAGGTGGCGCCCAATGATGGCCACAAGGCCGTGGCCTGGCTGGTGGCGCGCGGCATCGTCGCGCACGTCATCACCCAGAATATCGACAATCTGCACCAGGCGTCCGGCGTGCCTGAGGACAGGCTGATCGAATTGCATGGCAATACCAGCTATGCCAAATGCCTGACCTGCGGCGCGCGGGTTGAAATTTCCGATATTCGCGCCCATTTCGACAAGGAGGGTGATGCGCCCGATTGCCGTCTGTGCGGCGGCATCATCAAGACCGCGACCATCTCGTTCGGCCAGGCGATGCCGGAGGAGGAAATGGCGCGGGCGCAAGCCGCGTCGCTGGAGGCCGACCTGTTCCTGGTTCTGGGTTCGTCGCTGGTGGTCTATCCGGCGGCGGGATTTCCCCTGCTGGCCAAGCGGCATGGCGCCAAACTGGCGATCCTCAACCGCGAGGCCACCGAGCAAGACCCCTATGCCGACTTGGTAATAAATGGAGAAATAGGGCCAATTTTGACCGCTGCCGTTAAGGCCTTATAGGCAGGTTGCCCCCTATCCAATCATCGCTAGTATGAGTCCCGAATCATCCCCTTTCCCGGAGTTTGCCGTGCGCCGCGCCGACGAAGACCCTGACGAAAAAAACGACAAGGAAGATGACAAGCGCGAAGCGCAGTCGTCCGACATCGCCAAGGCGCTGTTCAAGTCGCGCACGGTGCTGATCTTCGGCGAAGTCAACATGAAGATGGCCGAACGGGTCACCGCCCAGCTTCTCGCCTATAACGAGGGCGAGGGCGACATCCGCGTCATCGTCAATTCGCCGGGCGGCCATGTGGAGTCGGGTGACACCATCCATGACATGATCCGCTTTGTCGGTTCGAAGGTGAAGATGATCGGCACCGGCTGGGTCGCGTCCGCCGGCGCGCACATCTTCCTGGGTGCCAAAAAGGAAAACCGCTACTGCCTTCCCTTTACCCGCTTTCTTCTGCACCAGCCCCTGGGCGGCGTGCAGGGCCAGGCGTCGGACATTCACATCGAGGCGGAAGAAATCCTCAAGATGCGCGCGCGCCTCATCAAGGAAATCGCGGTGGAAACGGGACAGCCCTATGAAAAGGTCGTCGCCGATACCGAGCGCAATTTCTGGATGGGCGCTGAAGACGCCGTGAAGTACGGCCTCGTGGCCAAAGTCATCAGCAGCGCAAAAGAAGTGTAGCTGGTGGCCGCTGCCTGGTGGAAAGGCGCGGTCGTCTATCAGGTCTATATCCGCAGTTTCTGCGACGCCAATGGCGACGGGCAGGGCGACTTTGCCGGCCTGGTTTCCAAACTGGATTACATCAAGTCCCTGGGCGTGGACGCCATCTGGCTGTCGCCCATCCATCCATCGCCCAATCGCGACTGGGGCTATGACATTTCCGACTATGAAGGGGTGCATCCTGATTACGGCACGCTGGCGGATTTTGCCGCGCTGGTGGACGCCGCCCATGCGCGGGGCCTGAAAATCCTGCTGGACGAAGTGCTGGCGCACACCTCGGACGAGCATGCCTGGTTCGCCGCCAGCCGGGACGGCGATGTTGCTAAAAAGGACTGGTATGTCTGGGCCGACCCAAAGGAAGACGGCACGGTGCCAAACAACTGGCTGTCGGTGTTCGGCGGCCCGGCCTGGAGCTACCAGCCCGCAAGGCGGCAATATTACCATCACAAATTCCTGCGCCAGCAGCCCAAGCTGAGCTGGATCAATGACGGCGCACGCGAGGCGGCGCTGCAGGTGCTGGATTTGTGGCTGCAGCGCGGTGCCGACGGCTTCCGTCTGGATGTCGCCAACGCCTATCTGCACGATGCGAAATTGACCGACAATCCCGCCATTCCCGCGCCGGAACGCAGCGCGGCGGAATGGTCGGCGGCGGCCAACATGCAGCGCCATCTGTTCGATTCCAACCTGGTGGAAAATCGTGCCTTGCTGGATTTGGTGCGCAAGCGGGTTGATGCCTTCGCGGAGCGCTTCGTGTTCGGGGAGTTTTCCGAAGAGTTTGAGCGCTCGGGCTGCTATTTGCCGCCGGGCGAGGGGCTGCATGCCGGTTACAATTTCGCGCTGCTGGTTGTGAGCGATGCGGCCGGCGTGATCGCGCATCTGAAGGTGCTGGCGCAATATCCCGATCACTGGCCCTGCATCGCTTTTTCCAACCATGATGTCACGCGCGCCGCCAGCCGCTTCGGCGAAGGTTCGGCCAGGGTGATGTTGGCGCTTCTGTTTTCCCTGCGCGGTACGGTGCTGCTCTACCAGGGCGAGGAGCTGGGACTGCCCGAAGTTGATCTGCGCCGCGACCAGCTGCGCGATCCCGTGGGCGATCTTTATTACCCGCTGTTCAAGGGCCGTGACGGCTGCCGCACGCCCATGCCCTGGGATGGGGCCAAACCCAATCTGGGATTTTCCAGCGGCACGCCATGGCTGCCGGCGGGCGCCGGGCACGCGGCGATGGCGGTGGCGGCGCAGGAAGCCGATGGCAATTCCACCCTGGCCTATGCGCGAAATTTACTGACGGCGCGCAAGGCCATGCCAGCCCTGGTCGAGGGCGATCTGACGCTGCTGGATGCGCCCGAAGGATTGGTCGCTTTCCTGCGCGGCGGCACGATTGTGTGTGTCTTCAATCTTGGGAAAATTACCCAGGACTGGCGCTTGCCCCGTGCCGCCACGGCCTTGGCATTGGGCGCTGGCGCGCTGCGCGGTGGTGTCCTGACCCTGCCGCCGCTAAGCGCGTGGTTCGGCCAGCTCCAGGATTTCTAGCGCTTCCAGGACTGCCTCCAGCGGCAGCAGCACGCATTTGTGGCGGCCCCTGTGGTCGGCCAGGCCATCAAAGGCGGCATAGGCATTGAACGGGGCGGGGGGGCTGCCCCCGCC
Organism: Alphaproteobacteria bacterium; assembly: GCA_947475445.1. Classification (GTDB taxonomy): domain Bacteria; phylum Pseudomonadota; class Alphaproteobacteria; order Micropepsales; family Micropepsaceae; genus Rhizomicrobium. The sequence continues at coordinate 177,814 of CANJLC010000001.1, forward strand.
GGCCAGCATGTTTTGCACGGCTGCGGCCAGGGCAGATATCTCGGCCCGGTTCAGCCCCGTGGCATCCGCGCCCAGGATGGCCGCAGAGGCCTGGGTCAGGATGCAGGCGTTGGTGTGCTGGGCGATGGCGCTGATGCGGCCATCCGTGAGCGCCACATCCACCGTCACCCGGTCGCCGCAGCTGGGGTTGTGCATCGTGGCGCTGCCATGGGGCTGGGCCAGCCGTCCGGCCCCCGCCGCATCGGCGGCCAGGCGCAGGATTTCCTTGCGGTACAGGACATCGCTCATGGCCTGAATTCTAGGCCCCGATCATGGCCGAAGCACGGCCATTTTTGCTGAACCAACATGGGAATATCCCATCGCAATCGGTTGAAACGCAGGTGTATTTCCCGCGGGGGAGGGGTTTGTGTTGCTGGCAGCAACTATTGGGCGGCAAGCTGCACGCGCGGCAGGATCATGCGGACCCGCAAGCCTCCATGTTCGCGATTCTCCAGCACCACCCCGCCGCCATGGCCCTCTGCGATGGCCTTGACGAGGGTCAGCCCAAGCCCCGTGCCGCCGGTGGCATTGTTGCGGGAGCTTTCGAGCCGGACGAAGGGCTCGAACACGCGCTGGCGGTCATCCTCCGGAATGCCCGGACCCTCGTCCTCGACCACGATTTCATAGACCACGCCATTGTCGGTGATCTGGACATTGGCCCGTGACCCATAGGCCACGGCGTTTTCGACCAGGTTGCGCACCGCGCGGCGAATCTCGTTGGGCCGGCACGAGACGGGGGCGGGGCTGTGGTTCTGCCAGGTGACGGGCTCGCCCATATCGTCCAGGTCGGCCACCAGGCTTTCCACCAGGGCCGAGAGGTCCACGCTGCGCTTGCCTTCGCCGCCGGTGCCCCGGGCAGCTGACAGCACCTGCTCGGTCAGTTCCTGCAATTCGTCCAGGTTGGACTGCAGCCGGTGGCGCAGTTCATAGTCCTCGATGAATTCCAGGTTGATGCGCATGGCCGTGATGGGGGTGCGCAGGTCATGGCCCACGGCAGACAGCAGGTGGCGCTGCGCCTCCATCGTCCTGGAGACTTTCTCGGTCATGCGGTTGAAGGCGATGGCGGCGTTGCGCACATCGTCCGGGCCCTTTTCCTCGACCGGCGGGGCGCTGCCGCCGCGCGCCACCAGCGAGGCGGCTGCCGTCAGTTCATATAGCGGCCTTACCACCCGCCGCGCCATCAGCGCCGCAGCGGTGGAGGCCAACATGATGGCGGTGAGCGCTGCTACCAGGATTTCCACGGGCCATTGCGCCGGGACACGCAGGAAGACGGCGGACAGATAGGTGTTCCGGTCCAGCGGAACCACGAACCGAATGGCTTCCGAATTGCGGTCGCCGCCCGTCGGCAGCTGGTCCGGCACAATGTCCGCGGGTTTCTGGTGGAGTTGAACGATGATTGGCGCCTTCTGCGCCCGGGGCGGCAGCACGGCGATCAGGCGCTGCGCAAGATGCGCCTCTTGCTCGCTCATGGGCTGCGGCTTGAACGCCGCCCGCGGCACCTCGGTGAACTGCCACAGGCGCGAGCTCATGGTTTTCATCACAACCGGGCGCGAGCCCGGCGGAATGGCGCGCAAGGTGGTCAGCACGGTGGAGGCGCGGTCCAGCAGGCGCTCGTTCAGCGAGGCTTCGTTCTGCAGCTCATTGCCTTTTTCGAACCAGTAGGCGACGGCCAGGTTGGACAGCACCACGGCCGCAGCGGTGACCGTGATCAGCTGGACGACAAGCGTGCGTGGCCAGAGTTTGAATTTCATGCCGCTTCAGGCTCCATCGCGAAGATGTAGCCGCCTCCCCATACCGTCTTAATATAGCGGGGGTTTTTCGGATCGGTCTCGATTTTCTTGCGCAGCCGGCTGACATGATTGTCGATCGAGCGGTCGAACAGGTCAGCGTCGCGGCCCTTGGTCAGGTCGAGCAATTGGTTGCGGGTCAGGGCGATCTTGGGCCGTTCCAGAAGGGCCGTGAGCAGGCGGAATTCGCCGCTGGACAAGGGCAGGGCGATGCCGTCCGGACCGATCAGCTCGCGCTGGCCGGTATCGAGCATCCATTCGCCAAAGCGGATGCGGTCGGCGCCCGGCGGCTTCTGGCGGGGCGGCAAGGCCTGGGTGCGGCGCAGGACGGCGGTGACGCGGGCAATCAGTTCGCGGGGACTGAAGGGCTTGGCGATATAATCGTCGGCGCCCATTTCCAGGCCGATGATGCGGTCCACTTCCTCGCCCCGGGCGGTCAGCAGGATTAAGGGAATCTGCGAGGTTTCGCGGATCGAGCGGCACAGCGACAGCCCGTCCTCGCCCGGCATCATGATATCCAGCACCACCAGGTCTATGGCGGAGGACTTCATCACTTTGCGGGCCATGGCGGCGTCTGGGGCGGTGGTGGCGCGATAGCCATGCTCGCGCAGATAGCGCGCCAGCGGCTCGCGGATATCGCGGGCATCCTCCACCAGGAGGACATGCGGCCGGGCTTCGTCCTTGATCATGGGCGCAATGTGATCCTTCCGAATATCCCGCGCAAACAGGGATTTGTCGCAAATGCTGTCAGTTTGGGCCCCCGGCGTCAAAAACCGATCTTGGGACCCGGTCCTCAGGACATGGCGCCGCCCCCGGGACGGCCTCGACCCCGGCGCATGCCCCGTGAGATAGTCGGCGGATGCGCCCGCACCCGCTTTGCATTTTTGCCATTTTTGCCGTTTTTGCGGGGGCGGCGCAGGCCGCCCCTGTCTGCCCCGCGCCCCGGCCCATGAGCTTCCAGGTCGAGAAAAAAATCACCCGCGACGTTTCGGGGTTTACCGAGGGGCTCGAGGTGCATGAAGGCGCGCTCTACGAAAGCACAGGTGCGCTGGGCGGCGGCACCCGCCTGATGCGCATCGCACCCGATGGCCATGTCACGGTGCTGAAGGATTCCGGAGAGGAATTTTTCGGCGAGGGCCTTACCTTCCTGGGCGGCCAGCTGTTCCAGCTGAGCTGGGAAGATCACAAGGTTTTTGTCTATGACCTTTCGGCAAAACTGCAGCGCGTGATGCGCAATCCGCGGCAGGGCTGGGGCCTGACCAATGACGGCCGCTACCTGATTTTCGGCGATGGCGGAACAAGGCTGTTTTTTGCCGAGCCTGCCACCTTCGCCATCAAGGGCGCCATCACGGTGCGCCGGGGCAAGGATGCCGTCGATAACATCAACGAGCTGGAATATGTCGGCGGGAAAATCTACGCCAATATCTGGATGACCCGCAGCATCGTGCGGATCGACGCCCGCAGCGGCTGCATCGAGGCCGAAGCGGCGATGGACTCCTTATGGGCACAGATGACGCCAGATGAGCGCGACTATATCGGCCGTGACCCCGATTTTGTCCTCAACGGCATCGCCTATGACCCAGACCGCAAGCTGTTCACCGTAACGGGCAAGGAATGGCCCTTTGTCTTTACCGGCCGTTTTGCCGACGGGCGCTAGGATTTGCGCTTGGGCCGGGCAGGCGCTAAGGGACGGGCCTGGTACGGAGCGTAGCTCAGCCTGGTAGAGCATTAGCTTTGGGAGCTAAGGGCCGTTGGTTCGAATCCAGCCGCTCCGACCAACACAATCAGGGCGTTATGGCGCGGTCCGCGGGTTCAAGCCTGCGTCCGCGCTGTCCTGGAAATAGGAAGCCACGCTTTCTGCGGTGACATCCTCCAGGCGCGGCGGAGACCAGCTGGGGTTGCGGTCCTTGTCCACCACGGCCGCGCGCACCCCTTCCATGAAATTTGGCGTCATCACCATCTTGCGCGAGATCTGGAATTCCTGCCCCAGGCAGGGCTCCAGTCTGCCCAGGTTGCGGGCCTGGCGCAGGGCGCGCAGCGTGACTTTCAGCGAAGTGGGGCAATTTTTCTGAATCTTGGCGCGGGCCTCCAGCGCCGCTGTTGTCCCCAGCGTTTCCAGGGCAGCAAGAATGTCCTCCACCGCGCTCATCCCATAGCATTGGTCTATCCAGCTTTTCGCCGCGACGATGGCGCTTTCCTTGGGCGTTATCATCACGCTTTCCAGCGCAGGCCATACTGCATCGCCAGTCCCAACATTGCGCAGCAGGTCTGGTATTTTCACCAGGTCGGGAGAGGCCACCATCCTGTCGGCCAGGTTGCAGGCGATGGCATCGCTGCCATCAAACCGCTCGCCCGTCATGGCCAGGTGCGTGCCCAGCTCGCCTGGTGCGGTGCCCAGCAGGAAGGTGCCGCCCACATCCGGGTAAAAGCCGATGCAGACCTCCGGCATGGCCAGCATGGAGCGTTCCGTGACGATGCGGTGCGAGGCATGCGAGCCCAGGCCGATGCCGCCGCCCATGGTGATGCCATCCATCAGCACGATCACGGGTTTTGGGTAGTTGGCGATGGCGGCGTTCAGCACATACTCGTTGCGGAAAAACGCTTCTGCCGGCAACGGATCGCCCGCCTTGGCGGCGTCATACAGTCCGCGTATGTCGCCTCCGGCGCAAAAGCCGCGCGGGCCTGCGCCATCCATCAAAATCATGCGGATTTGCGGATCGGATACCCATTTGCGAAGGGCGTTGGCGATGGCCTGCACCATTGGCAGGTTAATGGCGTTGAGCGCTTCGGGGCGGGTCAGCGAGATGCGGCCAAGCGGGCCCTCAACGCGTATGTCTACCAAGCTCAAGGCGGCTCCCGGATCTTCCAGCGATGATTGACAATGAAAAAAACGCGCCTTCCTTTTTGCCGGAAGGCGCGTGTGTTGCAACGATTTTATGGATGGGAAATCGCAGGCGGCCGCGCAACGCCAACCGCCGCCTGCCGGGCTGGGAGCCGCCGCTGTTTTGGTCAACCGCGAATTCGCTGTAGAGCGTGGCGCCGCCAGGGCAGATTGCCCCCATCCGCTGTGCGCGTTCTCGCCTGGCCATAGCGGCCCCTTGTCGCTATGGGCCTTTGGTTTTGCTGGCATTTTCTGCTTCCAAGTGCGGGCGGCGGATTGCATCACGCCCGGCGATCCAGTATCTGGGATGCTACGGCGCGGGTTCGAATCGTGCCCCAGACCGAAGGAGAAGGCGATGCGCGCGCGCATCTATAGACCGGCGAAGAATGCGATGCAGTCGGGCAAGGCCCGCACCAGGCTGTGGCTGCTGGAATATGAGCCGGAAAAGCCGCGCGTGCCCGATCCCTTGATGGGCTGGACCAGCTCCGACGATATGCGCCAGCAGGTCACGCTGGAATTCGACACCCAGGAAGAAGCCGTCGCCTATGCGCAAAAGCATGGCATCGACTTCCAGGTGTTCGAGCCGCATGTGCTGCAGCCCAAGCCAAAATCCTATTCCGACAATTTCCGCTTCGACCGCAAGCAGCCCTGGTCTCATTGACAGTGGGATTTTAGGCTTTTCGGCCTAGAATATGTTTCGGGACTCCGTAGCTCAGTTGGATAGAGCACCTGCCTTCTAAGCCGGTGGTCGCTGGTTCGAATCCAGCCGGGGTCACCATTTTTTTCGCGCATGTCCCGCATCGCGCACCAGTCTTCGCGCGGGGTAAACGGCGAACTCTTACAGTTGCAAACTGCCCTGGGCCCGCCCCGGCTTGCCCTGGGCGGACCGCCCGGAAAAGGCCAGCACATGATGGATGGTTTCCTTCAGGCCGGTCGTCACCACATCGCATTCGGTGGCCTCGACGCCGTCGAGGTAGCGCGAATTGTCGCTGCCGATGCCCCAGAAAATCGCCATCACCGGCACGTCCGGCATGCGCTTGCGCAGGCGCCGAACCTGGTAGCGGGCATTCTTGTAGGTGCCGGGCTCGAGGTAGGAAACACAGACGACGCGCACACCGTCGACATCCAGTTCGTTGACGTGGGTCGCGGACGTCTGGTCCGAAGACACGACGCGCGCGCCCACCCCCGATTTGGCCAGCATGTCCACCAGCAACAGCGCGGCGGCTTCGTCCAGCGGCCCGCGCCCCGCCACGCACATCACGGGCAAGTTTTGCCAGTCCGGGGGCAGTTCGGCCATTGTCTTGGCCGCGCCATTGTCCGCGCGGTCGGCCAAATTCTCGATCAGGCCCTTGATGGCGTCGCGAATGCGCGTCTGGCGCAAGGGATCGAGCAGGCCGCGATTGACGTCCGTCTGCGCCAGCATCAGCGCCTTGGCCGCCACTTCGTCATAATAGGCAGACAGGGAATTTTCGCGCAGGAAGATTTCGGCATCGTCCGCGGCCTCATCCGGGTCTTCCGCCAGCATGCGCAGATAAAGGCTTTCCTCCATCGCCAGCGCCGGCTGGTCGCCCAGCATGACATCGAGGAATTTGAGCCCCTCGATATGGCGGCCCAGCACCACAAAGCACATCGTCAAAGGCGTGGAGAGCAGCAATCCCATCGGCCCCCAAAGCCAGGTCCAGAACACCGCCGCCACCACCACCGCAACGGCGGACAGGCCCATGGAGCGGCCATAAACAAAGGGCTCGACCATCTGGCCGATGATGAACTCGATGCTGCCATACAGGATTGCAACCCAGGCCAGGCTCATCCAGCCCGGATCCACCGCCACCGCCAGCACGGCGGGGAACAGGAAGGCGATGGGCACGCCGACATAGGGCACGAAGCGGAAAAGCATGCCCATCAGGCCCCACAGGCCGGAATTGGGAATGCCGATGATCCAAAGTCCCACGCCGATGACGATGCCGAAGCCGGCATTGATCGCCGTCTGCAGGGCGAGGTAACGCGCCAGGCGTGATGCCGCTTCATCAAGCGCCACCGTGGTGCGCTGAAGATCTCGCGATCCTGCCAGCCGCACAAAGCGGTCCCGCAGATCATCCTTCTGCAACAGGATAAAGCCGACAAACACCAGCACCAGCGCCACCAGCCCCAAAGGCTCCAGCAGCGGTCCCAGGACATTCGACGCCAGCGCCCAGGGCGCGATGGTCTCGCGCTGGATCACCACCGGCACCGGCGTGTCTTCGGTGGTGGCGCCGGCGGCGACCGTGCTGGGACGATCCTTGCCGCCGCTGATCTGCTCGCCGATTGCCTCGATGGTACGGTTCAGGCGCGAAAGCGTGCCGCCATTGGCGGTGCCGCGAATGGTCTGGATCTTGCGGGAAATATTGTTCTGGTAACTGGGCAGGTCGTTGGCGAGACCCGCCAGCTGCGATCCCACAAAGGTGCCGATGCCGGCGATCAGCACCAGCGCCACGCAAAGGCTGAGCAGCACGGAGGGCAGGTGCCCCAGCTTCAGGTGGCGCAGCAGTCCCACCAGCGGCGCCAGCGCGAAGGACATCAGCACCGCCAGCGCCAGCGGCATCAGCACCGGGCGGCCGAAATAGATTCCCGACACGACCACGGCCACAATGACCGCCATCATGAATTTCTGGGCCAGGGAATCCGGCGCGGGCGTGAGTTTCAGGTCGGCCATGGGTCCGGGGCTTGAGAGACGACTCTCTTATAGCGCGGAACCGCCCTGTTCGGGCTCATTTCAACTGGCGAAAGAAGCAGGAAGGTGCGCCGGTGTGGCAGGCCGGACCCATCTGGTCCACCTTGAGCAGCAATACGTCGCCGTCGCAGTCCACAAAGGCCTCGACCAGCCGCTGGGTATGGCCGCTGGTTTCGCCTTTCTTCCAGATTTTCTGGCGCGAACGCGACCAATAGGTGACCTCGCCGCTGGACAGCGTGTGCTCCAGCGTCTCGCGGTTCATCCAGGCGAACATCAGCACCTGGCCGCTGACATGGCTCTGGACGATGACCGGCACCAGGCCCTTTTCGTCGAATTTGACCGCCGCCACAAAGGCGGCATGGCTCATGATATCCGTCATGACTGCTCTTTCAGGCGCAACAGCCCTTTTTCCAGGTCGGCGATCAGGTCTTCCGCGTCCTCCAGACCGGCATGGATACGCAGGACCGGGCCTTCGCTGGCAAAGGGCGAAACTGTTCGCCTGATATGGGCCGGAACGATCAGACTTTCAAATCCGCCCCAGGACCAGCCCATGCCAAAATGCTCCAGCCCGTCCAGGAAGGCGGCCAGCGCCGTCTGGGAAACCGGCTTCAATTCCAGCCCGAACAGCCCGCAGGCGCCCTTGAAATCGCGCTTCCACAGGGCATGGCCCGGATCGCCGGGCAGGGCGGGATAGAGGATGCGGGTCACTTCCGGGCGCGCCTGGAGCCACAAGGCCAGCTTCATGGCGGTTTCCTGGTGCCGCTTCAGGCGCACCGGCAGGGTGCGCAGCCCGCGCAGGGCCAGGAAGATGTCATCGCCGCTGGAGAACAGCCCCGTGGTGCCATGGAAATTCACCAGCCGGACGGCATGGTTTTCGTTGGCGGTGATGGCGCCCATCATCAAATCGGCATGGCCGCCGACATATTTGGTCACCGCCTGGATGGAAAGATCGACGCCATGCGCGATTGCGGGAAATAGAAGCGGCGTCGCCCAGGTATTGTCCATCAGCACCGACGCGCCATGCGCATGGGCGATCTTGGCAAGCGCGGGAATGTCCTGCACCTCGAAGGTGAGCGAGCCGGGGCTTTCGCAGAACACGGCCCTGGTGTTGGGCTTCAAATAGGGCGAAATGTCAGCCGTGGGCGGATAGTAAGTCGTCTCGACGCCAAAACGGCGAAGATGCTTGTCGCAGAAATCCCGCGTCGGCTCATAGACGCTGTCCACCATCAGCAAATGATCGCCGGCGCCCACCACGGACAGGATCGCGGTGGCGCAGGCGTTCAGCCCCGACGGCACCAGCACGGTGCGCGCGCCGCCTTCCAGCGCGCACAGCGCTTCCTCGAGGCTGGCGGAGCTGGGCGTGCCCCGCCGGCCATAGACATAGTCCTGTTGGCGCGATTCCAGTGTTGCCAAATCCGGAAACAGGAAAGTCGAGGCGCGGTAGACCGGCGTATTCACCGCGCCGAAATGATCCTCGCTCATGCGGCCGGCAGATACGGCGATAGTGTCTGGCTTGCCGTCGTTCTTGTCAGTCATGGCGCTTTTCTAGGAATGGGCGCAGCGGTTTTTCCATGATCCAGATCATCGCGCCTGCCAACAGGCCGATGGCCGCGAGCATCAGGAAAAAGGTGGAATGGCCCATGCGTTCCCACAGTGTGCCCAGCCATCCCTGCAGGAAGCCGCCGCCCAGGAAGTTGGGCAGGAAGTTGACCCCTATCATCAGAGAGACGATGCGCACCGGCGCTACCTTGGAATAAAGCGAGATGCTGATCGGGGACAGATAGATTTCGCCAGTTGTTATGAGGACAAAATAAGCCAACAGCCACAGCCAGCTGATCTTGTCAGCGCCGCCATGCCAGGCGGCAAAGGCGATCAGGACAAAGGAGGCCGCAAGCAGAACGCAGCCAAAGGCGATCTTGTACATCGAATTGGGCTCGCGCAGCGTCGCGGCCTGACGCGCCCAGAAAGACACCAGGAACGGCGTGAAAGCGAAGATGATGAAGGGGTTGAAGGACTGGAACCAGGTCACGGGAATTTGCCAGTCAATCAGGCCGGGAATGAAGCGGCGATCCGTGTTGGCGTCGGCATACAGCGCCATGACGTTGCCCTGCTGTTCGTAGCAGGCCCACCACAGGGTTAGCGGAATGACCAGCAGCAACAGCGCCAGGATGGATTTCCATTCCTCGCGGCTCAGCGGCACTTTTTCCATCGCCTTGCGTTCGCGCAGTGCTTCCTTGGGCAGGTGCTTCCAGCCGATGATGTAGACCGCAAACGCAATCAACATGCCGAAGCCGGCAGCGCCAAAGCCATAATGCCAGCCCACCGTCTCGCCCAACGTCCCGGCAATGAAGGGCGCGATGAAAGCGCCCAGATTGACGCCAACATAAAATATGGAATAGGCGCGGTCTCGGCGGCTGTCGCCCTGGCGGTACAGCATGCCGACCTGCGCGGTAGTATTGGTCTTGAAAAATCCGCCACCGAAAATCAGCAGAGTCAGGGCGGGAAACAGAAGTGCTTCGGAGGCCATCATGAAATGGCCGAAAGCCATCATTGCGATGCCGATCATGGCGGCGGCGCGCTGGCCGATGAAATTGTCCGCGATCCAGCCGCCCAGCAGCGGTGTGGCGTAAATCAGGCCAGTATAGGTGCCGTAAATCAGCGATGAGAGCGGCTGCGGTCCCAGCGGGCCCGCCATCATTTCAAAGAAGCTTTTTACCTGCGTGTAAAACAGGACATTTTCGACGTGACCCGGCAGCAGCAAATATTTGGTCAGATACAGCACCAGAAGCGCGCGCATCCCATAATAGGAGAAGCGCTCCCACATCTCGGTGCCAAACAGGAATGTCAGGCCGCGCGGATGCCCGAACAGGGTCTTTTCGGGTGCGGTGTCCAGTTTGGCCATGAAAGCCTCAGTCTCGTCGAAGGCGACTGTGCCTCAAGCGCTGCCCTTGTTGCAATCGGCTATTTTTGAGGGCCTTTTTGCCCCTCAAGCAATTCGACAAAACGCTCTTCGCGCGAATAGGGCACGAACCCCATGCGCTGGTAGAGGGGCAGGGCACGCGGACTGTCCAGGGTGCAGGTGTTGACCGTCAGCCGCGAGATCGGATGGCTCCAGGCATTCATGCAGCTGTGATAGAGGAAGAAAAAACTCAGGTGCTTGCCCTGTGCTTCCGGCATCAGGCCGAAATAGGCGATGTTGGCGCTGCCGTCCGCCTTGAGCTCAATCTCCGACATGCCGGCCGGATTTCCTTCCTCGTACAGGACATACAGAAGGTTGGTCGGGGCGTGGATGATCTCGGCCAGCCTGTCATGGCTGATCTTGCGCCGGTCCACCCAGAAATAGCGATCGCCGATCGTGTCATAAAGGTAGCGGTAGAAATGCGTCGGCGGTTTTTCGCTGCGCAGGATGGCGTGGCGACCGCGCGGGCTGGGCGGCGGCAGGGCAGACGGCTTGGCCGTCATCTCCAGGAACGTCACGGTCATGGCGATGCGGCGTGCGCTCATCCCGTCACCACCTCGCTGTCGCTGCGTCCGCCCCATTCCGCCCAGGACCCGTCATAAAGTGCGGTGTCGGCTGCGCCCAGCTGCGCCAGCGCCAGCATCAGGATCGCGGCGGTCACGCCCGAGCCGCAGCTGGTGATGATGGGTGCGCGTAGATCGACGCCTTTTTCAGCGAAAGTGCGCCTGAGGTCCTCATCATGCTTCAATGTGCCGTCACTGTTCAGCAGGCTGCGGAAATGCACATTCACGGCGCCCGGCATATGACCGGAACGCACGCCGGGGCGCGGTTCTTTCTCTTCGCCGGTAAAGCGGCTGGCGCTGCGCGCATCCAGTATCTGCACATGGCCCAGCGCGGCTTTCACGCCGTCAAAGTCGCGCAGCTGCCTCGAGGTGAAATGAGGCACAAATTGCGAGGAGACGGGCTTGGCGGCGCCTGTTTCCAGCGCGCGCCCTTCGCTTTTCCATTTTGGCATGCCGCCATCCAGCACGGCAACCTTGTCATGGCCGGACAGGCGCAGCATCCACCACAGCCGGGCAGCGGAAAACAGCCCCGAGCCGTCATAGACCACCACGGTATCGTCGTTGCCAATGCCGAGCGCGGCGATATCGCGCGCAAAATCGTCGGGCGCGGGCAGCATGTGCGGCAGGCTGGTGGAATGGTCTGAAAGCGCATCCAGGTCGTAAAACACCGCACCGGGAATATGGCCGGTTTCGAACTCGGCCTTGGGGTCGCGCTTGTCAGCGGCCATGTACCAGGACACATCCACTGGCCGCACATCGGCCAGATGTGCCGCAAGCCAATCGGTGGAGACCAGGTTATCCATCAGGCCCCATTGTCCTTCATGTAAAGGGAACGCTGACCGTGGCGCGCGGTTTCGTCAGCCAGGGCGGCGTGGGCAACCCCTTGGCGCGCAGGAATTCCGGGTTGAACAATTTGCTCTGGTAGCGGTTGCCGTAATCGCAAAGCACCGTGACGATGGTGTGACCGGGACCCATCTCCTTGGCCATGCGGATGGCGGCGGCGACATTGATGCCGGTCGAGCCGCCCATGCACAGCCCTTCATGCTCCAGAAGATCGAAGATCAGGGGCAGGGCTTCCTCGTCGGGAATCTCATAGGCGTCGTCGATCGGCGCGCCTTCTAGATTGCCGGTGACGCGACTCTGTCCAATTCCTTCCGTGATGGAGCTGCCATGCATCTCCAGCGTGCCCTTCTTGATCCAGCTATAGATCGCGGCGCCCAGCGGATCGGCGGCGGCGATCCTGACCTTGGGATTGAATTTCTTCAGGGCAATCGCCACACCGGCCAGCGTTCCGCCGGTGCCCACGGCGCAGGTGAAGCCGTCCACCGTGCCGCCGGTCTGGTCCCATATCTCAGGGCCGGTGCCTTCGATATGCGCCCGGCGGTTGGCGACATTGTCGAACTGGTTGGCCCAGATCGCGCCATTGGGTTCGCTTTTCGCCAGCTGCTCGGCCAGCCGGCCGGACAGGCGGACATAATTGTTCGGGTCCTTGTAGGGCACGGCGGGCACTTCGATCAGTTCCGCGCCCAGCAGGCGCAGCGCGTCCTTCTTTTCCTGGCTCTGGGTGTCGGGAATGACAATCACGGTCTTGAATCCCAGCGCGTTGGCCACCACCGCCAGGCCGATGCCGGTATTGCCGGCCGTGCCTTCGACGATGGTGCCGCCGGGGCGCAGCTCGCCGCGCGCAATCGCATCCTTGATGATGAAAAGCCCGGCGCGGTCCTTGACCGACTGGCCGGGATTGAGGAATTCCGCCTTGCCCAGAATCTCGCATCCGGTTTGCTCCGAGGCCCGGTTCAGGCGGATCAGGGGCGTATTGCCGATGGCGGCGATGACATCATGTTTTATGGACATGGCCGGAACCTAGAGCCCCCGCCGGGGCGCTTCAAGAGGACTTCCGCCCGGCCAATTTGGCGCAGTCGGCATGGCGAAAACACGTGGTCAGATGGTCATTGACCATGCCCGTCGCCTGGGCAAAGGCATAGACAATGACCGGTCCGCAGAAATTGAAGCCGCGCTGTTTCAGTTCCTTGGCCAGGCCTTCGCTCATTTCGGTCTGGGCGGGCACCTGGCCCTTCGTCTTGAAGCGATTGGTCTGCGGCTTGCCGCCGACATGTTTCCAGATCAGCTCGGTAAAGCCGCCCGGTTCTTTCTCCTGGATTTCCAGCCACAGTTTGGCGCCGCGGATGGCGGCGTCTATCTTGGCGCGGCTGCGAATAATGCCTTCATTCTTCAGCAGGCGTTCCACGTCGCGCCGGCCATAGCGCGCAATTTTCTCCGGATCGAATTCGTGGAAGGCTTTGCGGAAATTTTCCCGCTTGCGCAGGATGGTGATCCAGGAGAGTCCGGCCTGGAATCCGTCCAGTACCAGTTTTTCATAAAGTGCGCGGGCATCATATTCCGGCACGCCCCATTCGGTGTCGTGATAGGAAAGATAGGGCTTGTCTTCGCCCGGCCACACGCAACGCGTTTTTTCTGCCATGCGCCAGCCTCCCTTCGGATCAATCCAGCCAGCTTGGCTTGCTCAGGACAACGGGAATATTTTCCACGGCAAGCCCAACCTGGTTGCCTTCGAGGCGGTCCAGCCGCACCAGCGCGAACGCCATTGCGCCGTAAACCGAAACCAGTTCGCCAATGGAGGTGTCGCCTGCCATTACTTCTGCACCGGCAGGCGGCAAACCCGCTTCGGCGCTGACGGCCAATAGGCGCTTGCGCGCCGTGCCGCGATGCTTCATGCGCGCCGTCAATTCCTGTCCGACATAGCAGCCCTTGTCGAAGGCAATGGCATGCAGTTCATCCAGGCCCGCATCCAGTGCGAATATCTTGTCGCTGCCGAAATCGCTGCTTTCCGGTACGCCCAGCGCCAGGCGCGCCGCATGATATATGGCGGGGCCCGGCAGTTCCGCCGGCAATTCGGCCACGGCGCCGATGCTGCGCGTGCCGAGCGCGGCCAGGCGCGGATCGGCAAATGTGATGGCGCGTTCGGCGGGCCGTCCCGTCAGCCCGGCATAGACCCCCAGCTGCGGCCGCAACGCAATTTCCACTTTTGTGCGCAGGCGGTAGAGCTTCAGTTTCTTGAGCAGGCTTTCCGCACCCGCCGCCGCGCAATCCAGCAGCACGGCGCCTTCGCCTTCGGCGATCAGGAAATCGAACAGGATCTTGCCCTGCGGCGCCAGCAGTGCGGCATAGAGCGCCCGATCCGGGGCCAGGCCGGCCAGGTCATTGGTCACCAGGCCTTGCAGGAAAGGCCGGGCTTCGGGCCCCTCCAGGGCGATGACGGCGCGGTCGGACAAATGAACGGATTCCATGGCTTAGGAAGTAGTCCCTGACGTCAATCTTGCCAAGGTGCGGGGGGAGGGGCTAACTCGCCCCATGAGCCAAACATTCGATCTTCTGGTCCGGGGCGGAACTGTCGCCATGCCGGGCGGTATTGTCCCCGCTGACATCGGGGTCATTGGCGGACGCATCGCCGCCATCGGCAGCTTTCCGCAGGCCAAGGCCGCGGAAATCTTCGAGGCCAAGGGCCTGCATGTGCTTCCCGGCGCCATAGACAGCCAGTGCCATTTCCGCGAACCGGGCAATGAGCACAAGGAAGATTTGGAGAGTGGCAGCCGTGCCGCCGTGCTGGGCGGTGTCACCGGCGTATTCGAGATGCCCAATACCGCGCCCCCCACCACCAATCGCGCCGCGATCGACGACAAGCTGGCGCGGGCGAAGAATCGCATGCATTGCGATTACGCATTTTATGTCGGCGCGACGCCCGCCAACATTGCCGAATTGGCAACGCTGGAAAAACTGCCGGGCGTTTGCGGCGTCAAGGCATTCCTGGGCTCGTCAACCGGCACGCTGCTGCTCAACAAGCCGGAAGACATTCTGGCCGCACTCAAATCCGGCAATCGCCGCGTGGCGGTGCATTCCGAGGATGAAGACCGGCTGATCGCCCGCAAGCATCTGGCCGAACGCGGCAAGCCGGCCACCCATCCGGTGTGGCGCGATGCCGAAGCGGCGCGCGCCTCGACCGAGCGGGTGCTGGCGCTGGCGAAACAGGCCGGCCGCCGCCTGCATGTGCTGCATGTCACCACCGGCGACGAAATCCCGCTGCTGGCCGCCGCCAAGGATTTCGCCACGGCGGAAACCACGCCGCAGCACCTGACTCTCAGCGCGCCGGAATGTTATGAGCGGCTTGGCACCTATGCCCAGATGAATCCGCCCATTCGCGACGAAAGCCACCGCCAGGCGCTGTGGGGCGCCATCCGCGACGGCGTGATTGATGTGATCGGCTCCGACCACGCGCCGCACACCCGCGAGGAAAAAGACAAGACCTATCCCGACACGCCCTCGGGCATGCCCGGGGTGCAGACGCTGGTGACCTTGCTGCTGGATCACGTCAACAAGGGTTCACTGTCCCTGGAGCGTTTTGTCGATCTCACCGCGCATGGCCCGCAGCGCATTTTCGGCCTTGCCGGCAAGGGCCGCATCGCGCGCGGCTGGGACGCCGACTTCACCATCGTGGACATGAACCACACCCGCACCATCGAAAACAGCTGGATCGCCTCGCACTGCGGCTGGACGCCCTTCGACGGGATGAAAACAAAAGGCTGGGCGGTGGCGGCCATCCTGCGCGGCCAGTTCGTGATGCGCGATTTCGCCCTTGCCGCTGCGTCGCAGGGTCAACCGCTGCGCTTTGTCGAAACCCTGCAGCATTCCTGATGCATTACCTGCTCCTGATCTTTTCGGGCGTGGTGATGGGCCTTGTCGCGGCGGTGCCGATTGGCCCGGTCAACCTGATCTGCATCCGGCGCACCTTCGCCTTCGGTCCCCTGAACGGCTTTGTGTCGGGCCTTGGCGCGGCGCTGGGTGACGGCGTCTTCGCCGCCATCACCGGGCTGGGCCTGACCTGGGTGGCGCAGCTGATCGAAGGCTATGCCACCATCATCGAACTGATCGGCGCGGCGCTGCTGGTGTTTTTCGGGTTTCGCGCATTCCAGGCCAAGGACATGCCGCGGGTAGAAACCGAATGCGCCGATGCCGGCGATCGCGGCGGCGCCACGCTGGCCGGGGCGATCGTCTCGACCTTCGCCCTGACCATTACAAATCCGGCAACCTTGCTGGCCTTTACCGCCATGTTCGCCGGCCTGGGGGGAATCGCGGGCGGGGCCGGCAGCTATAACGACGCCGGTTTCGTGGTCGCCGGGGTGGTCGGGGGGTCCACGGCCTGGTGGCTGGTCCTGACCAGCGTTATCGGGTTTTTCCACACCCGGATTACCGAGGCGACCATGCGCCTGATCAACCGGATTTCCGGCGTGTTGGTGGCTCTTTTCGGGCTGGCGGTGCTGGGGAACCTGGCCGCCAAATTCCTCTAGCCGCCTTGGACCTAAATTCGCCTAAAAGTCGGGGTTTTCTGCCCTTGGGGCTAGGATCACCGGGCGCAGGCACGGTATGAGTGCGCATTCTTGGAGAACAGATCATGTGGCGTATCGCAGCCTTTCTAGCTGTGTTCCTGACAGTGCTTCCAGCGCAGGCGGCGGATGACGCGCTGAGCGCGGAAGCCAACCAGGCCTATCTGGCCGCCAATGCCAAAAAGCCCGGCGTGATCGTCCGTCCCGACGGGCTGCAGTTCAAGATTTTGCAGAATGGGTTCGGCAAGCGTCCTTACTTCACCGACACGGTCCAGGTTTACTACACCGGCACACTGATCAACGGCACGCTGTTCGACGGCACTTCACCGGGACTTCCGGCCACCTTCAAGGTCAATGGCGTGATTCCCGGCTGGATCGAAGCGCTCACCATCATGCGTGAAGGCGATCACTGGCAATTGGTGATCCCCGCGCATCTGGCCTATGGCGACCGCGGCCGCGGCGGCATCATTCCGCCCAACCAGACCCTGGTGTTCGATATGCGCCTGGTGACCACCACGCCGGCGCCCAGGAAAGGCGAGAAGGGCTATATCCCCGATCCCAACGACAAAGACGACCGTTAGTCGCGGATGAAAGCGCTGGGGGATTATTTTCGCCGTCTGCGCCACCTGGGACATACCCATGCCGGCCGCGTCAGCATAGCCATTGCGCTTGTGATGGTGGTCGGCGCCAGCGTGCTGTACTGGGCCAGCCGCGACCGGGCGGTGATTGCGCCCGACTGGGACGGGCAGGTGCGCGGCCTGGCCTACAATCCCAGCCACATCTTCAGCGACTATGACCAGAAGAATGTAACCCCGGCCCAGATTGACCGTGACCTGGCGCAGCTCTCCCAGCTCACCGGCCATGTGCGCACCTATACGGTGGCCGGCGGCATGGACAAGGTGCCGGAAATTGCACGCCGCCACGGCATGACCGTTTCGCTGGGCATCTGGATCTCGCCCGACCTGGTCAAGAATGACGAGGAAATCGCGCAGGCAATCCGCGTGGCGCTGGACAATCGCCGCGTGATCGACCGCGTCATTGTCGGCAACGAAGCGATCATGCGCGGTGATGTCAGCGCCGACCAGCTCAACGCCTATATCCTGCAGGTGCGCAATGCCTTGCCCCAGCGCATCAAGGTCACCACGGGCGAGCCCTGGTCCACCTGGCTGCTCAGCCCCGAGATCGCGCAGAATGTGGACATGCTCTTCATCCATCTGCTGCCCTACTGGGAAGGCGCGGATATTCGCGGCGCGCTCAAATCCACGGTGCGCTGGTACGACAATGTCGCCGAAGCTTTTCCCGGCAAGCCCATTGTGATCGGGGAGGCGGGCTGGCCATCGGATGGCCGCACCCGCGAAAATGCCGAAGCTTCCACCTCCAATGAAGCCTCCTTCATCCGCGGCTTTGTCCAGCTGGCGATGGACAAGGGCTGGGACTATTATTTGATGGAGGCCTATGACCAGCCCCTGAAGCGGCGCGATGCCGAAGGCGCAGTCGGCGCCTATTGGGGCATGTTCGACGCCACCGGCAATCCCAAATTCGCCTTCACCGGATTGCTGCGCAGCTTCCCCAACTGGCGCGGTTACGCCCTGCTGACGGGCATGCTCAGCCTGTCGCTGGGCCTGCTGATCCTGGGGCGCATGCCGCGCCTGCGCCAGCGCGGCTATCTGGCGATGGGCGGCCTGATCGCGCTGGTGTCCATCGGCCTGCTGGCCCTGATTGACGCCGCGGCGCTGGAATATATCGATCCCACCGACATAGCCGCCATGATCGCCATGTCGCCATTGGTGCTGCTGGCCTGCGCCATCATCTTCACCGAAGGCATCGAGATGGCGGCCAGCCTGTGGCGGGTGGACCGCCGCGTCGTCACCGCCGCCATCCCCATGAAAAGCCCGCGCGTCTCCATTCACGTACCGACCTATAACGAACCGGCGCAGATGGTGATCGAGACCCTGAATGCGCTGTCGCGGCTGGATTACGACAATTACGAAGTGATCCTGCTCGACAACAACACGCCCGATCCGGAAGCTTGGCGGCCGGTGGAAGAACATTGCCGCCTGCTGGGAGAACAGTTCCGTTTTTTCCACCTCGACAACGTCAAGGGCTTCAAGGCCGGCGCCCTCAACCATGCGCTGGCGCTGTCCGATCCACAGGCAACCCATATCGCCGTGATCGACAGCGATTACCAGGTCCAGCCTTTCTGGCTGCGCCGCGCCATGCCCTATTTCGCGTCCCCTGCCATCGCCCTGGTGCAGGGACCGCAGGATTACCGCGATCATTACGAAAATCCCTTCAAGGCGATGGCCTATGAGGAATATCGCGGCTTCTTCCATATCGGCATGGTGGAGCGCAACGAACACAACGCCATCATCCAGCATGGCACAATGACCATCGTCACCAAGTCGGCGCTGGCGGAAGTGGGCGGCTGGAGCGAATGGTGCATCACGGAAGACACCGAACTGGGACTGAAACTGTTCGAGGCCGGTTTCGAGGCCGCCTATATCCCGCAGGCGATGGGCGCCGGGCTGGAGCCCGATACGCTGGAAGCCTTCATGTCGCAGCGCTATCGCTGGGTCTATGGCGCCATGCAGATGCTCAAGCATCACAAGGGTCCCATCTTCGCGGGCACCAAGGCGCTCTCCTGGGAGCAGCGCTACCAGTTCCTTTCCGGCTGGCTGCCCTGGATTTCCGACGGGTTGGGCATGGTGGTGACGCTGACCGCGCTGGTCTGGACGTCGCTGATGTGGGCTATCCCGACCTATATCGATGTCCCGATGCCGGCCCTGTCGGCCGCGGCGCTGGCGCTGTTCGCCACCAAATGCCTCAAGACGCTGTTTCTTTATCCCCCCAAGGTGCGCTCCGGTTTCAAGGGCGCCATGATGGCCTCGGTCGCCGGCCTGTCGCTGACCCATACCGTGGGCAAGGCGATGTGGACGGGACTGTTCACCTCGGGCAAACCGTTCCTGCGCACGCCCAAATGCGAAAACCCGGCTCTTTTCAGCCAGGTGTTGCGCGTGGTGTGGCAGGAAACCGTGCTGCTGGTACTCCTGATCGCGGCCATGATATCCATGGCATTCGACCGCGGCTTCCAGGATCCCGCCGTCAGCATGTGGATGGTGATGCTGGGCGTGCAGAGCCTGCCTTACACCGCAACCTTTTTCACGGCCACGGTCAGCGCCCTGTCGAACCAGAAAGCCGTGACGACGTCCATTTCTGCCGATCCCCTGATGACAAAGGCCTTATGGACCCAAGCACCGAACTGAACTAGCCTTGCCATTAACAAACCCAGGAGGAATGAATGCGTATACTGACAGCGACGATGATTGCCGGCGCCATGATGCTGGGCGCCATGGGCGCCAGCCTTGCCCAGGGCGCGCTGCCCGAAGGCGTCAAGGCCGCAGGCGGCATTTTCACCAATGCCAGCGGCATGACGCTTTACACTTTTGACAATGACAAGGAACCCGGCAAGTCGGCTTGCAATGGCCCTTGCCTCACCAACTGGCCGGCCGTGACGGCCGCGGCCGACGCCAAGGCGTCGGGCGACTGGACCGTGATTACCCGCGACGAAGGCGCCAAGCAGTGGGCCTACAAGGGCAAGCCGCTTTACACCTTCAAGAATGACGCAAAGGCCGGCGACCAGGTCGGCGACAATCGCGGCAATGTCTGGCACACCGCCAAGCCCTGATTTTTCGAAATTGTGTCGATCAAGCCGCGCGGGAAACCGCGCGGCTTTTTCATTATAAGCGGTGCAGCGCCGGAACCGTCTTGCCGGGATTGAGGATATTGCCCGGATCGAACAGCGCCTTGAGCGCGCGCATCACTTCCAGTTCCTCATGGGATTTGTAGCGCGGCAGCAATTCGCGCTTCATGGTGCCGATGCCATGCTCGGCGCTGATCGAGCCGGAAAAATCCTTCACGATATCATGCACGATCAGCTGGATGGCGTCCCATTCCGCCAGGAAGGCGGCGTCTTGGCCCGGCGGCGCGCTGAAATTAAAGTGCAAATTCCCGTCGCCCAAATGGCCAAACGTCACCGGACGCGCTCCGGGATGTTTTGCCAGCACGGCGGCGGTGGCTTTCTTGATGAACGCGGGAACGGCAGCGATTGGCACGGAAATGTCATGCTTGATGGAAGCGCCTTCGCGCCGTTGCGCTTCGGAAATGCTTTCGCGAATGCGCCACAGGCTTTGCGCCTGGGCTTCGCTCATGGCCATGACGGCATCGGTGGCGATATCGCGGGTCAGGGCGTCATTCAGCGCGTCCTGGAGTCGCTCGCCCGCTCCGCTTCCACCAGCAATTTCTACCAGCACATACCAGGGTGAACTCAAGCGCAGGGGATCATGCATTTTCTCGATATGCTTGCAGACCAGATCCATGGCAATCCGCGGCACCAGTTCAAACGCGTTCAGCTCACCGCCGGCATGGCCCCGCATCTGGCCGAGCAGGTCCAGCGCCGCACCGGGCGACGGCACGGCGACAAAGGCCACGGCCGTCTCAAGCGGCCTGGGAAACAGGCGCAGGCTGGCGGCGGTGATCACCCCCAGCGTGCCTTCGCTGCCAATGAACATCTGTTTGAGGTCATAACCGGAATTGTCCTTGGGCAGCGATGTCAGCATGGGCAGCACCCGGCCATCGGCCAGCACCACTTCCAGCCCCAGCACCAGAGAACGCATCATGCCATAGCGCAGCACATGGGTGCCGCCCGCATTGGTGGCGATATTGCCGCCGATGGTGCAGGACCCTTCCGAGGCGAGGCTGAGGGGAAACAGCATCTCTGCTTCCTTCGCCGCCGACTGCACTGTGGCCAGCACTGTGCCGGACTGCACGGTCATGGTCATGCCCTTGGCGTCCAGGTTCAGGATCCTGTTCATCCGCTGCAATGAAAGCAGCACTTCGCCGTGAACTGGAATTTGCCCGCCCACCAGCCCGGTATTGCCGCCCTGGGGAACGATGGCGGTTTTGGTCTCGTTGCAGATGGCAAGGATGGCGGCCACTTCCGCCGTGCTGGCGGGCTTGAGCAGCAGCGGACTTTTGCCCTGGTATTTGCCGCGCCATTCTTCCAGGTGCGGCGCGATTTCCTTTTGGTCTTCGGTGAAGCCCTTTTCGCCCACTGCCGCTTTCAACCGTGCAAAAGTTTCGCTCATGGCCGCGGCGCCGCCGCGCGCTGAAGGCGATCATTGATCGCTTCGCCAAGGCCGGTGTCGGGAATGGGCGAGACGGCGATGGCCTCGACCTGCTCATCCATGTCGCGCAGCATGGCGAACAAATTGGCCGCTGCTTCCTTCAAGTCGCCGCGCGGGCTGAGATTCAGCCAGGCGTCCTTGACCTCGCCAAATCCCAATAGCGCCTCGCCCGCCTGCACGTCGCTGGCATTCAGCCGCAGGCGCGCCTTGGGCGCATAATGGCTTTCCATCTGGCCGGGCGACTGGATGCCGCCAGGCGCGGCTGCCAGAGGTCCGGTCACGGCTTCTATGTCCTGGCGCGCGATCGCGCCGGGGCGCAGCAGCACCGGCTTGCCATCGTCAAAGCCGATCACGGTGGATTCAATCCCCAGCTTGGCCGCGCCGCCATCCAGCAGGAAATCAATCTTGCCGCCCAGGCTGTCCGCAACATGCGCCGCAGTGGTGGGGCTGACGCTGCCGGAAATATTGGCGCTGGGCGCGGCAATGGGAAGCCTGGCTTGCGCAAGCAACTGACGGGCCACGGGATGGGACGGTGCCCGCAGCGCCACGGTGGATAGACCGGCGCTCACCAGGTGCGACAGGTTGCTGTCCTCCCGGCGCGGCAACACCAGGGTCAGGGGACCGGGCCAGAAGGCATCCGCCAACTTTTGGGCGGCATCGTTGAAGACGCCATGCTCTTGCGCCTGCGCCTTGTCCTGCACATGCACGATCAAGGGATTGAAGCGCGGCCGTCCCTTGGTGGCAAAAATGGCGGCCACCGCTTCGCCGTTGCGCGCATCCGCGCCCAGGCCATAGACCGTCTCGGTGGGAAAGCCCACAAGGCCGCCGCGCGCAAGGATGCGCGCCGCCTCGGCAATGGTGGCGTTGTCTGCCTGCGCCTGGGCCAGCATTGTTGTCATCGCAATAGTCTAACGCGCGAGGGCCTGAAGTCGATACCGTGGCGTTGCCTTAACCGCCGCGGCTGGCCACGCGCTTGAAGGGTGCATCGACCACGATGGAAATCGGGCCGCTCTTGCCGGCCAGCTTATAGTCGCCGCTTTTCACATTCGCCTCGGCATGCACCGTGACGCCCTGGGCGCTGACATTGGTGAAGCTGACTTTCAGCATCGCCGGCCTGTCGATCTCATGGATCGTCAGAATGGTCGGCAGGGTTTCCCCGCCGGCATTGCCCTTGGCAGGGGCGGTGGACTGGATGCGCAGTTCCGGATAATGCTCCAGGTCCAGGGCTGTCTGCAGCTCCTGATTGTCCAGGCTGCCCACATCCAGCGAAATCGCGATGGTGCTGTTTTCCGGCTTGGCGGCATCAAATTGCATCGCGCCGGCAATCAATTTGAAACTGCCCTGCTGGCCGCCCACGCCGATTGTGGCTTTCGCCTGGGTGAAATCCAGTTCCATCGAAGGGAAAACCGTCTGCGCAGCCGCAGGCAGGGCGATCAGGCTGAGCGTGGCGGCAAGAACAAGATTGCGCATGCGGTTTCCCCTGTTTTTGTGAGTTGGATATAGCGGGGCTTTGGCGCCGCGCACAAGCCGGACACGCTTCCACTGGCCTGTCTTTCCTGTCATTTTCGGGGGGAAATAGGGAAAAACCGGTCCAGGCAGATGACACTTGCGGGCAAAACGCTTTTCATTACCGGCGCCAGCCGCGGCATCGGGCTTGCCATCGCACTGCGCGCGGCGCGCGACGGCGCCAATATCGCCATCGCCGCAAAAACCGCCGATCCCAACCCGAAATTGCCGGGCACGATCTTCAGCGCTGCCGCGGAAATAGAAAAAGCCGGCGGCAAGGCGCTGCCCATCCAGTGCGACATCCGTTTCGAGGACCAGGTGGCGGCGGCGGTGGAATCCACGGTGGAAAAATTCGGCGCAATTGATATTTGCGTCAATAATGCCAGCGCCATTTCCCTGACCCCGGCGCTGGAAACGGACATGAAGCGTTATGACCTGATGCACCAGATCAATGCGCGGGGCACATTTCTGGTTTCCAAACTCTGCCTGCCGCATCTGCTGCGTTCGCCCAACCCGCATGTCCTGATGCTGTCGCCGCCGCTGGACATGCAGGCCAAATGGTTTTCCGGCCATACCGCCTACACCATGGCCAAGTTCGGCATGAGCATGTGCGTGCTGGGCATGGCGGAGGAATTTTCCGGCCGGGTCGCCTTCAACGCCTTGTGGCCGCGCACCACCATCGCAACCGCCGCCATCCGCAATTATCTGGGCGGCGACGAAGCGATGCGCCAGTGCCGCAAGCCGGACATTGTCGCCGATGCCGCCCATGCAATTTTCAGCAAGGACGCCAAAAGTTTCAGCGGCAAATTCCTGATTGATGACAGTTTTCTGGCGTCCGAGGGCGTGACGGATTTCGACCGCTACCGCGTGGATCCCGCCAATGCCCTGCTGCAGGATTTTTTCGTTCCGGAGAGCGCGCTGCCGCCGCCCGGCGTTTCGCTGGGTCCGGTCACCTAGTTCGGTTTCGGCTTTTCGGGCGAAGCCGGCTGGGGCAAGCTCTCGCCGGCATGAGGTTGGGCCACGCCCAGCATGGGGATGGGCGGATTCACAGCAGCCTCGGTCAGGGCCTTGCGCACGATTATGCGCAGCTGGGACTGCTGGCCAAGGAAATCCACATTTTTTACCCAGACCTGGACCGACAGCAGAATGGAGGTGCCGTTGATGGAGTGCACCTCCACCTCCGGCGCCGGCGCCTGCAACGCTTGCGGAGCGGCGGCGACGGCCCTTAGCACATGCTGGCGCACCGCTGCGATGTCCTCGCGGTGATCGATGTCCACCGTGAAGCTGGTGCGGCGGATCCGCTCGCGCGAAGTGTTGACGATCACTCCCGAAAAAATAGTTGAATTGGGAACTGAGACAAACAGGCCTTCATCGGTAACCAGCATGGTCCGGAACAGTCCGACTTCCCGCACCCGGCCTAGGACGTCGGCCACCTTGATCTGCTCCCCGACACGAAAGGGGCGCAACACCAGCAGCATCACGCCCGACGCGACGTTGGAAAGCGTGCCCTGCAGCGCCAGGCCCACCGCCAGGCCGGCTGCGCCCAGCAGGGCGATCAGCGATGTGGTCTGGACGCCGAACTGGCCCAGCACCGCCACCACCGTGACGGCCAGGATGCCGTAGGAAATGAACTTCGCGATTAATGGCTTGAGGGTAGCATCGACGAATTGCGCCTCCGCCAACGCGTTGCTCGACCAGCGCAACACCCAGCGCGACAGCGTCCAGCCTATGGCCAGGATGATAATGGCCGCGACCAGGTTGATGGCGCCATCCACCAGCATCACGGTCAAGGCGGGCAGGGCCGCCTTGACGCTGGCCGATGCGGTGGCGGCACTGGGCAATGCCATGGGAAGGGCCGGGGAGGCCATTTTAACCTTCAATCCTGTTTGGCATCCCGTTTGAACGCGGGAGCGTGAAATTGGGTTGCCGCTATGCGATGTTGATCACGATATGCGCCCTTTGTACCCCCTGATTTTGGCCGGAATTTGTCTCTTGGGCCCTGCAAAAGCTGCAACCCTGCCGCCCTGCGCCGGCGAGGTCGAGATCGCGCGCGCCAAAATCGTGCGGGTGGAGAAAAACGGCGCCCTGATCCTGGATGACGGCCGTGCCGTGCTGCTGGAAGGCATCCGGCTGCCGCTGGCGGATCGCGGCTCGCCGGCGCTGGCCGATGACGCACTGCGCATGCTTCGCACCCTGGCGATGACCGCGCCGCTCCAGCTGGCGGCGATGGCGCCCAAGCAGGACCGCTATGACCGCGTCCGCGTCCAGGCGTTCGGCACGGCCCAATCTTCCAATCCCATATGGCTGCAAACGCAATTGCTGCGCCAGGGCATGGCGCGTGTAGCCATTGCGCCGGACCGCAATGAATGCGCCGCCGATTTCTACCGGGCCGAGCTTGAGGCGCGGCAGGGTGCGAAAGGCCTTTGGGCTTTTCCTGCCTTTGCCCTGCGCCGCGCCGGTGCCGTGCCGCTCTCCGATGCCGGCAGCTTCCAGGTCGTGGAGGGTCGCGTGACCGCCGCCGCAATCCGCGATGGCCGGGTGCTGCTGGATTTCAGCGCGGATAGTCGCCGTGGCTTCGCTGCTGTGATCGCCTCTGAAGACCGCAGGGCTTTTCGTAACGTCACACCGGGCCCGGAAGCGTTGACCGGCCATACGGTGCGCCTGCGCGGCATGGTCGAGGATTATGGCGGCCGGCCGCAGATTGCGATCTCGAACCCCGCACAGATCGAATTCATCCAGTAAAGAAAAAGGCCCGGTGTCACCACCGGGCCTTTTGCGTTGGAATATTGAAGGCCTAGGCGGCTTTCTTGGTCAGCATGCCTTCGACGCGCTTGACGGCGGTCGGTTCGTCGGTGCGCTCGACGGCGGCGACTTCGCGCGCCATGCGGGCCAGGGCCTTTTCGTAAAGCTGGCGCTCGGAATAGGACTGTTCCGGCTGGCCGCCGGCGCGGTGCAGGTCGCGCACCACTTCGGCGATCGAGACCAGGTCACCGGAGTCGATCTTGGCTTCGTATTCCTGGGCGCGGCGCGACCACATGGTGCGCTTGATGCGGGCGCGGCCCTTGAGGGTGTTGAGCGCGTTGCCAACCACTTCGGGCGAAGACAGCTTGCGCATGCCGACTGCCTTGGCCTTGGCGGTGGGGACGCGCAGGGTCATCTTGTCTTTTTCAAAATCGATGATGAACAGTTCGAGGACCAGTCCGGCGACTTCCTTTTCCTCGATGCCCGAGACTTTGCCGACGCCATGGGTGGGATACACGACATGGTCATTGGTCTTGAATTCATGCTTGCGGTTGGAATTGGCAGCCACCTTCTTGACCGGGGTGGCGGCTGCGGCAGGCTTGGGAGCGGTTTTTGTGGTGGTCATGATCATTCCGATTGGCGTGCCTCGCGCCAGGAACGCGGGGCAACGCATGATTTCACTACAATATGGCCGGATGACGCCGCAGGGTTATGCCCGCACGCGCATTGAAGACAGACTGGCCAGATGAAATACCCTACCATGACAGTAAGGAAAAAGGAAGGGAAAATTGTTCCAAGGCGTTGAAATTACGGCGTTTATTCAAACCCGCACTTTTGTTGCGCAAATTCAAATGCTTGCCTGGTTGCAAGCTCTTGAAAATGCAGCTGCAGCGGGTGGCGGCGCCTAGGAGCCAGAACCTGGCTTTGGATCGAAGTATTTCTCGAACTTGTCTGGCTTGCCTTCCCATTCCTTGGCATCGGCGGGAGCGTCGCCTTTCTGGGCGATATTGGGCCAGACCTTGGCGTATTCGGCGTTCACCGAAAGCCATTTTTCCATGCCGGACACTGTGTCCGGCTTGATGGCTTCCGGCGGGCATTCCGGCTCGCAGACGCCGCAGTCAATGCACTCATCCGGATGGATGACGAGCATGTTTTCGCCTTCGTAGAAGCAATCCACCGGGCAGACCTCGACGCAGTCCATGAACTTGCACTTGATGCAGGCTTCGGTGACGACATAGGTCATTTTTCGTGCGCTCCGGCAGGCTAGGGCTTGGTCTCTAAGACTCCCGCCCGCGCAAGGCAAGCATTCAATCTGCGACGATTTTGAGAGGCGGCCAGGCGCCGCTTGCGCAGGCCGGGCCAGCGAGAAAGCCTGTGAGGCCAAGGGCTTGCCAGGCCTCGCTGTGGATGGCCGGTAAAGAAACAGAACACAAATAGAACAAAGACGGGCCGAATCATCAACCCATCGGATATCTGCCTTTGTTCTCATACATTTAGGTGTTTGTCAAGGCGCGTTAACCACCACATCTTGTGGATAGGCCCAAGCATGGAGTCCCGGGCACCTCGCAGGGACTCGATGTTCCGTACCCGGACTTTAAGCCCCCCGATTTGACCGCGCCCGGGGTTCGGAGGCTAAGAGAGGCATGGGCGATCGCTTGAGGGAATGGGCTGAGACGGCGGCGCGGGAACTGAAATCCCGTCCCCTGGACGAACTGATCTGGCGCACGCCCGAAGGCATCGCCGTCAAGCCGCTTTACACCCCAGCAGACCTGGAAGGCCTGGCGCTGGACGAAGTGCCCGGTGCGATGCCTTTCACGCGCGGCGTGCGTGCCACCATGTATGCGGGCCGCCCCTGGACCATCCGGCAATATTCCGGATTTTCCACCGCCGAGGAGTCCAATCTTTTCTACCGCGAGAATTTGAAGGCGGGCCAGATGGGCCTGTCGGTGGCGTTCGATCTCGCAACCCATCGCGGCTATGACAGCGATCATCCGCGCGTCGATGGCGATGTGGGCAAGGCCGGTGTCGCCATCGATTCGGTGGAAGACATGAAAATCCTGTTCGACGGCATTCCGCTGGACAAGATGAGCGTCTCCATGACCATGAATGGCGCCGTGCTGCCGGTGCTGGCCGGGTTCATCGTGGCAGGAGTAGAGCAGGGCGTCAGCGCCGACAGGCTGTCCGGCACCATCCAGAACGACATCCTGAAAGAGTTCATGGTGCGCAACACCTATGTCTATCCGCCCGCGCCCTCCATGCGCATTGTCGCCGACATCATCGCCTACACCGCGCGCTACATGCCGAAATTCAATTCCCTTTCCATCAGCGGCTATCACATGCATGAGGCGGGCGCGACCGCGGTGCAGGAACTGGCCTTCACCCTTGCCGATGGCATGGAATATGTCCGCGCCGCGCTGGCCCGCGGCCTCAGCGTGGATGATTTCGCCCCGCGCCTGAGCTTCTTCTTCGGCATCGGCATGAACTTCTTCATGGAAGCCGCCAAGCTGCGCGCCGCCCGCGCCCTGTGGGCGGGCATCATGAAGGATTTCGGGGCGAAAAATTCCGAAAGCCTCATGCTGCGCACCCATTGCCAGACCAGCGGCGTGTCCCTGACCGAACAGGACCCCTACAACAATATCGTGCGCACCACGCTGGAAGCGCTGGCCGCGACGCTGGGCGGCACCCAGTCGCTGCACACCAACGCCTTTGACGAGGCGATTGCGCTGCCGACCGAAATCTCGGCGCGCGTGGCCCGCAATACCCAGTTGATCCTGCAGACCGAAGCCCAGATCACCCGTGTCGCCGATCCTCTGGGCGGCTCTTATTACGTCGAGGCGTTGACACACGCCCTGGGCGTGGCGGCGCGCGAGCAGATCGCCAGAATCGAAGCCTTGGGCGGCATGACCAAAGCGGTGGAATCCGGGTTGCCCAAGCTGGAAATCGAAGCGGCGGCGGCGCGGCGCCAGGCGCGCATCGACCGGGGCGAAGACGTCATCGTGGGCGTCAACAAGTTCCAGCGTGACAATGAACCCGTGATGGAAGTGCGCGCCATCGACAATAGCGCGGTGCGCGCGGCGCAGGTGGCAAAGCTCCAGAAGCTGAAAGCCTCGCGCGATGCAGGGAAAGTGGCAGCCGCGCTGGACGCCCTGAAAAACGGGGCAAAAAGCGACGGTAACCTCCTGGCGCTTTGTATTGAGGCGATGCGCGCCCGCGCCACCCTGGGCGAAGTGTCTGCCGCCCTGGAAGAGGTGTTTGGCCGCCACAAGGCCGAAATTCAATCCATCAGCGGCGTCTATGGCGGCGCGCATGGCGGACTGAAGGAAATCGTCAGCGACGTGGCGGGCTTCGCCAAAGAACTGGGCCGCAAGCCGCGCCTGCTGGTCGCCAAGATCGGCCAGGATGGCCATGACCGCGGCGCCAAGCTGATTGCGTCCGCCTTTGGCGACCTTGGCTTCGAGGTCCAGATCGGCGCGCTATTCCAGACACCACAGGAAGTGGCGCAGGACGCGGTGGCCGCGAATGTGGATGCGGTGGGTCTTTCAACCTTGGCCGGCGGGCATTTGACTTTGGTGCCGCAGGTGATCACTGCCCTCAAGACGCTGGGCCGCAGCGAGATCCTGGTGCTGGTGGGCGGCGTCATCCCGCAGCAGGACTATGACGCGCTGCGTAACGCCGGCGTTGCCGGCATCTTCGGTCCGGGCACCAATATTCCCGATGCCGCCCGTTCGGTGCTGGGCCTGATCCGCGCAAGGCTGCGCCGAAACGAACCTTAGTTCCTAGCCACCCTTGGGTGTTTGCCCATCTATCTTGATGCTATTGGCCACCACGGACATCTGGCCGTAGGGCGTATCGGCCCAGATGCGGACTGGCACTGCGAAGCTGCGGCCCGGAATGGCACTGGGATAGCGCACCAGCCAGGCGTTGATCGTCGGGAAGTTTGAATTTTTTTTCAGCACCGTCTGCCGCATTCCCGCCAGCGCCTTGTACTTGATCTGGCACAGCGTCGCCTTTCCGGCATAAAGGCCATTGTCCATCTTGACGTCGGTGTCCTTCACCTTGGTCATTTCGATATTGTAGCGGCGGCGGCCATCGAATACCGGCGCGGTGAGGGAGCAGGGATTGCCGGCATCCACGCCCACGCCGCTGACGATGAAGGTGAGGGCGCTGAGCGGATCGAGCGTGCTCTTGCGCTCTTCCGGTTTCACTTCATAGCCGGTGACGCTGTAGACCGGATCGGCGTAAAGCCGCGGATCGGCATTCTCGTAGGTCAGCGAAATTTCCTGCTTGCGGCCCTTGCTGTTGGTCGTGAAGGAATTGTAGAGGGCGGGCTGCAATTCCTTGCCGCCGATCTTGCCGGAGGTGCTCGCCTGGATTTGCGTTTGCCAGAAGGCGTTGACCACGCCCGAGGTCTGGAAATTCGCCACCGAGCGGTACTCGCCGCTGTGCAGGGTCGTATCCAGGTCCATTTTTCCAAAGCCGATGCCGCCGGCATAGAGGGTCAGGTCCACCTGGATCTGGGACCCCCCGGTTGCGGGCAGGTCGGCCCCGGCGCCGCCGGCAGCCTGGGCCGCCGGGCTGGCAAGGGTGAGAAGGACGGGCAGCAAAAAATGACGGTGTTTCATGCTCTCTCCAGTTTGGCCCCGCCGCCTCAAATATAGGGTTTGCCCCGGCCCGGGGGCAAATTGCTTGACCGAACCCCGACCCTGCCTTAGAAGTCCGGCCTTTCCGGCCCAAAAACCCCCGGAATCCTGAGAGAATAGCTATGGCTCGCCGCTGCGAATTGACCGGAAAAGGCACCTTGGTTGGCAACAATGTCAGCCACGCCAACAACAAGACCAAGCGGATCTACCGCCCGAATCTGCAGACCATTGACCTGGTCAGCGAGTCGCTGGGCAACAGCTACAAGCTCAAGATCGCCATGAACACGCTGCGCACCGTGGACAAGCAGGGCGGTCTCGACCCCTTCCTGCTCAAGGCCAAGGACGGCGTTCTGTCGCCCAAGGCCCTGCGCCTGAAGCGCGCCATCGCCAAGAAGACGGCGTCGGCCTAAGCCACTGACCTCTTTACCATTCTGACCGCAAGCGGCACGCCGCTTGCGAGGCCTTGCCCATCGTGTCTCGAAATGCGCCATGCCCGTTGCCCGGGCAGGGGCCAAGGTTGGGTATTGTGCGGGCATATGAATATCGCGCTGGCGTGCCGGCGGCTCTGGATCCGCAAGGCGGTCATTACCGCTTCCATCGCAGCCAGGACGCCGTGTGGCCGCCTGTAGCGCGGGCCTATGGCGGTCCCAGCGAGCCCGACACAAGCCGCAAGGCGGCTGCCCTGGGCCTGGCCGCCGCCCGGCTGGTCCTGCCGGTGATTCTGCTTCTGATCCTGTTGGGAGCGTCCTACCTCTATGCCGATGCCCAGCTGGTTGTCGCCGCTGTGCCGATTCGGGGCCTGGCGATCAGCGACCTGGTCCTGCCGGGCGCCTGGTACTGCATCCACCTCACCAACCGGCGCTACGGCCCCGGCTATGCCTTCGCCCAGCTAGCGGCGGCGCTCGCCATCGCCCTGGCCGTGATTTTGGTCAATCCCGGCGATATCGATACCTGGGTTGTCACCATGCCGGGACTGACCAGCCGCACCGTGCTGGCCTTCGGCTTCGCCTTCCTCGCCGCCAATTTCTTCGCCATTGTCTGTTTCGATGCCGCGCGCGGACCGCGCTGGTGGACCGCGCCGCTGCTGGCATCGATTCCCGGATCCTTCGTCTTCAGCGCAATCTATTACCCGGCTGCCTTCGCAGGCGTGGTGGAAAACTGGCCGCTGGTCGCGGGCACGCATCTGGCCCTGTTCCTGGCCATGTCGGTGCTGCTGCTCATTCCCTATTGGCTGCTGCGCCCGGCGATGCGGCCGATAGACGGGCGCAACGGGTACTGAGCAATCACGCCCTGCGCCGCCGCTCATGCCGGTCGCGCACGGCATCTTCTTCAAACAGCGAAATAAGCTGGGTGGTCATGGCGCCGGCCAGCTGCTCGGCGTCCACGATGGTCACGGCGCGCTTGTAATAGCGCGTCACGTCATGGCCGATGCCGATGGCGGTCAGTTCAACCGCGGATTTGCCCTCGATATCGTCAATCACCCGGCGCAGGTGCCGCTCCAGGTAATTGCCGGAATTGACCGACAGGGTTGAATCATCCACCGGCGCGCCGTCGGATATCACCATCAGGATCTTGCGCTGCTCGGGCCGCGCCATCAGCCGGTTATGCGCCCACATCAGGGCTTCGCCGTCGATATTTTCCTTGAGCAGGCCCTCGCGCATCATCAGGCCAAGGTTCTTCTTGGCCCGCCGCCAGGGCTCATCCGCGGATTTGTAAACGATATGGCGCAAATCATTGAGGCGGCCGGGATGGGCAGGCTTGCCGTCCGCGATCCATTTCTCGCGCGCCTGGCCGCCTTTCCAGGCGCGGGTGGTAAAGCCCAGTATTTCCGTCTTGACTGCGCAGCGTTCCAGGGTGCGGCCCAGAATGTCGGCGCACATCGCCGCCACCATGATGGGGCGGCCGCGCATGGAGCCGGAATTGTCCAGCAGCAGAGTCACCACCGTGTCGCGGAAATTGGTGTCCTTTTCGCGCTTGAACGACAGCGGATACATCGGGTCCATGATGATGCGGGGCAGGCGCGAGGTATCGAGCATGCCTTCTTCCAGGTCGAACTCCCAATGCCGGTTCTGCTGCGCCAGCAAAAGGCGCTGCAGCTTGTTGGCCAGCCGCGACACAACCGAGGAAACCGGGGCAAGCTGCTGGTCGAGGAAATTGCGCAGCCGCGCCAACTCTTCCTCGTCGCAAAGATCCGGCGCGGAAATTTCCTCGTCAAAGGACGTCGTATAAATCTTGTAGCCCCAATTGTCCTGGTGGGCGAAAGGCTGGTCCATCTGGCCTGGACGCGGGGAATCCTCCGGCTCCTGCGCGTCGGACAAGTCTTCGGACTGCTCGGGACTGCCTTCGAGATCGGCTTCCTGGCCGTCGTCGCGGTCCTCGCCCGTGTCCTCGGCCTCGCCGGTGGCGCCCTGTTCCTGGCTTTCTTCCTCTTCGCCGCCTTCGCCCGGGCTGTCGCTGTCTTCGCCGTCGCCGCTATCGTCGGCGCTGGCGTTACTGTCATCGCCGGAGGCCAGATGATTGAGCATGGTCCGGGTCAGTCGCGCATAGGCGTCCTGGTCGCGCAGGGCGCTCCCCAGCTTGCTCAAATCCGCTCCGATCCGCTCCTGGATGAAAGGCCGCCATGTATCCACCGCCGGGGCGAGCGATGCCGGCGGCGCTTCGCCGGTCAAGGCCTCGCGCACCATCAGGCCCAGCACATCGGCAAGACCGGCGTCTTCCTTCGTCCGCGCCCGGCCAAGCCCGCGCGCCACCAGGCGCTGTTCCAGCTGGGCGGCCAGATTGTGTTTGACGCCTTCCATCGCCAGCGCGCCGATGGCCTCCACCCGCGCACTCTCGGCGGCGTCGAACAGCGCGCTCGCCTCCACCGCGGCGGGGCGCAACCGGCTGTTGAGCTTTTCATCGTGATAAGCCTTGCGCAGGGCATAGGCGTCGCCCACGCCGCGCACCATCGCGATCTCGCTGGCCTTCAAATTGCGCGCCGGGCTGGGCAGGCGCGCCTTCAGGCCCTTGAGGGCCGGCGGCTCGCTGGAGAAATTGACTTCCAGTTCCGGCTCGCCCGCCATCGAGCGAACGGCAACGGCCACCGCCCGCTTGAACGGCTCGCTGGGATTCTCAGGCTTCACGCCACCAGCACTTTGGCGGCGCTCTCCGGCAATTCCTCGCCAAAGGCGCGCTGGTAGAATTCCGCCACGCTGGCGCGTTCCAGTTCATCGCACTTGTTGAGGAATGTGACGCGGAAAGCGAACCCGATATCGCCGAAGATTTCGGCATTCTGCGCCCAGGTCATCACGGTGCGCGGGCTCATCACGGTGGACAGGTCGCCATTGATGAAGGCGTTGCGGGTCATGTCGGCCACCCGCACCATGGCGGAAATCTTCTTCTTGCCCTCGGCGTTGTTGTAGGAGGGCACCTTGGCCAGCACGATCTCGGCTTCGGCCTCATGGCTGAGATAATTCAGCGTGGTGACGATGTTCCAGCGGTCCATCTGGCCCTGGTTGATCTGCTGCGTGCCATGATAGAGGCCCGAGGTGTCGCCAAGGCCGATGGTGTTGGTGGTCGAGAACAGCCGGAAGGCGGGATGCGCCTTGATCACCTTGTTTTGGTCGAGCAGAGTCAGCTTGCCCTGCGCTTCCAGCA
Organism: Alphaproteobacteria bacterium; assembly: GCA_947475445.1. Taxonomy (GTDB): domain Bacteria; phylum Pseudomonadota; class Alphaproteobacteria; order Micropepsales; family Micropepsaceae; genus Rhizomicrobium. Next base: position 211,859 of record CANJLC010000001.1, read on the forward strand.
CGCGCTGGATCACGAACATCACGTCGGGGCGGCCGGCATCATACTCGTCGAAAACCAGGGCCACGGGACGCTGCAGCGCCCAGGGCAACAGCCCTTCGCGGAACTCGGTAATCTGCTTGCCGTCCTTCAGCACGATGGCGTCCTTGCCGATCAGATCGATGCGGCTGACATGGCTGTCGAGATTGATGCGGATACAGGGCCAGTTGAGGCGGCTTGCCACCTGTTCGATATGGGTGGATTTTCCGGTGCCGTGATAGCCCTGGATCATGACGCGGCGGTTGAAGGCGAATCCTGCCAGGATTGCAAGCGTGGTGTCGCGGTCGAAGCGATAGGCATCGTCGCGGTCCGGCACATGCTCATTGGCATGCTTGAAGGCAGGCACCTTCATCTTGGTTTGGATGCCGAACAGGGACGCCGCATCGACTGTGGTGTCGGGCATCAGGGCCGGGTCCAGGGTTTCAGTGCTGGTCATAAGTCTCACATTCGGCGCTATGTCCGCCGTATCGGATGGAGGTCTTGCGGGGTAGGTCCGGTTTAACTCAGGAGGCCCGAGGCGCGCAACACGCTATAGGCCTTGATCACCTGTTTCAGGCGCTCCTCGGCGCCCCGGTCGCCGCCATTCGCGTCCGGGTGGAAGCGCTTTACCAGCTCCTTGTAGCGGGCCTTGATCTCAAGGAGCGTGGAGTTATGGTGCAATTGCAGCGTGTCCATCGCAATGCCCTGCAGGCGGGTCAGCTGCCGCTCCGGCCGGCGGGGCTGGATGGGCTCGCCATCCTCGTCGAAAACCGCATGGCCGTCATGTACATGCACGGGGCCTTGGCCGGTCCTGGACCGGGCGGTGCGCTTTCCCATCGGCCAGGTGGGGCGATGACCGAAAAGCGCTTCCTCGCGGAACTTCTGCACGTCGCCGTCGCCCATGCCTTTGAAAAAATCCCACGACTCGTTGAAAGCGCGGGCATGGGCGGCGCAAAGAAATTGATGCTCGGTCAGGTTTTCGCGCGATTTCGGCACGCGGCAGTTGCCGGGCTTGGGACAGCCCGCCACGGCGCAAGGCTGCGTTTCTGGCTCGACCTTGGGGGCAGTGCCTTTCTTGTTGATGCGAATGTCGCTTTTGAACCGCGGCGCGGGCTTGCTGACCATGATGGAATTATGGGGTTGGACGTGTAAAAAACAAGAAAACGTATTTCTTGACTTTGCTGGCCGGACCGCGCGAAGTCGGCAGTTATGGCCGTAGCGGAAAATATCCGGCAGAAACTTAGCGCCGCCTTCGCGCCGTCGGACTTGACGGTCACGGACGAAAGCGCCCGCCATGAAGGCCATGCCGGCCACCGTCCCAGCGGCGAGACACATTTCGATGTCCGCATTGTCTCCGAAAAATTTACAGGCCTGTCACGGGTCGAGCGCCAGCGGCTTGTTTACGCCGCACTGGATGCGGAATTCCGCGCCGGTTTGCATGCCCTGTCGCTGAAAGCCCTGACGCCGGAAGATGCGGCGCGCTAGCCTTCCGGGTATTCCTCGGTCCGGGCCGGCGGCACGATCCGCAGCGCCGTGACCTGGTTGCGCTGGCGGCGCAGCACTTCGAATTTGAATCCAAAAAAGGTAAAGCGCTGGCCCACCTCCGGGATGGTGCCGGCTTCCTGGATCACCAGGCCCGCAATGGTGGTGGCGCCGTCATCGGGCAGGCCCCAGTCCAGTTCGCGGTTGAGGTCGCGCACCGGCATGGTTCCGTCCACAAGGTAAGAGCCATCGGGCCGCTTGCGCACATCCGGCCGCTCATCGGCCTGCAATTCATCGGGCAGTTCGCCGAATATCTCGCCCAATATGTCTTCCAGCGTGACCAGGCCCATCAGCACGCCATACTCGTCCACCACCAGCGCGAAATGGCTGCGCCGTTCGCGAAAGGCTTCCAGCTGCTCTTCCAGCGTGGTGGTGTCGGGCACGAACCAGGGCGGCGATGCCAGTGCGGCGATGTCGATCTTGTTGATGTCGCCCTTGTTCTCCAGCAGCGCCTGGGCGAGATGCTTGGTGTGCAGCACGCCCACGATGTTCTCGGGTTCGCCCCGCCACAGCGGCAGGCGGGTGTGGTGGGAATCCGTGATGGCGGCCAGGATTTCCTGCGGCGGAAGGTCGATGTCCACGCTGGTCATGTTGGTGCGGTGCAGGACCACGTCGGCCACCTGCAATTCGCGCAGGTCCAGTATGCCGCCGATCATGTCGCGATGCTCGCGCTCCACATTGCCTTCCTGGTGATGCAGCGCCACCGAGCCGCGAATCTCATTATGCGCCGCCTCGGCGCTTTCCTCTTCATTGTCCAGGCGCACGCCGAACAGGAACAGCACGCGCCACACCAGCCACTGCACCGCCGCCACGATGGGCGCCAGGATGGTGACCACCACCAGGAGCGGCGTCGCCAGCCGCAGCGCGACCACGTCGGTGCGGGCAATCGCCAGCGTCTTGGGCAGCACCTCGACAAAGATCAGGATGATGACCGTCATCAAGCCGGTCGAGATGGCGACGGCGCGGGGCCCGAAATGGGTGTCCAGCAATGAGGTCGCCAGCGAGGACGCCAGGATGTTGATGAAGGTATTGCCCAGCAGCACCGCGCCGATCACGCGCTCGCGGTTGGCGACCAGGCGGTTGACCTTGGCGGCGGCCCTGGAGCCGTCCTTTTCCATCTGGTGCATGCGCCCGCGCGACACGGTGGTGAGCGCGGTTTCCGAACCGGAAAAGAAGGCGCCGGCCACCAGGAGCGCCAGCATGCCGCCAAGCGCGTAGAGAAGGGCAAGGTCCATAGTCTAAAATCCCGAAGCAGAGCCGGGAGACAATGCCAGTTTTTAGACCTTTAGGACATCTTCCAGCGCATCGGCCGGAACATTCGCCGTGACAAAGGCTTTTCCCAGCCCGCGCAGCAGGATGAAATTGATTTTCCCGTCCGCGACCTTCTTGTCATGGCCCATGGCGGCCATCAGGCTCCTGGCGTCTGGCCGGGGACCGGGAATGTCGGAAATCGCCGAGGGCAGGCCCACCGCTTTCAGATGCCGCACAAGACGCATCGCATCCTCTTGCGGCGCGAGGCCAAGCCGGACGGACAGGTTTGCCGCCAGCGCCATGCCGATGGCGACGCCTTCACCATGCAGCATGCGGTCCGAATAACCGGTCAGGGCTTCCAGCGCGTGGCCGAAAGTATGGCCCAGGTTGAGCAGGGCGCGATCGCCCTTTTCATGTTCGTCGCGCGCCACGATATCGGCCTTCATCTGGCAGGAATGGGCCACGGCATGCACCATGGCGGCGCTGTCGCCTTCCAGCGCCAGCGGGCCGTTCTGCTCGAGCCATTCGAAGAATGCGGCGTCGCCCAGCGCACCATATTTGACCACTTCGGCATAGCCCGCCAGCAATTCGCGCCGGGGCAGGGTGGACAGAAGCGTTGTATCGGCGATGACAAGGCGCGGCTGGTGGAACATGCCGACCAGGTTCTTGCCCTGCCTGGTGTTGATGCCGGTCTTGCCGCCGACCGACGAATCCACCTGTGCAAGCAGCGTGGTGGGCACCTGGGCAAAGGCGACACCGCGCTTGAGAACGCCCGCCGCAAAGCCGGTGAGGTCGCCGATCACCCCGCCGCCAAAGGCCACGATCAATCCGCCGCGGCTGATTTCCATGTCGAGCAGCTGGCTGGTCAATGTCTCAAGCCCGGCAAAACTCTTGCTGCCTTCGCCGGGCGGCATGATGATGGGCCGCGCGTCCAGTCCTGCCGCGGCCATCGCATCCAGCAAACGCTTCAGGTGAATGTCGGCGACATGGCGATCGGTCACCACCGGCACAGGGCCGCGGGCAAAGGGTTGGAGCAACGCCGCCGCCTGCGCCAGCAGGTCCTTGCCGACATGGATGGCGTAGGCCCGGTCACCAAGTCCCACAGTGATGATCTTGGTCATGTCTCCAGTCCCCGCTCACGCAGCGCCGCCACGATCTGGTCCACAGCGCTGTGCTGCGATTCGTCGCCACATTCCAGTGTGATGTCTGCCTGCGCATAAAAGGGTTCGCGCTCCTTCAGCAGCTTCTCGATGGTTTCCTTGACATCGCCATCCCTGAGCAGGGGCCTTGTGTCGCGCTTTTTCACGCGCGAGACCAGCACATGCAGGGGCGCTTTCAGCCACACCGTCAGCGACCCGTCTTTCATGGCGGCGCGGGTCGTGGGATCCATGAAAGCGCCGCCGCCGGTGGCCAGCACGTGCGGCGGCTCGCCCAGCAGGCGGGCGATCACACGCCGTTCGCCGTCCCGGAAATAGGGTTCACCGAACTTGGCGAAAATCTCGGACACTGTCAGGCCCGCAGCCGTCTCGATCTCGTGATCGGCGTCGCGGAACGGCACCTCCAGCCGGGCAGCCAGCCGCCGTCCGAGGGAGGTTTTTCCCGCCCCCATCATGCCGACCAGGGCGACGGTTCTGTTCAGCGTCATGGCCTTCGCATACACCAAAGGAACCAGGCTGCGAAGCATCTATGCTACACATCCGTCATGAGTCCGCGGCATAATCCATCTGACGGCGCCCTGATCGAGGCCTTTCTCGAAATGATGAGCGCCGAGCGGGGGGCTGGGGCCAACACCCTGGCCGCCTACCGCCGCGACCTGCTGGATTTCGCCGCGCATCCCGGGGCGGGCCTGGCCGGGGCCAGCCGGGACGAGATCAAGGCTTGGCTTGCAGGATTGTCGGCGGCGGGACTGGCGGCGTCATCCCAGGCGCGCAAGCTGTCAGCGCTGCGCCAGTTCTACGGTTTTTTGTTTGCGGAAGAACATCGCAGCGACAATCCCACCGATGCGGTGGATTCGCCCCGCGCGGTTCGCCCGCTGCCGAAAATCCTGTCCACCAGGGACATGGATGCGATGATCGAGGAAGCGCAGCGCCAGGCGCAGGACAAGCCCGAGGGCAAGCGCCTGCTCGCGGTCATCGAGATGCTCTATGCCGCAGGCCTGCGTGTGTCGGAACTTGCGGGACTGCCGCTGGCGGCGGTGAAGGGCAAGGAAGGCTTCGTGCTGGTGCGCGGCAAGGGCGGCAAGGAGCGGCTGGCGCCGCTGAACGCCGGCGCCCGCAGCGCGATCACATCCTATATTGACGTGCGCGCGGAATTCCTGCCTAGGGACAACCCGAAAGCGGACCGCTATCTTTTCTGCTCGCGCGGCCGCGAAGGCTTCCTCACCCGCCAGCGGCTGCACCAGTTGCTCAAGGGCCTGGCCCTCAAGGCGGGGCTTGATCCGGCAAAAGTGTCACCGCATGTGCTGCGCCATGCCTTCGCCACGCATCTGGTGGAAGGCGGCGCGGACCTGCGCTCGGTACAGACCATGCTGGGCCATGCCGACATCGCCACCACCGAGATCTATACCCATGTCGCCAAGGACCACCTCAAGCGGGTCATGCAAAAAGCGCATCCGTTGGCAAAAGCCCGGAAAAGCTAGGGTCATGGGTTAACGGGACGGATCATTTTCAACCGCAGATCATTTCCTTTTGGGGGCCTGATGTGCCATTTTCCGCCCCTTCCAAACCTTGAGTCACAGCAAGCATGCATTATCTGGATTTTGAGCGTCCCATTGCCGAGCTGGAAGGCAAGATTGTCGAGCTGCGGACGCTCGCCCAGGCCGATCCCGCCATGGATATCGATGCGGAAGTCGCAAAGCTGCAGACCCGCGCCGGGCAGATGGTCCGCGACACCTATGCAAGATTGTCACCCTGGCAAAAGGTGCAGGTGGCGCGCCATCCTGGCCGGCCGCACTTCCTGGATTATGCCCGGACAATCTTCGAGGATTTTTCGCCATTGGCCGGCGACCGCCAGTTTGGCGAAGACCAGGCTGTGGTGGCAGGACTGGCGCGCTTTCGCGGACGGCCCGTTGCCTTTATCGGTCAGGAGCGCGGCAACGATACCCAATCGCGCCTGAAGCACAATTTTGGCATGGCGATGCCCGAAGGCTATCGCAAGGCGATCCGCGTCCTTGAAATGGCGGACCGCTTCGGCCTGCCGGTGCTCAGCTTCGTGGATACGTCGGGGGCCTTCCCGGGCGTCACCGCCGAGGAACGCGGCCAGGCCGAAGCCATCGCCCGTTCGATTGATGCGGGCTTGTCCCTCAGGGCGCCCTTTATCGCCACCATCATCGGCGAAGGCGGTTCGGGCGGGGCCATCGCCATCGCCGCCGCCAACCGTGTCTATATGCTCGAGCATGCGGTCTATTCCGTGATTTCACCCGAAGGCGCCGCTTCCATCCTGTGGCGCAGCGCCGACAAGGCGCAGGAAGCCGCTACCGCGCTCAAGATCACGGCGCAGGATCTTCAGGAACTGAAACTGATCGACGCCATCATCCCCGAGCCAGAAGGCGGCGCCCATCGCGCCCCGCAGGCCACCATCAACGCGGTGGCCGACCAAATCGCGCGTGGCTTGTCCGAAATGGACGGCATGAGCGGCGAGCAATTTCTGAAATCGCGGCGTGAGAAATTTTTGGCCATGGGCCGCAGCCTCTAAAATGAAAAAGGCCCGGAGCGATCCGGGCCTTTCCATTTGGGATGCGGGTGTTACTTGGCCAGCGAGAGGCTCAACGACGAGACCCAGCCCTTGTTGCCGACTTCGTCGGAAACTTCCCACCACACGCCATTCTTCTGGCCGGTGGGGTACAGGATCATGCCGGCATCCAGCGGACGCACGACCTTGGCGGTTTCGCTGGCGGTCTCGCGCAGCACGCCGGGACGCGACAGCGTCACGGTCTGCGACGGCGCATCCGCCTTGGCGTCGGTGGAAAGGCCGCCCATCTGCGAGACCATCTTGGTATAGGCGTCGATGTAGGCCAGGATCACGACCTTGCCGATATCGGTGTTCTGGTAGCTGCCGATGCCCGCCGCGCCGAAGCCGCCCAGGCCAAAGCCGCCGCCGCCCAGGCCAAAGCCCAAATCAGTCTTGGCGCCATGGCCTTCCGCCAGCACTTCCTGCTCGGTGGTGCGCACATTGGTTACCGTCAGCACCACATCGGCCGTGCTGCTGGACAGGCTGATGCTGCCGGCAATGGCGCCGGCGATGGGGCCAAACAGGCCGCCCACCAGGCCGCCGGCATTGAAGCCGCCCGAATTGGCGTTCTTGGAGGTGATGTCTGGGACCAGGATGTAATCCGCGGCGCGGATCTGGCCGCCGCCGATATTGGCGCCGCCCTGCAGCTGGCCTTCGCCGGCCAGGGCGCGTTCCTGCTGCGCCAGCGCGAAGCCGGCGCCGCGGTCCACAAGGGTGAAGCAGCCCGATTTCTGCACGAACACCTTGAGCAGAGCTTCCGGGGAGGCAAGCTTGAGATCGCTCCACCAGTTCTTTTCCGGCTCGCGCACGGCGATGCTGCCGATCTTGCGGGTGCAGGTTGGAATCTCGCCTTTCTTTTAGGCGATCTTGGAATCGGCAGATTGACCGATCTGGGCGAAAGACGGCGTCGCCAGGATAGTGGATGCAAGACCAAGCACAGCCGTCATGGCCGCGATTTTCGACAGACGCATAAGAAAACCCCTTAATTCGTTCAATTCGCCCCGGCGCGGATTCCCGCGTACGAGTGACAGATTATCCGATTATGACGCGGGCGCAATATTCCAGGGGAACAGTTTGGGCAAAAAGCCGGTCCGTGCGGCAGTTACCACCAGCCCCGTTTTTTGAACCACAAAATCGGAATTACGGTCGACAGCACGATCAGGCCCAGGCCCCACAGATAGCCATACTGCCAGTCCAGTTCCGGCATGAAATGGAAATTCATGCCGTAGATGCCAGCCACCAGCACGGGCGGAATGCCTGCCACCGATGCAATGGTGAGCACCTTGAACAGGTCGTTCTGCTCGGTGCTGATGAAGCCCAGCGCAGCGTCCAGCAGGAATTGCAGCTTGTCGGTCAAATGCACTTCATAATCCGTCAGCGATTGCACGTCGCGCCCCGCCATTTTCATGCGCGCCTTGATAGGAGGGTCCAGCCAATCGTCGCCATTTTCGCGCGCGAAGGGCATGGCCCGCTGCAGGACCAGCAATGTTTCACGCACATGCGACAGCCGCTCACCCATGTCGCCGATCTCCACCAGCGTGGTGCGCAGCATGCGGCTGGTGCGCGCGATGTGGCGCGTGCTCTCCTGCATTTCCTTGTGGAAAATGCGGTGCGAAATAGCCATGGCTTCGGCGCGCAATTCCTCCAGCCGGTCTGCGCTGTAATCCACCAGCGCTTCCACGATCACCATGAAAATGTCGGCCGGCGGGCGTGGGCGGCGGCTGACGCGCGCGGTGATGGCCTCGAAAGTGTGCAATTGGGCGAATCGGACAGTCACCAGGATGTCCTTGGTCAGGACGAAGCCCAGGGGCGAGGTAAGGTCTTCATCGCCCCCATTGTGCGGCGTCACCGGCACCGAAATGATGAAAGTCTCGTCCTCATATTGCAGGCGGCTGGAAAACTCGATTTCCTCCAGCTGCTCGCGGGGCGGAATGTTCAGGCCGTAATCGCTGCACGCCTTGGCGATTTCTTCGCGGGTGGGATTGAACAGGTCAATCCAGACCGGCTTTTCCAGTGACGGATAAGCCGTAAGCGTCATCAGGCCAGCGCCCCATGGCAATGCTTGAACTTGCGCCCCGAGCCGCAGGGGCAGGGTGCATTGCGCTGGATCCTGCTCCAGGTGTCGGGATTGTTGGGGTCGACCGGGCCGGCGGCGACAGCCTGGCGGGCCACGGCCACTTCATCCTCGCCGGTCAGCGGGTTGATGTGCGAGGCGTGCATCTCCGGCAAGGGCTGGGGGGCCAGCGCCGGCGGCGGTTCGCCGGTCTGGATCTTCACCTGCATGACTTGCTGGATCACTTCCGAGCGCAGCTTGGAGAGCAAGGCCTCAAACAGTTCGAAAGCCTCGCTCTTGTATTCATTCAGCGGATCGCGCTGGCCATAGCCGCGCAGGCCGACATACTGGCGAAGGTGGTCGAGATTGACGATATGCTCGCGCCAATTGTGATCCAGCGTCTGCAGCAGGATCGCCTTCTCGACATAGCGCATGATCTCGGGGCCATATTCGGCGTCGCGCGCGGCGGCGCGCTCATTGACGGCCTTCTGGATGCGCTCGCGAACTTCCTCGTCGGCGATGCCTTCTTCCTTGGTCCAGTCCAGCACGGGAATGTCGACCCCGAAGATGCGGCCGACTTCGTCATGCAGGCCCTTGGCGTCCCACTGCTCGGCATAGGCTTTTTCCGGGATGTGGCGCGCAACCAGCTGTTCCACCACGTCCTCGCGGAAATCGGCGATCTCGTCGGACACATCGGTGGCCGACATGATTTCCTTGCGCTGCTCGAAGATCACCTTGCGCTGGTCGTTCAGCACATTGTCGTATTTCAGGATGTTCTTGCGCATTTCGAAATTGCGCGCTTCGACCTTCTGCTGCGCCTTTTCCAGCGCCTTGTTGACCCAGGGATGGATGATGGCTTCGCCCTTGGCCAGGCCCAGGCGGCCCAGGATGGCGTCCATGCGCTCCGATCCGAAGATGCGCATCAGGTCGTCCTGCAGCGACAGGAAGAATTTCGAGGCGCCCGGATCACCCTGGCGGCCTGAACGGCCGCGCAGCTGGTTGTCGATGCGCCGGCTTTCATGGCGCTCCGTGCCCACGACATACAATCCGCCCGCGGCCAGCGCCTTTTCCTTGTTGACGGCGATTTCGGCGCGGATGCGTTCAATTTCCTTCTGGCGGCCTTCCTCGTCGGTGATGCCCTCCAGTTCATTCTTGATGCGCATGTCCAGGTTGCCGCCCAGCTGGATGTCGGTGCCGCGGCCCGCCATGTTTGTGGCGATGGTCACCGCGCCCGGCACGCCGGCCTGCGCCACGATGACGGCTTCCTGCTCGTGATAGCGCGCGTTCAGCACGTGATGCTTGATCTTGCGCTTGGTCATCAGCTCCGAAAGTTGCTCGGATTTCTCGATCGAGGTGGTGCCGACCAGGATGGGCTGCTGGCGCTTGATGCATTCTTCCACCAGCAGCACGATGGCGTCGTTCTTTTCTTCGGCGCTGCGATAGACTTCGTCGTCGTAATCGATGCGCTTGACCGGCACATTGGTGGGAATGTCGCGCACATCCAGCTTGTAGATGTCCATGAACTCAGCGGCTTCGGTCAGCGCCGTCCCGGTCATGCCCGCCAGCTTGTCGTAAAGGCGAAAATAATTCTGGAAGGTGATCGAGGCGAGGGTGACGTTTTCGGGATTGACCTCGACGCCTTCCTTGGCTTCCAGCGCCTGGTGCAGGCCGTCGGAATAGCGGCGGCCTTCCATCATGCGGCCGGTGAATTCATCGATGATGATGACCTGGCCGTTCTTGACGATGTAGTCCTTGTCGCGTTGGAACAGCTTGTGCGCCTTCAGCGCCTGGTTCACGTGATGGACGACATTGATGTTCTCGGTGTCGTAAAGGTCGCCCGCTTCCAGCAGGCCCGCGCCCTTGAGAAGCTGCGCAATGCGCTCGTTGCCCGATTCCGTCAGGTTGATCTGGCGGCTTTTTTCATCCAGCTCGACATCGCTGTCTTCCAGGCTGGACATCAGCGCATCCACCGTGCGGTACATCTCGGTGCGGTCTTCGGTGGGGCCCGAAATGATCAACGGCGTGCGCGCTTCGTCCACCAGGATGGAGTCCACTTCGTCGACGATGGCGTAGGCATGGCCGCGCTGGGCCATGGCGCCCAGCGTGTATTTCATGTTGTCGCGCAGGTAGTCGAAGCCGTATTCGTTGTTGGTGCCATAGGTGATGTCGGCGCCATAGGCCTCGCGGCGCTCTTCATCGGTCAGGCCATGGACGATGCAGCCCACGCTCATCCCCAGGAAGCGGTAGACCTGGCCCATCCAGTCGCTGTCGCGCTTGGCGAGGTAATCGTTGACGGTGACGCAATGCACCCCGTCGCCGGTCAGGGCGTTGAGATAGACGGGCAGGGTGGCGACCAGGGTCTTGCCCTCGCCGGTCTTCATTTCGGCGATATGGCCCTCATGCAGCACCATGCCGCCCACCAGCTGGACGTCGAAATGGCGCTGCCCCAAAGTGCGCTTGGCGGCCTCGCGGACCACGGCAAAGGCTTCCGGCAGCAAATCATCCAGGCTTTCGCCCGCCGCCAGCCGCTCCTTGAAGGCGGGGGTCATGGCGCGCAATTCCTCGTCGCTCATGGCCACGAAGCGCGGCTCGAGCGCATTGATCTTGGCGACAGTGCCCCATAAGGGCTTGATCTTGCGCTCGTTGGCCGAGCCGAAAAGCTGCTTGGCGAGCGCGCCGAAACCCAGCATGAAAACCCTCTGATTACAGGCCTGTAAGGAGACCGGAGCCGCCAATCGTGCATGACGGCCGCGCGGGAGACATAAGAACGCCCTTTGTCATTGTCAAATCTGGCCTTTTGACAAAAAACACCACAACCGGGCTTTTTGGGGGCCCCTTGCCAAACGGGCTTTTTCCAAGATGATCCGCCGCCGCCGGGCCATGTCAGGTCTGCGGCGCGGGGGAAGTCCATGGCCAAGGTCAAAAACACGGCGGCAAGCGCCGCCCACAAGGTGTCGCCGCTGGCGCCCAGCCGCTTTGCCACCCTGCCGCCCCTGGCCGGGGTCCGGCTGGCGACGGGCGAGGCAGGGGTCAAATACAAGGGTCGCACAGATGTTTTGCTGGCGATCCTGGCCCCGGGAACCCAGGCAGCCGGCGTCTTCACCAAGTCCAAAACCGCTTCCGCCCCGGTGGACTGGTGCCGCAGCCAGCTCAAGCACGGCTCCGCCCGGGCTGTTGTCGTGAACAGCGGCAACGCCAACGCCTTTACCGGCCAGGCCGGCATGGCGGGCGTGCGCGCGGTGGCCGAGGCCGCCGCCGCCACCGTGGGCTGCAAGGCGTCCGAAGTCTTCATGGCCTCAACGGGCGTGATCGGCGAACCGCTGCCAGCCGAGAAAATCACCCGCATCCTGGGCAGGGTTGCCGAAGACGCCTCGGCCTCCGGTTGGCGCGCCGCCGCCGAAGCCATCATGACCACCGACACCTATCCCAAGCTGGCCTCTGCCAGCGCCATGATTGACGGCACCAAGGTCACCATCAACGGAATCGCCAAGGGCTCGGGCATGATCGCGCCCGACATGGCGACCATGCTGGCCTTTGTTTTCACCGATGCCGCCTTGCCCGCCAGCGTGCTGCAGGAATGTTTGAGCGCCGGCGTGGGCCCGTCCTTCAACGCCATCACGGTGGATTCCGACACCTCCACCAGCGATACGCTGCTGCTCTTCGCCACCGGCAAGGGCGCCAGGCATGCTGTCATCACCAAGGCCTCCGACAAGAAGCTGACGGAATTTCGCCGCAAGCTGGACGGCCTGCTGCTCGATCTGGCGCTGGCCGTGGTCAAGGATGGCGAAGGCGCGGAAAAACTCATTCGCATCGACGTGAGCGGAGCGGAATCCGATGCCGCCGCAAAACGCATCGCGCTGTCCATCGCCAACTCGCCTCTGGTCAAGACCGCCATCGCCGGCAACGACGCCAATTGGGGCCGGGTGGTGATGGCCGTGGGCAAGGCCGGCGAAGCCGCCGACCGCGACAAGCTCAAGATTTCCTTCGGCGGCCATGTCGTGGCCGAGAAGGGCCTGCGCGCCGCCAAATACGACGAAAAGACTGCCACGAAAGCCGTCTCGGGCCGCGAGGTGGAAATCGCCGTCGAGATGGGAATCGGCAAGGGCGCCGCCCGCGTATGGACGTGCGACCTGACGCACGGCTACATCGACATCAACGGTAGTTACCGCTCTTAACCCAGCGTCGCTTCCAGCGTAATCGTCGCGCCCGTCAAAACCTTCGACACCGGACAGCCGCTCTTGGTGGCGTTGGCGATGTCCTGGAACTTGGCATTGTCGATGCCGGGAATTTGCGCCTTGAGCGTCAGGTGAATTTTGGTGATGGCGAATCCGTCCGAGACTTTCTCCAGCGTGACATCCGACTTCGCGTCCATCTGGGTGGCGGTAAAGCCTTCCTTGCCCAATCCTCCCGACATGGCCATCGCGAAACAGGCGGCGTGGGCGGCCCCGATCAGTTCTTCGGGATTGGTGCCGGGCTGGCCTTCAAACCGCGCCGCAAAGCCGTAAGGGACATCCTTGAGGGCGCCGCTCTTGGTGGAAATCGCGCCCTTGCCGTCCTTCAGGCCGCCGCGCCAAACTGCTGTTCCGAAAGTCGTCATGCTGTTCTCCTGGTTTTTTGTATCAAAGTTTGCGCAAGGTTCCCGATCCGCAATAAACCCTTGTTTCCCCGTTCGGTTCCGATCATCGCTTAACGCCGGTTTACCATGCCACTTAATCCAACTTTAGCCGCGGACACCGCATCATGACAGCAACAAGGGCACACGATCTTTTATTGGTCGTGGCGGTGGGATTGGTGGATCCTGACGGGCGCGTGCTGATAGCGCAGCGCCCCCAGGGCAAGAGCATGGCGGGCCTATGGGAATTTCCAGGCGGCAAGATCGAGGCGGGCGAAACACCCGAAGCGGCGTTGATCCGCGAGCTGAAGGAAGAGCTGGACATAGTGGTGAAGGAGCCCTGTCTCGCGCCGTTCACCTTTGCTTCGCATACATACGGCGGATTTCACCTTTTGATGCCGCTCTATATCTGCCGCCGCTGGGAAGGCGAGCCAAAACCGCTGCTGCATGCGGCGCTGAAATGGGTGAAACCCAGAGACCTGGCCTTGAACGCGGACGCCTATCCCATGCCCGCTGCCGACTTGCCGCTTATTCCTATGCTGCGCGATCTGCTGTCATAAATTTCGCCAGCGACACGCGGGGCGCCACCGCACTGGAATATACCCTGTGCGCCGCCCTGATTGCCGCCGTGCTGGTTGCCGCTCTCACCACCATGGGCACCAAGGTCAACATGATGATCGGTTCCGCGGGCGCGGGTCTGCTTTAATTCCGGGTTTTGAGTTCGACCGTGCCCAGCGCCTGCGCCAGCCGCGCCTTGGCGCTGCCGGGCTGCAGCGGCTTTTGCTGGCTATCATGCGGCGCCCAGCCGGTGAGATAGACAATCTCGAACGTCGCAGCCAGTTTTCCGGCATCGGCATGATGGCCGCGATAATGCGCCAGCATGGCCGCCAGCGTGTCGCGGCGCAGGAATGTCCGCCGCCTCTCACTCAACACATTGGTCAGGCCATGGGCGCGCAGGTCGCGCACCAGGGTTGAAAAATCGCCATAGCGCACCTGTGTGCGCTCGACATCCGTCACCGGCAGGGCAAATCCCGCCCGCTGCAGCAAGCCACCCATGTCGCGAACATCCGCGAAAGGCGACACGCGCGGGCTGATGCCGCCGGTGGTCTCGCTCTCGGCATGCGCAAAACTTGTGCGCAGTTCGTTCAAGGTCCCGCCGCCAAAGAGCGCGCCGACGAACAATCCATCAGGCTTCAGCGCGCGGCGGATCTGCACCAGCGCGCCGGGAAGGTCGTTGATCGCCTGCAGGGAAAAGACGCTGACGGCGAGATCAAAGCCCTGTTCCGGTACGTCCAGCGTTTCGGCCGCGTTGAAATCGCCTTTCGTCCATTGCGCGGCGAAACCCTGCATCTCCTCCGGCACGACATCGCCAACCAGCAGCCCGCGTTCAAACCGCCGCGTCACAGCCGCCAGCCGGTCGGCCAGTCCCTCGGCGGTGCCCCGTGCCAAAAAGACGTCGCCGCCCATCCGTGCGGCGCGCTGGCGCCGCATCAAGCCTGTGCGGAAATCAAAAAGGGGCGGGCGGGGCGCGGTCATGCCGCCAGAATAGCGGCAGGACCGGCCAATGGAAAATCCGTGATGGGGGGCGGATCAGTCGTTGCTGCTGGTGCTGGAACTGGAGCTGGAACTGCTGGAATCAGACCCCGTGAACTTTTCCATGGCGCAATTCCCACACTCTTTGAGTACATCGCCGGCCGAGTTGACGCGCTTGTCGACGTCTTCATAGGTGTTGCTCTGGCTGCCGAAGGTTTTTTGGAAATAATCCTGAGCGGCGGCGGCGCAATTCTTTATCGCATCGTTGGGATTATAGTTGCAGCTTCCCTGCGCGGTGGCGTGCTGTGGCGCGATAAGAAGAAATGCGGCGGCAAAAATAGCGACGGCTGTGAGGCCGCCAGTGTAAATCAGCTTGTTCATATGTTTTCTCCGAAGTGGATGCCACATCAAAATCCAGCCAGGAAGAAATTTCCCGGCCGTCGAACGCCCGTCCGATGTCAGGATCGCATAGGGCTTTGTATTGTCAACATCCTGTGCGTGGCTGTGGGAAAAGCAAAAAGGTGCCAGCCTTACGCCTTCATGGCCGCTAGATTATTGACATGAGCCTGCATTGGAAAACCAATGTCTTGGACCTGCTGTTTCCGCCGGTCTGCATTTCCTGCCGTGAACCCTGCGGCAGCGGCGGCTTCTGCGCGGCCTGCTGGAGCGAAATCCAGTTCCTTGATGGCCCGCTTTGCGCCTGCTGCGGCATTCCCTTCGAGGTTTTCCTGGGCGACGACATGCTGTGCGCCGCCTGCCTGGCGCGCCCGCCTTCCTTTGACAAGGCGCGCGCCATCCTGCGCTATGACGATGTCGCCAGGGCGCCAATATTGGCGCTCAAGCATGCCGACAGGCTCGACCTGGTGCCGGACTTTGCCGCATGGCTGGAGCGGGTAGGGCGGGACCTGATTGATAGCAGCGACCTGATCATGCCTGTGCCGCTGCACCGTTTCCGCCTCTGGCGGCGGCGCTACAACCAGGCAGCGGAACTGGCCCGGGCACTTGCCCGCCGCACCGGCCTGCCGCTCGACACGGCGGCGCTGGTGCGCAGCCGGCCCACTCCCAGCCAGGGCGCCATGCCCTCCGCCAGGGCGCGCCGGCGCAATGTGCTGGGCGCCTTCCAGGTTCCGCTGCGAGAGCGGGTGGCAGGGCGCAACATCCTGCTGGTGGACGATGTCCTGACCACGGGCGCCACGGCGGAAGCCGCCGCCCGGGCCCTGCGCCGGGCAGGGGCCGGCAAAGTGCAGATTCTCGCCCTGGCCCGCGTTGTCCGGGCGTCAGAGATGCTTATATAGGAATCGTCACTGACTCGGCCTTGTCCATGAAAACCGCCAAAATCTACACCACGCCGATCTGCCCCTATTGCGTCCGCGCCAAGTCGCTGATGGACAAGAAAGGCATCACCTATGACGAAATCGACGTGCTGATGGACAACAAGGCGCGCGACGAGATGCTGGAAAAATCCGGCGGCGCGCGCACCGTGCCGCAGATTTTCATCGGCGACACCCATGTCGGCGGCTGCGACGAGCTTTACGCGCTGGAGCGTGAAGGCAAGCTCGACCTGCTTCTCGCCTGACGGGCGCGCCGATGAACACGTTCAAGGCCGCCTGCGTCCAGCTTCGCTCCGGCGAGGATGTGGCCACGAACATCAAAACCGCTTCGCAATTTATTCGCGAGGCCGCAGGCGCGGGCGCGCATTTCATCGCCACGCCGGAAAACACCACATTGATGGCGGCGGACGGCGGCGCCAAGCTGGCGCAGTCCTGTGACGAAGCGCACGATCCCGCCTTGCCCGCCTTCACCGCGCTGGCAAGGGAACTGGGTGTCTGGCTTTCCATCGGTTCGCTGGCCATCAAGGTCAGTGACAGCAAGACCGCCAACCGGTCTTTCCTGATCGGTCCCGATGGCGCGGTCGCGGCGCGCTACAGCAAGATCCACCTGTTCGACGTGGACCTGGCGGGTGGCGAAAGCTATCGCGAATCAAAAACCGTGGAAGGCGGCGCCAGGGCCGTGGTGGCAAAGACACCCTGGGGCGGCATCGGGCTTTCGGTCTGCTACGACCTGCGCTTTGCGAATCTTTACCGGGCCATGGCCAAGGCGGGCGCCTTCGCCTTCACGGTTCCGTCGGCGTTCACGGTTCCCACCGGGCAAGCCCATTGGCAGGTGCTGCTGCGCGCCCGGGCGATTGAGAATGGCGCCTTTGTGATCGCGGCGGCACAGGGCGGAAGCCATGAGAATGGCCGCAAGACCTATGGCCACAGCCTGATCGTGGATCCCTGGGGAACTATCCTGGCGGAAGCCGGCACGGAACCCGGGGTCATTACTGCCGAGATCGATCCGGCGCTCTCGCGCGAAGTCCGGGCAAAGATTCCCAGCCTGCAACATGACCGCAACTTTGACGGCCCGTGAATTCGGTGTTCCGGGTGCCGGGTCTTGCCAAAAAAAACGGCTGGCATAATCTCCCTGCACGGCTTGGGGGCAGGCCGGTGGAGCGCTGTCGAAGTGATTGTGTACAGTTTGCGTTGCAAGAACGGCCACGAATTCGAGGGCTGGTTCCGCGATAGCGCGTCCTTCGACGTGCAGTCGGGCGATGGCTCGCTTTGCTGTCCCAGCTGCAATTCGCGCCAGGTGGAAAAGGCCATCATGGCTCCGGCGCTTTCAAGGTGCGCAGAGGCCGTGCGCGACGAACGCCGCACCCAGCGCCAGTTCATGACGGGGCTGCGCAAATATGTGCAGGACCATGCCGAATATGTCGGTCCGAAATTCGCCGAGGAAGCCCGCAAGATCCATTATGGCGAGACCTTCGAGCGCCACATCTACGGCGAGACCACGCCGGAAGAGGCTCAGGAGCTGGTGGATGAGGGCGTGGACGTCGCGCCGCTGCCGCCGGACATAGACGGCGCCAACTAGCGTCCTGCGATAATCATGTAATTAACGTCTACATCTGTAGACAATTTCCAATCCCAGCTCAGCGGATTGAACGAAACACCCTGTGTTTTCAAAATGCTTAGGCCGGTGTTCTCAAGTATCACGCGAAGGTCTTGCGGCGCCATGAAGCGGTTCCAGTCGTGGGTGCCGCGCGGCAGCCAGCCCAGCACATATTCCGCGCCGATCTTTGCCAGCGCCAGCGATTTGAGTGTCTTGTTCATGGTGGCGACGATGGTGATGCCGCCCGGCTTGACCAGCCGGGTGCAGGCCGACAGGTAACTGCCGACATCGGCGACATGCTCGACCACTTCCATGTTCAGGACCACGTCGAAGGCGTGCCCCTCCGCGGCCAGCGTCTCGGCCGTGGTGGCCCGGTAGTCAATCGCCACCCCGCCTTGCGCAGCATGGGCGCGGGCCGTGCCAATATTCTTTTCCGAGGCATCGGCCCCTGTGACGGCAAAGCCCAGCCGGGCCATGGGTTCGCACAAAAGCCCTCCGCCGCAGCCGATATCCAGCAGGGAAAGGCCCTCAAAGGGCTTCAGGCTCCGGCCATCCCGGCCAAACCGGGCGGCCGTTTCGCGGCGGATGAACTCCAGCCGGACGGGGTTGAATTTGTGCAGCGGGGCGAATTTACCAGCCGGATCCCACCATTCCGCGGCAATGGCCGAGAATTTGGCGACCTCTGCCGGGTCAATGGATGCGGAATCCGCCATGGTTTTCGAGGTTGAGCCTGGAACGCGCCCCGTCTATGTAGGCCGCCGCAAAGGCCACGGCAAATGGCCAAAGGGGCATATCGGTCTATGGCGTTGATTGCGATGAAATTCGGCGGCACTTCGGTGGCTGACCTGGACCGCATTCGCCATGTGGCCAGCCTGGTCAAGCGCGAGGTTGAGCGCGGCAACAAGGTTGCCGTGGTGGTGTCCGCCATGGCCGGCGAAACCAACAAGTTGGTGGCCTGGACCAATGACGCGGCCAAGCCGCCGGTCGAAGGCACGGGCGGCAAGGTGCTTCAGCCCATTCCCGACCAGCGCGAATATGACGTGGTGGTTGCGGCAGGCGAACAGATCACCGCCGGCCTTCTGGCGATTACGCTGAACGCCATGGGCGTGAAGGCGCGTTCCTGGCTGGGCTGGCAGGTGCCGATTGAAACTTCCGCCGTGCATGGCAGCGCCCGCATCGAAGGCGTTCCGGCAGCGGCCATGAAATCCGCCATCGAAGGCGGCGAAGTGGCCGTGGTGGCGGGTTTCCAGGGCGTGGCGCCCGGCACCCGCATTTCCACACTGGGCCGCGGCGGCTCGGACACCAGCGCGGTCGCGGTGGCGGCCGGCATCAAGGCGGACCGCTGCGATATCTATACCGACGTGGACGGCGTCTATACCACCGACCCGCGCATCGTGCCCAAGGCGCGGCGGCTGGACAAAATTGCTTTCGAGGAAATGCTGGAAATGGCGTCGCTGGGCGCCAAGGTCCTGCAGACGCGCTCGGTGGAAATCGCCATGCTGCACCGGGTGCCGACCCGCGTGCTTTCGACCTTCACGCCCGATGTGGGCGGCACCCTGTTATGCGACGAGGATGATATCGTGGAAAAGAAACCAGTCACCGGCATCGCCTATAGCCGCGATGAAGCCAAGATCACGCTGCACAAGATCCCGGATCGTCCGGGCATTGCCGCCTCGATTTTCGGCCCGCTGGCCGATGGCGGCGTCAATGTCGACATGATCGTGCAGAATGTCTCGGAAGACGGCAAGAAAACCGATTTGACCTTCACCGTCTCGCGCAGCGAGCTGGCGCGTGCCCTTGCGGCCATCGAAAGTCAGGCCGCCTCTATCGGCTATCGCGACATCACCCATGACGCGGACGTGGCCAAGGTCTCGATCATCGGTATCGGCATGCGCGCCCATCCCGGCGTGGCCCAGACCATGTTCAGGACCCTGTCCGACAAGGGCATCAATATCCAGGTGATCTCGACCTCCGAGATCAAGGTCAGCGTGCTGATTGCCGAAGAGTATGTCGAACTGGCGGTACGGGCGCTGCATTCCGCCTATGAGTTGGACGCTGCCTGAGACATAATCACTCCGATTCAAGCGGGGTTTCCTGATGTCGCCCGGTGGCGGACCAAGACTGCTTCTGCGCCGCCTGCGCGAAATCATGGCGGAACAGACCAGCGCCCAGATGCGCCTGGACAAGCTTGTCAGCGTCATCGCCTCCAACATGGTGGCGGAAGTCTGCTCCATCTACCTGCGCCGCGCCGGCAAGGTGCTGGAGCTTTTCGCCACCGAAGGCCTTAACCGCGCCGCCGTTCACAATACCCGGCTGAAGGAAGGCGAGGGCCTGGTTGGCCTGGTGGCGGAGACCGCCGAAGCGGTGAACCTGTCGGACGCGCCGTCCGATCCGCACTTCTCCTACCGCCCGGAAACCGGCGAAGACCCGTTCAAGTCCTTCCTGGGTGTGCCCATCGTGCGCGGCGGCCAGGTGTTCGGCGTGCTGGTGGTGCAGAACAAGGCCGAGCGCATCTACGCCGAGGAAGAGGTCGAGGCGCTGCAGACCGTCGCCATGGTGCTGGCCGAAGTGGTGGCGCAGGGCGGATTCTTCAACGTCGCCGAACTGGACGAACCGGAACTGCGTGCCGACAGGCCGCGCAAATTCATGGGCGACGGATTGTCGGAAGGCGTCGCGGTTGGCCATGTCGTGCTGCATGAGCCGCGCGTCAAGGTTGACCGCATGATCGCCGACGACGCGGCCCAGGAACTCAAGCGGCTGGAAGAAGCCATCGGCTCCTTGCGCCAGTCCGTGGACCAGATGCTGGTGTCGTCGGAACTGGATTTGACGGGCGAGGGTCGCGAAGTCATCGAGGCTTATCGCCTCTTCGCCTATGACCAGGGCTGGCGCCAGCGCATGCGCGACGCCGTGCGCACCGGCCTGACGGCGGAAGCCTCCGTGGAACGCGTGCAGGACGAAACCCGCCTTCGGGTTCAGCGCCTGGGCGATCCCATTCTGCGCGAGCGGGCGCATGATTTTGACGACCTGGCGCGCCGGCTGCTGCGCCATCTCACCGGTGAAAGCGGCCAGCAGGCATTGTCGCGTGACGCCATCGTGGTGGCGCGCAACATGGGCCCGGCGGAATTGCTGGACTATGGCCGCGAGAAATTGCTGGGACTGGCGCTGGAAGACGCCGCCGCCACCAGCCATGTCGCCATTGTGGCCCGTTCCATGGGCCTGCCGCTGGTCTCGTCGCTGGAAGGCATCGCCGACAATGCGCGCGCCGGTGACGCGATAGTGGTGGACGGCGAAAGCGGCGAAGTGCATCTGCGCCCGCCCGTCGAGATCGTGGCCGCCTTCGAGGAAAAGCGCGGCCTTCGCGTCCAGGCCCAGGCGCGCTTTGCCGCCATCCGCGACATGCCCGCCATCACCAAGGATGGCGTGGCGATCAAGCTGATGATGAATGCCGGCCTGGAATTCGACATGCCGCATTTGAAGGAATCCGGCGCGGACGGCATCGGCCTGTTCCGCACCGAATTGCAATTCATGATCGGCGAGACCATGCCGCGGCTGGCCGACCAGACCGCCTTCTACAAGACAATTCTCGATGCGGCGGGAGACAAGCCGGTGGTGTTTCGCACCTTGGA
The DNA here is from genome assembly GCA_947475445.1 of Alphaproteobacteria bacterium. Classification (GTDB taxonomy): domain Bacteria; phylum Pseudomonadota; class Alphaproteobacteria; order Micropepsales; family Micropepsaceae; genus Rhizomicrobium. Next base: position 233,148 of record CANJLC010000001.1, read on the forward strand.
CCTGGGCGGCGACAAGGTGCTGCCCTATGCGCGCTGGGAGCGGGAAGAAAATCCCGCGCTGGGCTGGCGCGCCATCCGCATCGCGCTCGATCGTCCTGCCTTGTTGCGCTACCAGGTGCGCGCCCTGCTGGCGGCCAGCCATGGCCGCACCCTGCGCATCCTGCTGCCGATGGTGTCGGACGTGGACGAGTTCAACCGCGCACGCGCCATGATTGACCGCGAACTGGAACGGGCGCGGTTGCTCAACCAGACACGGCCGACCCAGGTGCTGGTGGGCGCCATGCTGGAAGTTCCGGCGCTGGCCTTCATGTTGCCCCAGCTGATGCGCTCGGCCGATTTTGTCTCCATCGGCTCCAACGACCTTCTCTCCCTGGCGTTTGCCGTGGACCGTACCAATCCGCGCGTTGCCCGGCGCTATGACAATCTGAACCCGGCCTCGCTCACCCTGATCCGGTTGATCGTGCAGAGCGCCGCCGAAAACAGCGGCGATCTCTCCCTTTGCGGCGAGATGGCGGGCCGGCCGCTGGATGCCATGGCCCTGCTGGGCCTGGGGTTGCGGACCCTGTCCATGCAGCCGGGCCAGATCGGACCCATCAAAATGATGATCCGCAGCCTGAACCTGGGCGAGATTTCCAGCTTTGTGGACCGGCTGTGCGGCCGGACCGATCATAGTTTACGCACCCGGCTGGCGGCTTTTGCCGCCGAACGGGGCATTGTCCTGAAATAGCCGTCCCGCAGATGCGAAGGTTGTTCTGGCCCCGGCTTTTCGGATAGAGTGCGGCGGGGCAACTTTGAGCGGGCAAAACCCGGAAATTCCGGGATTTTTGGCCTTTTGGACCGATGACCAAGGTCACGCAAATCAATATTGACGAGAATGGTGGCCCCGGCCGCCGCCGCATCCATTTGCGTGAAATTTCCGGCGACAGCGAAGCGCCGCTGGAAACAGTGGGGCAGGACCTGCGCGCCGCGCGGCTGCGCCGCGGCGATGACCTGGCCACGGTTTCGCGCGCCCTGAAAATTCGCAAGGACCATCTCGAGGCCGTTGAGGAAGACCAGTTCGACGATCTGCCGGGCAAGACCTACGCCATCGGTTTCGTGCGTTCCTATTCCGGCTATCTGGGCCTGGACTCCGCGCAGACGGTGGAACGCTACAAGCAGGAAATTTCCGGCCGCCATGATGAACAGCTTCATGCCGAGCACGCCTTCCACAATGAAGAGCCGCGCCGCTTGCCGTCGGGCTGGCGCATCGTGGCGGGTGTTGTCGGGTTGGCGTTGATCTATGGCGTCTGGCACCTGCTTTCGGCAGGTCCTGCGCCGCAGCCCGTGCCGCCGGCGCCCAGCCTTGCCGCGCCGCGTCCGCAGGTGATTGCCGCAGCGCCGCCCGCGCCGCCGGTGGCCAGCACGGTCACCAGCGAAACCGCCTTGCCGCCGCCCGCTTCCAACAGCAAGCAGGTTCCCACCCCGCCTGCCGAGTCCGGCCTGATGTCGTCAGGTGATCCCGCGGCAACGTCCGCGCGGGCAATTCCAAGTCCGGCAGTTCCCGCCGTTCCGGCGGCGCAGAGCGGGGCGGGGCAGGTCTATGGAAAGCTGAACGTCAATTCGCGCGTCATGCTTCGCGCCCGGGGCGATACGCGCGTCACCGTGCGGGGCGAGGATGGCACGCTCTACCTGAACCGCGACCTCAAGGCCGGTGATTCGTACCAGGTGCCTGATCTGCCTGGTCTCAGCTTTGCGACCAGCAATGCCGGGGCCGTGGATGTGGTCATGGACGGCGTGAACATGGGCCGGGTCGGTCAAAACCAGCAGATTCTGGGGCGCGTTTCACTGGATCCGCAATCGCTTGTGGATCGGTTTAATTCGCACTAAGGAAGCGGCATGAGCGTTAGGGCCTATCGCGACATTCACCGGCGCAAATCGCGCCAGATCATGGTCGGCAAGGTGCCGGTCGGTGGTGACTCGCCGATCACGGTCCAGACCATGACCAACACCATCACGGGTGATGCGCGCGCCACCATTGAGCAGATCCGCGGCATCGAAGAAGCCGGCGCCGATATCGTGCGCGTCTCCTGCCCGGATGAAGACGCCACAAGGGCGATGAAGGCCATCACCAAAGCCTCCAATATCCCCGTCGTGGCCGACATTCATTTTCACTACAAGCGTGCCATTGAGGCCGCGATCAATGGCGCCGCCTGCCTGCGCATCAATCCCGGCAATATCGGAAGCCCCGCGCGCGTGCGCGAAGTGGTGCAGGCGGCCAAGGACCATGGCTGCTCCATGCGCATCGGCGTCAATGCCGGTTCGCTGGAGCCCGACCTGCTGGAAAAATATGGCGAGCCGTGCCCCGAGGCGATGGTTGAGAGCGCTCTGAACCATGCGAAAATTCTCGATGACCTGGATTTCCGCGAATACAAGATTTCCGTGAAGGCCTCTGATCCCTTCCTGGCCGTGGCCGCCTACCAGGCCCTGTCGGAAGCGATTGATTGCCCGCTGCATGTCGGCATCACCGAAGCCGGCGGCATGATCTCCGGCACGGTCAAATCCTCCATCGGCATGGGCATGCTGCTGTGGAGCGGCATCGGCGACACGATCCGCGTTTCGCTCAGCGCCGATCCGGTGGAAGAGGTGCGCGTCGGCTTCGATATCCTCAAGTCGCTCAACCTGCGCCATCGCGGCGTCAACATCGTCTCCTGCCCGTCCTGCGCCCGCCAGGGCTTCAACGTGATCGAGACGGTCAAGACGCTGGAAGAAAAGCTCAAGCATATCGCAACGCCCATGTCGCTTTCGATCATCGGCTGCGTGGTGAACGGCCCGGGCGAAGCCAAGGAAACCGACCTGGCCTTTACCGGCGGCGGCGCCGGCAAGGGGCATGGCATGATCTATCTCAACGGCAAGCCCGCCTATAAGCTCGGCAACGAGGACCTGGTGAGCCATGTCGTCGAATTGTGCGAAAAGAAAGCCGCCGAAATCGAGGCGCAGCGCAACGGAGCGCCTCTCGAAGCTGCGCAGTAGCGGCGCTTCATGATTCCCGTCGCCAAACTGGAGCGCCTGCTCGACCGCTTTTCCGCGATTGAAAGCGAAATGGCATCCGGCGCTTCCGGTCCTGCCTTTGTCAAACTCTCCCGCGAGCATGCCGAACTTGCGCCGGTGATCGAGACCGTGCGCGATTACCGCAATACCCAGGGCGAACTGGAAGGCGCGGAAGCGCTGATCGCGGACGCGGGAACGGATTCCGAAATGCGCGGCATGGCGGAGCAGGAGCGCGCCGAGCTGAAAGAACGCCTGGTGAAGCTGGACCATGCGCTGAAGATCCAGCTGCTGCCCCGCGACGCCGCGGATGATTCCTCGGCCATCGTGGAAATCCGCGCCGGCACCGGCGGCGATGAGGCGGCCTTGTTCGCGGGCGACCTGCTGGGCATGTACCAGCGCTACTGCGCCTTGCAGGGCTGGAAGACGCAGATCATGAGCTTGAGCGAAAGCGATCTGGGCGGCTACAAGGACGCCACGCTGGAAGTCGAGGGCCGGGGCGCTTACGCCAAGCTGAAATTTGAAAGCGGGGTGCACCGGGTGCAGCGCGTTCCGGCCACGGAAAACCAGGGCCGCATCCACACGTCCGCGGCGACGGTGGCTGTGCTGCCGGAAGCAGAAGACGTGGACATTGATATCCAGGACAAGGACCTGCGCATCGACACCTACCGGGCTCAAGGCGCCGGTGGCCAGCATGTCAACAAGACCGACAGCGCCGTGCGCATCACTCACATTCCCACCAATACCGTGGTGGCGATGCAGGAAGAAAAGTCCCAGCACAAGAACAAGGCCAAGGCGATGATGCTGCTCAAGGCCAAGATATTCGATGCCGAGCGCAAGCGGGTGGATGCCGCCCGCGCCAGCGAGCGCAAATCCCTGGTCGGCTCGGGCGACCGCAGCGAGCGCATCCGCACTTATAATTTTCCCCAAGGCCGGGTCACCGACCATCGCATCAACCTGACGCTCTACAACCTGTCGCGCATCATCACGGGGGACGAACTGGGCGACATCGTGGATGCGCTGGTGGCGCAGGACCAGGCTGACCGGTTGGCGGAGTTCGAGGCGGAATCTTGAACCTCGACGAAGCGGCAAGGCAGCTTGCCGCTGCCGGTATCGAGAGCCCGCGCACCGAGGCGAGGCTGCTCCTGGCCCACGCGCTTGGCGTATCGCGCGACGACACCCTTGCGCTGGAAAAGGCGGATCAAGGCGTTGAATTCTCTGCACTTGTGGACCGCCGCACCGGGCGCGAACCCCTGGCTTACATCACCGGACACAAGGAGTTCTGGAGCCTGGATTTTGCCGTCGGGCCCGGCGTGCTGGTGCCGCGTCCCGACACCGAAACCCTGATCGAACAGGCGCTGGCAATTGTGCCGGACCGCAAGGCCAAGCTGCGGGTCGCTGATCTGGGCACCGGCTCGGGCGCCATTCTGATTGCCGCCCTCAAGGAATTTCCCAACGCTTGTGGCATCGGCTTTGAATCCTCGCCGCAGGCATTCACGCATGCACAGAAGAATGCCGCCGCCCTGATGCCAGGGCGGACGGAAATTCGCGCCAGCGACTGGAACAGCGCCGAAGGTCCTTTTGACCTGGTCTTCTCCAACCCGCCTTACATTCCGTCCGCTGATATCGACCTGCTGGATGCGGACGTATCCCGCTTTGAGCCACGGGCCGCGCTGGATGGCGGCCCTGATGGACTGGATGCCTATCGCGGCCTGGCCAAGCTCCTTCCCCGCCTGCTGGCGGCAGGCGGCTGGGCGATCCTGGAAATCGGCATGGGGCAGGCGGAGGCAATGGAACCCTTGTTTGCGGGTTCCGGCTTGCGTCTTGTTCGCATTGCCCCTGATCTGGCAGGCATTCCCCGCGCCCTTGTGCTGGAAAAAGCCTGACAGAGGCCTTGGAAAAATCCTTGGGATATACTAGGTTAGGGCCAGTGGGATCGTGAGATTCCTTCCGCGATGCTTGGATAGCGCGCGGGCCGGCGCTGCAAGGATGCGGCGGGCAGGGGACCTTAAACGCGAATTTTGGACTGCGCCGGACAGCGCCTTTTGCGTTTGTCCGTGTGCAAGGAAACGAAGGCAGTTCTGACAAAAAATTATGGTGCAGATGTGAAACGCTCGCGTAGAGGCGGCCGCAGGCCGCAACACAACAATAATGGCGGCGGCGGCGGCAATAACGGCGGCGGCGGTGGCGGCGGCGGAGGCGGTGGGTTCAACCCCAACCGCACATTCGACTCGTCCGGCCCGGAAGTGAAGATCCGCGGTTCGGCTTCGCATGTTTACGAAAAATACCTCCAGCTGGCGCGCGACTCCAATTCTTCGGGCGACCGGGTAACGGCGGAAAATTACCTTCAGCATGCGGAGCATTATTTCCGCATCATGGCGGCGCAGCAGGCCCAGGCGGCGCAGTATGCCGCCCAGCAGGCGGCGCAGAACCCCAATCGCCAGCCCGATGGCCAGCCGCAGCCCCAAAATGGCGGCGCGCCGGTGGCAGCAGCCCAGCCGGGCAGCACGCCTTCCTTCTCCCTGGCCGAAGGCGGCGAGGGCGAGGAAGAAGGCGACGAGGTCGAAACCACCTGATTGCCGGGCGTTTGCGATGAATCAAACGCCTTTAACTGCTTAACCTTTAAGGTTCTCCGGGAGACTTGCAGCCCGGGTTCCCCCTTCCCATATCATCCGGGAACGGTGCTCCGCTGGAGGCCGTATCTTATGCAGGCCTGCGCCCCGATGGGGCAGGTTCGGAGACAGTATGGATATTGAGAAATTCACCGAGCGTTCGCGCGGCTTCATCCAGTCGGCGCAGAACCTGGCGCTTCGCGAAGGCAACCAGCAATTCGTCCCCGAGCATCTTCTCAAGGTGCTGATTGACGACGAGGAAGGTCTTGCCGCGCGCCTGATCACGGCTGCGGGCGGCAACGCCAACGCGGTTCGCACGTCCAACGAAGCGGCGCTGAAGAAGCTTCCCAAGGTTCAGGGCGGTTCTGGCCAGGTCTATCTGGCGCAGGACACAGCCAAGCTGCTCGACAATGCGGAACAAGTGGCCAAGAAGGCCGGCGACTCCTTTGTCACGGCCGAATATCTGCTGCTGGCGCTGGCGCTGGCGGCGGGCAGCGATGCAGCCAAGACTTTGAAAAACGCCGGCGTGACGCCGGCAGGGCTCAACAAGGCGATTGCGGACCTGCGCCAGGGCCGCACCGCCGACAGCGCCACGGCGGAAAATTCCTATGACGCGCTGAAGAAATACGCCCGCGACCTCACCGAGCTGGCCCGCAACGGCAAGCTGGACCCGGTGATCGGCCGCGACGAGGAAATCCGCCGCACCATCCAGGTGCTGTCCCGCCGCACCAAGAACAATCCCGTCCTGATCGGCGAGCCCGGCGTGGGCAAGACCGCCATCGCAGAAGGCCTGTCCTTGCGCATCGTCAATGGCGATGTGCCCGAGTCCCTGCGCGACAAGAAGCTGATGGCGCTGGACATGGGCTCGCTGATTGCCGGTGCAAAATTCCGCGGCGAGTTCGAGGAGCGGCTGAAAGCGGTGCTGAACGAAGTCACCGCCGCGGCCGGCTCGATCATTCTCTTCATCGACGAGATGCACACGCTGGTCGGCGCCGGCAAGGCCGACGGCGCCATGGATGCCTCCAACCTTCTCAAGCCGGCGCTGGCGCGCGGTGAACTGCATTGCATTGGCGCCACCACGCTGGATGAATATCGCAAATATGTGGAAAAGGACGCCGCCCTGGCGCGGCGTTTCCAGGCCGTGTTCGTGGGCGAGCCCACCGTGGAAGACACGGTTTCGATCCTGCGCGGCCTGAAGGAAAAATACGAATTGCACCATGGCGTGCGGATCACCGATTCCGCGCTGGTTGCCGCTGCCCAGCTTTCCAACCGCTATATCACCGACCGCTTCCTGCCCGACAAGGCGATTGACCTGATGGACGAGGCGGCGTCACGCCTGCGCATGCAGATCGATTCCAAACCGGAAAAGCTGGACGAACTGGACCGCCGCATCATCCAGCTCAAGATCGAGCGCGAGGCGCTGAAAAAGGAAACGGATGCCCATAGCCGCGACCGGCTTGTCAGCCTGGAAAAGGAACTGGGCGGGCTGGAAGATGAATCGGCCGTCCTGACATCGCGCTGGCTGGAGGAAAAGAAGTCGGTTTCGGATGTCCAGGGCCTGAAGGAAAAACTGGATGCCGCCCGCCAGGATGTCGAGATCGCGCAGCGGCGCGGCGATTTCGCCCGCGCCGGCGAGCTCACCTATGGCGTGATCCCCGACCTGGAACGCAAGCTGAAGGACATAGACGACAAGAAGGACCAGGCCCTGGCCTCCGAGGTCGTGACGGCTGAAAATATCGCCCAGATTGTTTCGCGCTGGACCGGAATCCCGGTGGACCGGATGCTGGAAGGCGAGCGTGAAAAACTTCTGCACATGGAAGACTGCCTGGAAAAACGCGTCATCGGCCAGGAGGCCGCTGTGCGCGCCATTTCCAATGCGGTACGCCGCGCCCGCGCCGGGTTGCAGGATCCCAACCGGCCCATCGGCTCCTTCCTGTTCCTGGGGCCGACCGGCGTCGGCAAGACGGAACTGACAAAGGCGCTGGCGTCATTCCTGTTCGACGACGATTCCGCCATGGTGCGAATCGACATGAGCGAATTCATGGAAAAGCATTCTGTGGCCCGCCTGATCGGCGCGCCGCCCGGATATGTCGGTTATGAGGAGGGCGGCGTCCTGACGGAAGCTGTGCGCCGCCGGCCCTACCAGGTGATCCTGTTCGACGAAGTCGAAAAGGCCCACAGCGATGTGTTCAACGTGTTGCTGCAGGTTCTGGATGACGGCCGCCTGACCGACGGCCAGGGGCGCACCGTGGATTTCCGCAACACGGTGATCATCCTCACCTCCAATCTTGGCACGGAATTCCTGTCCGTGGGCGATGGCGGCGACGAAAAATCGGCCCGCGCCCAGGTGATGCAGGCGGTACGCGGTCATTTCCGTCCCGAATTCCTCAACCGGCTGGACGAGATCATCCTCTTCCACCGCCTGTCGCGGGCCAACATGGACAAGATCGTGGACATCCAGATCGGCCGTCTCGATAAACTCCTGGCGGATCGCAAGATCGAAATCGCGCTGGACAAGAAGGCCACCGACTGGCTGGCCAATGCGGGCTATGACCCGGTGTATGGCGCGCGGCCGCTCAAGCGCGCCATCCAGCGCCGCTTGCAGGATCCGCTGGCGCAGCTGCTGCTGGAAGGCAAGATTGCCGATGGCGCGAAGGTGGCGGTGAGTGCCAGCAAGACCGGGCTGATCATTGATGGCCAGGAATTCGCCGCCAACGCCGATGAGATTGGCGAAACCGTGCCGGACGGCGTGGCGCTCAATTAGCAGCCCGTTGCGGACCGGACCGCGGTCCCATAATGTCGCCGCCGCATGGGGATTTCGGCGGAACAGTTCAGCAGTCCGGACTATTGGCGCGGTCTTGCGCCTGGTCTTCATATCGGGGACCAGAATGTCGTGGCGCGAAGTTTTTTCGCGACGCCGGAATTGGTTGCGGATTTCAAGGGCAGGCTTCGGGAAGAAGGTTATTTCCAGTCGCGCAACGACTGGTGGCTGGATTTGCCGCTGATGGTGCGGACGGTACGAAACTTTGCCGCCGCAGATATTTCACCTGTTTTCTGTTTCCTGTTCGACGAGTTCTGGGCCCCTTTCCATGCGCTGGAACCGCTCTATCGCGCATTCCTCGGCGATTACGCCATGCAACCGGATTTCTGGGTTTGGAATGTGGATCCTGCGAAAGGCGAATCCGGCTGGCTGCCGCACCGCGACAAGGGCAGCGTCACGCTGTTTCCCGACGGCTCGCCAAAATCCCTGACCACCTGGATTGCGTTATCACCAGCCACGCCGCTGAACAGCTGCATGTATATTGTGCCCGCCAATTTCGACCCGGATTACGCCACACCCCGGGAATTCGATTTGCAGTTTTCGCCCCCTGCCGCCCGGGCGTTGCCGGCCGAGCCGGGCGATTTTTTCATGTGGAACCAGGCGGTATTGCACTGGGGCAGCCGCAGTTCGGCGCGGGCTGCGGAATCGCGCGTCAGCATGGCGTTTGAATTCCAGCGCGCCGATGTCGCGCCTTTCAACATGCCGCTGATCGAGCCCGGTCGCCACTTGTCCTTCTCACACCGGTTATGGCTGATCTCCAAGCAGCTGCTGCAGTACCAGCACATGTACCGCCTTGACCCGGAGCTTGAGGCATTTGCGTCCGCGCTGGTGAAAAATCCGCCGCGCTGATCAGCGGCTGTTTCTGGCCTGGCGCAGATCGGTGGAGATGTCGGCCACCTTGGTTTCCAGCTTGGTCGAAGCAAGCACTTCGTCCATCTTGAGGCGCTGCGCCAGGAATGCGCGAAGGTCCTTGCCGCCGAGCAGGCGGCCCTCCGCCATCTTCACGCGCAGCGGATTGACCTGGGTGCCGCTGGCGCGGATTTCGTAATGCAAATGCGGGCCGGTCGCCAAGCCGGTCATGCCGCTATAGGCGAAGACCTGGCCCTGGCGTACCCGCGCGCCGCGCCGCATGCCGGAGGCGAAGCGCGAGAGGTGGCCATAGGCCGTGGCATAGCCATTGGCGTGATTGATCACCACGAAATTGCCATAGCCGCTGGCCCATCCCATGAAGTTCACCATGCCGGCGCCGGCCGCCATCACAGGCGTGCCCTTGGGGACGGCGAAATCCACGCCCTTGTGGGCGCGGGTATAGCCAAGAATGGGATGGAAGCGCGAGCCAAAGCCCGATGAAATGCGTGCGCCATCCACCGGGGTCTTCATCAGCATGCCTTTGGCGGACTGGCCCTTGGGATCATAATATTCCGCCGGGTCATCCGGATTGGGCTGGTAGCGGTACAGCACCATGTCCTTGCCGCTTAAGCGCATGCGGGCATAGGAGATGTCGCCGATTTTCGCCGGCTGGCCCTCGGGTGTGTAGTAATAATCATAATAGACTTCGAAATTGTCGCCCGGCTGCAGGTCGCGCTGGAAGTCCACCTTGTAGGAGAACATGCGGATCATCTCGATCACGATGTCGGCGGGAATGCCTGCCTGCATGCCGGCGAGATACAGGCTGGAGTCGATTGTCGCGCCGGCGCGGTGATGATGCACCTCCAGCGCCTTCTGGATATTCTGGGCGCTGAAACTGTCATCGGTGGCGCGGGTAATGGTGATGTCCTGCTCGATGCTGGGCGAGAAATGCAGCGAGAGCAGCCGCGAGATCGGCTGGGAATTGGTTTCGGTGGCGTCGTCGCCATTGTCTTCGGCCATCGGCACGACAACCGCCTTGCGGTTGACCATGACGGTGGTGGTTTTGGGCGCGGCGGGCTTTGCGCCGCTGGCGTCAATGGTCGGCGCGACGTTGTAGGTGATGTCGAAGCTCATCCCGGCCTTGAGCTGGCGGGGGTTGAAATCCTTGCCCAGCGCGGCGATGGCGGCATTGGCGTCCTGCGCCGAGACGCCGACATCTTCCAGCGCGCCGGCCAGTGTATCGCCGGGGTCCAGCGTGACGGTGCGGGTTTCAATGCCGGGGGTGGGATTGGCCGCGCTCTGGTCCTGTGTCTGGGGCGCGAATTCCGGCGCGATGGAAGCGAGCTGGTGGGCGCCGCCCGAACGCACCAGCTTGAGGAACAATTCATAGGGCAGGGACGTGCGGTTGGGCGTGACCGCCGGTTGCAGCGGCATGGTGCCGATGGCCATCCAGCCGACGGCGCCGGCCACAAGGAAGGTGACGGAACTGGACACCATGGCCCAGCGGCCATCGGTGGTGGCAAGCTTGGCGCCAAGGCGCCTGGTGCGTCCAACAAAGGATTGGGTCACTTCAATTCCTGTTACTGGAGCGGCAGCTTCCTGTTCCGGAAATCCGCCCAGCCCCAACCCAAATAGCCCGCAAGCCATGGCCCCGGCTGCGACGATTCAATTAAGCCCGGCTGCGCCGTCCCCGTCAACCCCGCAAGACGTTGTTCCCATTAACAGATTAGAAGATTCCCAATCGCGCGCGTTCCTGCTACGCCGCGTCATGCGCTGTGCTTTGCGATTCCTGGCGGCTTTCGTCTTTCTGCTGGCGGCCAATGACGCTTTCGCCTGGGGTCCGCTGGGCCACCAGATCATCGCGGGCATCGCGGCGCGCGAGCTGACGCCGGCGGCGCGGGCGCGGATTTCGGACCTGCTTGGCGGCCGGGCCGAGGCCATGATGGTGCTGGATTCCAGCTGGGCCGACGAAATCCGAAGCGACCGGCCGCAAACATCGGCCTGGCATTATGTGAACATTCCGCTCGGCAGCGTTGGCTATCAGCCGCGCTACTGTTTCAAGGATGATTGCGTTGTCGCCCAGATCTCGCGCCAGGGCCGCATCCTTTCCGATCCGCGCGCTTCTAAACCTGCGAAAACAGAGGCGCTGCGCTTTTTGATCCACCTGGTGGGCGATGTGCACCAACCGCTGCATGTTGCCGACAGGAATGACCGGGGCGGCAATGACACGATGCTGCGCTTTCGCGGCCAACGCCGCAGCCTGCACGCCATATGGGACCAGGCCGTGGTTGAGCCACTGGGCCAGGATTCAGAGCGCATTGCCGCAGAGATTGAAACGCATCTCACCATGCAGCAGAGAATGCAGATTGGCGGCGGCACGCCCACGGACTGGGCGAATGAAGGCTTCGCGCTGGCGCAAAAGGAAATTTATGCAAAATTGCCGGCGCGATCTGCGGAGAATTATGCCCGGGCGCAAAGCGGGCTGGCGCGGCTGCAATTGACCAGGGCGGGCGTGCGCCTGGGCGCGCTGCTTGAACCGCCTAATCGCTGGCTAGGATGGTATTGCGGACCATCGGGTAGATCTGTGTTGCCCATTTGGTGCCAGAAAACACGCCATAATGGCCCACGCCGGGCTGGACATAGTGCATTTTCTTGAAGGGCTTGATGCCAGGCGTCAAATCATGCGCCGCCACGGTCTGGCCCACCGAACAGATATCGTCCTTCTCGCCTTCCACCGTCAGCAAGGCGGTCTTGCGGATGGCGGCGGGGCTCACCTTGTGGCCGCGATACAGGAATGTGCCGCGTGGCAAATGATATTCCTGGAAAATCTTCTGCACCGTTTCCAGGTAGAAATCGGCCGGCAGGTCGGACACCGCCAGATACTCGTCGTAGAATTTCTTTTTCGCGTCGGCTTTCTTGTCGTTGCCGCGGACCAGGTCGCTGTAGAGATCGGCATGGGCGCGCCAATGGCGCGCCAGGTTCATGGACATGAAGGCCGATATCTGCAGGAAGCCGGGATAGACGCGACGGCCCGCGCCGGCATAACGCGCCGGCACGGTCGAGATCAGGTTTTTCTCGAACCATTCGATGGGATGCTTGTTGGCAAGCCTGTTCACTTCAGTCTGGTTGACGGATGTATCGACCGGCCCCGCCATCAGTGTCATGGAGCACGGCGTGGCGCGATGGCTGGTCTCGGACATGATGGACACCGCCGCCAGCAGCGCGGCGCAAGGCTGGCACACCGCCACGACATGCGCCCCGGGCCCCATCTTGTCGAAGAACTTGATCAGCGTGTCGATGTAATCATCAACGCCGAACTTGCCCGCCGACAACGGCACATCGCGGGCATTCTTCCAGTCGGTGATATAGACATCATGGTCGTTCAGCATGGTGCGCGCGGTGTGGCGCAGCAGGGTGGCGAAATGCCCGGCCATGGGCGCCACGATCAGCACGCGCGGCTGGTGCAGGTTGGTTTCCTTGCGGAAGTGCAGCAGGTTGCCGAAGGGCGTATCCAGCGAATTTTCTTCCAGCACCGGCACGCTGCGGCCATCCACCAGCGCATCGAAGATTTCATAATCCGGCCGCTCATGGGTAAGCCGCGCGCGCGCGGCAATTTCCGCGCCCGCCGCCATGCCCTTGAAGAATGTATTGGTGGTCGGCCCCATCTGGGTGTTCCCCAGGATCGCGCGCGTAAGGTCAGCCAGCGCCCGCATCGGCGCCAGGTAGTCCGACTGCGCCTGATAGGCGTCATACAGCATGCTGTTACGCACCCCAACCCAAGACCGGTTGTTCCAATTATCTGGTCTGAATGGGTAAAAAGACTAGTGCATTTTATGCTGCAGTGCGAAATAATTGTCTTGCAGAATCCAAAAGGGAGGGTCCAGCCCGTGGCCGCTACACTGACCATCTCCAGCAAGAACTACTCATCCTGGTGCCTGCGCGGCTGGCTGCTCTGCCGCATGGCCGGGCTCGAATTTGACGAGGAAATGCTGCCTGCCAGCGACGCTTCGGCACGCGCCGAACTGCTTCTTTTATCGCCATCCTTCCTGGTACCGGCGCTGACCCACAATGGAATCAAGGTGTGGGATACGCTGGCGATTGCGGAATATCTGAACGAGACCTTTCCCAAAGCGGGCATCCTGCCTGCCGACCTCGCTGCCCGTGCCCATTGCCGGGCTGTTTCCGGCGAAATGCATTCCGGCTTCACGAATTTGCGCTCGGCGCTTCCGATGAACCTGAAATCCAGTTATCCCGGTTTCAAGGTTTGGGCAGGCGCGCAGGCCGATATTGACCGCATCGCCACGATCTGGCGCGAATGCCTGAAGAAATACGGTGGGCCCTATCTGTTCGGCGCGGCGCCGACATTGGCTGACGCCATGTATGCCCCGGTGGCGACCCGCTTCCACACCTATGACGTCAAGCTTGACCGGGCCGCGCAGGACTACCGCGACCTGATCCTGAGCCTGCCGGACATGCAGGAGTGGATCGAAGCCGCCAAGGCCGAGCCCGCGGCGGTCGAGGAACTGGAAGCGGAATTTTAAATCCTGCTGCTTGTACCCGTCACCCAGATGGGCGACTGAGGCTGCTTCGTCCAGGATCGGCGTGATCTTGTCCGGGTCGATGCGCACCATGATGTAATCAATGTGATCGTCACGTGCTGGAACCCGTGGCCGGTACCGGTCGGGATCACCACGACATCGCCCTGTTTCAGATTGCAGGCCTTGCCGCCCTTGATGTCGTAGGCATTGTCGCCGGGACCGTTATAGGCGCACCGTTTCCTCGTCGGCCTTCAATCGTTCCGTCCTGTGGTCAGTTGCGACTGACTGTCGATGTCACGGTGGCAGCAGATCTGGTTTCCTGCCCGATTGCCCGGCCGCCCCGCAAAGTCCGAGTTTTTGCGCAGGCTTGAGCCGTGATGACTCTGGTGACTGAGCAGTTGCAATAAAGAGCAGCCATCGGGTCGAAACTGAATCTAAATTTTTTTTCATAGTGCTTGCGGGCAGGGCAACGCTCTAAGCCATCGGCATAATGTCGTTTAAGCTGTGTTCAAATAATAGAATGGCTGGGAGGCGACAAGCATGCAGAAATTTTCAAAAGGCTGGATTTCGTTAGGTGCTGTAATGGCCGTTGCAGGTTTTGGCCTGTATCAGGCTGAGGCCCAGCCAGGAAGCGCGATCTATAATCCGCAGAGTTGGGTTGTGCCGGACTATCCGGCCCACATCCTTCCCCCGGATGCAGCGGCTTACAAGGACATAGACGGCCATCACATCCATGACTATGTCGAATATCTGTCGGGCATCGCGGAACGCTATCGCGATAACGGCCACCCGCAATTCTGGGGCCGGTACATCAGCACATCGGCCGAACACGAAGCGACAGACTGGATAGCGAAGAAATTCAAGGACGCCGGCCTGTCCGACGTTCATATCCAGACCGTTACCGATCCTGTTCCGCAATGGGCGCCCAAATCCTGGGAGGTATCGCTTGGCGGAAAAAAACTGACTTCAGCCATGGCGCCTTACGGCACCGCCTCAACCCATGGAAAGACGCTGGATTTGCCGGTCGTCTATGTGGGAATGGGCAGTGAAGCCGATTACGTCAACCGGGATGTGCGCGGAAAAATCGCGTTCTACATCAAGGGGGATTCCGTATCGACAAACAGCATCAGCGGCCTGAGTTATGGCGCCGGCGAATGGCGGCAGGCCGTGGCCCATGGGGCTGCCGCCATTCTTGTGTCGGATATGCGCGGGGGTAACTTCCATGTTGAGGGCGGACAGGTCGACATTGATATTCCCGTCTTCCATCTCGGCACCGAGGATGCCGTGGCGATCCGCGACGCGATTGCCAAAGGTGGCGCAAATAATGCGCCGCACATCAAGCTCAGGCTGGATTCCGCCTGGGAGTCCGGCCGCACGGAAAAAATCGCCCTGGGCATGCTGCCGGGCATGACGGACGAAAGGATTTACATAACCGCGCACCATGACGGCAAGTTCGATGGCGCGGGCGACGACGCCAGCGGCGTTGCCACCGAAATCGCGCTTGCCGAGCATTTTGCCAAGATTCCCAAGGCACAGCGCAAACGGACCATGTACTTCATCAGCGAGGCTGGTCACCACAATTACATCGCGTCCAACAAGAAGGGTCCGGATTGGGGTGCGTTTGGCACCTGGTGGCTGTACCTGGACATGGAGCGCAAGAAGCTGTTCCCGAAGACGGCCTTGTTCATCAATGTCGAGCATCCCGCCGAAATGATCGCCCACGCCGGCACGACCGGGCGGACAAATGCCGTGGAACCGCTGTGGTGGTATGCCGGCGGTTCGTCTCGGCCTAACCTGACGAAAATCGCGATCGATGCCTGGAATGAATTCGGCGTGCCCTTGTGGGTCGAGCCAACTTGTCCGGCGGGAAGCGAGAGCGGCAAGACCTATACCCACAAAACCTCTCTGACCGACCCTCATGGGGAAAGCGTTACCTACAAGTGCCGGGGCGTTTCAGGCGAGATCGCGGAGATCGGCGAATGGTGGAAGGTCGTGCCGGGCGTCGTCATCCAGTCCAGCAACTTTGCCTTCATGCACACCAGCGAAGACACCCCGGCCATCGTTCCTTGGTCCGGCTTGCAGGCTGCAACCCAGGCCTATTCGAAGATCATTGATGAGGTGAACAAGCTGCCCTTGTCGGCGGTGGCGCGGCCGCCGGAACTTGCGAATGTGCATGTGCCAAAAATCCCGATGTGCGAGGCCTGGCTGAAAGACTCGTCGCAGCGTTGCATGACGCCCGAGCAGGAATGCAAGGAGTTTGCGAAGCTCTATCCGCTGGAAACTTGCGGGCCTGCCACCGGAAAATTTTGAAGCATGGGAGCAGGGGGGCGTAGCAATACGCCCGCCTGTTTTTTAAGCGCTTTTCGGATTTTCGAGGTCCGCCTGGGCCAGCTTCTGGACCGCGACATAGTCGGTCTTGCCGGTTCCCAGCACCGGAACGGCCGGGACAATGAGGATTTTGCGGGGCACCGCCAGTTCCGAGACCCCGTGATTTTGCGCCCAGGCGATCAGGTCCATGCGCCGGGCATCCGGGGCGTCCGTCACCAGCACAATCTGCTCGCCTTTTGGCGGGCAGGGCAGCGACACGGCGGCGTGATGGTGGTCGGGCCACAGCGCGGCGGCGCAATTCTCCACCACGCTCAGCGAAACTGTTTCGCCGCCGATCTTGGCGAAGCGTTTCATGCGGCCGCGAATGGCGATGAAGCCTTCTTCGTCGATGCTCACCACATCGCCGGTATTGTACCAGCCATCCGGCAGGCTCTGGATCTCGCCCGGCTTGTCGGCATTGATGTAGCCCAGCATCACGTTGGGGCCCTTGATCCAGAGCAGCCCGGCATTGGCGATGCCTTCCACCGGCTCCAGCCTTGTCTGCATGCCGGCCATGAGCCGCCCCACCGTGCCGGAGCGGTTGGCCTCGATCTGGTTTGCCGCCACCACGGGGGAGGCTTCCGTCACGCCATAGCCTTCCAGTATGTCCATTTCAAACTTGCGCCGGAACAAGGCGCGGGTTTCGTCGCGCACGCGCTCGGCGCCGCACACGGCAAGGCGCAGCGACGCCAGGTCATCTTTTTCGCCCGTCCGCGCATATTGGGTGATGAAGGTATCTGTGGAAAGCAGGATGGTGGCGCCGTATTCGCCAATTCGCCGCACGATCTCGCGCGGCTGCAGCGGGGTGGGATGGCAGATCACTTTTACGCCGGCGATCAGCGGCAGGATGATGCCGACATTGAGTCCGAAACAGTGAAAGGCAGGCAGGGGATTGAACAGGACATCGTTGCCGTAGAGATCAATATGGGCGCAGACCTGCGCCACATTCACCAGCAGATTTTCATGGCTGAGGGCGACGCCCTTGGGCTGGCCTTCGGTGCCGGAGGTGAACAGGATCACGGCAGGCATTTTGTGCGAGGGGTTTGCCGCAACGGCGCGGGGGGCAAATTTTCCCGCCACCGCGGCCAGCTTGTCGCCCAGCGAAAGATTGGCGCGCACATCTTCCAGGTAAACCATCCGGCAGAGCGGCGTCAGCGCCGCTTCCAGTTCCCCGAACTTGCCCAGCTCGATAAAGTGGCGGGCCGTGACAATGGTTTTCACCTGCGCGGTCGCAAGCGCGCTTTTCAGCCCTGCTTCGCCGGACGTGAAATTGAGCATGGTGGGAACGCGGCCATAGGCCGACAGCGCGAACAGGGCGATGGCAGCGCCAACGCCGGTGGGCAGCAGCACGCCCACATTCTCGCCGGCGCGCGTACCCTTTTTCAGGGCTGCGCCCAATGCGAAGCAGGCGCGCAGGATTTCATCATATGTGAGGATACGGCCGTCGCCGTCCACCAGCGCCTGTGTGCTGCCGCCGAAACTGTCTCGCGCTTCCAGCAGGGCATGGAAAATCGGCTTGCGGGCCGAGGCAGGATCGAACGGGATGCGGCTTTGCATGGGCTCTCCTGCCGGACGCTTTAACAGCGCCGGGGGATCACCGCTACCGCAGACTGATCAGGTGGCCTTGAAATGCCCAACCCAGGACTGCAGACCGCGCGCCAGCTTTTCGCGGCTGGCCTGGTTCTGGGCGCGCTCGAACAGCTTGCCGATCTGGTCGCGGATGGAGCGCGAATCGGCCCAGAGCTGCGACGCGTGATCACCCACCGCATTCTGGGCCGGCTTGAGGATTTCGTTCTGGAAGCGCTTGGGCCCGAAAATGGCAATGGCCAGGGCGGACAGGCCAATGGTGCCGACCACGGCATAAACGGTCTTGGCGCTTGTGCCGGTGGCAGCCCGGACCAGTTGGCGTTTCAGGTTGGTCCTGGCGGGCAGGTTGGCATGATGGGCAGAACGCGGGGCGCGGCGGCGGGTCGTGGCCATGGTCAGAGCCTTTCCATAAAAAGGGGTTCATTGCGGCAACGTGCCTTGGCCCAAAAAGTTCGATTTCCGGGCGGAAAAAGCCGTGCGCATGGCTGCCCGCCCCAAAGCAGGCGTGCTTTTCGCGGGGCTCCACACTATATCTCGGGCATGACCGTGGTGATTGATCATCTCAAGGGGCCTCGCCACCCCGAAAAGGCCAACCGTCCAGACCAGGAAATCCAGCGCAAGCCCGACTGGATCCGGGTCAAGGCGCCGGTCTCCCGGGAGTATGCCGCCACCCGCGAGGTTGTGCGGGCACATAACCTGAAGACGGTGTGCGAGGAAGCGGCTTGTCCCAATATTGGAGAGTGCTGGACCAAGGCGCACGCCACCATGATGATCATGGGCGACACCTGCACCCGCGCCTGCGCCTTCTGCAACGTCAAGACCGGCTTGCCGGGACCGCTGGACGCAGCCGAGCCCGGCAATGTCGCGGCGGCCGTCAAGACGCTGGGCCTCAAGCATGTGGTCATTACCTCGG
Organism: Alphaproteobacteria bacterium; assembly: GCA_947475445.1. Lineage (GTDB taxonomy): Bacteria > Pseudomonadota > Alphaproteobacteria > Micropepsales > Micropepsaceae > Rhizomicrobium. The sequence continues at coordinate 251,859 of CANJLC010000001.1, forward strand.
TGGACCGCGATGACCTGGACGATGGCGGCGCGGATCATTTCGCCCGCGTCATCCGCGCCATTCATGCCGCCAGCCCCGGCACCTCGGTCGAAGTGCTGACGCCCGATTTCCTGCGCAAGGACGGGGCCATCGAACAGGTGATGGCGGCGCAGCCGGAAGTGTTCAACCACAATCTGGAAACCGTGCCGCGCCTGTACCTGACGGTGCGGCCGGGCGCGCGCTATTACGCGTCTCTGCGCCTGCTGGAGCGGGCCAAGGAATTGATGCCGTCCGGCTTCACCAAATCGGGATTGATGGTGGGCCTAGGTGAAAGCCGCGAGGAAATCATGCAGGTGATGGATGATTTGCGCGCCGCCAAGGTGGATTTCCTGACCATTGGCCAATACCTGCAGCCGACAAAAAAACATGCCGCACTGGCGCGGTTCTGGACACCGGAGGAATTCGCCGGGCTGGAAAGCATTGCGCGGGCGAAAGGCTTTTTGATGGTGTCGGCCACGCCGCTGACGCGTTCCTCCTACCATGCCGACAGCGACTTCGCGCAGTTGAAGGCGGCGCGTTCCGCCCAGAAATGACGGCCCATAACGAAAGCCGCATCGTTCCCTATTCGGCGGAGCTGATGTACCGGGTGGTCAGCGATATCGAGCAATACCCGAAATTCCTGCCCTGGGTTACGGCGCTGCGCATCGTGTCGCGCGAGGAAAGCGGACTGATCGCGGAAATGGCTGTCGGCTATGCCGCTTTCCGCGAGCGTTATACCAGCCGCGTCACCTTTGATCCGCTGTTGCACAGCATTGACGTGGTGGCCATCAAGGGGCCGTTCAAGCAACTGGAAAATCACTGGCGCTTTACACCCCAGGATAGCGGCTGCCGGATCGATTTTTCCATCGCCTTTGAATTCCGAAATCCGCTGCTGCAGGTGGCCGCTTCGCACGCCTTTGAAAAAGTGCTGCTGAAAATGACGGACGCTTTCGTCGCCCGCGCGGCGGAACTGAGCGCATGATCAAGGCCATCCTGTTCGATGTCTTCGGAACAGTGGTGGATTGGCGCAGCAGCCTGATTGCGGATTTGGCGGGATGGGGCAGGGCGCAGGGCGTTGCCGCGGACTGGGCAGGATTGGTGGATGCCTGGCGCGCCGCTTACATACCCAGCATGGACAGCGTGCGCGGCGGCGTGTGGGTGAATTTCGACGCGCTGCACCTGGTATCGCTGAAGCGGCTGGCGCCGCGCTTCGGCCTGTCGGATTTGAGCGCAGCGCAATGGGATCACATCAACAAGGGGTGGCGGCGGCTGAAGCCCTGGCCGGATTCTGTGCCGGGGCTGCAGCAGCTCAAGGCGCACGGGATCGTGGCACCGCTCTCCAACGGCAATGTCGCGATGCTGGAAGACATGGCGCAGTTCGGCCGCCTGCCATGGGACAGGATTTTCGGCGCCGACCTGTTCCAACATTACAAGCCAGACAGGGAAGTTTATCTGGGCGCCTGCGAATTGCTGGGGCTGGCGCCGGGGCAGGTGATGATGGTGGCGGCGCACAATTACGACCTGCAAGGCGCACGGGCCTGCGGCCTGAGAACCGCGTTCATCGCGCGCCCGACCGAATATGGGCCCGGCCAGACCAGCGATCTTGTGCCCGAGTCGGACTGGGACCGTGTCGCACCCGATATCCTGGCGCTGGCAAGCCAATTGTCCATCTGAGGGGCAGTAATGCGCCTGTTATGCCTGCCGGCTTGCGCCTATAGTGCGGCCCGATATCCGCTTGAGATATGTCCTGGGAGGGAACCAATGAAAAAACTGCTTCTGGCCACCGCGGCCTTGTGCCTGGTCGCCGCACCGGCTTTTGCCGCCACCAAGGTCCTGTTCATCGGCAACAGCTTTACCTTCGGCGCGCATTCTTCCGCGCAGCGCTACCAGTCCGGCACGGTGCATGACCTCAATCCGCCGGACAAGCTGGGCCGAACCGTTGGAGGCGTGCCGTCGCTGTTCAAGGAATTCACCAAGGAAGCCGGCGTCGACGTTTATGATGTCAGCCTGGAGACCGTTGGCGGCAAGGGCTTTGACTATCACCTGGCCGACAAGCGCAAGGAGATTGACCAGGCCTGGGACATCGTGGTCGGCCATGGCTATTCCACCCTGGATGAAGCCCATCCCGGCGATCCGGCGCTGCTGATTTCCTCGACCAAGCAGATGGCCGACATGCTGAAGGCGAAGAATCCGAATGTGAAATTCTACACCGTCGCCACCTGGACCCGCGCCGACAAGGTATTCCCCGCCAATGCGCCTGCGCCCTGGAAGGGCACGCCGGTCACGCAAATGGCCAAGGATGTGCAGGCCGGCTATATCAAGGCTGCCAAGGAATCTGGCGGCGGGGTCACCGATGTCATTCCGCTGGGACTGGCCTGGAATGCGGCGATCGACCAGGGCCTGGCCGACGACAATCCCTATGACGATGCCGGCGCCAGCAAGATGAACCTGTGGGCCTATGACAGCTATCATGCCAGCGCTTTCGGCTATTACCTCGAAGCCCTGATGGATTTCGGCAAGGTGACGGGCATTGATCCCATGTCGCTGGAAGGCAAGGACCATGTCGCCGAAGACCTTGCCATTTCACCGACGCAGGCCAAGGCGCTCATGAAGCTGGCGCATGATGGCCTGGCGGCGCAGGGCCAGAGCTTCAAGACGGCGATGAAGTAATCAGATGAGATCACGCAGCAGGGCCAGGGCTTCGCCTGCGGTCCTGCTGCGGATTTCAGTGCGCCCGAGTGAGCCGAAGTTGAACGCCTTCAGCATGACCTCGCCGCCCTGTTTCAGCGCCGCGACATAGACCAGCCCTACCGGCTTTTGCGCCGTGCCGCCGCCGGGGCCGGCGATCCCCGTCACCGCTACCGCCAGATGCGCCAGCGAATGCTGCAGGGCGCCTTGCACCATCGCCTGGGCCACCGGCGCGGACACGGCGCCATATTGGCGGATCAGGTCCGTGGGCACGCCCAGAAGATCTTCCTTGGATTCGTTGGAGTAAGTGACAAAGCCGCGTTCCACCACGTCTGAGGAGCCCGGGATTTCCGTCAACAGTGCTGCGATCAGCCCGCCGGTGCAGCTTTCCGCGATGGCGATGCGCAGGCCTTTGGCGCGCGCTTCGTCCAGCAATTGTTGTGCTTGCCGGATTTGGGCTGCTTCGAACATCACAGCCACTGATAGTGATGGAGTGCCAGAGCGAGGATGCCCGCCATCACGCCCGCCAAAATGTCGTCCATCATCACGCCAAATCCGCCCGGCAGGCTGTTGTCGGCCCAGGACACCGGCCAGGGCTTCCAGATGTCGAAAATGCGGAACAGGATGAATGCGCTGGCGAAAGCCGGCAACGACAGCGGCGATGACGCGACGAAAGCGCAGGTCAGCCATTGCCCCGCCAGTTCGTCAATCACGCATTCGGAAGGGTCTTCCTTGCCGGTCTGCCGCACATAGGCTTCGCAGGAGAAGGTGCCGATCACCAGCGTGATCATCGCGGCGCCGGCCAGCAGTTCCGGTCCGCCCCATTTGGCCAAAAAATAAGCGAAGGGCATCGCCACCGCGCTCATGATGGTGCCTTGCGCCTTGGGGAAATAGCCAATGCCCAAAACGGTCGAGACGAGGGCGGTGGCGTTCACAGCCTGACCGTGGCCACGGCCTGGGCCGCCAGGCCTTCGCGGCGGCCGGCAAAGCCCATGCCTTCGGTGGTGGTGGCCTTGACGCTGACACGCGCCATGTCCATCCCGAGAATTTCCGCGATGCGGACGCGCATGGCTTCGCGGTAAGGGCCGATCTTGGGGCGCTCGCAGATCAGCGTGACATCGCAATGGACGATGCGTCCGCCTTTTTCCGCCACCAGCCTGGCGGCATGGTCGAGGAATTTCCAGCTCGGCGCGCCGCGCCAGCGCTCGTCGCTGGGCGGGAAGTGCTGGCCGATATCACCGGCCCCGATGCAGCCCAGCACGGCGTCGGTCAGGGCATGCAAACCTGCGTCGGCGTCGGAATGGCCCAGGAGGCCCTGGTCATGCGGCACCTTAACGCCGCACAGCCAGACATGGTCGCCTTCGCTGAAGCGGTGCGCGTCATAGCCCATGGCAGTCACGCTTTCGCCCCCAAGGAGCTTTTCGGCCAGCGCGAAGTCACTTTCAGTTGTCACTTTCAAGTTTGTTTCTCCGCCCGCAACGCTTTCGACTTTCAGGCCCGCCAGCGCCGCGATCTCGACATCATCGGTGACATCGCTTGCGGCATGCTGGCGATGCGCCGACAGGATATCGGCAAAGGCAAAGCCCTGGGGAGTCTGGGCGCGATAAAGATTGTCACGCGGAACCGTCACCCAGCCCGCGCCATCGCGGCGGCGCAGGGTATCGGCTACCGCCATCATGGGCACGGCGCCCTTGGCGCCGGCTTCCAGCGCCGCCACGACATTGCCAATCACTTGCGGCGAAGCGAGGGGGCGGGCGGCATCGTGGATCAGGACGAAATCGGGTGCGTCTTTTGCCAGGGCTTCCAGTCCCAGCCGCACCGAATCCTGCCGCCGGGCGCCGCCGATGATCGGGGGCCCGAAGCCGGGCAGGGCGGCCGCGTAAAGATCCTCCTGTCCCGGGCCGATCACGACTCGCATGGGCCGGTCGCCAAAAGCGTCCACGCTCCAGCGCAGCATGGGTTTGCCCTGCAGCGACTCATATTGCTTGGGCTTGGCGCGGCCGGAGCGTTCGCCCTTTCCGGCGGCAACGATCAGTACGGCAATACGGGACATGTCAGCCTTCAGGGACGAAGCGGCAGGGCTTTTTACAGGGTCCGCTGCTGTTAGCCATGGACAACATTTGTCTTGCTGCGCCGCAATATTCCTTTGACGTCTTCTAAAATGCCTATAATATCGACATGACAGTTCGTTGCCCAAACAATAGGCATATCATGGTGGGGGTATTATCGAGGTTAAAGGCGGGCGAAGTTCCGCCCCTGGGCGCTATCGCCAATGCTTTGCCCATGCCGATCCTGCTGCTGGGGCCGCAGGGAGAGATCCTCTACGTCAATCCGGCAGCCGAACAGTTCTTCGACACCGGCTCCGGCATCCTGCTCAAGCAATTCATCAACGACTTGCTGCCGTTCGACAGCCCCCTGTTTCAGCTCATCAACCAGGCGCGCGAACGCAATTCGTCCGCTGCCGAACGCGATGTGGACCTGTCCACCGCCCGCAATGGCGAACGCATTGCCGATGTCAGCGTGACGCCGTTGCCCGAGCCCGAAGGCGCCCTGGTGCTGACGTTGCAGGAACGCAGCCTGGCCCAGCGCATGGATCGCCAGCTGATGTCGCGCGGTGCCGTGCGTTCCATGCATGGCATGGCGGCGGTGCTGGCGCATGAAATCAAGAATCCGCTGGCCGGCATCCGGGGCGCAGCGCAACTGATCGAGGAATCCCTGGCGCCCGAAGAACGCGAGATGACGCAGCTGATCGTGGCCGAGGCAGACCGCATCCGCGGGTTGATCGACCGCATGGAAAGCTTTGGCGACACGCGCAGCTTTCCGCGCCATCCGGTCAATATCCACGAAGTGCTGGACCGGGTGCGCAAGGTGGCTGAGACCAGCTTCGCAAAAGGCGTGACCATCTCGGAGATATTCGATCCCTCCTTGCCCCCGGTGGCCGGTGACCGCGACCAGCTGATCCAGGTCTTTCTCAATCTCGTGCGCAATGCGGCGGACGCCTTGCCCGAAAGCGGCGGCGAGATCGTCCTGACGACCGGCTATCGTCCCGGCGTGAAATTTGGCTCCGGCGCGGCGGGCCAGCGCATATCGCTGCCGCTGGAAGTGACGGTGCGCGACAATGGTTCGGGCGTGCCCACGGACCTGCTGCCGCATATTTTTGATCCCTTCGTCACCACCAAGGTGCGCGGCTCGGGCCTGGGCCTGGCGCTGGTGGCCAAGATCGTGGGCGATCACGGCGGCGTTATCGAGTGCGATTCCGTTCCCCGCCGCACAGTGTTCCGCGTATTGCTTCCCAAATCGACGAGTGAGACATGATCGGCAACGCAACTATCCTGATCGCCGATGACGACAGCGCCATTCGCACGGTGCTGAACCAGGCGCTGGGTCGCGCCGGTTACGAAGTGCGCACCACCGGCACTGCGGCCGGCCTGTGGCGCTGGATTGCGGCGGGCGACGGCAACCTGGTCATCACCGATGTGGTGCTGCCGGATGAAAGCGGATTTGACCTTATTCCGCGCATCAAGCGGATACGTCCGGATTTGCCCATCCTGGTGATGAGCGCCCAGAACACGCTTTTGACGGCCATTACGGCGGCGGAGCGCGGCGCATTTGAATACCTGCCCAAGCCGTTCGACCTCAAGGAACTGACCAGCGTTGTGCAGCGGGCCTTGTCCAGCCCCGGCAACAAGCGCGAGCCGGCGACCGTCGCCGCCAGCGAAGACCGCCTGCCGCTGATCGGGCGCAGCCCGGCGATGCAGGAAATCTACCGCGTCATTGCGCGCCTGACGCAGACGGACCTGACCGTGATGATCATGGGCGAAAGCGGCACCGGCAAGGAATTGGTGGCCCGCGCCCTGCACGATTACGGCAAGCGCCGACACGGCAATTTCGTCGCCGTGAACATGGCGGCGATTCCCAAGGAACTGGTGGAAAGCGAATTGTTCGGCCATGAGCGCGGCGCCTTCACCGGCGCCACCAATCGCGGCGTGGGCCGGTTCGAGCAGGCCGAAGGCGGCACCCTGTTCCTGGACGAAATCGGCGACATGCCGCTGGAAGCCCAGACGCGGCTGCTGCGCGTTTTGCAGCAGGGCGAATACACCACCGTGGGCGGGCGCACCCCGATCAAGACCGATGTGCGCATCATCGCGGCCACCAATCGCGACCTTCGCCAGCTCATTACCCAGGGCCTGTTCCGCGAGGATCTGTATTACCGCCTGAATGTCGTGCCGCTGCGCCTGCCGCCTTTGCGCGAGCGCATCGAGGATATTCCCGACCTGGTGCGGCATTTCCTGCGCAAGGCGGAAGACGAGGGCCTGCCGGTCAAGACACTGGATACGGAAAGCCTGGAGACTCTCCGGCGGCATCGCTGGCCCGGTAACGTGCGCGAACTGGAAAACCTGATCCGGCGGCTGGCGGTGCTGCATTCGGGCGACGCCATCCCGTCATCGGTGATCCAGTCGGAATTGAAGGAGCCTGTTCGCTCTTTCAGCGCCGATGAAGGCGAGGGCGCCGTGTCGCTGTCCAGTTCGGTGGAGCGTTACCTGACGCAATATTTCCTGGCCCAGGGAGACCGGCTGCCGCCGCCGGGCGTCTATGACCGGATCCTGGCGGAAGTGGAACGGCCGCTGATTTCCATCTGTCTTGCCGCGACCAAGGGCAACCAGATCCGCGCCGCCCAGTTGCTGGGCCTGAACCGCAATACGCTGCGCAAGAAGATTCGAGACTTGGGCCTCGAGGTCATTAAGGGGCTTCGAAGTGAATAGCCGTTAGGGGCTATTCACTTCGAAGCGGCGCAGCGCCCGCGCGACAGCGCAGTGAGGGCCCGAGCCCGGGCCTGCCCGGCTCAAGCACAGCAAGCATCTCTGACGCCCGGGCCCGGACGGGCACAGCGAGTAGCGTTTTTGTCGGGCCGTTCCGGGCACGGGTCGCTTTAGCCCCCTGACGGGGCGCGACCCTGCGCCGTTACGGATGACGAAAACTCAAGGTTTTCGCCATCCGTAACCCTGTTGTACAATTGCATCGCAGCATTCTTGCAACAGGCTGTGTTGTGGCTAAACTGTCGCAAAGCCAGACAGCCTTAACCCGGCAGCGTTAATACGCAGGATCGCCACATCAGCAATTTGCCTACGATACGCCCCAGGCGGGAATGGACTCGGTCGGTTTCAACGCCGTCCTGGTTGGCGATGGGCGTTGGCGTGCTGGCAGTGGCTTCGGGCACGGTCACCTACGCCATTCTGTCAGGCCTGACGCCTTACACGCCGGGCCGCACCGGACTGGTGACGCTGCTGCTGGTCAATCTGGGCCTGGGGCTGACATTGGCGGCGCTGATCGCCTGGCGGCTGGTGCGGCTGTGGGCCGAGCGCAAATCCGGCCGCGCCGGCGCGCGGCTGCATGTGCGGCTGGTCAGCTGGTTCAGCACCATCGCGGTGGTGCCCGCAATCCTGGTGGCGATCTTCGCCGCCGTGACTCTCAACCTTGGCCTGGAGGCCTGGTTCTCCGCACGCGTCAAGGACGCGCTGGATAACGCGGTCAATGTCGCACAGGTCTATGTCAAGGAACATGAAAGCGGCATTTCCAATGACGTGCGTGAAATCGCCAGCAGCATCGAGCGCGATCCGCAACTGTTCGACGAGAACCGCCACGTCAATGCCAGGCTGCTGTTCGCCAAGCTCGGCACGGTGACGCGCAACCGCGGCCTGCAGGCGTCCTATATCCTGGATGGCAAGGGCAACATCCTGGGCAGCACCAAGCAGCAATTCCTCAAGGACCCCAAGCCGCCATCGCCCGCCGATTTTGCCGAGGCGCGCCAGAATATCCTGATCGATACGCCGGAAAACGGCACGGTGACGGCGCTGGTGCAGATGCAGTCGCTGAACGACGCCTACCTGATGGTGGTGCGTGTCGTGGATCCGCAAGTGTTCGGCTATTATTTGCGCACCCGCGCGGCGGTGTCCGAGTATAACCGGCTCAACGACAATCGCACGGAAGTGCAGCTGGTGTTCGCCGCGCTCTACGCGGTTGTGTCGCTGGTAATCCTGCTGGCAGCCATCTGGTCCGGCCTGTGGGCTGCCAACCGGCTGGCGCGGCCCATCTCCGGCCTGATTGATGCGGCCGAGCGTGTCTCGGAAGGCGATCTTTCGGCACAGGTTGATGTCGAGGATGATGGCGACGAAATCGGCAGGTTGGGGCTGGCCTTCAACCGCATGACGGGACAGCTGGGTGCGCAGCGCGACGACCTGGTCAGCGCCAACAGCCAGATTGATGAACGCCGCCGCTTCACCGAAACTGTGCTGTCCGGCGTCAGCGCCGGTGTTATCGGCATTTCCACTGACGGCAACCTGACCATCGTCAACCGCGCTGCGGCCCGCCTGCTCAACGCCGCGCCCGAAGAAATGGAAGGCCGGCATTATTCCGAATGCGTGCCCGAACTGGCGGCCCTGATCCGCAGGGCACTCTCCGAACCGGTGGGCCGCGCCAGCGGCGAGGTGACGATCAAGCGCACCGGCAGCCCGCGCGCCCTGAGCGTGCAGGTGACCAGCGAGCGCGGCGCGCATGGCTTTGTCGCCACCTTTGACGACATTACGGATCTTGTTTCGGCCCAGCGTACCGCCGCCTGGGCAGACGTCGCCCGCCGCATTGCCCATGAAATCAAGAATCCCCTGACGCCCATCCAGCTGTCGGCGGAGCGCCTGAAGCGCAAATACATGGACGAAATATCCACTGATCCCGATATTTTCCGCCAATGCATCGACACCATCGTGCGCCAGGTGGGCGATATCGGCCGCATGGTCGATGAATTCTCCTCCTTTGCCCGCATGCCGGCACCGGTGATGCGGCGCGAAAATGCGCAGGAGCTGTTGCAGCAGGCGGTGTTCCTGCAGCGCGTCGGTCATCCCGACATCGCGTTCGACACCCAGGCGCCCCGCGAGCCGGTGCATTTCGAGGGTGACGGGCGGCTGATCACCCAGGCGCTGACCAATGTGCTGAAAAATGCGGGCGAGGGCATCGCCGCGCGCCTGGCCGTGGGCAGCAATACCGCCGGCAAAATCCGCGTCGCGCTGGAGACCGCCACGAATTCAAATGGGGGCACGACTCTGGCCTTCCGCGTCACCGACAACGGCATCGGCCTGCCGCCGGAACACCGGCACCGGCTGACAGAACCTTACGTGACCACCCGTGCCAAGGGCACCGGGCTGGGTTTGGCAATCGTGCGCAAGATCATGGAAGACCATGGCGGCGAAATAACCCTGGGCGATGCGAGTGACGGGGAGGGCGCGGAAGTGACCCTTACATTCCCGTTCTCGCAAAAGGCCCAGCGGCAAAAGGGAAGTGAAGATGAGCAAAAACGAATCGTTGATCGCGTCTGAAATCCTGGTCGTGGATGACGAGGTGGATATCCGGGACCTGATCTCGGGCATCCTCACCGACGAGGGCTATGAAACGCGTGTCGCCGGCGACAGCGAGTCGGCGCTTGCCGCGGTGCGCGCCCGGCGTCCGCAGCTCATCATCCTGGATATCTGGCTGCAGGGCTCCAAGCTGGACGGCATCCAGGTGCTGGACGTGCTCAAGCGCGAGCAGCCAGACCTGCCGGTGGTGATGATCTCGGGCCATGGCACCATCGAGACCGCCGTCGCCTCGATCAAGAAGGGCGCCTATGATTTCGTGGAAAAGCCGTTCAAGGCCGACCGTCTGCTGCATGTGGTGGAACGGGCGCTGGAATCTGCCCGCCTCAAGCGCGAAGTTCAGGAATTGAAACTCAAGGCCGGGGATGACGGCGAACTGGTGGGCCAATCACCCAGCATCGCCCAGCTGCGCGCCCTGATCGACAAGATTGCCCCCACCAATAGCCGTGTCCTGATTTCGGGTCCGGCCGGATCGGGCAAGGAAGTGGCGGCGCGCCTGACGCATGCGCGTTCCCGCCGTGCCGGCAACGCCTTTGTCGCCATCAATTGCGCCACCATGGCGCCCGACCGCATCGAGGCCGAACTGTTCGGGGTGGAAAATGGCGACGGCCCGCGCAAGACCGGACTGTTTGAGCTGGCGCATAACGGCACGCTGTACCTGGACGAAGTCTCCGACATGCCACTGGAGACACAGGGCAAGATCCTGCGCGTGCTGATTGACCAGACCTTCACGCGCATCGGCGGCACCCAGCGGGTGCAGGTGGATGCGCGCGTGATCTGCTCCACCACCCGCGACCTGCGGGCCGAGACGGAGGCCGGGCGTTTCCGCGAAGATCTTTATCATCGCCTGAACGTGGTGCCGGTGCGGGTGCCGTCGCTCGCCGAACGCCGCGACGACATTCCCCAGCTGATCAGCCATTTCATGAAGCGGCTGTCGGCGGCGGGCGGGCTGCCCATGCGCGATATCGGCGACGACGCCATGGCGGTGCTGCAGGCCCATAGCTGGCCGGGCAATGTGCGCCAGCTGCGCAATATCGTGGAACGGCTCCTGATCCTGGCCAGTGACGACGTCACCGAGGCGGTGAGCGCGGACCTGCTGCCGACCGACCTTGGCAACAATGGCAGCTGGAACGGCGGCAAGGGCGGCGATCTGGTGATTTCCCTGCCGCTGCGCGAAGCGCGGGAAATCTTCGAGCGCGATTATCTGGTGGCGCAGATCAACCGCTTCGGCGGCAATATCTCGCGCACCGCGGCCTTTATCGGCATGGAACGCTCGGCCCTGCATCGCAAGCTGAAATCGCTGGGCGTGGGATCGGCGCAGAGCTTCAATGCCTGAGCCCAAAAAGTGGGGCGCAGTTCCCGCGCCTGCCGGCCGCATCGCCTATGTCAATGGACGATACCTGCCGCATGGGCAGGCGGGCGTGCATATCGAGGATCGCGGGCTGCAGCTTGGCGATTCCATCTATGAAGTGACCAATGTGCTGGGCGGTGTGCCAATTGACGAGGAGGCGCACCTGGATCGCATGGAGCGCTCGCTGGCCGAAATCGGCATGGCGATGCCGATGGGACGGGCGGCCCTGAAGCAGGTGATGCGCGAAGTCATTGCCCGCAACAAGATCGCGTATGGATTGCTGTACCTGCAGGTGACGCGCGGCGCTTCGAAGCGCGATCATGTGCCGCCGAAGAATGGCCCGCGCCCCACGCTCATTCTGACCATGCGGGCGCAGGACATGGAAGCGCTCAAGGCGCGCATGGAAAAAGGCATCGCGGTGGCCAGCGAACCGGACCAGCGCTGGGGCCGTTGCGATATCAAGACGGTGCAGCTCCTGCCCAACTTGCTGGCCAAGCAGTCTGCAAAGGCCAAGGGCGCCTTCGAAGCCTGGCTGGTGGATGACGACGGTTTTGTTACCGAAGGGGCCTCGACCAATGCCTGGATCGTGGATGCCAAGGGCGATGTTGTGACCCGCAACCTCAGCAAGGCCATCCTGCCGGGCGTGACACGGCGGATCATCCTGGAGGCGATATCGGAGGCCGGGGTCAAGTTTGTGGAGCGCAAATTTACCATCGCCGAGGCCAAGGCGGCGCGCGAGGCCTTCATTTCCTCCGCCACCGGGGCGGCGGTGCCGGTCGTAACAATTGATAATGTTACAATTGGCGAGGGCATACCGGGTCCGCTGACACGCCGCATTCATGGGCTTTATGCGCGCAAAGCGGGCATCAAAAGCTAGTTTTCCAGCGGTTTTACCTCTTTCGCAATTGCAGCAATCGGCTATGCTGGGCGGGTCGTGACATCCCCGCGCGACGCAAAAAGAATGGGAAAACCCATGAGTGAAAAACAACAAAACCTGCAGGATACGTTCCTCAACGCTGTCCGTAAAAGCAAGGCATCTGTCACCATCTTCCTGGTCAATGGCGTAAAGCTTCAGGGCAATATCACCTGGTTCGACAATTTCTGCGTGCTCCTGCGCCGCGACGGCCAGGCGCAGCTTGTTTACAAGCATGCGATTTCGACCGTGATGCCCATGGGCCCGATCCAGCTCCAGGAAGAAGCGGTGCACGAGTCCGCCTGATCCCAATTGGGCAACGGCGCTTTCGTCATTCATGTGGAACCACGCACGCGTGCGGAGAAATACCCGCGCGACGCGCAGGAGCGGCTTGCCGAAGCGGTCGGCCTGACCCTGGCCATCGGCATGCCGGTGACCCGTGCCATCGTCGCGCCGCTGGCCCGGCCCGTTCCCGCAACCCTGCTGGGGTCCGGCAAGGTGGCCGAGATCGGCATCGAGGCCAGGGACGCCCAGCCGGAAATCATCATCGTCAACGCCCAGCTCAGCCCGGTGCAGCAGCGCAATTTGGAAAAGGAATGGTCGGCCAAGGTGCTGGACCGCACGGCGCTGATCCTGGAAATCTTCGGCCAGCGCGCCGCCACGCGGGAAGGGCGGTTGCAGGTCGAGCTGGCGCATCTGACCTGGCAGCGCTCGCGGCTGGTGCGAAGCTGGACCCATCTGGAACGCCAGCGCGGCGGCTTCGGCTTTCTTGGCGGTCCGGGCGAAACCCAGATCGAAAGTGACCGCCGCCTGATCGGCGAGCGCATCGTCAAGATCAAGAAGGAACTGGAAGGGGTAAAGCGCACGCGCGCCCTGGGGCGCCAGGCGCGGCGGCGGGTGCCGTACCCGATCATCGCGCTGGTGGGCTACACCAATGCCGGCAAGTCCACCTTGTTCAACCTGCTGACGGATGCACAGGTGGTGGCCAAGGACCTGCTGTTTGCCACCCTGGATCCCACCATGCGCGGTCTCAAGCTGCCGCACGGCACAAGGGTGATCCTGTCGGACACGGTGGGGTTCATCGCCGACCTGCCCACCGAGCTGGTGGCGGCCTTCCGCGCCACCTTGGAAGAGGTGCTGGAGGCCGATTTGATTGCCCATGTGCGCGACGCCGCCCATGACGAGACCGAGGCGCAGAAGGGCGACGTGCTGAAGGTGCTGGCGGCCCTGGGCGTTCCGGCGGACCGGCCAGTGATCGAGGTGTTCAACAAGATCGACCTGCTGCCGAAGGACGTGGCGGCGGAGCTTCTGGCCGGTGACCACCTGGACCAGGACGCCGTGGCGGTGTCAGCCCTGACCGGCGCGGGGATCGGGGAGCTCCTGGCCCGCTTCGAGTCAAAGATGACACGTGACAACATTGAGCTCAGCCTGTCGCTGGATGTCAGCGACGGCGCCGGACTGGCCTGGGTCTATCGCCACGCCGAGGTCACGGGGCGGCGGGAACGGGCGGGAAAGATCGCCCTGAAACTCAGAATCCGTCCACAGGACATGGCCCGGATGGAGAGTCAGTTTCCAGGGAAAATAAAACAAAAACAGAAGGCTGTAGAGCAGGGCTAATGTGAGTTGTTAAAGGGCAGGGGCTGTGGGGAAGAGGCTAGAGTCCACGCTTCTTTGCCTCCTGCCACAGCGCTTCCATCTCATCCAGGCTGGCGGCGTCCATGGCGCGGCCCTGGGCCTGCACCTGGTCCTCGATGAATTTGAAGCGCCGGGTGAACTTGGCGTTGGCGGCGCGCAGGGCTGCTTCCGGATCGACTTTCAGGTGCCGGGCCAGGTTGGCCACCACGAACAGCAGGTCGCCGATTTCTTCCTCGCGCTTGGCCTGGTCCAGGCCGGCGTCCACCACTTCGCGGGCTTCCTCGGCGATTTTCTCGACCACCTTGGCGGCGTCGTCCCAGTCGAAACCCACGCTGGAGGCCCGGCGCTGCAGCTTTTCGGCCCTGAGAAGGGCGGGAAGGGCCATGGGAACGTCCGCCAGGATGCTGGTCTGGCTTTTTTGGGCCCGTTCCTGGGCCTTCAACGCTTCCCAGGCGAGCTTTTGTCCGTGCGGGTCCCCGGCGGCGTCTTCATCGCCAAAGACATGCGGATGGCGGCGGACCATCTTGGCGGTGACGGCTTCGACCACGTCGCCGAAATCAAACAGGCCTTGTTCTTCCGCCATCCGGGAATGGAATACGACCTGGAACAGCAGGTCGCCCAGTTCGTCCGGCAGGGCTTTCCAGTCCTTGTCCTCAATGACGGATGCGACCTCATAGGCTTCTTCGACGGTGTATGGCGCGATGGTGGCGAAGCTCTGCTGCCGGTCCCAGGGGCAGCCATCAGGGCCGCGCAGCCGGCGCATGATCTCCAGCAGGACTTCCATATCGCGTGAGGCCGAAGGATTCGTCATGGCGTGATTGGAGAGGGCCGGGCTCCAGGCCGCAAGCCAGCATCTGCGCACACAATCAAATTATCGTATAAGTAATATTATGTAAAATCATATCAGCGAGGCTGGCACAACTAGGACAAAAGCCTGTCGGCATGGCATGGAACGCCCATGGCCCGCCCAGCAATCCTGTTCGACCGTGACGGCACCCTGATCGAGGATCCGGGCTATCTGTCACGTCCCGAGCAAGTGACCTGGATGGATGGCACCTTTGACGCGCTTCGCCAGTTTGCAGCCGCGGGCTATCGCCTGCTCATCATCACCAACCAGTCCGGCATCGGCCGCGGGCTGTACAGCGAGGACGACATGGCACGGGTCCATGCCCGGCTGCGAGATGACCTGACAAAGGCCGGCGTCACGCTGGACGGCATCTATCATTGCCCGCACACGCCCGAGGATGGCTGCGCCTGCCGCAAGCCGGACATCGCGCTGATCGCCCAAGCCGCTGCGGAACATGACCTGGACCTGGGCAGAAGCTGGATGATCGGTGACAAATGTTCCGACATTGCCGCGGGCCAAGCCGCGGGCCTGCGTACGGTGCAGGTCTATGGCCAGGCCAATTGCACGCCTGCTCCGGATTTGCGCTCCGCGAGTTTGACGGACGCCGCGACCCTGATCCTCAAAGCCTAGCGGATCGGCGCCATGGCCGGCGGTGGCACGGGCGGCAGCGGTGCGTTGGGATTGTAGCTCACCACGCCAACGGTCTGGGCGGGATTGGCGGCGCTGTCATAGGTGCTGCCGGCTTCGCCTAGATAGGGGTTCCTGTTCGGGTTGCCGGAGGATTTCACGATGAAGGCGCCATAGGGAACCCACAGCGGCATGGCCAGCGCCAGGCCCTGTGTCAATCCCAGCAGCGTCAATCCCGGTTTCATGTTTTTCTCCCGCCAAAAGATAGTGCGGCGAACATTGGCACGGCCCTGCCCGTGTTGCCAGTGCCGGGTCTCAGCGCGGATAGCCCGGATTGTTCTTGTCGCCCGGGGGATACCACAAATAGGAATGCAGGATATATTTTGCCCGGTCGCGCGGCGGCAATCCGGCATGGGGAAAGGTCCATAGCGGCGGGAATATCAGCATGCGGCCCGGCGCCGGCGATACGGAAATATTGAGGTCCGGGAAGATCGTCTCGCCACCGCCCGGCGCGTTGAGGTAGATGATGGCTGTGATGAAGCGCTGGCTGTCGCCATGGTCCATCACATCCACATGCGGCGGGAAACTGTCCCGGCCATCGGGCAGGTAACGCTTGATGCGGATTTCCTCGCCGCCCGGCGCAGCGGGCCAATAAGTTCCGATCTGCAAATCCTGCCAATATTGCCTGAGGCACCCCATCAGGATGGGCGCGACCTGGCTTTGCACATCGGGCCAATGCCGGCTGACGCTGAGCTGGTCGAAGCTGTAGGAGCCTTCCGCCTGCTTGCGTTCCTGCTGGGAGGGCGACGCTTCGAAGCGGTCAATCAGGGTTTGGCATTGTTCGGGAGAAAGCGTTCGCTCATAAGCCCGTATGTAATCTGCCAGGAGTGTCTTGCCCACGCGGTGCTCAATCTATGGAGGTGATAATTCAGGGCGCGTTGGCGGCAGGTTTGCGCACGACAACGAAATCCTTGAGCCGCTCGGCGGCGGGTTCAAAGCGCGACTCCAGCTCCAGGGTCTTTTTATAATCGAGATAGGCTTCCTTGTATTTGCCCATGCGCTGGTAAGTCACGGCGCGGTTGTAATAGCCGGCAAAGGGCTGCGACGGGCCCAGTTCGATGCCGCGATTGATGTCAATCATGGCTTCGTCGAACTTGTCCTTCATGGTCAAGGCCCCGCCCCGGTCAACATAGGCATCGCCCAACAGCGGAAAGATCGCAATGCCGGTGTTGTAATCGAGAATGGCATCGTCAACCTGTTTCTGTTCCATTTTCAAGGCGCCGCGATTGACATAGGTGCCGGCACGGTCATGCGGCGACAGCGCTTCATTTTCCAGCGCGGAATTGCAGGTTCGGATGCCTATGGTGGCCTGGCCCCCGGCCCGGGCGAGCAAGTAGCAGTCATGCGCCAGCTTGTTGCCCAGCACCATGGTCACCGCCCGCGCGGGCATGTTCAGGGACATCAGGGCGGCGCAGGCCGCGGACAACAGGATGGCGTTTGCTGTTTTCATCCCGGTCTCCTCCCAGAGATCCAAGTGTTAGGGCAAGTTTACACCGTTTCGAGGCGCGCACAAAGGGCCGCAAGTACCCCAGTTACATTGTAAAAAGTGTTTGGGCCGTCAGGGAAAGGCGATGGTCAGTCCGTCGTGCGCCGGTTCAATTCCGCGCGGCAATTCGCGCCGCAATGTCTCGTAATCCATATCCACATGCATGTTGGTCAGGATGGCGCGCCGGGGTTTTACGCGCGCGATCCATTCCAGGGTGCGATCCAGATGGGCATGGCTGGGATGGGGCGTGCGGCGCAGGGCATCGACGATCCAGCATTCCACGCCTGCCAGCGCCGCGAAGGCTTCCTCGTCCAGCCCGTCCACATCGGGCGAATAGGCGACGGGGCCAAAACGAAAGCCCAGCGAGCGGATGCGGCCGTGGTTCTGGCCGAAGGCGCGCACCGGCAGGCTTCCTCCCGGACCGGAAATATCGAAATGCGCAAAGGGCTGTGGCAGTTCATGTGCGTTCAGGATGGGCGGATAGTCGCGTTGTGGCGGCGTCCGGAAGCAATAGCTGAATTTTTTCTGGAGGGATTCCAGCGCAAAGTGATCGGACCACAAATCCAGCCGCTTGCCTGTGTTCAGCACCGTGACGCGCAATTCGTCCAGGCCATGCGTCTGGTCGGCATGGTCATGGGTGATGAGAACGCCATCGAGCCGCCCCACCTGCGCCGCCAGCAATTGCTGGCGGATGTCCGGCGAGGTGTCCACCAGCACGCGTGTTTCGCCGCTTTCGGATTTGCGGCGCACGAGCAAGGAGCAGCGGGTGCGGCGGTTTTTCGGATTGGCGGGATCGCAGTCGCCCCAGAAGCCCGTCTCGCCCTCGCCGCCCAGGCGCGGCACGCCGCCCGATGACCCGCAGCCCAGAATGCGGACTTCAAGCATGGGGACGCGTCACCTTGGTGAAAAGCCGGAAAAAATTCTCCGTGGTGGCGGTGGCGATTTCGCTTTCGCTGACGCCTTTCAATTCCGCCAGCATGCGCGCGGTATGGACGACAAAGGCCGGTTCGTTGGTCTTGCCCCGGTGCGGCATGGGCGCCAGGAACGGGGCATCGGTCTCCACCAGCAGCCGGTCCAGCGGCACGGTCCTGATAACGTCGCGCAGCGCGCTGGAATTCTTGAAGGTGGCGATGCCGGACACGGAAATGTAAAGCCCAAGCGCCAGCGCGGCGTCCGCCAGCTTCTGGGTGCCGGTGAAGCAATGGATCAGGCCGGTGAAAGCGCCCTTCCCCATCTCCTCCTGCAGGATGGCGATGGTGTCATCATCGGCGTCGCGGGTATGCACGATCACCGGCAATTTGGCCTGGCGTCCCGCAGCGATATGGGCGCGGAAATTGCCGGCTTGTTCCTGCCGGGGCGAATGTTCATAAAAATAATCCAGGCCGGTTTCGCCGATACCCACCACCTTGGGATGGCCAGTTTCGGCCAGCAGCAGCGCCGGATCGGACAGCAATTCCTTCTGGGCTTCGTGCGGATGCACGCCCACGCTGCACCAGACATTGTCGAAGCGTTCCGCCACGTCGCGCACGCCGGGAAAGCGGCTGAGTTCGGTGCCGATGCTGAGGCAGACGCCCACCCCGGCGGCGCGCGCCCGCGCCACCACGCCGTCCACCTCCCCGGCATAGTCCGGAAAGTCCAGGTGGCAGTGACTGTCCACCAGCATCAGATCGCCCCGGCGCGGCGCGCGGTATGGGAAATATCGCGCGCCATGGTGAGCAGGGTCTGGCGCGGTTCCAGGTGCAGGCCCTCGGCGCGGACAAAGGAATCCTTGAGGCGCGACAGCGCGGCAGTCCAGCGATCCAGGTTGGCGGCCCCTTCATGGGCTTTTGCACGGATGCGGGCGGACAGGGTTTCAACAAGAAAGCCGCCCAGCCGTTCAAGCCCGTCGCTGACGCGATACAGCCGGTCGCCCAGCGCCAGCAGGGCAACAAGATCAGGATCACCGGCATTCTCGATCAGCCGGTCGGCCTCGGCGGCCAATTCGCTGCCTTCGCTGCTGGCCAGTTGCAGCGCCGCGCCAATCGAGCCGCCCGACAGCCGGGCAAGTTGCAGCCGCTCGCCGGCGCTCATGTCCGGAAGATAGGTTTCCAGCGAACCAGCCAGCGTTTTTTCGTCCAGGGATCGCAGCACCAGGCGCTGGCAGCGCGAACGGATGGTGGGCAGCAAGCGACCCGGCGTGTTGGACAGCAGCAGCACCATGGCGCGGCCGGGCGGTTCCTCCAGCAATTTCAGCAGGGCATTGGCGGCGTTGTCATTCATGTCATCGGCATTGTCGACGATGGCGACGCGCCAGCCGCCGGCCCCCGAGGTCATGCCGAAGAAGCCGGAGAGCTTTCGCACCTCGTCGACATTAAGCACGGTCATCATCTTGCCGGTCTTTTCATTTTCGCGGCGCTGGAGCAGCAACAGGCCCGGATGCGAACCGGCCGCGACCTGCATCGCGGCGGGATCGTTTGCGGGCACCGACAGGTCCGCCGCGCCGCTGTCCTTGGCGCCATAGGCAAGCAGGTAACGCGCGATGCGATAGGCCATGGTGGCCTTGCCCACGCCGGGCGGGCCGGAGATCAACCAGCCCTGGGGCGGCTTGCCGCTGCGGATGGCGCGCGAGGCCTGGGACAAGGCGATGTCCTGCCCCAGCAGCGTCGTGCTGCGCCGGGGATGGGGGAATTCCGGTTCGTCAGGCTCGGCGGTGCGGCTGCGTTTTGCCATGAGCGATTTATAGACCGAAACGCCGCGCCACGGCTGCCCAAATTGCCGTCGCGACATCCTCTTCCGCCTGCGCCGCGTCAATCACGATGCAGCGGTCGGGATTGCGCCGGGCGGTTTCCAGGAAGGCCTGGCGCAGCCTTTCATGGAAATCGCGGTCGAAATTCTCGAATCGCGATTCCGCCGCGCCCCGGTTACCGGCGCGCGCCAGTCCCGTACCGACATCCAGGTCCAATATCAGGGTGAGGTCAGGCTTGAAGTCGTCCAGCACCACAGCGTCGACGCGGCGGATGGTTTCGCGCGCCAGTCCGCGTCCGGCACCCTGGTAGGCATAAGTGGAATCGGTGAAGCGATCGCACAGCACCCATTTGTCCGCCAGCAGGGCGGGTCCGATGGTGCGCCCGACATGATCGGCGCGGGCGGCATAAACCAGGAGCGTTTCGGTCAGGGCATCCCAGCGTCCCGGCGCGCCATTGACCAGCAATGCGCGAATTTTCTCGGCGCCCGGCGAGCCGCCAGGCTCTCGGGTGGTAACAACGGCAATGCCCTTTGCCTGCAAGGCGGCAGCAAGGCGCTTGACCTGGGTGGATTTCCCGGCGCCCTCTCCGCCTTCAAAGGTAATGAAGCTGCCGGTCATTTCTTTTTGATCAGGCCCATCAGGCGCTGGAAAATGCTTTCCCGCGCCACCGCCTGCGCAGCAAACACGGGCACCGTCATGGCGGGGAATTCCGGCGCGGAGATGGTGACTGTGCCGACGCGCTGGCCCGCGGCGATGGGGGCTGTCAGGCCCGGCAGGGGTTTGACCAAGGTGGTATTGAGGCCCTTGTGCGAATCCACCTGCATGGTGATGGACAGCTGTTTCTGTAGTGCGACAGGCACCGTGGGTTCGGCGCCATCATTGACCGCCGCCTGCCCGATCACCTGCCCCGCATTGAAAATGACATAGGAGCGGAATTCGCGGAACGCCATGTCCATCACCCGGCTGGCTTCCTCGGCGCGGCGGATATTTGGGAAATAATCATTCTTGTATTGCGGATAGCGCAGGCCATTCAGCACCAGGATCAGGCGCTGGTTGCCGCGCTTGGCGGAAATGGTGATGCCATAGCCCGCTTCATCGGTATGACCGGTCTTGAGGCCGTCGGCGCCCGGCAAGGTCGAGATTACCAGGTCGCGGTTGGGCTGGCGGATATTATTCCAGGTAAATTCCCGCTCGCTGAAATAATGATAATATTGCGGAAAATTGTTGATCAGGTGACGCGACAATTTCGCTAGGTCCAGCGCGCTCATCAGCTGGCCGGGCGGGTCGGGCATGCCATCGGGATTGACGAAATACGACTGGTCCAATCCCAGCTCCTTCGCCCGCTTGTTCATCATGCCGGCAAAGCCTTCGACGGTGCCGCCAATGCTTTCGGCAACCACGACACAGGCGTCATTGCCGGACTGTATGATGATGCCGCGGATCAGGTCCTCCACAGACACCTGGGTATTCACCTTCAGGAACATGCGCGAGCCACCAGTGCGCCAGGCGCGCTCAGACACTGTCAGCATGTCGGTCAATTTCATGCGGCCATCCGCCAGCCGCTGGAACAACAGGTCCAACGTCATCAGCTTGGACATGGAGGCCGGCGGCATGGCCGACAGCCCGTCTTTTTGCCACAGCATCTGGCCAGTGCCGGCATCCATCAGCAGGGCATGCTCCGCGCTTGTGTCCATGGCAGCGGAAGCGGGCATGACGCCGAGCGCGAGAAGGCAAACCAGAAGAGGAAGAATGCGGCGCATGAAGGCTCCGTTGCTGTGACTGGCGAGGCTTATTGATCCACGACGATCTGGGCGTCGCTGCTGCCCGTACCCGTGATCCGCGCCAGGGCGGCGTCCGCGTCCTGGACCGAGGAAAGCGGGCCGGTCCGCACTCTATAGAGGGTCTGGCCGCCCCGTTGAAGGGTCGAGACATGGACATCCCCGCCGATGCTGTTCACCAGCCGCTGGGCGTTCTCCAGTTTGCTGAACGCGCCCACCTGGACATAAAAATGGGTAACGCCCGGGACGGGAACCTTGTCCACCTGCCCTGTCGGCTCGCTGGAAGCCGTGGTTGCCGGCAGGTCGGGAACCGGCGCGGGCAGGATGCTGATGGGCGGCGGCGGTGCGACGGGGGCGCCAGGCACGATGCCCAGGCCGGAACGGTCGACCAGCGGCGTAGGCACGGCGGGCAGCGCATTGGCGATTTCCGGCGAGGTTTCGGACGGCGGCGGCGCGCCGTTCATGTCTGCCCGGCCAAGATAGGTGACGCGCACTGGGGCTGTGCCGTTCTTGACCACATCCAGCAATTCGGCCGCCCGGCGAGACAGGTCAATGATGCGGCCGCGCGCATAAGGGCCGCGGTCATTGATCCGCACAATGGCGGACTTACCGTTCTGTAGGTTTGTCACGCGCACATTAACCGGCAAGGGCAAGGTCTTGTGAGCGGCGGTCATCTGGTTGCCATCATAAATTTCACCGTTGGCGGTGGACTTGCCGTAGAAATCCGGCCCATACCAGGATGCAATGCCGGTCTCATCGTAATCCGGCTGTTCTTGCGGGTAATACCAGACATTTCCGATCTGGTAAGGTTTGCCGACCTTGTAGACCCCGGCATTTGCCGGCACGCGGACGGTGTGACCCTCCGACTGCGGCGGGCGCGATCCAGCACAGCCCGCCAGCAGAAAGGTGCCGAAGACCGCAACACCCCTGAAAAAATGCCTGGATAAAAGCATCGCGTCCCGAATCATGATCGTGCAGGCGCCCAACGCTAAAGCACGGAAGCAAAAGCGCAAAGCGCCCTGCTTGCCCTCCCGCGGGTACCGGGCCTAGACTTGTCCCATACCAAAACATCCTGGGGAGGTTTTCATGAATTTGCGTTTGTTGATGTCCGGATTTTGCGCGGCAGCAATGTCGCTTGGCGGCCTGTCGGGGGCCACGGCACAGGAAGGCGGTGGCGGTGGTGCATCCGCCGGGCCAGCCATTCCGCAATTGGGCTTCCACCTGGTGGAGAATTTCTTTCACTATCCCGCCCATTTCACCATCGGCCGGCTTAGCGGAATCGCTGTTGGTCCCAAGGGCAATATCGTGACTCTCAATCGCGGTTATCACCCGGTGATGGAATTCAAGGCTGATGGAACCTTCACCGGATCCTGGGGCGAAGGCTCGGGAATGTTCGAAGGTGCCCACGTCATCCGCTTCAATCCGCAAGGCAATCTGTCTTACGTGGACGCGGCGGATGACATCATTTTCCATTTTGATTCCGAGGGCCGCACCATCGGCACCCTGGGCACCAACCCGGAGCCCTGGACCTGGACCACGCATGTGATCGAACATGCTGCGCGCGGCAAGGCGGGCTTCTACCAGGAAACCGACATTGGCTGGGGCAAGGATGGCAGCCAGTATGTCGCCGACGGCTATGGCAATTCGCGTGTCGCCAAGTTCGACAAAGACGGCAATTTCGTGAAGGCCTGGGGTGAGCGTGGCGGCGCCAGGGGGCAATTCAACACACCCCACAGCCTGGTGGTGGACAATAACGACATTGTCTATGTCGCGGATCGCGGCAACAGCCGCATCCAGACCTTCGACAGCGAAGGAAACTTGAAGCAGGTTTGGAACCTGCCCACTGCGCCCTGGGCGCTGTGCCTGACCAATGGTCCCAATCCCGTGCTGTTCGCGGGAAGCGTCGGCAAGGTCTACAAGATCGACATCGCCACCGGAAAAATCCTGGGCCAGTTCGGGCGCCCAGGCCGCATGCCCGGCAGCATCGACTCGATCCACCAAATCGCCTGCCCGGACGAAAAGACGGTGTTCATCGCCAACCTTTATGCTTCGCGCGCCGACAAGTGGGTCGCGGACTAGGCGCGGGACCCTTTTGCAACGGGAAAAGGCAGGCTGCGAGGCCTGCCTTTTTCGCTTTTGAAGCAAGACTATTGCAGCCCTCCCAGCGCTTCAGTATTGCCTAGGCAGGGACAGGTGGCCGAGTGGTTTAAGGCAGCGGTCTTGAAAACCGCCGTGGGTGAAAGCTCACCGTGAGTTCGAATCTCACCCTGTCCGCCAACACAGATTCAAAAACAATGGGTTAGAATGGTTTTTGGTTTCTACCCACTAATGTACCCCCCAATAGATTCCCGATGGCGACGAGCCTAACCAGCGCCTTCAAGGCACCATCCAGCTAGCACCCAGCTTCCTTCCAAGGCCTGCCCAACAGGCCCCATAGGCCCTCTAAAATCCCCTTAGGTCAGACCCCACTCATCGCTGGGATATCGGCCACCTGCGCCACAGACTTTTATGCCCGCGCCACCCCATCTGGATGGAACGCCAGCTATGCAGTAGTCTCACTCACGCTGGTAAAAAATATCCGGCAGGCCAATCGGTCTTCAGACCGCCATATTCCTTGCGCCAGCGATAGTAGGTCTGCTCGGTGACCGCGATCCGACGACACGCATCCCCCGTCGTCCCGCCTTGCGCCAGAATAATCTCGGCCTCGCGCAGCTTACCGATAATCTCCTCAGGCCCGTGTCTCTTGCCCATTTTCCTTCTCCTTCAGCGTCCAGACTAAAATAGTCGATGGACCACTCTGAAGGAGGCAGATCACGACGAATTAACGAATCACTTCAAGCCGCCTTTTTTTGCCTTAATTGGGCACGAAATTCCTCAACAAATTCAATATCTTGTGGCTGGAAAGGATTGGTTAACCTAATCTTGTATTGTGACGTTAATGAACGCTACTCCCACCCTTTCGAGCCTGCCGCTGGGCGTTTCCGCGGGCGCCTGGCGCTGGGCCGCTTTGGGCTTTGTCGCCCTGGCGCTTGGCGCGGCCGGCGTGGCCGTGGCCGTGCCCACGGCCGCGGGCTGGACCGGCTATGCCCTGCTGGGCGGCGTTGGCGCTGTCGCCTGCCTACTTATCTATGCCGTGTGGCCGCGCCAGAGCGCCGGCGTCGCCGATGCCCGCCGTGTCGCCGAAGCCGCCAGCGCCGCCAATGTCGCCTGGGCCATCACCGGCAGCGATGGCGCAGTGCTGGACTGCAATCCCGTCTATCGCCGCATGTCCGGCGCCAAGGATGGCGAAAGCGCGCCGCCGCCGGAACTGGCGCTGGCGGGCGAACCGTCTTCCGCCGTTCTCTATCGCCTGTCGCGCGACGCCGCCGACGGCAAGGCGCGCGAAGAAACCTTTGCCGTGGTGCCGGGACTTGAAATTGTCGCCGCCGTGCGTCCCCTGGCCGACCGCCAGACCGCCTGGTGGTTCACGCCGCGCCTGGCGGCATCGACCTCGCCACAACCCAGCCTCACGCCCAGGGCGGCGGAGCCCGTTGCTGTGGCCGCGCCGCCCGCCCCTGCCATTGCGGCGGCGCCCACCGATTTCGCCGGCCTGTTCCGCGATGCGCCCATGGGCGTTGCGCTGGCAGATGCCAGCGGCGTCATTACCGAAGCCAATGCCGCCTTCGCGCAATTCTTCGGGCTTGAGAATGGCCTGGCGGGCCGCGCCTGCGCTGAACTTGTCGATACCCATGACCAGCAGGGCGTTCGCGCTTTGATCGCTGCCGCTGCTGCCGGCAAGCCCGGCAAGCAGGCAATTGAATTGCGCAGCCCGTCCGAACGCATGGCCGAGCTTTTCGCGTCCCCGCAGGCGGGTGGCGCGGTGCTGTACCTGGTGGATGTTTCCGAGCAGAAGGCGCTGGAAACCAAATTCGCCCAGTCGCAGAAAATGCAGGCGGTTGGACAACTGGCCGGCGGCGTGGCGCATGACTTCAACAACCTGCTCACCGTCATTATCGGCAATTGCGAATTTCTTTTGATGCGCCATCCGGCGGGCGATCCGTCCTTCAAGGAAATCAACGAGGTCCACCAGAACGCACTGCGCGCCGCCGCTTTGGTCAGCCAGTTGCTCGCCTTCAGCCGCAAGCAGACCATGCAGCCCAAGACGCTGGCGCTGGGCGACGTGATCGGTGAACTGGCCCAGATGCTGCGCCGCCTGGTGGGTGAAGGCATCACGCTCAATGTGGAGCGCGAATCCGACCTGTGGGCCGTGCATGCCGACGAGGCGCAGCTTGGCAACGCCATCATCAACCTTGTGGTCAATGCGAGGGACGCCATGCCGTCCGGCGGCACCGTCACCATCCGCACCGCCAACCAGAGCGTCGCCGGCTCCAGCGCGCTGGGCACCGCCATCATGTCGGCGGGCGATTATGTGCGCATCGAAGTCACCGACACCGGCGTTGGCATGTCGAAGGAAATCCAGAGCAAGATTTTCGATCCCTTCTTTACGACCAAGCCGGTGGGGCAGGGTACGGGCCTTGGCCTTGCCACCGTCTATGGCATCGTCAAGCAGTCGGGCGGTTTCATCACCGTGGATTCCGAACCGGGCCATGGCACCGCCTTCAAGATCTACCTGCCGCGCCAGCGCGTGGACGCCAGCGCGCCGGTGGAAGTGGCTGCGCCCGCCGCGCCGCGAGACGTCACCGGCCAGGACACGATCCTGCTGGTGGAAGACGAAGAAGCGGTGCGCAGTTTTGCGGCGCGGGCGCTGCGCATGCGCGGTTACAATGTGCTGGAAGCCAGCGGTGGCGAGGAAGCGCTCGAGATCGTCAAGGCCGGCGAACACGAAATCCATCTCATCATCACGGACGTGGTGATGCCCAACATGGACGGCCCCACCATGGTGCGCCATGTCAAGGAACTCAAACCCGACCTGGCCGTGATCTTCATGTCCGGCTATGCCGAAGAAGCCTTCCGCCGCAACGACCAGAGTTCGGAAGACATCCACTTCCTGCCCAAGCCCTTCGGCCTCAAGCAGCTTGCCGCCAAGGTCAAGGAAGTCATCTCCAGCGCGCCGCGCAGCAACTAGCCTTTGCCAATCGGACCTCTTAAGGTCTCCAGGCTCTCTCCTCGTGAAAAGGCCTGTCATGCGAATTCTTGCCCTTGTCGCTGTCCTTCCGCTGCTTGCCGGTTGCACCGATGGCGACTGGCGGCGCCTGACCAGTTTCGGCAGCACGGACCGCCAGGACGTCGCCGCCGCGGCTGAGCCGATGGCCGTCCCGGCCCCCGCCCCGGCCGCGCCTGCCGGCCCCGGCCCCAATCCCTTCTGCCTGGGGGTCGCCAGGGGCGACACCAGCGGCCATGGCTTTGACCAGGCCACCGAAAGCCGCGTCGCCACCCGCTCCTACAGCCAGTGCGTGGCCCTGTTCGGCGCTGAAACGGGAAAATAGCCCCCCAAAACGTGGCTCTTGCGCCCCAAGGCGCAGGCCCTATGGTGCGGCCCGTCGCCGCCCGGAGCCTTCCCATGCCCAAAGTGCCTGACGATATGTCCAATGCCGCCATTCAAAAGCGGCTTGCCCTGACCAAGGCCCTGAAGGCCAGCGCCCCCAAGGAGCCGGCCACGCCGCCCCCGCCCAAGATCCGCATGGCGAAGTCGCGCTAAGCAAGAACGATAAAAGAACAAGATATGGTATTTTCCTGATATTTCAGGACTGTAACCAGTATCTTGCAAATGAGAACAAACCATGTACTTTCTGGTTTCACACCGCCGCTTGGGATTCGGGGGGCGCTGTGAAATAACCGGGAGACAGCGATGGCACAGGCGGCTTTGAAGGTGGTTGGTAGCAGCAGCGCAGACAATTCGGATCGCAAGCGGGCGCTCGACGCGGCGCTGAGCCAGATCGACCGGGCCTTCGGCAAGGGCTCGGTAATGAAGCTGGGCAGCCGGGACCTGGGCCTGGCGACGGATGCGGTTTCCACCGGCTCGCTGGGCCTGGATATTGCCCTGGGCATTGGCGGGTTGCCGCGCGGCCGCGTCATCGAGATTTACGGACCCGAATCCTCCGGCAAGACCACCCTCGCCCTGCACGCCGTGGCCGAAGCCCAGAAGAAAGGCGGCATCGCCGCCTATATCGACGCCGAACATGCGCTCGATCCCGTCTATGCCAAGAAGCTGGGCGTGGACATTGACGAAATGCTGATCTCCCAGCCCGACACCGGCGAACAGGCGCTGGAAATCACCGACACGCTGGTGCGCTCCGGCGGCGTGGACATCATCGTGATCGACTCGGTTGCGGCGCTCACGCCCAAGGCCGAACTGGAAGGCGAAATGGGCGACAGCCTGCCCGGTCTTCAGGCCCGCCTGATGAGCCAGGCTTTGCGCAAGCTCACCGCCTCCATTTCCAAGTCCAACACCATCGTCATTTTCATCAATCAGATCCGCATGAAAATCGGCGTCATGTTCGGCAATCCGGAAACCACCACCGGCGGCAATGCCCTGAAATTCTATTCCTCCGTGCGCCTCGACATCCGCCGCATCGGCGCGATCAAGGACAAGGATGAAGTGATCGGCAACCAGACCCGCGTCAAAGTGGTCAAGAACAAGGTCGCCCCGCCCTTCAAGCAGGTGGAATTCGACATCATGTATGGCGTGGGCGTTTCCAAGACCGGCGAGCTGGTCGATCTTGGGGTCAAGGCCAACATCGTGGAAAAATCCGGTTCCTGGTATTCCTATGATGGCAGCCGCATCGGCCAGGGCCGCGAATCCGCCAAGGCCTTCCTCGCCGCCAACCCTGATATTGCGAACAGCATCGAACAGGCCATCCGCGCCAGCGCCGGCCAGATCGGCCAGAACCTGGTCCTCAATGCCGCCGAAGCGGCGGACGCCGAAGAGGACTGAAAGACCTGACCCAATAGCCACTCCCGTGTCGCAACCCGGGATCGGCTCCTCGGCAAAGAGCGCTCCAGCAATGGGGCGCTCTTTGTTGTTTTTGGCCTCTTTTGGGGGTCCTGGGGCGCCGTTTTTCGCGGGTCAGGCGCGGTTATTTGGCTGGATGACAAGTTTTTTTTGGCCCGCTACAACGGTTCCATGAAAAGCCTTTCCGACCTGCGCTCCGGTTTCCTGGATTTCTTTGCCGGCAATGGCCACGCCATTGTGCCGTCCTCGCCGCTGGTGCCGCGCAACGACCCCACCTTGCTCTTCACCAATGCTGGCATGGTCCAGTTCAAGAATGTCTTCACGGGTGCGGAAAAGCGTCCCTACACCAGGGCCACCTCGGTGCAAAAATGCGTACGCGCCGGCGGCAAGCATAACGACCTGGACAATGTCGGCTACACCGCCCGCCACCACACATTCTTCGAGATGCTGGGCAATTTTTCCTTCGGCGACTATTTCAAGGAAGAGGCCATCACGCTGGCCTGGGATTTTGTCTCCAAGAAAGTCGGCCTGCCCAAGGACAAGCTGCTGGTTACGGTCTATCCCACCGACGATGTGGCGCGAAATCTCTGGAAGAAGATCGCCGGCCTGTCTGACGACCGCATCATCGGCCACGAAAGCAATCTCTGGGCGATGGGCCCGGTGGGTCCTTGCGGCTATTGCTCGGAAATCTTCTACGACCAGGGCCCGAGCGTGGCCGGCGGCCCGCCCGGCAGCCCGGACGAAGATGGCGACCGCTATCTGGAATTCTGGAACCTGGTCTTCATGCAGTTCCAGCAGGTCGACGCCAACACCCGCCTCGAATTGCCCAAGCCGTCCATCGATACCGGCATGGGGCTGGAGCGCATCGCCGCCATCATGCAGGGCGTCACCAATAATTATGACGTGGACCTGTTCCGCCACATCATCGCCGCCTCGGTGGATCACTCGGGTGTCGCTGCCCAGGGCGATGCCGTGTTCAGCCACCGCATCATCGCCGACCATCTGCGGGCCACCTCCTTCCTGATCGCCGACGGTGTGCTGCCCTCCAACGAAGGGCGCGGCTATGTCCTTCGCCGCATCATGCGCCGCGGCATGCGCCACGCCCACCTGCTGGGCACCAGGGACCCCTTGATGCACCGGCTGGTGCCGACCCTGGTGGCGGAAATGGGCGCGGCCTACCCCGAGCTCAAGCGCGCCGAAGCCATGATCGCGGAAACCCTCAAGCTTGAGGAAATCCGTTTCCGTGAAACCCTGGCGCGCGGCCTGAAGCTGCTCGATGAAACCACCGGCAACCTGAAGAAAGGCGACCAGCTTGCCGGCGATGTCGCCTTCAAGCTTTACGACACCTACGGCTTCCCGCTCGACCTCACCCAGGAATCCCTGCGCGCCCGCGGCATTGCCGTGGACCAGGAGGGCTTCACGGCCGCCATGGCGAAACAGAAAGCTGAAGCCCGCGCCAGCTGGGCCGGCTCCGGCGAAGCCGCCAGCGAAGCGCAATGGTTCGCGGTCCTGGATGAAGTGGGCCGCACCGAATTCCTTGGCTATGACAGCGAGGAAGCCGAAGGCGAAATCGTCGCCATGCTCAAGGACGGCGTGCGGGTGACGGAAGCTGCGGCCGGCGAGACAGTCGAAATCCTCGCCAACCAGACGCCTTTCTATGCCGAATCCGGCGGCCAGGCCGGCGACCGCGGCGCCATGCTGTCCGCAAAGGCGCAAGGCGAAGTCACCGACACCCGCAAGAAGCTGGGCGCATTGCATGTCCATGTCGTCAAGATCATCAAGGGCAAGCTCAGCGTCGGCGATGCGGTGGATTTGAAGGTGGACAAGGAACGCCGCCGTGCCACCCGCGCCAATCACAGCGCCACGCATTTGCTGCACGCTGCCCTCAAGCGCATCTTGGGCAATCACGTCAGCCAGAAAGGCTCGCTGGTGGAAGCCGAGCGCCTGCGCTTTGACTTCTCCCATCCCAAGCCGATTGCTACGGAAGAACTTGAGCGCATCGAACAGCAGGTCAACCAGGTCATCCGCCAGAATTCCGACACCTCAACCCGCCTGATGCCGACAGACCAGGCCGTGGCGGCGGGCGCCGAGGCCCTGTTCGGCGAGAAATATGGCGATGAAGTGCGCGTTCTGACCATGGGCGACGATCCGGAAAACCCCAAGGCTTACAGCGTCGAATTGTGCGGCGGCACCCATGTCCATCGCCTGGGCGATATCGGCCTGTTCACCATCCTGTCGGAAAGCGCCGTGGCCGCCGGCGTGCGCCGTATCGAAGCGCTGACCTCCGAGCATGCCCGCCGTTATCTCTCCGGCCAGGCCGAAATCGCCCGCGACGCCGCCGCCGCCATCAAGACCCCCATCGGGGAATTGTCGGCCCGCGTGGCGTTGCTGTCCGATGAACGCCGCAAGCTGGAACGTGAACTGGCCGAAGCCAAAAAGCAGCTGGCGCTGGCGGGCCCTGCGCAATCAGGCGGCGACGACAGGGCTACGACCATTGCCGGCATCAAGACCGTGCTGCGGCTGGTGGAAGGCGTCGGCGCCAAGGACCTCAAGAGCCTTGCCGATGGCGCCAAGTCCCAGATCGGTTCGGGTGTGGTGGCTTTTGTCGCCACCGCGGAAGGCAAGGCCTCGGTTGTGGTCGGCGTTACCGACGATCTCACCTCGCGCATCAGCGCGGTGGACCTGGTGCGCGTGGCGGCGGAAGCCCTGGGCGGCAAGGGCGGCGGCGGACGGCCCGACATGGCCCAGGCCGGCGGACCTGACAATGGCAATGCCGGTGCTGCCTTGGCCGCGATCGAGAAACATCTCGGCGCGCTTACACCTGCCTAGTGGGATGCCCGCCTAATCAGGCAATAATATCCGGCAGCAGGGCGGTATTGATCTCGGCGATCTCGTCCTTCAGCTGCAGCTTGCGCTTTTTAAGCCGCGACAGCACCAGCTGGTTGGCGTTGCTGGCGTCCCCGAGCGCATCAATCGCCGCGTCCAGGTCGCGATGCTCCTGCACCAGGGTGGCAAGCCTGGCGCGCAACGCCACTTCATCGGGCTTGGTAACTTCGCTGCTCATGGCTTTTCATTGCTCTTCTTGCTGCTTCGGCGCGCCCCGTTCGACAGGTCCTCGCCCCAGCGTTTCATGTCCGGCCAGCTATGCCCCAGCAGGTCCAGCGCCTTGCCCACCATCTGGTCCACCAGATCTTCCAGCGTCTTGGGCTCGGCATAGAAAGCGGGCATGGGCGGCAGGATAATCGCACCCATCTCTGCAAGCTGCACCAGGCTGCGCAAATGCCCCAGGTGCAGCGGCGTCTCGCGCACCATCAGGATCAATGGCCGGCGCTCCTTCAATGTCACATCGGCGGCGCGGGTCAGCAGCGATGTCGTCACCCCGGTGGCGATCTCGCTCATGGTGCGCACCGAGCAGGGCGCGATGATCATGCCCCCGGTCTTGAAACTGCCGCTGGCGATGGGCGCGCCGATATCGGCGATGCCATATTTATGATCTGCCTTGGCGGCGACCTGCCTGGGCGTCAATTTTGTCTCATAGCCGATGGTCATTTCAGCCGGCTTGCTCATGACCAGGTGCGATTCGATCCCAAGATCGCGCAGCGCTTCCAGCAGGCGGATGCCATAGGCAACGCCTGAGGCGCCGGAAACGCCCACCACCAGCCTGTTGCTGGTTGCTGCCGCCTTAACCACGGGTTTTTTGCTGTTCGCTACCGCCATGGAAGGTTCCTTAGCATCGCCCATGGCGGTAGCGAAAGGGCTTTGGTTCCAATGTTTTTTGTCGTGACAGGGAGGGGTGATGGTGCTTTAATTTTCCAGCCCAACCGATGAGGTGAAAGCATGACAGCACACGGACAGATAAACCATCTGACCAACCAGCATAAGAAGCTCGAAGAAATCATCGCCGCGGAGCTCTCCCACCATGACTGGGATGAAGCCCGGGTTGCAGCCCTCAAGAAACAAAAACTCCGAATAAAAGACGAACTGGAACGCCTCAAAAGCGTCCATTAGGCATTCGTGCGCCAGCCCGCTCCGCCGAAGCGGCGGGCGGGGCGCCGCGCGGTGCTACACGCTTTTTGCCATCTCTCGTAACCGGAATTTTTGCACTTTCCCCGTCGACGTCTTGGGCAGTTCCAGGAACACGACATGCCTGGGCGCCTTGAACTTGGCCAAGCGCTCGCGCGCAAAGCCGATAATGTCCTCCGCGCTCACGCTTTCATAGCCGTTCTTCAGTTCGACAAAGGCGCAAGGTGTCTCGCCCCATTTCTCGTCGGGCCGGGCGACCACGGCGGCGAACATCACGCCGGGATGCCGGGTGAGGACATTTTCCACCTCGATGGAGGAAATATTCTCGCCGCCGGAAATGATGATGTCCTTGCTGCGGTCCTTGAGCTGGACATAACCGTCCGCATCCATCACGCCCAGGTCGCCGGAATGAAACCAGCCGCCGGCAAAAGCCTGGCGCGTGGCGGCTTCGTTTTTCAGGTAACCCTTCATCACGATATTGCCGCGGAACATCACTTCGCCCAGCGTACCCGCCGGCACGGCCTCCATGGTTTGGGGGTCCAGCACGGCAAGGCCTTCCAGAGCGTGATAACGCACGCCCTGCAGCGCTTTCTTGGCGGCGCGCGCTGCGGGGTCCAGCGCATTCCATTCGTCATGCCATTCATTGACCACGGCCGGACCATAGGTTTCGGTCAGGCCATAGACATGCACGATTTCAAACCCGGCCTGGTCCATGGCGGCCAGCGCCGCTTCCGGCGGCGGCGCGGCGGCGACCAGAAATGTGACGCGCTGGGAAAATTTGCGCTTTTCTTCTTCCGACGCATTCAGCAGCGCCGACATCACAATCGGCGCGCCGCAAAGATGGGTGACATGATGCTGCGCCAGCGCCTCGTAGATCGCGCCCGCCCGCACCCAGCGCAGGCAAACATGGGTCCCTGCCACCACCGACAGCGACCAGGGAAAGCACCAGCCATTGCAATGGAACATGGGCAGCGTCCACAGCAGCACGGCATGGCGCGGCAACCCGCCCGCCAGCGCATTGGCATAGCCCATCAGGGCGGCGCCGCGATGATGGCAGACCACGCCCTTGGGATTGCCCGTGGTGCCGGAGGTGTAATTCAGGGAAATCGCATCCCATTCATCGCCCGGCATCTGCCAGTTGAAACTGGCGTCGCCGCCCGCGATGAAGGATTCATAATCCTCGCCCAGCGCCGCGCCGCTCTGCGGAAATTCCGGATCGTCATAGTCAATCACCAAAGGCGGGTTTTTCACCAGCGCCAGCGCCTGGCTGACGGTATCGGAAAATTCCCGGTCGGTGATCAGGATCTTGGCGGCGCCATGCTCCAGCATATAGGCGATGGTCACGGCATCCAGCCGCGTGTTCATGGCGTTCAGCACGGCCCCGGCCATGGGCACGCCATAATGGGCTTCCAGCATGGCGGGCGCGTTGGACAGCATCACCGCCACCGTGTCGTTCTTTTTGATGCCGCGCGCCGCCAGCGCCGAGGCCAGCTTGCGGCAGCGGCCATAAAAGGTGGCGTAATCCATGCGCGCCCTGCCATGGATCACGGCGATGGTGGCGGGATAGGTTGCGGCGGCGCGTTCCAGATGCGTCAGCGGCGTCAGCGGCTGGTAATTGGCGCCATTGCGCTCCAGCCCTGCATCATAGGGGCTGGCGCCGGGCCGCAGCCTTGCCATCGGTGCGGGCAGGGCCCTGCGCACGGCGCGCTTGCGCGGATGCACAGTGGGGCTTTTGCGCAGCGCGGGCTTTTTTACGGCCTGTTTTTTGGCAGCAGGCTTTTTCGCAGGCGCCTTCGCGGGCGCGCGTTTTTTCACGCGCTTGGACTTTTTCCCGGTCTTTTTCTTTGCGGACGCCATCTTTTCCGGAAGCTAGAGAAACTGCGGCTTTGCGGCAAGATGAAGGACTGCTAGAAAGCGTCCTGTTTCGGAGAGCCCCATGTCGCATACGCCCAAGCCGCGGGGCCTTCGCGCGCTTTATGACTGGATGATGAGGAATGCGAGCGGCCGCAACGCCCGGGCCGCACTGGCGGCTTGCGCTTTCGCCGAAGCCTCTTTTTTCCCCATTCCCCCCGACCTGATGCTGGTGCCCATGGTGCTGGCCGACCGGCGTAACGCCTTCTGGCTGGCGTGTTGGTGCACCTTTTGGTCAGTGCTGGGCGGCATGCTGGGCTATGCCATCGGCGCGCTGCTTTATGACACGCTGGGCCAATGGCTGATCAGCGCCTATGGCATGGCAAAGGGGCTCGATGATTTCCAGGCCTGGTACGACAAGTACGGCATGTGGGTGATCCTGATCAAAGGCGCTTCGCCGCTGCCCTACAAGCTGGTGACCATCGCCTCAGGCTTCGCGCATTATAACCTGGCGCTGTTCATCGGCCTGTCGGTGATCACCCGGGGCGCGCGCTTCGGCCTGGTGGCGGGCCTGCTCTACTGGAAAGGCGAAATCGCGCGACGCTTTATCGAGAAATATCTCGAATGGGTGTTGTTGGGCTTTTTGACAGTTGTTGTATTGGGCGTGCTGGCTGTGAAGTATCTCTTCTAGCCGCGAACTGGCGCGGGCCTGAGGCCCGCGCCGTCCCCATTGAATCAATCTTGTTCCAATTCGCTCGACGGATTATAGGTGTCCGGGGCGGGTTCGCCGTGCGACGGCTCTTCCTCGCGGGGCGGCAATTCCGTCACCGGCGCCAAGGTCTCGCTCACCGGCTTCAGGCTGGCGCCTTTCTTGGCGGCGCGCTTCTGGGCGCGTTCATGCTTGGCACTGGCGCGGGTCACGGC
Source organism: Alphaproteobacteria bacterium (assembly GCA_947475445.1). Classification (GTDB taxonomy): domain Bacteria; phylum Pseudomonadota; class Alphaproteobacteria; order Micropepsales; family Micropepsaceae; genus Rhizomicrobium. The sequence continues at coordinate 287,080 of CANJLC010000001.1, forward strand.
CAGGTCCAGTTCCAGCTGCGAGCAAAGTCCCAGCGTCACCGGGTCCACCGCCTTGATGTTGGTGGCGTTCCAGTGCGAGCGCCCGCGGATTTTCTGGATGGTCGCCTTGGTCGTGCCGATCAGCTTGATGATGTCGGCATCGGCGAATTCGGGATGGTTGCGGATGATCCAGTAAACCGCATCGGGCTTGTCCTGGCGCTTGGACACCGGCGTATAGCGCGGCGCGCGCTTCAGGCGCACGCCCGGCATCTTGTGCTTGGGCGTCATCATCTTCAGGCGCTTCTTGGGATCCTTCTCGGCCTCTTCGATCAGTTCGCGGGTCAGCTGGCCGCTGGTCACCGGGTCCTGGCCCTTGATGCCCTTGGCGACGTCATCATCGGCGATGCCTTTGACCTCAAGCGGATGCAGGCCGCAGAATTCGGCGATCTGCTCAAAGGTCAGCCCGGTATTGTCCACCAGCCAGACGGCGGTGGCTTTGGGCATCAGCGGCTTTTGTTCGACGGCCATAGGCTTTTCCTTTCCCGGGCGAGGCTTTCAGACCCCGTCCCTTCGCTCGATTGTTGGATGTTCGAGGAAGGCCGGTCTTGTAGCCTTTTAGCCCCTGAAAGCAAAGGCTTTTCTAGTCCAAAGTGAGCAGGATTTTGCCGATATGGGCGGAACTGGCCATGATTTCATGGGCTTTTTGGGCCTGCCCCAGGGGCAGGCGGGCCTCCACCACCGGCTTGATCCGCCCTGCCGCCACCAGCGGCCAGGCCTCCCGGTCCAGGGCATCGCGGATAGCGGCCTTCTCGGCCACCGAACGGCCCCGCAAGGTGGTGGCCATCAGCGTCAGGCGCTTCATGATCATGGGCGCGAAATTGATCTCAGCCGTCATGCCTTGCATATAGGCGATGTTGACGATGCGGCCCCACATCGCCGCCGCCGCCATGTTGCGCTGGACATAGTCGCCGCCGACCATGTCCAGGATCACATCCACGCCGCGGCCCCCCGTTTCTGCCTGGATCACGGCCACGAAATCTTCCGTTTTGTAATTGATGGCGCGCTTGGCGCCCAGCGCCACACAAGCCTGGCACTTGGCGTCATTGCCCGCCGTGGTGAATACGGTATGGCCGCGCGCCGCCAGAAGCTGGATCGCCGTGACGCCGATGCCGCTGGAACCGCCATGCACCAGAACGCTTTCCTTCGCCTTGAGCCGGCCGCTGTCCCAGATATTGGTCCAGACGGTGAAAAGCGTTTCGGGAAATGCCGCTGCATCCACCAGCTCCAGCGAGTCCGGTACCGGCAAGCAGGATGACTGCGCCGCGGTGGCATATTGCGCATAGCCGCCGCCGGGGACCAGGGCGCAGACCCTATCGCCCGGCTTCCATTCCGTGACGCCCTGGCCCAGGGCCGCGACAGTGCCCGAGACTTCCATGCCCAGAATGGTCGATGCGCCGGGCGGTGGTGGGTAGCCGCCCTTTGCCTGCATCAGGTCGGCGCGGTTCAGGCCCGCGGCGGCAACCTGGATGAGGATTTCGCCGGGCGCTGCTTGCGGCTTGGGCGCGTCCTGCAACACCAGGCGCGATGCCGGGCCGGGGTTTTCAATGCCGATGGCCTGCATGACAAGCTCCCTTGTTTTGCGATATTCTTAAGCCAAAAGGCCAGCTCATGGATAGCGACGATCCCAGCCCACGCAAGAAAGCGCCCGAAATCCACCTGGGCGAGGATATCTCCGCCCTTTCCGCCCATGAACTTGAAGCGCGCATCGCGCGGCTGGACGCGGAAATCGCACGCTGCCGCAGCGAAATTGCCGCCCGTCACGCCACCCGGTCCGCCGCCGAGAGTTTTTTCAAGCGCTGATTGTGGTTGTTCATCAGCGTTAATATTCACAGCAGGAATCTGTCCCTGTTGTCCACGGCGCAATATTTACCAAGCAACAGGCTTTCGCCCTGCGCCGGCAATTGCTAGCGTGCCGCCAACAGTTCAAGAAACAAGGGGCATGCATGCTGCGCGGCGAAGTCGAAAATCTCAACGGCCTGACGCAGCAGGGATTCACGGGCTCCGCCCTGTTTGAAAAAACTTTTGATGAAGGCATGGCGCTGGTAGAAGAAACCGCGCGCTATCTTGATGGCCGTGGCCGCGAGGAATCGCGCGGGCTGCCGCGCAAGGCGGCGATGCTCTATGCCGGTGAAAGCATGCGCGTCACCACGCGACTGATGCAGGCGGCCAGCTGGCTGCTGGTGCAGCGCGCCGTGCATGATGGCGACATGGAAGCCGAAATGGCGGCGGGCGAGCGCTATCGCCTAGGCTCGCGTGAAATCTGCCTGGGCAAATCCGCCGATGGCGTGGAAAGCCTGCCGCCGGCGCTGCTCGACCTTCTGGAACGCAGCGACAATCTCTACCGCCGCATCGCCCGTCTCGATGATGTGCTGTTTGGCGATGCTGAACCCGCGGCTGGTGCGCGAGGCCAGCAGGACGCCCTGGCCCAGGCCTTCGGTTCAGAGTAGGGCGCGGTCCTTTTCGCCCCTAGCCAGGAACGAAAATTCCTCGCGCCCAAGTTTGAAACATCGCGCTTGGCAATAAAAAGGCGGCCATTTCGGGCCGCCTTTTCCAAATCTCTTGATTGCGCGACTAGATGTCCGCGGGCTTCACAAAGCCGGCGAACTTCTTGTTGAAGCGCGTCAGGCGGCCGCCACGGTCCATCAGCTGCTGCTGACCGCCGGTCCAGGCCGGGTGGGTGGTCGGGTCGATATCCAGCGTGACCTTCTGGCCCGCCGTCCCATAGGTGGTGCGGGTCTTGTAGGTGGTGCCGTCGTTCAACTGAACTTCGACAAAGTGATAGGCGGGGTGAATGCCCTTTTTCATGACTAGGCCCTTTGGCTGGCAGAAGGCGGGGCTTATACGGGAGGCATCCCCGCCTGACAAGCCTTTTGGCCGGGAAATCAGCCCTTTGGCGGGGCCCCCAAGGCCCTATATAAGCCCCTGAACCCTTGGATAAGCCGCCCTTTGCCCCCCCATAACAGCATCGAAGAAGGACGCATCTCCGGACGGCCAAAATCCCGGTCGGTGGCGCCCCTGCGCCAGGTCCTGCCGTTCCTGCGCCCCTACCGCTGGCGGATCGTGGCCGGCTTGGTCGCGCTCGTCTGTTCTTCCACCGCCACGCTGATGCTGCCCTTTTTCGCCCGGGGCCTGCTCGATCATGGCTTTTCCGCCCGCGAGGCCGGCGAGGTGGGCCGTTATTTTCTGGCCTTTGTCGCCGCCGCCCTGGTGCTGGGCCTGTCTTCGGCGACGCGCTTTTATTTCGTCACCTGGCTGGGTGAGCGGGTGACGGCGGATATCCGAAAAGCCGTGTTCGGCAATGTCATGAACATGACTCCGGCCTTTTTCGAAGTCACACGCACCGGCGAAGTCCTCTCGCGCCTCACCGCCGATACCACCCTGGTGCAGACCGTGGTCGGCTCCTCCGCCTCGCTGGCGCTTCGCAATCTGGTCACGCTGATCGGCGGCCTGGCGCTGCTCTTCTTCACCAGCCTGAAACTCACCTTGCTGATCGGCGGCGCCGTCATCGCCATCATGCTGCCGCTGATCCTGTTCGGGCGCTGGGTGCGCAGTCTCAGCCGCGTCAGCCAGGACCGCATCGCCGAAAGCAGCGCCCGCGCCAGCGAAACCATCAACGCGGTCCAGACCGTGCAGGCCTTCACCCGCGAGCGCGACGAACGCGCCGGCTTTGGCAGCACTGTGGAATTGTCCTTCGGCGCCGCCATCACCCGCACCCGCGCCCGCGCCGTGATGACGGCGGTGGTGATTTTCACTTTCTTCACCGCGCTGGCCTGTGTGCTTTATGTCGGTGCCCAGGACGTCATTGCCGGGGAAATGACCGGCGGGTTGCTGTTGCAATTCATCCTGCTGGGCGTGCTGGTGGCGGGCGGAGTCGGCTCCCTGTCGGAAGTATGGGGCGACTTGCAGCGCGCCGCCGGCGCCTCGGAACGCTTGATGGAATTGCTGCACCAGAAACCGGCCATCGCGCCGCCCACCAATCCGCTTGTCCTGCCCAAACCGGCCCGCGGCGCCGTGGCGTTCAAGAATGTCACCTTCCATTATCCCTCGCGCCCCGACAGCGCCGCGCTGAAGGATTTTTCGCTGTCCATCGCGCCGGGTGAAGCGGTGGCGCTGGTTGGGCCCTCCGGCGCGGGCAAATCCACCGTGTTCCAGCTGTTGCTGCGTTTCTTCGCCGCCAGCCAGGGCAAGGTCCTGTTCGACGGCGTGGACATTGCCGAGCTGGATCCCGTGACCCTGCGCCAGCACATCGCCGTGGTGGCGCAGGACCCGGTGATTTTTTCCGGCACCATCGCCAGCAATATCGGCTATGGCCGCGAAAATGCTTCGCTTGATGACGTGCGCCGCGCCGCCGATGCCGCTGCCGCCACGGAATTCATCGACAAGCTGCCGGATGGTTTTGATACGCTGGTGGGCGAGCGCGGCGTCACGTTATCGGGCGGCCAGCGCCAGCGCATCGCCATTGCCCGGGCCATCCTGCGCGATGCGCCGCTGCTGCTGCTGGACGAAGCCACCAGCGCGCTGGACGCGGAAAATGAGCAATTGGTCCAGAAAGGCCTGGCCAATCTGATGGTGGGGCGCACCACCCTGGTGATTGCCCACCGCCTCGCCACCATCCAGAAACTGGCCCGCATCGTGGTGATGGATGAGGGCCGTGTGGTGGCGCAGGGCAGCCATGGCGAACTGGTGGGGCAGGGCGGGCTGTATGCGCGCCTGGCCCAGCTGCAATTCGCCGGCGGCTTGCTGGAAAAAGCATGAGGCCGCTGGCCAAGTCCGCCTTGACGCTGGCCAGCGTCCTGGCCGGCCTGGCCGTGTTCTTCGTCATTCGCCACGCCATGGTGCAAGGCTTTTTTACCGGCGTTTCGCCGCTGTCGCCGGGCGTCTGCACGGCGGTGGCCAATGGCCTTGCCGGCCCGGAAGACTTCGAGATTGACGCCGCCCACAACGCGATTTTTGTCTCCGCCAGCAACCGCACCGGCGCCACACCCAATTCCGCTCCAAAAGACGGCCTCTATCTTCTGAAGCTCAATGCGCCTTCCGCGCCCCCGGTGAAACTGGCGGGCACGCCGGCGGACTTTCATCCCCATGGCATTTCCCTCTACCGCGCCCCGGATGGCGCGCTGACCCTGATGGCGATCAATCACCGCGCCAATGGCGGCCAGAGCATCGAGATTTACGATGTCCTGTTCGATGGCGAAACGCCCCGCCTCAGCCAGCAGATCGCCACCCAGGGCGGCCTGCTGGTCAGCCCCAACGACCTGGCTGCGGTGGCGCCAGACAAATTCTACGCCACCAACGACCACGTCACGCGCACAAAATTGGGCCGCTTTGCCGAGGATTATCTGCTTTGGCCGCATGCCGATGTGGTGGTGTTCAATGGCATGAGCACGCGCATCGCGGTCCAGCGCATGGCGCTGCCCAACGGCATCCTGGCCCGGGGCAAGTATCTGTATGTCACGATCATGAATGAACGCAGGCTGATGGCCTTTTCACGCGAGGATTTCACCGGAAATTTGACCGAGATCGGCTCGCTGTCATTGCCGGCAAGACCGGACAATATCTCGGCAGATGCGCAGGGAAATCTCATCATCGCCGGCCAGGCCAAGCCCGGCTCGGCGCAGGTGTTCCGCGTCAAGCTTGGCGCCGACGGCGTGCCACTAAGCTACGATATGCTGTTCAGCGATGATGGCACGCGGCTGAACGGCGCCAGCGTGGCCGCCATCCAGGGCGGCCACCTGTTCATCGGCTCAGCCCGCGACAGCAAAATGCTCGACTGCCAGATACAGAAATAAAAAAGGCACCCGAAGGTGCCTTTTTCAGAGCGCCCCAAAGCGTTTTATTTAAGCGGCAACGATCTCATTGCCTTCCGGATCGCGCAGCACATAGCCGCGGCCCCAGACCGTCTCGATGTAATTGTCGCCATCGGTGGCTGCCGCCAGTTTCTTGCGCAGCTTGCAGATGAAGACGTCGATGATCTTGAGCTCCGGCTCATCCATGCCGCCATAGAGATGGTTCAGGAACATCTCCTTGGTCAGGGTGGTGCCCTTGCGGAGCGAAAGCAGCTCCAGCATCTGGTATTCCTTGCCCGTCAAATGGACGCGGCTGCCATCCACTTCGACGGTCTTGGCGTCCAGGTTGACGGTGAGCTTGCCGGTGGTGATGACCGACTGGCTGTGGCCCTTGGAACGGCGGACCACGGCCTGGATGCGGGCGACCAGTTCGTCCTTGTGGAAGGGCTTGGTCATGTAATCGTCGGCGCCGAAGCCCAACGCCTTGACCTTGGCCTCGACAATGGCGTTGCCGGACAGGATGAGGACGGGGGTCTGCACCTTGGCAACCCTAAGGGCCTTTAACACTTCAAAGCCGCTCATGTCGGGCAGCTGAAGGTCCAGCAAGATAATGTCGTAGTCATAGAGCTTACCGAGATCGATACCCTCTTCACCAAGATCGGTGGTGTAGACGTTAAGGCCTTCGCTGCGCAGCATCAGCTCGATGCTTCGCGCCATGGCGCTGTCGTCTTCAATCAGCAATACGCGCATGTCAGGCCCCTCTTCGTCGTGTCGTGGGGGGCGAAGGCCCCTGCCACGGTTAATCGGTTGCCAGACGGTAAGCGCAATTGGTTAACAGCAACTTTAACTTCTCGCCCTTTTTTTAAGGGCTTGGGAAGCCGGGATTAAGGAGCGGTTTCCGGCAAACCCGCCAATAATCCCTTGATTCGATTTGTTAAGTTTACCGCGGTTTAAATCCTTGGCCGCAAGATGGTGGTCAGACTCCCCGTGAAAAGGCGGCCAAAAAGGATGGCAATGCGCGTTTTGCTCAAGGAAATAGAGGATATTCCGACCCTCACCCGGTTCGGCCGCGTGGCCCGGATCGAGGGTCTTGCCGTCGAAGTCACCGGCGCCCAGGGGGCTGTCAGCCTGGGGGGGGGCAGTGCCGCATAAGTATCAGAAATAACAGGAAAATTTCCTGCGAAGTGGTCGGCTTTCGCGATGGCCGCGCCCTGGTCATGCCGCTGGGCAGCCTGGATGGAATCACGCTGGGCGCCCGCGCCGATTTCGAAGACAAGCCTGCCGCCATTTATCCCTCAACCGGCTGGCTGGGCCGCGTCGTCAACGGCTTTGGCGAAGCCATGGATGGCAAGGGCGTGCTGGCGCAAGGCACGCAATCCTATGCGCTGAAGGCCTCACCGCCGCCCGCGACAGCGCGCGGCCGCGTGGGCAAGAAACTGGATCTGGGCATTCGCGCCCTCAACACCTTCACCACATGCTGCGAAGGCCAGCGCATGGGTATTTTCTCGGGCAGCGGCGTGGGCAAGTCCACGCTGCTGGCCATGCTGGCGCGCAATTCCAATGCGGACGCCATCGTGATCGGCCTGATCGGCGAGAGCGGCCGCGAGGTCAAGGAATTCATTGAAGACGACCTGGGCGAAGAGGGCCTGAAACGCAGCGTCGTCATTGCCGCAACATCCGATGAAGCGCCGCTGGTGCGCCGCCAGGCCGCCTATGTTGCCATGGCGGTGGCCGAAAGCCTGCGTGATGCCGGCCTGAATGTGCTGCTGCTGATGGATAGCGTGACGCGCTTTGCCATGGCCCAGCGCGAGATCGGCCTGTCGGCCGGCGAGCCTCCCGCTTCCAAGGGTTACACCCCCACCGTGTTTGCCGAACTGCCCCGCCTGCTGGAACGCGCAGGTCCTGGTCTGGCCGGCGCGCCGGGCTCCATCACCGGACTGTTTACCGTGTTGGTCGAGGGCGATGACCATAATGAGCCGATCTCGGACGCCGTGCGCGGCATCCTGGATGGCCATATCGTGATGGACCGTGCCATTGCGGAACGGGGCCGCTTCCCCGCCATTAACATTCTTCGCTCCGTCAGCCGCTCCATGCCCGGCTGCAACACGGAAGATGAGCAAAAGCTGGTGATTGCGGCTCGCAAGCCGCTGACCATTTACGAAGACATGGCCGAATTGATACGGCTTGGGGCCTATAAGGCTGGCACGAATCCTGAAGTGGACAGCGCGCCTATTTCCTCAGCCAGCTCAATCATGCCGGCGCGGCGCTGGACAAGACCAACCAGCAGATCGCCAGCAGCAAGATCGCCACCACCTATGCCGGCTTTGGCGACCAGACCCAGGTGCTGACCGCCACCATGTACGCCAAGGCGCGCAACGACGCCTATTCGACCGCCACTTCGCTGGCCACCACCCAGGCCGACATGCAGGACACCCAGCTGACCTCCCTGTCCGATCTTTCGGCGCAACTGAAAAAAGCCGTCACCGACGCAGTCGGCAACAATGACGCCGGCACGCTGATGAGCACCGTGCAGAACATTTTCGAACAGGTAACCTCGATCCTCAATTCCAAGGATGCCAGCGGCGACTATATCTATGGCGGCGGCAAGACCGGCACCGCGCCCGTCACCGTCACCTCGCTCTCGGCCCTGGCGGCGCTTCCCGCCGTATCGGGCGCCTTCGTCAACGGGACGAACAAGAAATCGGTGCAGGTGGCCGATGGCCAGACGGTCGCCTATGGCGTCACCGCCTCGGATGTCGGCACCGGGCTGATGCAGTCGCTGAAGGACATCGCCGCATTTGATGCCGGCGGCAGCGGCAATTTCTCCGCCACGCCCAATCTCACCCAGGCCCAGAACACGTTCCTCAGCGGCCAGATCACCACGCTGGGAAAGGTGAACAGCGCGCTCAACATCGCCACCGCCCAGAATGGCAACGCCTATAACCAGCTGAAAGCGGCCACCAGCCAGCAGAGCGCCATGTCCACCTTGTACTCGGGCTTTGTCTCGGGCCTGCAGGACACCAACCTGGCGGAAGCAGCCACCCAGCTGTCGCTGAACCAGACCGCGCTGCAGGTGGCGCTGCAGGTCACCGCCTCGCTTAACCAGTTGTCGCTGCTGAATTATCTGCCCATCAAGTAGCGCCGCAGCCCAAATTTAATTGCGGTTCCGCGCCCGCCCGCCTATAGCAGCGCCATGAACGCGAATTCCAACATACGCATCGTGGCCGCCATGTCGGGCGGCGTGGATTCGTCCGTCACCGCGGCGCTGCTCAAGCGCCAGGGCTATGACGTGGTTGGCGTGACGCTGCAGCTTTATCCCGGCGAGATCGCGAAGAAGAAAGGCGCCTGCTGCGCCGGCCAGGACATCTATGACGCCAAGCGCGTCGCAGACAGCATCGGCATTCCCCATTACGTGCTGGATTACGAAAGCCGCTTCAACCAGAACGTGATGCAGGATTTCGCGGATTCCTATGCCCGCGGCGAAACCCCCATCCCCTGCGTCCGCTGCAACGAAAAAGTGAAGTTCGCCGACTTGATGGAGATGGCGCGCGGCCTGGGCGCGAGCGCGATGGCCACCGGCCATTATGTCCGCCGCGTCGAAGGCGCGTCCGGCGCCGAGCTCCATGCCGCAAGCGATACCACGCGCGACCAGAGCTATTTTCTTTTCGCCACCACCCAGGCGCAGCTTGATTATCTGCGCTTCCCCTTGGGGGACATGGAAAAGACGCAGGTGCGCGCCATCGCCGCCGAGCTTGGCCTGGTCAATGCCGCCAAGCCCGACAGCCAGGATATCTGTTTCGTGCCCGAAGGCCGCTACACCGACATCGTCAAGAAGCTGCGCCCCGATGCGGCCCGGCCCGGCGATGTGGTGGACCAGGACGGCAAGGTGCTGGCCCGCCATGACGGCATCCTGCATTTCACCATCGGCCAGCGCAAAGGCCTTGGCCTGTCCGGCAACGAAGAGCCGCTCTTTGTCCTCAAGCTCGATGCCGTGAATGCGCGCGTGGTGGTGGGCCCGCGCAGCGCGCTGGGGTCTTCCGCCTGCCTGCTCAAGGATGTGAACTGGCTTTCCCCGGCCAACGCGCCGTTCGATTGCAACGTGAAAGTGCGTTCCATGCGTCCGCCGGTGGCGGCGCGCGTCACGCCGCTGGATGGCGGCGGGGCGCGGGTGGAACTTGCCGCCAGCGAAGACGCCATCGCGCCGGGCCAGGCCTGCGTCTTTTACCGCGATGGACGGGTGCTGGGCGGCGGCTGGATAACCCGCTCCGACAGCGCCCAGATCGCGGCAGAATAGCGGTTTTGGCCGGAAATCCGGGCCAAACTTGACAGGCCCCGCCCCCCAATTCTACATCCCCCGCCCGGGCCGCAAGGCTTGGTATGGCACCGTAGCTCAGCGGTAGAGCAGGGGAATCATAATCCCTTGGTCGGCGGTTCAAATCCGTCCGGTGCTACCATTCATTCCATCGCCTTGCGATTGAATGAATGCCAAGCCGGCCCGCGCGCCGCCTCGACGCGGCGCTTTTCGGTATGGCCGGTGATCATGATGATGGGCACAAAGGGGTTGGGGCTGTTCTCGGCGGTGCGCACGATGCGGCTGAACTCCAGCCCGTCCATCGGTTTCATGGAAAGATCGCTGAGGATCAAGTCGCACTTCTTTTCGCGCAGCGCATCCAGCGCCGTGGTGCCGTTATTGGCTTCGATGATTTCGCGCACGCCAACGGAATTGAGCAGCGCGCGCAGCAGCGAACGCATGTGCTGGTTGTCTTCGACGATCAGGACTTTCAGGTGTTCCAGTGCGCCGGCCATGCCGCCTCGAAATGCCTGTTGCCGCAATACCGGGCAGCAGGCGGAAATTTGCTACCTAAGGTTAGGGAAGGATGGTTAGTATTAGGTTACAAATGGCCAGGGGAAACATTTCCGTGAGGTGGCGGCCCGGTCATTTTGGGCGGCAAACGCCTTGTTTTTCGCGTCCCGCCCCTGTACGGGGCGCCCCATGAGCGCGCAGGAAGCCCCTCCCGGCTGGCATATCCGCCCCGAAACAGCGGCAGACGCCCCGTCTGTCGAGGCCTTGAACCAAAGCGCTTTTGGCCCCGGCCGCTTCGCCAAGTCGGCCTATCGCCTGCGCGAAGGCGTGGCGCCGGTGGCGGGCCTGTCCTTTGTCGCGGTGGAAAATAACATCCTGCGTGGCTCGGTGCGCTTCTGGCCCATCCGCGTCGGCGGCCATGAGGCGCTGCTGCTGGGACCGCTGGCGGTGGACAGTCCCCAGCGCGGCCGCGGCATCGGCATCGGGTTGATGCAGGCCGGCATCGCAAAGGCGCATGACGGTCCCTGGAGCGCCATCCTGCTGGTGGGCGACGAGCCTTATTATGCCAAGGTGGGCTTTGCCCGCCTGCCGCCGGGAAGGGTGAAATTTCCCGGTCCCGTGGATCAGGACCGCATCCTGGGATTGTCGCTGAAGGCGGGCGGGTTGCTGAATCTGTCAGGCCAGATCAGGCGGGCGCAGATTGATGAGCCTGTATGCGCTGACGGCGCTGGCCTCGGCTAAAAAAACTCACCATGGGCGGGCTCGCCCCGCCCATCCAGGTACTTGTCATTCCCGTGCAAGCGGGAATCCAGTGGGTTTATTTTTCTCCGGGAAACTTACTTTTCTGCAGAAGTGCCTCTTCGACCTCAATGATGTCGCCGCCCTCGAATTCAATGCCATAGACAAATCCCTCGGGAAATTTTTTCAGATAATCTCCGCTACGATTTTCCAGCGGCGTAATGCTGACGACAGATGCAGGTTCCCCTGGGCGCATCTGCACCGGAGTGCCGGGCTTTACGCAAACCGTGTCGTCATAATCGAAGATGGGTGACTTCATCTTCCCTCGAGTCTCCACGCCAGCAACAGCGACCCCACGATCAGCATCAAGGCCGCCCACACCGGCAGCAAAGGCTGCTGCGTCAGCGAGGTGACGCGATAGGCGCCGTTGCGGCGAAGCCCGATCCAGTCGCTGCCGCTGGCGTCCTGTCCCGGCACCACGCGGCGGATCGCCGGCACGCCGTCTTCCAGCCAGTGCACGCCGCCGCCATGAGCCTGCGCATCATCGCGCAGCACCGCGTCGGTGGCGCGCATGTCGGCCACTTCTTTCGGGTTCAAGGGCCCCGCCGCCGTGACGGCGGACAATTTTCCGTCCGTCAGGCGATAAAGCCCCAGCTCATTCACTTTGGTGGCGGTGCGCCAGATGCCGGGCGACGCCTTTTGCGGCGCCAGCACCATCGTCTTGCCCGACGGCATGGTGAGCGTCACGGGGCTGGCGGTTTTTTCCATGGTGCGGCGGGTGATGACGATTTCACCATCCGAGACGGAAGCGGAAAGATTTTCTGCTTCCAGTTCCGGCTCCTTCATCAGCCAATGCGCCAGGCGGCGCAGCAATTCGGCCTGCGGCCCGCCGCCTTCAAAGCCGCGCGCCCACAGCCAGGTCTGGTCTGACAGCATTTCGGCCACCCGGCCTTTTTGCATCTGGTCCAGCACCAGCAGCGGTTTGCCGCCCGGCCCGCTCATCACGGTCTGCCCGGCCACCGGCACCGCGCCGATCAGGCGGAACCAGCGTCCCCAGCTGGGCGCAACATTGTCGCCATTGCTGCCGGGCAGGTTGCGCGTGACGGGATGGCCCTGGCCCAGCGCCGTCACCATCGGGCGAAAGCCCTGGGTGATGATCTCGCCGGTGGGCTGCGCCGGCAGCACTGCAGACAAAGGCGTGCGGTAGATGCTGATGTTGCCGGCGAATTCCGGGCCGGACGACAGCAGCAGCGCGCCGCCCTGTTCCACATATTGGGCGATATTCTCGAAATAGATCATGGGCAGGATGCCCTGCTCGCCATAGCGGTCGAATATCACCAGGTCAAAGCTGCGCAGTTTTTCGCTGAACAATTCGCGGGTAGGAAAGGCGATCAGCGAAAGCTCGTTGATCGGGGTGCCGTCCTGTTTTTCCGGCGGGCGCAGGATGGTGAAATGCACCAAATCCACCGACGGATCGGCTTTCAGCAAATTGCGCCACACCCGCTCGCCGGCATGTGGCTCGCCCGAAATCAGCAGCACCCGCAGCCGGTCGCGCACGCCCGATACCGTCACCACGGCGCGATTGTTCTGCAACGTCAGTTCGGACGAGCCGGGTCCTGCGGCCAGCTCCACGATATTCTCGCCCTCATGGCTGACCGGCACATTGATCTGGGTGTCGCGTCCCACCGGCACCGAGCGGGTGCCCAGATCTCGGCCATCCACCTTGATGCTGACATCGGCGGGCGCGCCGCCGCCTGCGCCTTCCCCTGAAAAGTCATCCACCCGCACCGTCATCTGCGCGGGCCTGCCGACAATGGAAAAGCGCGCCGCATTGACGACGCTGAGCTTGCGGTCGCGCTCGCCGCGCTTTCCCGCGATCAGCACCTGCAGCGGCGCTTTCAGGATCATCTGGTCGGGCGGCGGCGCGTCATGCACCTGTCCGTCGGTAATCAGGATCACGCCCGCTATGCGTGCCGGCGGCACATCGGCCAGCACCGCATTCACGGCGGCGAAAGCCTGGGTGCCGTTATTCTCGCCGCTGGTGGTGGTGGTGATCTGGGTCTGGCGGATGGTGAGGTCGGATTGGGCGGCCAGTTCTTTTTGGACCTGCGCCAGCGCCTTCTGGGCCTGGGCGCTGCGTTCGCCGATACTCATGCTTTGCGACTGGTCCAGCACCACCGCCACCACATCGGGCAGGGCGGCATGCTGCTCCTTGACCAGGATCGGTCCCGCCAATGCGAAAATCAAAATCGCAAATGCCAGTCCACGCGCCCATGCCCCGCGCGCGCCGACATAAAAGCTGTAAGCCGTCAGCAGGGCCGCCACGATGGCCAGCGCGGTGATCAGCGCCAGCGGCAGATGCGGATCAAAGCCTAATCTTGTCATGGGACAAGCCGGGTCATTTGCCCAGCCTTTCCAGCAGTGCCGGCGCATGCACCTGGTCGGTCTTGTAGTTTCCGGTCAGGGCATACATCACCAGGTTGATGCCAAAGCGCAGCGCCATTTCGCGCTGGGAATCACCGCCCGGCACCGGATCGCTCATCGGCCTTCCGCTGGCATCCACCGCCCAGGCGGCGGCCCAGTCATTGCCGCCAATGATGACCGGCGACACGCCATCGCCGCCGCGCGCCGGCGCGCTCTGGCCATTCTTGTCGGCAGGCGGCAGCGCTTCGGCCCACAATTGCCCGCCATCCCAGCGGCCAGGAAAACTGCGCAGGATATAAAAGGCCTTGGTCAACACATGATCGGCGGAGACCGGCTCCAGCGGCGGCAGGTCGAGCCCGGCGGTGATGCGGCGCAGCGTCTGGTCGCCGGGATTGCCGGCGCCGCGCACTGCGCCCAATGTCAGTTCGCGCGTATCGAACACGATGGTGCCGCCCAGCCGCATGTAATCGGCGATCCGGGACTGCGCCGCGGGAGAAAGATTTTTCTCCCGTGGATCCATCGGCCAATAGAGCATGGGGTAAAGCGACAGGTCGGTGCGCTCGACATCAACCCCGATGGGATCTTCCGGCTCATAGGATGTGCGCGCCTTCAGCGCATAGCCAAGTCCCGTCAAACCCGCGCGGCTGATGGCGTCCACATCCGGCAAGCCGGTAACGACATAGGCCAGCCGCGTGTCCAGCGCCGCCTGCATGCTGGTGGTGTCCTGGGCATGAACGCCGCGCGGCATCAGCATAAGGACCAGGCCCGCCGCCGCGATGCTGCGCAGGCGCAGCGCCGGCAAATAACCGCGCAGCCACAGCGCCACCAAGGCATCCAGGCAGAGCAGTCCCGCGCCCAGCGCCAGCAGCCAGGGCTCCAGCGCGATGCTATGGACATCGCCATATTCGCGCGCGCCGCCCAGTTCCAGCGGCAACAGCGCATCTTGCGCCTTGAGGATATTGAGCGCGCTCTCCACGCCTTGCGCGCCATAAAGCCCCGGCGGATGCAAGGCGGACACTTCGGTACGGGCGAAATCCTTTGCCGCGATGGGCAGCAGTTCAGCGGATGCCGCCATGCTGTGGCCAAGACCATCCAGCACGCTGATCGGCGCCAGGCTGGACAATTGCGCCAGGTCGCCGGCCGCGGTGCCGGCGGACAAGGCCAGTATGCGCTTGAGCATGTCCACATAAAGTCCCGACAGGGGCAGCGACGACCAGGCCGGGCTGGCGGTGATGTGGAAAAGAATGACCCAGCCCTGGCCCATTTGCTGCGCCGTGACCAAAGGCGTGCCGTCGCTCAGCCGCGCCCAGGCGCGCTCCGACAATTGCGCGCCGGGCTCGGCCAATATCTGGCGCGTCACGGTGACTTCCGTGGGCGCCACCAATCCGTTGAACGGACTGGAGGCCGGAAACGCCGCCAGCTTCTGCGGCGCATTCCACGACATGGCGCTGCCGAGGTAACGGCCGCCCACCCGCAGCGGCACCGGCACCAGCTCGTCTGCGCCGCCTGTCATGCGCGGGCCCGCGAAACGCACCAGCACGCCGCCGTCCGTGACGAATTTCTTCACCTTGTCGGCGTCGCTGCCGGCGACCCTGCCGATATCGGCCAGGAACAGCACGGAAACCTTGCGCGCGATGAGATTGCTGATGGTGCCCTTCTGGGCTTCGGCGAATGGCGCCAGCGCCCGCTCCAGGTAATAGACATCCGACAAAAGCGGCTGCTCACCTTCCGAGGTTGCCGCCGAAACAATCCCGGCGCGGCGCTCGACGCCGCCCGAATCCAGCAATTGCACCGCACCGGCGCTGTCCTCGCCGCGAATTTCCAGCCGCGCCGTCTGGTTGCGCACTTCCAGCGGCAAGGCGATATGCGCCCTGGCCCGCGCGTCGCCCGCCTTGAAGATCAAGGGCGCGTCGCTGAGAACTTCGCCATTGCGGCCGATGGCTGCGACATTGGTCTGGCGCGCGCCCTTGGCGCCGGGGCGCAAGGCGGTGAGCTGGAAGCCGGTGCCGTCGCGCACCGGCGGCAACAGGCCAAGCGCCGCCGCGCGGGGCGTGAAAATTGTCAGCGGCCCCAGCTTGGTGAGCGCTGTCTCGAACTTGCGTCCCACGCCATCCTCGACGCCGTCGCTCAGCCAGAAGATCTGCGGCGGCGAGGCAAAGCTGGCGCGCGCCAGCCGCGCCGCCGCCGCCATGCGGTCGCCCGCCCAGGGCATGGGCGCAAGCTCGCGCGCCGCCCGCACCGCAGCCCCCGCGTCCAGCAAACTCACGGGCGCATTGCCCGCCGTCGCCACGATGGCGACCGGACGATCCTGCGCCCCGCGCAGCAAATCGGCGATCACGCCCTGGCGTTCGTCCCAGCCCTTGGCGGCGCTCCAGCCATTGTCAATCACCAGCACCAGCGGTCCGCTGCCGGCAACCTGCGGCGCGCGGCCCAGCAGCGGCTCGGCCAAGGCGGAAATCAGCAGCGCCGCAGCTGCCAGGCGCAGCAGCAGCAGCCACCAGGGCGTATGCGCGGGGGTCTGCTCTTCATTCTTCAGCCCCAGCAGCAGGCGCAGCGGTGGAAAGGCAATGCGGCGCGGCTGCGGCGGCGTGACTTTCAGCAGCCACCACAGCAGCGGCAGCACCAGCAGTCCCGCCAGCACCCAGGGTGCGCCAAAACTCAATTGTGAGAACAGGCCCGCCAAGTCAGGTCCCGCCAATCGCGGCATGCAGCGCGACCAGCGCGCTGAGCGGCGCATGGTCGGTGCGATGGCTTGTCACCGTCCAGCCCAGCTTCATGGCGGTCTGGACCACTTCTTCTCCATGGGCGCGAAAGCGGGCGCGATAGGAATCGCCCACGCTTTCCGCCCGTCCGAACAGGGCTTCGTCCCGCCCCTGCGGCGATTCAAAGCGCGCCCGTCCGGTATAGGGAAAATCCTCTTCCGCCGGATCGACAATCCGCACCAGGTGACCGCTGATCCCGGCGCGCGCCAGCCCGCGCATGGTGTCCAGCGCCTGCGGCTCCAGGAAATCTCCCAGCCACACCAGCCCGGCGCCGCGCGCGATAGGGGTTTGCGGCGGCAGGCTGTGCGCCTGCATCTTTGTATCCAGCAAGGCATGGGCGATGCGCATCAAGGCCAGGCGTGATGCGGCAGGCCGTTCGCCGCCGCCCAGAAACCCCACGCGCTCGCCGCCGCGGATCAGCAGCGCCGCCAGCGCCAGCAGCAGCAATTCGGCGCGCTCGCGCTTGGAGACGCTGTGGCTGGAAAAATCCATGCCCGCGCCGCCGTCGCGCCACAGCCAGATGGTCTGGGCCGCTTCCCATTCGCGCTCGCGCACATAAAGATGTTGCGACTTGGCCGACTGGCGCCAGTCAATCCGCGCCGCGTCTTCATTCTGGTAGCGGCGAAATTGCCAGAAGCTTTCGCCAATACCGGCGCGCCGCCGGCCATGCACGCCCAGGCTTACCGACGCCGCCAGCCTGTCGGCCGCCACCAGCAGCGGCGGCAATCCGGCGGAGAGGCCGTCCGCTTCGTGCTGCAGCGGTGAGAACCCGGTCACGCGCGCTCCTTTAAAGGAGAGTCTTGCAAAGCTTTTCGATCACGCCCGCCGTGGTGACGCCTTCGGCGCGGGCGGCGAAATTCAGCGCCATGCGATGACGCAGCACCGGCCCCGCCAGCGCCGCGATGTCGTCGCTGGACGGCGCAAGGCGTCCATCCATCAAGGCGCGCGCGCGCACCGCCAGCATGAAAGCCTGTCCGGCACGCGGACCAGGACCCCAGGCGACCTGGCCGCGTGTTGCGTCATGGCCGGAATCCGGGCGCGCCGCGCGCACCAGCCTGAGAATCGAATCCATCACCGTCTCGCCCACTGGCATGCGGCGCACCAGCGCCTGGGCTTCGGCCAAATCGTCCGGGCCGCAAACCTTGCTGGCCTTCTTTTCGTCTCCGATGGTGGTGGCGGTCAGCATGCGCCGCTCGGATTCCAGATCGGGATAGCCGACATCGATCTGCAGCAGGAAACGGTCCAGCTGCGCTTCCGGCAGCGGATAGGTGCCTTCCTGCTCCAGCGGGTTTTGCGTCGCCAGCACATGAAAGAGCGGCGGCAGGTCATGCCGCGCCCCGGCCACCGTGACGTGTTTTTCCTGCATCGCCTGCAGCAGCGCCGACTGGGTACGCGGCGAGGCGCGGTTGATCTCGTCCGCCATCAGCAATTGGGTGAAGACCGGGCCGCGAATGAAACGAAAGCCGCGCGAGCCGGACGCGCTTTCCTCCATCACTTCGGACCCGGTGATGTCGGTGGGCATCAAATCGGGGGTGAACTGGATGCGGCTGGTGTCCAGCCCCAGCACGATGGACAGGGTCTCCACCAGCTTGGTCTTGGCCAGGCCCGGCACGCCGATCAAAAGGCCATGGCCGCCCGCCATCAGCGTCACCAGCGTCTGCTCCACCACGTCATCCTGGCCAAAGATCACTTCGGCGATGCGCTTGCGCACCTTGATGAAGGTCTCGGCGGTTTTTTCCAGCTTGGCGGGGGCTTTCCCGATGATTTCGGCGTCTTGTGACATTCTCGGGTCCATGGGGCGGGCCATCTTGATAGAGGTGACACTTATACTGCACCCTCAGCCAGTCCGTGCAAGCAAAAGCCGGGAAAACCCACATAAGTGGCGCTAACTATAAGGAAAAACGGGCGCAATGACGGCAATCGCGCTGCCAGCGGGACTTGGGGGGTATCTGCGGCAGACGGCGCTGCCGCCGGTCGAGGACTGGCACCCCAGCCATTGCGGCGACAGCTTCATGCGCATCGCCCGCGACGGCGCCTGGTTTCACCAGGGCAGCCCCATCGGGCGCAAGGAACTGGTGCGGCTTTTCTCCACCATCCTGCGCAAGGATGCGGACGGCTTTGTGCTGGTCACCCCGGGTGAAAAACTTTCCATCCTCGTGGAAGACGCCCCCTTCATCGCCGTGCTGCTGGAGGTGGAAGGCGAGGGGCTGGGCCAGCGCCTGACCTTCACCACCAATGTCGGCGATGCCGTGCTGGCGGGAGCGGACCATGCCCTGGCATTTCGCGTCACGGACGGCGCACCGGTTCCCTATCTCGATGTGCGGCGCGGCCTGCTGGCGCGCATCGCGCGCCCTGTCTATTACCAGCTGGCCGAACTGGCGGCGTCGCATGATGGCCGCATGGGCGTGTGGAGCGATGGCGTATTTTTCGCGTTTGATCCGTCATGAAGGCCCTTGTTGAAAATCCGCTGGCTGGCCTGCGGGCGGCGCTGCCGCAGACGCCGCAGGACAATGTGGGCCGCGACGATTACGCGCTCTATCCCGAAAAGCGCCAGGCCCGGTCCAGCCTTGTTCCCGCCTCGGTGCTGATCCCGGTGATCGCCCATCCCGAGCCCACCGTCCTTTTCACCCAGCGCACCGCGCATTTGTCGCATCACAGCGGCCAGGTCAGTTTCCCCGGCGGGCGGCGCGAGGCGCATGACCTTTCGCCGGTGCAAACCGCCTTGCGCGAAACCATGGAGGAAACCGGCATTGATCCGGCCCATGTCAGTCTGGCCGGATTCCTGCCGCGCTACTTGACCGGAACGGGCTTTGACATATCGCCGGTGGTGGGCGTGCTGGCGCCGGGCTTTGCCCTGAATCCCGATCCCCGGGAAGTGGCGGATGTTTTTGAAGTGCCACTATCCTTCTTTCTGGACCCCGCGAATGTGCAGCAGGCCAGCCGTGACAGGGACGGCTGGTTTCATACTTTCTATATATTCGAGCCTCCGGGCCGCCATATCTGGGGCATCACCGCGGCCATGCTGTTTGATTTGTCCGGGCGGCTGCGCACGGCGCGTGCTATTGAGGCGCCATGAGGATTGACCCCGCCAAACATGGCTGGCTGGAAGAGCCCGAAACGCGAGCCGTGATGCAGGCGCTGGGCAATGCCCGCTTTGTCGGCGGCGCGGTGCGCAATGCGCTGCTGGGGCTTGCCGTGGTCGACATTGACATCGCCGTGCCCCTGCCGCCGGAAGAAACCGTCCGGCTGCTGGAAGCGGCAAACATCAAGGCCATTCCCACCGGCTTTGAACATGGCACCGTCACCGCCATCAAGAATGGCAAGGTCTTTGAAGTCACCAGCCTGCGCCGCGATGTCGCCACCGATGGCCGCCGCGCCGTGGTGGCCTACACCAAGGCCTGGGACGAAGATGCCGCAAGGCGCGACTTCACCATGAACGCACTCTATGCCGCCGCAGATGGCGAGATTTTCGATTACCATGGCGGCATCCAGGATTTGATCGCCGGAAAGGTGCGCTTTGTCGGCGACGCCAGGGCCCGCATCGCGGAAGATTATTTGCGCATCCTGCGGCTGTTCCGCTTCCATGCCTGGTACGGCAAGGGCGAGATGGACGCCGAGGCCCTGCGTGCCGCGGCTGAAGGCAAGGCGGGCCTGGCGCAACTCTCGGGCGAGCGCATCGCCAAGGAAATATTGCGGCTTCTGGAATGCCCCAGTCCCGCGCCGGTTTTGCGCGTGATGGCGGCGTCCGGCATCCTGCCTGAAATCCTGCCCTTCGCGCTGCAGATGCCGCGGCTGGAACATCTGATCCAGATCGACGCCGAGAATGATTTTCCCCCCGATGCCATTTTGCGTCTGGCGGCGCTGCTGCCGGACGATCCGGTTGCCGCAAACGCCGTGGCAGGGCGGCTGAAACTGTCCAATGCCCAAACCGCGCGGCTGCTGGATCTGGCCGGAGCGACGGAAAAGATCGTCTCTTATCTATCGGCCCAGGACGTGCGCCGCCTGCTTTATGAAATCACCGTGCCGCCTTTCAAGGACCGTGTACGGCTGGGCTGGGCCGCCAGTGCGCCCGGTGCGAACGCCATCGCGTGGCGCATGCTGCTGTCGGTGGCAGACGGCTGGGAAAGGCCGCGCTTTCCCCTTTCGGGCCATGATGTGATGCAGGCCGGCGTGCGCGAAGGCCAAAGCGTCGGCAAGGTGCTGGACGCGGTCGAGGCCTGGTGGATCGCCCAGGATTTTCCCGACGACGAAGCGGCGCTGGCGCAAAAGCTGAAAGATGCCGTGCGGGACCTGAAATGAGTTTTGTCCTGCTGGATTCGCTGTCCCTGCCCGGCGACGCCGCCAAGCCCAATGAAGACGCCTTCGCCCATACGCACAGCGCCGCGCTGGTGATGGACGGCGCCACGCCGCTGGGTGAAAAGCTCATGCCGGGCCCCAGCGACGCGGCCTGGCTGGCCCAGTTCGGCACGCGCCGCCTGATGGCGCATTTGCGTGACGGCAACGCGCCGCAGGATGCGCTGGCGCATGCGCTGGAAGACGCCAGGAAAAGTTTCGAGGCGCTGCGCCGCCGGCCCCTGCGCGAAAAATGGGAGACGCCCTGCGCCTCCATGATGCTGGTGGCCGAGACAAATTCGGGCACGGAATTTCTCTGGTATGGCGACTGCACCGCGCTGCTTTTGAAAAAGGACGGTTGCGAAATCATTGGCGACGGCTTCGACAGGCGCGGCCAGGAATCTGAGCGCGCCCGCCAGGTGGCGAAGGAAAAAAACCTCAGCCCCGCGCCCGACCTCAACCGCCCGGAAATTCTTTCCCTGTTGCGCGCCTCGCGAAATAATATCAATCGCGGCAAGAACTGGCTGTTCTCGCCGGAGCCGCGCGCCGCAGCGCATGTCTCGCGCCACACCGCGCGCCCGGCGCAAGGCGACTTGTTGCTGATTGCCTCGGACGGTTTCCTGGCGCTGGCCACCGATTATGGCCGCTATGACGCCATGGGCCTGGTGCAGGCGGCGCAAACCCAAACCCTCGCCGCACTGGGCGAGGAATTGCGCGCCGTGGAAAATGACGACGCCATGGGCGAAAAATTCGCCCGCTTCAAGAAATCCGATGATTCAACGGCGCTGCTGCTCGAGATTACGTAAAGTGAGGCAGCGCCGCCATCACGTCCTGGCTGCCCTTGTAGATCATCTCCAGCGCGACATAGACGACGATTGCCAGGCCGACATACGAGATCCAGCGATATTTCTCCAGCAGCTTTGCGATGAAACTGGCGGCAAAACCCATCAGCGCCACCGACATCAAAAGCCCGATCACCAGCACATCCACGTGGCCGATGGCGGCGCCCGCCACCGCCAGCACATTGTCCAGCGACATGGACACATCGGCCAGCACGATTTGCGTGATGGCGCGCCGCAGCGAGGCGTTTGCATCCACCCCTGCATGCGCCTTGTCGTGCCCGCCGCGAATATCGCGCCAGAAGCGCCAGCTCACCCACAGCAGCAAGATGCCGCCCGCCAGCAGCAATCCGATGATCTGCAGCAAGGTCACGGCGGTCAGCGCCATGCCCACGCGCAGCACCACGGCGGCGACCAGGCCCCAGAACACGACTTTCTTGCGCATCGCGGCCGGCACGCGCGCGGCGGCCAGGCCGATGACCACGGCATTGTCGCCCGCCAGCACGATATCGATCATCAGCACCTGGAACAGCGCCGACAGTCCACCGGGATCGAACAGGGTCATGTGCACTTGGAAATACCTTTTGGTCTGCGGCTCTTTAGGTATCGCAACGGCCGCTTGGGGGAAACAACCCAGTCTGGCGCAGCGCCTCGCCCAGCACCATGGCGGCCGCCTGGGCGACATTGAGCGAGCGCATCCCCGCCAGCATGGGAATCAGCAGCCGCGCGTCCGCCGCCGCATGCACGTCATCTGGCACCCCGGCGCTTTCCCGGCCCAAAAGCAGCGTATCAGTGGGGGCAAAGGTGAAATCGGCATAGGGCTGGGCCCCCTTGGTGGTCAGGAGCAGCAGCCTTTCTTGACCCTGGGCGGCCGGTTTGGCGCGATAGGCGGCCCAGGACTCATGCCGGGTCAGGTCCACCCCGGCCCGGTAATCCAGCCCGGACCTGCGGAAATTGCGGTCGCTGAGCAGAAATCCACAGGGCTCGATGATATCCATCGCCACCCCCAGGCAGGCACAAAGCCGCATCAGGCTGCCCGCATTTTGGGGAATGTCGGGCTGATACAGGGCCAGGCGCATCAGATTTGGTCCACTTTCGCCCAAGTTACGGTAGGAAAAGGCATTTTCTGCGTCATCGTGCCGCAAGACCCCCCAAATTCGACTCTCTATTTTACCGCGCGAACAGATCAAGTGTGCCGGATTCGCGGGGCCCGGCGCGTCACTGCGTCATTTCCAGTTCCGCAGCCGAATGTGGCAATAGTCTTTGGCTTATCAAAGGGTGGATGACGTGGCAGCTACGACTCATGACGCGGGCACGCGACGCGACTTTCTTTATGTGGCGTCCGGTGCAATGGGCGCCGTCGGCGTCGCCATGGTGGCCTGGCCCCTCATCGACCAGATGAACCCGTCCGCCGCCGCCCTGGCGCTGGCCTCCACCGAAATTGACATCGCGGCGATCCAGCCCGGCCAGCAGATTGTTTTCAAATGGCGCGGCCAGCCGCTTTTCGTGCGCCGCCGCACGCCGGCGGAAATCGCCTCCGCCAATGCGGTGGATGTCAGCACGCTGCCCGATCCCCTGGCGCGCAATGCCGGCAAGTCCGCCAGCGCGCCCGCCACCGATGCCGACCGCGTCGTCAAGCCGGAATGGCTGGTGCTGGTTGGCGTCTGCACCCATCTGGGCTGCACTCCCACTGTTTCCACGCCCGCCATGCCGGAAGGCGATTTCGGCGGCTGGCTCTGCCATTGCCATGGTTCGATGTACGACACGTCGGGCCGCATCAGGAAAGGGCCGGCGCCGCAGAACCTCGCCGTGCCGCCCTACGCGTTCCTGTCTGACACCCGCATCAAAGTCGGTTGAGGAGAACAAAAATGTCAGGCCCTTCAACCTACAATCCCAAATCCGGTTTCGAGAAGTGGATCGACGCGCGCCTGCCGCTGCCGCGCCTGATGCACGACACGATGCAGACCTTCCCCACGCCGCGTAACCTGAATATCTGGTACACCTTCGGCGGCATCCTGACTTTCTGCCTTATGGTGCAGATCGTCACCGGCATCGTGCTGGCGATGCATTATGTCGCCAATGCCGGCCTGGCCTTCGACTCCGTCGAAAAGATCATGCGCGATGTCAATTACGGCTGGCTGATGCGATTCGTGCATGCCAACGGCGCCTCCATGTTCTTCCTTGCCGTCTACATCCACATGTTCCGCGGCCTCTATTACGGCTCCTACAAGGCGCCGCGTGAAATGATCTGGATCCTGGGCGTGCTGATCTACCTGCTGATGATGGCCACGGCCTTCTTCGGCTATGTGCTGCCCTGGGGCCAGATGTCCTTCTGGGGCGCCACCGTCATCACCAACCTGTTCAGCGCCATTCCCGTGGTCGGCGGCCATATCGCCACCTGGCTGTGGGGCGACTTCGCGGTTGGCGACGCCACCCTGAACCGCTTCTTCTCGCTGCACTATCTGCTGCCCTTCATCATCGCCGGCGTTGTCGGCCTGCATATCTGGGCGCTGCATGTGCCGGGCAACAACAATCCCCTGGGGATCGACGTGAACAGCCCGCAGGACACGGTGCCCTTCCACCCCTATTACACGGTCAAGGACGCCTTCTATCTCTGCCTGTTCGTGATCCTGTTCGCCGGCTTCGTGTTCTACGCGCCGGACTTCTTCGGCAACCCGGACAATTACCAGCCCGCCAATCCGCTGGTGACGCCGCCGGACATCGTGCCCGAATGGTACCTGCTGCCCTTCTACGCCATGCTGCGCTCCGTCCCGGACAAGCTGATGGGCGTGATCGTGATGGGCGGCGCCATCGTCACCCTGTTCCTGATCCCCTGGCTGGACACCAGCCCGGTGCGTTCCTGCCGCTTCCGTCCCCTGATGAAGCAGTTCTTCTGGGGCCTGGTCGTGGTCTGCGTGGTGCTGGGATATTGCGGCGCGCAGAGCGTGGATGCCGTCAAGTTCGGCATTCCCATGGTCTGGGTGGCGCGTATCGCCTCGCTCTACTATTACGGCTTCTTCTGGGTGATCATGCCGCTGGTCGGCTGGTTCGAAACGCCCAAGCCGCTTCCCGCCTCCATCGCCCAATCCGTGCTCGGCGATTCCGCCGCAGCCGCTGCCGAGTGAGAACAACGATGCGCATAGCTCTTCCTCTCGCTCTGGGTGTGACTCTGGGCCTGCTCGCTTCGGTTCCGGCCTTCGCCGCCGACACCAAGCGCCTGGCCCCCAAGGATGTGGAATTCGAGTTCGAAGGTCCCTTCGGTACCTATGACCGCGGCGCCCTGCAGCGCGGCTTCCAGGTCTACAAGGAAGTCTGCTCCGCCTGCCACGGCCTGGACCACGTCGCCTTCCACAATATGTCGGAAGAAGGTGGCCCCGGCTTCTCCGAAGCCCAGGCCAAGGCCATCGCCTCTGGCTACCGCATCCCGGCCGAGCCCAACGACAAGGGCGAGATCATGGACGACAAGGGCACCCGCCTGACCCGTGCGGGCATCATGGCGGACTATTTCCCGTCGCCCTTCCCGAACGAGCAGGCCGCCCGCGCCAGCAATGGCGGCGCGCTGCCGCCCGACCTGTCCATGATCGTCAAGGCCCGCGAAGGCGAAGCCCAATATGTCTATTCGATCCTGACGGGCTTCCACATGACGCCGCCCGGCGGCTTCAAGGTGACGGAAGGCAAATACTACAACCCCTATTTCGAAGGCTGGAACATCTCCATGCCGCCGCCGCTGACCGACAAGGGCGTGACCTATTCCGACGGTACGGCCGCCACCATCGACCAGCAGGCCCATGACGTGACGACCTTCCTGGCCTGGGCCGCCGATCCGCACATGGAAGACCGCAAGCGCATGGGCTTCGGCGTGCTGGCCTTCCTGGTGGTGCTCTCCGGCATCCTGTTCGCCGCTTACCGCAAGGTCTGGAAAGACGCCCACTGACATGGACCTGTCATTCCCGCAAAAGCGGGAATCCAGTTCTTTCTTGCCGCTTTGAACATGCTAAAAGGGCGCTCTCCTTCCGGAAAGCGCCCTTTTTCATGAGCAAAACGGTCCTCGGCATCCTTGGCGGTTCCGGCGTTTACGAAATACCCGGCCTGGAAAACGCCAAATGGCAGGACGTCAAAAGTCCCTGGGGCCAGCCCTCCGACCAGCTGCTCACCGGCACCTTCCATGGCGTGGACATGGTGTTCCTGCCGCGCCATGGCCGCGGCCATAACCAGACCCCGACCAGCATCAATTACCGCGCCAATATTGACGCCCTCAAGCGCGTCGGCGTCACCGATGTGATCTCGGTGTCAGCCTGCGGTTCGCTGAAAGAGGAATTGCCGCCCGGCACCTTCGTGATGGCCGACCAGTTCATCGACCGCACCTTCGCCCGCGAAAAAAGCTTCTTCGGGCCCGGCTTTGTCGCCCATGTTCCCATGGCCCATCCGGTCTGTCCGCATTTGTCCGGCGCCCTGACGCTGGCGGCACGCGAGCAGAAGATCGACCACAGCGAAGGCGGCACCTATATCTGCATGGAAGGGCCGCAATTCTCCACCCGCGCCGAAAGCTTTCTCTACCGCAGCTGGGATTGCAGCGTGATCGGCATGACGGCGATGCCCGAAGCCAAGCTCGCCCGCGAAGCGGAACTGCCCTACGCCATCGTGGCGATGGTGACCGACTATGACTGCTGGCATGACGATCACGAGCATGTGACGGTCGAAGCCGTGATCAAGATCATGCAGGGCAATGCCGCCAACGCGCGCAAGCTCATCATGGCGGTGGCGGACAAGCTGGGGCCCGAGCGCCAGCCTTGCCCGCTGGGTGTGGAAACCATGCTCGACATGGCGCTGATTACCGCGCCCGACAAGCGCGATCCCGCGCTGGTTGCCAAGCTGGACGCCGTGGCGGGGCGGGTGCTGAACAAATGAAAACCAACGCAGACTGCATCGGCAAATCCGTTCTGGTCGGCCTTCGCCATCTGGATGGGCAGGGCAAGCAAGCCTCATTCGAGGATTTTTTCGGCGTGGTGGAAAGCTCCGACGACGAAGCGGGTGTCGTGCTGAAAAGGCCGCGCGACGGCGCGACCCATATCATGCCGCACATCGATTTGGCGGAATTCCCGCCCACCCATCAATCCTACGGCATCGTTTCCGAGGACGAAAAAGTAAATCCCGATTACGTCGTGTTCTTCGACCTTCATCCGCCCGACAAGAAGTGAGGCCTGCCATGGATTTCAAAAGCGCCATTCGCACCATTCCGGACTATCCCAAGAAAGGGATCATGTTCCGCGACATCACCACCCTGCTGGGCAACCCGCGCGCTTTCCGCGCCGCGGTGGACGCGCTGGTGCAGCCTTTTGCGGGCCTGAAGATCGACAAGGTGGCCGGGCTGGAAGCGCGCGGCTTTATCTTAGGGGGAGCCGTGGCGCACCAGCTTTGCGTGGGTTTCATTCCCGTGCGCAAGAAAGGCAAGCTGCCCCACACCGTGATCGGTGAGGACTATGTCCTGGAATATGGCACCGACCGGGTCGAGATTCATGCCGACGCGGTGGAAAAAGGCGAGAGGGTTTTGCTGATCGACGACCTGATCGCCACCGGCGGCACGGCCATGGCCGGCATCAGGCTGCTGGAGCGGGCAGGGGCAAAAATTGTGGGCTGCTCCTTCGTGATCGACCTGCCGGAGTTGGGCGGCGCACAAAAGCTGACGGCCATTGGCATGAATGTCAGTTCGCTCGTCGCATTTGAGGGCCACTAATTGAAGCTGTATGGCAATCCTGCTTCGCCTTTCGCCCGCAAGGCGCTGGTGGTCGCCCATGTGCTGGGCATCAAGCTGGAGGTGATTGACCTCACCCCCCCTTACGGCACGGCGGAGTTCCGCCGCATCAATCCGCTGGGAAAAATACCGGCGCTGATCCTGGGCGATGGTTCCGCCATCTTCGATTCGCGTGTCATTTGCGAATATCTCAACCGCTATGGCGGCGGCAAATTCTTTCCCGGCAACAGCCTTTTGGGCAACAACAAGGGTCAATGGAAGGCCCTGACGCTGCAGGCGCTGGCGGACGGACTGTGCGACGCGGCTGTCGGCCGCGTGGTGGAAGGCCGCCAGCCCAATCCCAACCCGGCCCATATTGACCGCCACACGGCGGCGATGGAGGCGGCGCTGGATGCGCTGGAGCGGGTGAAATTCTCGGAAAGCCCCACCATCGGCGAAATCGCCGCCGGCGTGGCGCTGGGCTATGTCGATTTTCGCTTCAAGGACCTTGATTGGCGCGCCACCCGCCCCAAATTGTCTGCTTGGTACGGGAAATTCTCCCAATACCCCGCGATGCAGGCGACGCAGCCGAAATGAAGATCAAGGGTCAGCATTATCGTTCCGTCTGGCCCATCGGCGATGACGCCTTCGGCATCATCGACCAGACAAGGCTGCCGCATGAATTCGTGACCCTCACTTTGCGCTCGCCGCAAGACGCGGCCCACGCCATTACTTCGATGCAGACGCGCGGTGCGCCGCTGATCGGCGCGGTGGGCGCCTATGGCCTGGCGCTGGCGATGCGTGCCGATCCATCCGACGAAAACCTCACCCGCATTCATGACATGTTGGCTGAGACCCGTCCTACCGCCATCAATTTGCGCTGGGCCCTGGGCCGCATGCGGGACGCGCTGCTAAAGCGTCCGCATACGGATCGTTCTGCCCTGGCCTGGAAGGAGGCCGCCGCCATCGCCGATGAAGACGTGGCGATGAGCAAAGCCATTGGCGAACATGGTCTGACGATCATCCGGGATCTCGCGGCCAGGAAAAAGCGCAAGCTCAACATCCTCACCCATTGCAATGCCGGCTGGCTGGCGACGGTGGATTACGGCACCGCGCTGGCGCCCATCTACCTGGCGCATGACGCCGGCATCGACCTGCATGTCTGGGTCGACGAAACCCGCCCCCGCAACCAGGGCGCCTCGCTCACGGCGTTTGAACTGGGCAGCCACGGCGTCGCCCACACCATCCTGGCCGACAATGCCGGCGGCCATTACATGCAGGCAGGCGAAGTGGACATGGTGATCGTGGGCACCGACCGCGTCACCGCCAATGGCGATGTCGCCAACAAGATCGGCACTTATCTCAAGGCGCTGGCGGCGAAGGACAACAATGTTCCCTTCTATGTGGCGCTGCCCAGTTCCACCATCGACTGGACGCTGGCCGACGGCCGCGACATTCCCATCGAGGAACGCTCGGCGGACGAAATCCTGAAAATGACCGGCCGGCTGCCGGGCGGCGGCGTCGCCACGGTGGAAATCGCCGCCCCCGGTTCCCCTGCCGCCAATCCCGGCTTCGACGTGACGCCCGCCCGGCTGGTTACGGGCTTTATCACCGAACGCGGCACTTGCGCCGCTACGCCCGAGGGCTTATCGAGCCTTTTCCCCAAAGCTTGAGAGACGTCCATGCAATCGCTCTGGAACAAGGCTGAAGCCGAAAAATTCGTCACCGATTACGCCCCCAGGGGCGTGAACGAAGATTTGGCGGTGCGCACCTACACCACGCGCCTGCTGGGCGGCGATCCGCGCATGGTGCTGCATGGCGGCGGCAACACCTCCGTCAAGACCATCATGAAGGACATGCTGGGCGAAGATGTCGAGGTGATCTGCATCAAGGGCTCCGGCTGGGACATGGGTTCCATCGAACCGGCGGGTCTTCCCGCGGTGCGCCTCGAACCCCTGCGCAAGCTGCGCAAGCTGGACAAGCTGTCCGACGAGGACATGGTCAATTTCCAGCGCATCAACCTGCTCGACTCGTCTTCGCCCAATCCATCTGTGGAAACCCTGCTGCACGCCTTCCTGCCGCACAAATTCATCGACCATGTCCATTCCACGGCGGTGCTGGCCCTGACCGACCAGCCCGACAACAAGGCGCTGGTCCACGAAGTCTATGGCGACCGTGTCGCCTATGTGCCCTACACCATTCCCGGCTTTGCCCTGGCGAAATCCGTGGCCGAAGTGTTCGACAGGAATCCGAATGTCGAAGGGCTGGTGCTTTTGCAGCACGGCATCTTCACCGTGGGCGATACCGCCGAGCAGGCCTACAGCCGCATGATCGAATTCGTCACCCTGGCGGAAGAACGCTTGACCCGCCAGCGCAAGACCATCGCGGCCGCCAAGCTGCCGGCGAAGATCGCGTCTCTTCCCGACATTGCCCCGATCCTGCGCGGCGCAGTGGCGCTGGAAAAAAATGCCCTGGCCGGCACCGCCAAGCGCCAGATCCTGGATTTCCGCACCAACCCCGCCATCCTGGCCTATGTGAATGGCGCGGAGCTTTCGCGCTACAGCCAGGTCGGCGTGGTGACGCCGGACCACACCATTCGCACCAAGAACTGGCCCATGGTGGTGCCGGCGCCTGATGCCGACAGGCTCAGCGAATGGGCCGGCGAAGTGCGCGCCGCGGTGGACGCTTTTGTTGCCCGCTATCACAAATATTTTGCCGACAACAATGCCAAAAGCCCGGTCAAGAAAACCGAGCTGGATCCCCTGCCGCGCGTCATCCTGGTGCCGGGCGTGGGCATGTTCGGCATCGGCGCCTCGGCCAAGGATGCCGCCATCGCCGCCGACATTGCCGAAAACGCCATCGCCGTCATCACTGACGCCGAAGCCATCGGCGAATACCGTTCGATCAGCGAATTCGACATGTTCGAAGTGGAATATTGGTCGCTGGAACAGGCCAAGCTGGGCAAGTCCAATGAAAAGTCGCTGGCCCGCCAGGTGGCGGTGATCACCGGCGGCGCCTCCGGCATCGGCTTTGCCACCGCCAAGGCCATGGCCAAGGAAGGTGCGGAAATCGCCATCCTCGATCTGGACGCCGACGCCGCCAAGGCCGCGGCCAGGAAGATCGGCGGCAAGGCGCTGGGCATCGGCTGCGACGTCACCGATCCGGCCAGCGTCCGGTCGGCCTTCGACCAGGTGGTGAGCAAGTTCGGCGGCGTCGATATCGCCGTGTCGAACGCCGGCGCCGCCTGGCAGGGCACCATCGGCAAGGTGGACGACGCCACCCTGCGCAAAAGCTTTGAACTGAATTTCTGGGCCCATCAATCCGTGGCGCAGAACGCAGTGCGCATCATGCAGGCCCAGGGCACCTTTGGGTGCCTGCTGTTCAACACCTCCAAGCAGGCGGTCAATCCGGGCAAGGATTTCGGCCCTTATGGCTTGCCCAAGGCGGCGACCCTGTTCTTGGTCAAGCAATATGCACTGGACCATGGCAAGGACGGCATCCGCTCCAACGCCGTCAACGCCGACCGCAT
Organism: Alphaproteobacteria bacterium; assembly: GCA_947475445.1. Lineage (GTDB taxonomy): Bacteria > Pseudomonadota > Alphaproteobacteria > Micropepsales > Micropepsaceae > Rhizomicrobium. The sequence continues at coordinate 318,064 of CANJLC010000001.1, forward strand.
TCGCACCGGCCTGCTCACGGATGACATGGTGGCAGCCCGCTCCAAGGCGCGCGGCCTTTCCGAGACGGATTACATGAGCGGCAACCTGCTCAAGCGCGAAGTCACCGCCGAAGATGTGGCGGAAGCCTTCGTCTATCTCGCCAACGCTTCAAAAACGACCGCAGCCGTCATTACCGTGGACGGCGGCAATATCGAAGCATCGCTGCGCTGATTACGTATTGAACCGGAAATGCAGCACGTCGCCATCGGCGACGACATACTCCTTGCCCTCCAGCCGGAACTTGCCCTGCTCGCGCGCGCCGGCTTCGCCCTTGCCCGCCACATAATCGGCAAAGGCAATGGTTTCGGCACGGATGAAGCCATGCTCGAAATCGGTATGGATGGCGCCGGCTGCCTGGGGCGCGCGGCTGCCCTTGGTCACGGTCCAGGCGCGGGTTTCCTTGGGGCCGACCGTGAAGAAGGTCAGCAGTCCCAAAAGCTCATAGCCGGTGCGGATCATGCGGTTCAGGCCCGGTTCTTCCAGCCCGATGGAATCCAGGAAATCCTTGCGCTCTTCATTGGGAAGCTGCGCGATCTCTTCTTCCACCTTGCAGGAAATCACCACGGCGCGGGCGCCTTCCGCCTTGGCCTTGGCTTCGACCTTGGCGGAGTATTCATTGCCGGTGGCTGCAGCGCCTTCCTCGACATTGCAGACATAGAGGACAGGCTTCGCCGTCATCAGGCCCAGCTGGCTATAGGGGCCGCGTTCTTCCGCCGCCAATTGCGCCTGGCGGGCCGGCTTGCCTTCGCGCAACAGCACAACCGCCTTCATCATCAGGGCAAGCTGCTCCTTGGCTTCTTTCTCGCCCGAGTTGGCCTTCTTTTCCAGGGGTTTTATGCGTTTTTCCAGGCTCTCCAGATCGGCCAGCATCAGCTCGGTTTCCACCACTTCCGCGTCGCCGATGGGATCGATCCGGCCCTCGACATGGGTGATGTCGTCATCCTGGAAACAGCGCAGCACATGCGCCAGGGCGTCCACTTCGCGGATGGTGGCCAGGAACTGGTTGCCCAGCCCTTCGCCCTTGGAGGCGCCGCGCACCAGCCCGGCAATGTCCACGAAGGTAATGCGGGTGGGAATGATTTCCTGCGATCCCGCGATCTTGCAAAGCACATCCAGCCGCGGATCCGGCACCGCCACATCGCCGACATTGGGCTCGATGGTGCAGAAAGGATAATTGGCCGCCTGCGCCGCCGCCGTTTGCGTCAACGCATTGAACAATGTGGACTTGCCGACATTGGGCAGGCCAACGATACCGCATTTGAAACCCATTATAATTCGTCTTTCTTTTTGTCTTTGGCTTTTTCGGGCTTGGGCGGCGTGAGGATCAGCGCCACCTTGTTCATGAAACCCTTGTCGTCATCCTTGGCCAGCAGCGGGGCGGCTTCCATCATCGCGTCCAGCATGGGCTTGAACCAGTCCAGGTCCGCGTTGGAAAAATTCTGCAGCACATGGCCGGTGACTTTGTGCTTTTCCCCGGGATGGCCGATGCCGATGCGCACCCGGCGGTAATCGGGCCCCAGCGTGGCGGTGATGGAGCGCAGCCCATTCTGCCCGGCATCGCCGCCGCCCTTTTTCACTTTCAGCTTTCCGGCGGCCAGGTCTATCTCGTCATGCGCCACCACCAGCGATTCCAGCGGCAGCTTGAAGAAGCGCAGCGCCGGTCCCACGCTGTTGCCGCTGTCATTCATGTAGGTTTGCGGCTTGAGCAAATAGGTCTTGCGCCCCGCCAGCTCGCCTTCCGACAGCAGGCCCTCGAACTTGGCGCGCCACGGGCCGAAGCGGTACTCGGCATGAATCGCGTCGGCCAGGATGAAACCGGCATTGTGGCGGTTGAGCGCGTACTGCGCCCCCGGATTGCCAAGGCCTGCGATGAGCAGAGCTTCCATCGAAGGCTCGCGCCTCCGCGCGCGTGATTACTTCTTGGCCGGTGCGGGCTTGGCGCCGGCGGCAGCCGGAGCAGCCTTGCCACCAGCGGCAGGGGCGGCACCACCAGCGGCGGGCGCAGCGGCAGCAGCATCGGCGGCGGGCGCAGCTTCCACGACCGGCGCGGCGGCGGCAGCAGCAGCAGCCTTCTGCTCTTCGATCACGCTGGTCGGCGCGACGATGGAGCAGACGGTGTTGTCACGGCCCTTGACCAGGACCTTCACGCCCTTGGGCAGGTCCAGGTCGGTGATGTGCACGGTCTCGTTGATGTCGAGCGCGGCAACGTCCACGATAATGGCGCTGGGAATATTGTCGGCCGGGCAGATCACGTTCAGTTCGTGGCGCACGATGTTGAGCACGCCGCCCTTCTTCAGGCCGGGGGATGCTTCCTGGCCCTTGAAGTGCACCGGAATTTCCAGGCGCACGGACGAGCCTTCGGTCAGGCGCATGAAATCCACATGCACGGGACGGTCGCTGACCGGGTCCAGCTGCAGCTGGCGGGGAATGACGCGGGTCTTCTTGCCGGCGATGTCCAGCATGAAGAGGGTGGTGAGGAAGGAGCCGGCCTCGACATGGCGCTCCAGGGTGCGGAAATCGACATTGACGGTCTCGGGTTCGCCCTTGCCGCCATAGACGATGCCGGGGATCTGGCCTTTGAGGCGCGCCTGATAGGCCGGGCCCTTGCCCTTGCCCTCACGCACTTCTGCCTTAAGTTCTTGAACTTGCGCCATTTTCCTGATCCTTAACCCGCGCCGGAAACCCCTTTGGGGGCCCGGAAAGGCGAGGCTTTTAGCGGATGGCCTCGCCAAAGACAACAGGCGCGCCAGCCTGCTAGCCTGCCGTCAAAAGGGGAGTGGTTTTTATGCAAAATCCGTATGTGGCGATCCTGGCGGCGGCCTTCGCCGCCTTTGTGTTCGGGTCGGTCTGGTACATGGCGCTGGGCAAGCAATATCAGCTGGCGCTGGGCCTCAATCCGGAGGACTGCAAGGGCAAGAAAATGCCCCTCACGCCCATGGCGGTCTGCTTCATGGCCGAACTGCTCATGGCCCTGGTTTTCAGCATCCTCCTGAACGCGCTTGGCGTGATGGGCTGGTTTAACGGCGCTGTCACCGGCGCCTTCATGGCCATCGGCTTCATCATCCCCGCCACCATCACCAACAACATCTTCCCCGGGCGCAAGCCGATGCTGAGCCTGATTGACGGCGTGCACTGGCTTGGCGTGGCGGCGATCGAAGGCGCGGTGCTGGCAGCTTTGCGCTAGGAGCGTCGGCCCGGAAAAGTGTGGGTGGCTAGCGACAGCGTAGCGCCACGGTTTTCCGCCGGCCGCGCGACCCATCAATCAGTCGAACAGGCTCGACACCGACGCTTCGTTGTTGATGCGCCGCATCGCCTCGCCCAGCAGCGGGGCGATGGAGATGGTGCGGATATTGGGGCAGGAGCGCACATCGTCTGTGACGGCGATGGAATCCGTCACCACCATGGATTTGAGCTTGGACGCCTTGATGCGCGCCACCGCGCCGCCCGACAGCACGCCGTGCGTGGCATAGGCATAGACTTCCGTGGCGCCGTTCTTCAGCAGCGCGTCGGCGGCGTTGCAGATGGTGCCGCCGGAATCGACGATATCGTCGATCAGCACGCAGGCGCGGCCCTCGACATCGCCGATGATGTTCATCACCTCGGATTCACCGGCGCGTTCGCGGCGCTTGTCCACGATGGCCAGGTCCGTACCCAGCCGCCGCGCCAAGGCGCGGGCGCGCACCACGCCGCCGACATCGGGCGACACCACCATGGGCGGCGGGCCGCCGATATACTCATTGATGTCTTTGACGATCACCGGCTGGGCGACGAGATTGTCGGTGGGAATGTCGAAAAAGCCCTGGATCTGGCCGGCATGCAGGTCAACCGTCAGCACGCGGTTGGCGCCCGCTTCGGTGATCATGTTGGCCACCAGCTTGGCCGAGATCGGCGTGCGCGGTCCCACTTTGCGGTCCTGGCGGGCATAGCCGAAATAGGGGATCACGGCGGTGATGCGGCGGGCCGAGGCGCGGCGCAGCGCGTCAATCATGATGAGCAACTCCATCAGATTGTCGTTGGCCGGATAGGAGGTGGACTGGATCACGAACATGTCCTCGCCGCGGACATTTTCCTGGATTTCGACAAACACTTCCATGTCGGCGAAACGGCGCACCTGCGCCTTGACCGGCTCGGTCTTGAGATATTGGCCGATGGCGTCAGCCAGAGGGCGGTTGGAGTTGCCCGTGATCAGGCGCATGCCTCGCGAACCGTTTTGATCCGTCATGCCAGCGCGCCCTTCATGAAGATTTGATGTCGCGCTTTTAGCTGTCCGGGCGGGTGGCCGCAACGGACACTTCGCCGCCTGTTACCTTTTTACTATGGTCGCACAGCCGAACGCCAAACCGCCTACACTTTGGCTGGCTGTTGCTCCGTAAGCACAATGGCCGAGATTTCCCGGCCATAATCGGCCTCGCCGCGATGGGTGGTGCGCCGGAAGGAGAAAAAGCCATGCTCCGGGGGGTAGGTGCAAAGCCCCATTTTGGTGAGCGCGCCGATCCCGGCGCGGGCCAGGCGCTGGGCGGCATAGCCTTCCAGGTCGAACCGGAAGGCGCTGCCGCTGGCCAAAAAGAAGGCATCATTTTCCCCGGCGGCTTCGACAAAACGGGCGCGGAATTCGGCGCCCACTTCGTAATTGGCCTGGCTGATACAGGGGCCGATGGCGGCGGCGATATTCGGGCGGCTGGCCCCCAAACCCTCCATGGCCGCGATGGTGGCTTCCAGCACGCCGTCCAGCGCGCCTTTCCAGCCGGCATGGGCGGCGCCGATCACGCCGGCCCGGGGGTCGGCGAACAGCACGGGAGCGCAGTCGGCGGTCTGGATGCCCAGCATCAGGCCGGGAGTGGCGGTGACCATCCCGTCGCCTTGGGCATGGCAGGCGCCACCGGGACCAATGACATGGACAAGGGGGCTGTGGATCTGGGCCAGGGTGACCAGCGTGCTGCCCGGCGCCAATGCCGCCACCACGCGGGCGCGATTTTCTGCAACTTTTGCAGGATCGTCCTTGCTGCCGGGGCCGCAATTGAGGCTGGCATAAATCCCTTCCGACACGCCGCCCCGATTGCCGAAAAAGCCGTGCGCGATGCCTTTCAGTCCGCAAAGGCTGTCGGCACGGTGAATCTCAAGACCCATCTCAAAATCCTGGCGGCTTTTCGGCTGAGGGCGGCAACAAGGCCAGCGCCTTGAACAGGTTTCCCATTTGCTGCGGCCCGATCAAGCGTTCAATGGCCGCAAAAAGACCTTGCGCCGCGTCGGGATTGGATTTCATCAATTGTTCGGCCCGCCCGGTGATGCCCAGATCGGCGAGGAATTCACCTTGCGCCCGCGGGCCGTAAACCCGCGCCCCGCCATGCTGGGCCGCTGCCGCCAGCGCGGCAAAATCCACATGCGCGGAAAGATCGTCCTCGCCGGGCGCGGCCAGCAGGTCGGCGAAGCTGTGCCCGCCCACCGCCTGAAGCGTCTCGCCATATCCGGCTTCTTCGCCATAGCCGTAATCCAGAAAAAGCGCGCCGCCGCCTTTTTCCGCAATGACCCGCGCAATGGCCTCTGTCAGCGCCGTGGCGGAGGCCGAGACTTCGTATACGCCGCCGTCCGGCGCCGCGGCGCGCGACGCGGCGATCGCCGCAGACGGCGTCGGTGCGGGCGCCAGGGCAAAATCCAGCGCGCCGGCTTTTTCCACCACCATGCGCTCGCACCAGCCGCGCGCCGTCTTGACATATTGGCGGATGGGCAAGGCGTCGAAAAACTCATTGGCCAGCAGCAGCAGCGGCAGATCGGTCAGGCTGTCGTCGAAATGCGTCACCCAGCGAATCCGGGCGCCGCAGTCCTTCAGTTTTTCCGCCTGGGCCTTTTGCAGCACCGGGCTGGCTTCCACCATCACCACGTCCAGCCCCAGCAGGAATTCCGGCGCCACCCTGGCGGCGCGCAGGGCATCGGCCATCAGCGTGCCGCGCCCCGGCCCCAGCTCCACCAGCCGCTTGTTTTTCGGCTGGCCCTGGTCGTGCCACACCTGCACGCACCACAGCCCCAGCATCTCGCCGAACATCTGGCTGATTTCCGGCGCGGTGATGAAATCACCCGCCACGCCGAAAGGATCGCGGGTGGCGTAATAGCCGCCTTCCGCGTCATGCAGCGCCAGGGTCATGAACTGCGCCACCGAGATCGGGCCTTGCGCCGCGATCAGTGAAGCGATGCGCTCGCGCAGCGCGCTCATGCGCGCTTGCGCGAGGCGATCACGAACAGCGCGCCCGCCACCAGCCAGATGGGAATGGAAAGCGCCATGCCCATGCTGACCGGGCCCAGGAAGGGCGCATCGGGTTCACGGAAAAATTCGCAGATGAACCGGAACAACCCATAGCCGGCAAAGAAGACGGCCGTGATCAGGCCCGGCCTGCGATGCAGTCCCAGCAACAGGCAGACCTGCAGGATGATGAACAGCAGCAAGCCTTCTGTCGCCGCTTCATACAATTGGCTGGGATGGCGCGGGAAAGGCCCGCCGCGCGGGAACACCATCGCCCAGGGCGCGTCGCTGACGCGGCCCCACAATTCGCCATTGATGAAATTGGCGAGGCGGCCAAAGAACAGTCCCACGGGCGTCACCAGCGCCACCAAGTCGGCGACCGGCAGCAAGGCCAGCTTGTAGCGGCGGCAGAACAGCCAGATCGCCGCGATCACGCCGAACAGGCCGCCATGGAAGGACATGCCGCCTTCCCAGGCGGCGATGATCTTCAGCGGATTGGTGAGGAAGGCCATGGGCAGGCCGCGGCAGAAATCGGCATCCGGCGAAACGCTGCACAGGATGGTGCCATAAATCAGGTCCCAGCCCAGCCGCCCGCCAATGATGACGCCGAAAGTCATCCACACCACCAGGTCGCCGATCTGGTCCTCGGTGGCCGGGGGCTTGGCGTTGAAAGGAGGTGCGGCCCACAGGCGCTTGCGGCGCAGCAGCAGCACGATCCCCCACCAGCCCAGCAGCAGGCCGGCAATATAGGCCAGCGCATACCAGCGGATCGCCAGCGGCCCCAGATGCACCAGCACCGGGTCAATATGGGGATAGGGCAGGGAGGCCAGGATCATCGTGGGCCAAACTCGCGTTGCTTCGCAGCTTGTGTCAAGGGACGGGCTTGTTCATAAAAGGCCCACGGAGATCCCCATGGCGCAGACCGATAATCCCTTCCTTGACGGCCTGGCAAAGGCCTTTACCGACGCCGCGGGCATGGCCCAGGGTGTTCGGGCGGAAATCGACACCTTCATGAAGCAGCGGCTGGAGCGGCTGGTGGCGGACATGGACTTCGTCCCCCGGGAAGAGTTCGAGGCGGTCAAGGCGATGGCCGCCAAGGCCCGGGCCGAAAACGAGGCCCTGGCCGCCCGGATTGCGGCGCTGGAATCGCCCCCGAAAAGCTAAGCCTCAGAACGGACTCACAAATCGAGTCTGTGGGCGAATCTGGGTGTTAAATTCCCGCCATTCGCAAAGCTGTGGAATCTTTTCCGGGAGACGGGAGAGGGAGTCTGGGACTCTTGTGCCGCCACAAAATCTTGTGCCAGTTTGGATCGCAACTGCTTCGTTTTGATTTGCGAGAGTTTGATGCCTTCGATTCAGCTGGATGAATTCGCATCCGCCCCCCATCCCATCGACATGCTGGAACGCACGGTCGAGGATAATGGCTGGGCGTTCGAACGCGCCGGCCGCGACGAGCTGAACCTGTCCGTGGCGGGCAAGTGGAGCGATCATCATTTCAGCTTCACCTGGCGCGACGACCTCAAATCGCTGCATCTGTCGTCCACCTTCGACATGCGCATCACCGAAGGCACCCATCGCCAGAATGTCGCCGACCTGCTGATGTATGTGAATGCGCGGCTGTGGATCGGGCATTTCGACCTGTGGCACGAGGACGGCACCATTGTTTTCCGTCATGCCATGATTTTTCCCGGCGCCGAGGCCAGCCCCGCCCAGTGCGAGGCGCTGCTCAATCTCGCGCTGGAAGCCTGCGAGCATTATTATCCGGCATTCCAGTTCGTGCTGTGGGGCGGCAAGAGCGCAAAGGATGCCGTCGACGCCGCCGTGCTGGAGTGCGCGGGGCGCGCGTGACAATTCTTCTGATCGGTGCGGGCCGGATGGGCGGCGCCCTTTTGAAGGGCTGGATCGCCCAGGGCCTTGGTCCCGTCACGGTGGTTGAACCCAAGCCCGGCACGGGGCTCAAGTCCCTCGCCAAAGCCAAAAAGATCAAGCTGCTGGACGCGCTGCCGCCGGGGAAATTCGCTGCCTGCCTGGTGGCGATCAAGCCGCAGGTGCTGAAAAGCGATGCGCCGCGCCTGGCCGCCATCGCCAAAAGCGCCGTGATGATTTCGATCGCGGCAGGCACCGATACCAAATTGCTGTTCAAGGCGTGGGGCAACAAGGCGCGCATCATCCGCGCCATGCCCAACACGCCCGGCGCAATCGGGCAGGGCATCACCGGTCTTTATGCTGCCAAGACTGCCAGGCCCGCCGACAGGAAGCTGGCGGACAAATTGCTGTCAGCGCTGGGTGAAACCGTCTGGGTGCACAAGGAAGATTTGATCGACAGCGTCACGGCGGTTTCGGGTTCAGGCCCTGCCTATCTCTTCCTGATGGCCGAAGCGCTCACCGCAGCGGGCATCGCCGAAGGCCTGCCGCCGGCGCTGGCGGAAAAACTGGCGCGGGCCACCGTGTCGGGATCGGGTGCGCTTTTGGCCGCCGACAAATCACCGGCCTCCGCCTTGCGCGAAGCCGTCACCAGCCCCGGCGGCACCACCGCGGCGGCGCTGGCCGTGCTGATGGCCAAGGATGGCTTGCCGGCGCTGATGAAACGTGCCGTGCGCGCGGCGCGCCAGCGGGCAGAAGAACTGCGTTAATCCAATCCATTACCACCATGGCCGGGCTTGACCCGGCCATCCATCTTTGTCGGAACAAGTTGGATGGGCGGATCAAGTCCGCCCAGGGTGATATAATTTAAACAGGCAGCCGGATCGTCGCCTTCAGCCCGCCCAGCGCAGATTTTCCCAGCACAATATCGCCGCCATGGGCCCGGGCGATGTCGCGGGCGATGGACAGGCCAAGCCCCGAACCGCCTTTTTGCAAATTGCGGCCTTCATCCAGCCGGTGAAAAGGACGGAAGGCTTCTTCCCGACGGTCTTCTGGAATGCCGGGCCCGTCATCCTCGACCACGATTTCGGCAAAGCGCGCATCGCGCGACAATCCCACCACAACCCTGCGGCCATGCTTGAGGCCATTGTCCACCAAATTGGTCAGGCAGCGGCGCAAGGCGGCGCGCTTGACGCTGAGGTGCAGCTGTTCGGGCGCAATCACCTCGACGTCGCGGTTCTGCTTCGCCTTGGTGGAGGCCGCCGCGGTATCGCGCACCAGCTCCGCCAGGTCTGCCTCTTCGGCTTCCTCGCCGCCTTCGCCGCGGGCAAAGGCCAGGTAATCATCGAGCATATGCTCCATCTCGGCGATGTCGGCGCGCAAATCGGCCATGTCGGGGCTGTCGGGCATCATCGCCAGCGCCAGCTTCATGCGGGTGAGCGGCGTCTTGATGTCATGGCTGACGCCCGCCAGCATTTCGGTGCGCTGGCTGACATGGCGCTCGATGCGTTCGCGCATGGTGATAAAAGCCTGAGCGGCGCGGCGTACCTCGATGGCGCCATAGGGCTTGAAGTCCGGCACGGAACGGCCCTTGCCGAAACTTTCGGCGGCCCGCGCCAGCCTTTCGATGGGGCGCACCTGGTTGCGCAGGAAAAGAATGGCAATGCCCAGCAGGATCAGCGCCGATCCCATCATCCAAAGAATGAAAATGCCCGGCCCGGACACCGTGACCCGGTCGCGCGGCGCCACCACTTCCAGCACGCCATCCTTGGTTTCCACCTTGATGTCGAAATCCTGGCCAATCCGGCCGGTGGTGAAATGCCGGTCCTTGGCGACGCGGCTGCCGATGATATCGGCCAGCGCCACGTCGATCGTATTGGTGGAAGGCCTGGCCGGTGGCACCAATCGCATCCCGTCATGGAAGGTAATACGATATTGCAGCTGGCGCGCCGACAATGCGCGCAGGCCGTCACGTTCCAGCGCCGGCGAGGAATCCTCCAGCGCCACCAGCAGGGCGACATCGGCGGCGACATCGCGCGCCAGCCGCCGCGTGGTGCTGTCCAGGTCGCGCTCGAAAAAGACATAGGTGACCACGCCCTGCAGCAGCACCATCGGCGCCACGATGATGATCAGCGAGCGGCCGAACAGGCCGCGCGGCAAAAAGCGTTTGACGAATTGCGAGGGCTTACCCACGATCTGGCACCAGCACATAGCCGACACCGCGCACCGTCTGCAGGTAGAGCGGCAGCTTGGGGTCTTCCTCGATCTTGCGGCGCAGGCGCGTCACCTGCACGTCAATCGAGCGTTCCAGCGCCACGCCCAGCCTTGTGCAAAGATCGCTGCGGGAAAAAGGATGGCCGGCGTTGGCGGCGAAAAGCTGCAGCAGGGCCGCTTCCGCGCTGGTCAGCTTGACCGGCTTTCCCGACTTGGTCAGGCGCGCGCCTTCGGAATCGTAAATCGCCGCCCCCATTTTCACCTTGCCGCTGGCCGCCTTGGCCACGGGGGCTGCACGGCGCAGCAGGGCGGAAGCGCGCAGCAGCAATTCGCGCGGCTCGAAGGGCTTGGGCAGGTAATCGTCCACGCCGATCTCCAGCCCGGCGATGCGGTCGGAAGGCTCGCCCCGCGCCGTCAGCATCAGGATGGGAACCTGGGAGCCGGCCCGCACGGAACGGGCCAAATCGAGGCCGGATTCGCCGGGCATCATCACATCCAGGATCAGCAGGTCGAAGGCCATGCTTTTCATCAGGGCGCGCGCCTCGGCGGCATCCTGGGCGGCGCTGACGCGAAAGCCGTTGCCGGACAGATAGCGGGTGAGCAGGGCGCGCAGCCTCTCATCGTCATCCACGACCAGCAAATGGGGATCGGAGGGTTTCGGGGCGGTCATGGCAGCTATACCGTTTGTCTCGCCACAAAAGGCCCCTTGGGTCTTGCGGTTTTCGCGTCCGCCATGCTGCAATGGCTGCAACTTCCTACAAGTGAGGGGCGCGGGCAAGACCCGCCTTAAAAGCCCCGGAAACCGGGTGGGAGCACAGGAAACGAGAGTGCCATGGCAGACGTGATCCCATTCGACCAGCGCGACGGCAGCCTTTGGTATGACGGCAAGCTGGTGCCCTGGGGTTCAGCCCAGACCCATGTCCTGACCCATGGCCTGCATTATGGCTCCTGCGTGTTTGAAGGACAGCGCATCTATAATGGCCGCATCTACAAGCTGAAGGAACATACCGAGCGGCTGTTCAAGTCGGCCGAACTGCTGGGCATGAAAATTCCTTTCACCCCGGACGAAATCAACCAGGCCTGCATCGAAGCCGCTGCCGTCCAGGGCATCAAGGATGGCTATCTGCGGCCCGTCGCGTTTCGCGGCAGCGAGATGATGGCCATCAGCGCGCAAAGCACCAGGATCCATGTCGCCATCGCCTGCTGGCCCTGGCCGTCCTATTTCAGCCCGGCAGAAAAGCTCAAGGGCATCCGGCTGGATATCGCGCGCTACAAGCGCCCCTCGCCGGAAACCGAGCCGGTGCATGCCAAGGCGGCCGGCCTCTACATGATCTGCACGGTCTGCAAGCACGAGGCCGAAGCCAAGGGCTATGCCGACGCCATGTTCCTGGATTATCGCGGCTATGTCGCCGAAGCGACCGGCGCCAATGTCTTCTTCGTCAAGGATGGCGCCATCCACACGCCCATCGCCGACTGTTTCCTCAACGGCCTGACCCGCCAGTCGGTGATCGCCATCGCCAAGGCGCGCGGCGTCGCCGTGATCGAGCGGCACATCAAGCCGGAAGAAATGTCCGATTTCACCGAATGTTTCCTGACGGGCTCTGCGGCGGAAGTGACGCCGGTGAGCGAGATCGGGCCGTACCGCTTCACGCCCGGCAAGCTGACCGAGACATTGATGAACGCCTATGCCGACGAAGTGCGCGGCGTCACCGTCAACGCCTAATCTGACCAGACAATAAGAATAGCGCCCGCCACCAGCAGGGCGATGCCGGCAGCTTCATGCAGGCTTGTTTTCTGCTTGAAGACAAAGCGGCTGACGCCTTGCGCCAGCAGCACTTCGACCAGCGCCAAAGTGCGCACATGCGCGGCGGTGGCCAAAGCAAAAGCCAGGAACCACATCTGTGAACCGGCGGCGCCGGCAAATCCTGCCAGCAGCGATGGCCGCCACAAGGCGATGGTGGCGCTGAGCGTGCGGCGCTGGAACAGCAGCATCCAGGCCAGCAGCAGGAAGGTCTGCAGCGCCAGGCCGACCGCCAGCGAGAAGGTTGCGGGCAGGACAAAGCCCGGCGCAGGCAGCGCCAGGATGGCGCCGCGATAGCCGATGGCGGAAAGCGCGAACAGCGCTGCCGAGGAAATCCCCAGCAAGGCGGGCTTCAATCCACCCACCAGCGCATCGGGCTTGATGGAAATCAGCGCCACGCCGGTCATGGCAATGAAGATGGCCAGGGCGCTCATGCCGCTCAGCGCGTCGCCCAGGAAGGCCAGTCCCAGCAGCGCCACCAGCAAGGGTTCGGTCTTGAGATAGGCCACGGTGACGACAAAGGAACGCTGCTCCATGGTCAGCAGCATCAGGGCCGTGGCGGCGATCTGCGTCACGGCGCCGACGCTGATCCACAGCGCGAAAGTGCCATTGAGCGGCGGCAGCTTTTCGCCAGTCACTCCCAGCACGGCGGCCAGGAACAGCAGCGCGAAGGGAAAGCCGAACAGGAAGCGCACCAGCGTGGCGCCCAGTGCGCCAAGCCTTGGGGTCAATTCGCGCTGCATGGCGTTGCGGGCGGTTTGTCCCACCGCGCCCAGCAGGGTGAAAACCACCCACAGACTGTTCATGGCGTCGGCCTATTGCGGGGGCGTGGGGCCGGGGCGGATATGGCGCATCCCGTTCCGGAAATACACCACGCCGGTATAGACCGTCAGCACCGCCGCCACCCACAGCATCACATAGGCGATTGTGGCGTAGGTGAGGGCTGGAATGCCCGGCGCAAAGGTATCGGCCAGCGGCGTCAGGATGATGCCGCCGATCGCCACCATCTGCACCGCGGTCTTGAATTTGGCGATGGCGGTGACGGGAACGCTGACCCGCGTCCCGGCCAAATATTCGCGCAGGCCCGACACCAGGATTTCACGCGAGAGAATGATCAGCGCCGGCACCAGCCGCAGCAGGCTGACCGTGCCGGTCACCGGCCTGGCGAAGGTGCCCTCCGCCACCAGCAGCATCAGCGCCACGCCCACCAGCACCTTGTCGGCGATGGGATCGAGCATGCGGCCGAAATCCGAACCTGCTTTCAGCTTGCGCGCCGCGAAACCGTCCAGCCAGTCCGACAATCCGGCAATGGCGAACACCAGGAACGCCACGATGCGCGCCATGTCGCCGGGCATGACAAAGGCCACCGCGAAAATGGGGACCAGGGCAATGCGCAGGATGGTAATGGCGTTGGGCAGGGCGAACATGGACCCACTCTAGGAGCCCGCCGACAAACCGTCACGCTTTTTGTCGGCTTTTCCTGCCGCTCGCTCAAACTCGCGGCGTTCGGCACTCAAATCGATCCTCAGGATCGATTTGACCGGCAAATGCCGGTCGTGCCTCACCCACCAGGGTGAAAGAAATCGAAGATTTTCTTCGCCAATGTTCCCGAAACGCCGGTCACCGACTGCAGGTCGGTGAGGCTGGCGGCGGCCACGGCCCGGGCCGAGCCGAAATGCTGCAGCAAGGCGCGCTTGCGGCCCGCCCCCACGCCCGCCACTTCGTCCAGCGGATTGGCCCCGATGGCGGCGCTGCGCTTCTTGCGATGGCTGCCAATGGCGAAGCGGTGGGCTTCGTCCCGCAGCCGCTGCAGGTAGTAAAGGGTGGGGCTTTTGGGATCGAGGCGAAACGGCTCCCTGCCGGGGAGATAGAAATGCTCGCGTCCCGCATCGCGGTCCGGGCCCTTGGAAATTCCCACCAGCGCCACGTCTTCCACGCCCAGATCGGCAAAGACCTGGACCGCGACCGAGAGCTGACCCGGCCCGCCGTCAATCAGCACCAGATCGGGGCGCTGCCATTTGCTGTTCTCGGGCGGCTCTGCCTCTTCCGCCATCATGCGCGCGAAGCGGCGACTGAGAACCTCTCGCATCATGGCGTAATCGTCGCCGGGCGTAAGCTCCGCCGACTTGATGTTGAATTTGCGGTACTGGTTTTTCTCGAAGCCTTCGGGCCCGGCGACGATGAAGGCGCCCACGGCATGGGCCCCCTGGATATGCGAGTTATCATAGACCTCGATGCGGCGGGGCGGCGCATCCAGGCTGAAGGCTTCCGCCACGCCTTCCAGCAGCTGCGCCTGGGCGCTGTTCTCGGCCATGCGGCGGCCTAGCTGCTCGCGCGCATTGGTGAGCGCGCGCTCCATGATCTGCTGTTTTTCGCCGCGCTGGGGTTTGGAGATTTCCACCTTGAAGCCGGCACGCGACGACAGGGCCTCTGCCAGCAGCGCGGCATCGGGCACATCCTCGGACAGCAGGACAAGCCTCGGCGCGGGCCGCGTGTCGTAGAATTGGCCGACAAAGGATTCCAGCATCTCCGGCATTTCCATGTCGAAGGGCAGCTTGGGGAAATAGGGCCGGTTGCCCCAATTCTGCCCGGCGCGGAAAAAGAACACCTGGATGCAGACCTGGGCGCCTTCGCTATAGGCGGCGAACAAATCGGCTTCCTCAAAGGTAGACGGATTGACGCCCTGGCTGGCCTGGATCTGGCTCATCGCCTTGACCCGGTCACGCAGCCGCGCCGCCGCCTCGAAATCCAGCGCCTCGGACGCCCTGGTCATTTCCGCCACCAGCCGGTCCTGCACGGCGCGGCTTTTGCCATGCAGGAAATCTTCCGTCTCCACCACCAGTTCGCGATAGGCCGCTTCATCCACGCGCCCCACACAGGGCGCGCTGCAGCGCTTGATCTGGAACAGCAGGCAGGGGCGGGTGCGCGCCGCGAACACCGAATCCGAACAGGAGCGCAGCAGGAAGGCCCGCTGCAGGGTGTTGAGGGTGCGCGTCACGGCGCCGGCGCTGGCAAAGGGGCCGAAATAGCTGCCCTTCGCCGTCCTGGCGCCGCGATGTTTCAGCAGCTGCGGGAAGGGATGGTCCTCGCGCAGCAGGATGTTGGGAAAGCTCTTGTCGTCGCGGTAGGAGACGTTGTAGCGCGGCTTGAGCTGCTTGATGAGATTGCTCTCCAGCAGCAGGGCTTCGCTTTCCGACGCGGTGGTGACGAACAGCATCTCAGCCGTCTCAAGGATCATGCGGGTGATGCGCTCATTATGCGCGCCGCGCAGGGCGTAGGACGACACCCGCTTCTTCAGGCTCTTGGCCTTGCCGACATAGAGCACGTCGCCCGCCGCATTGATCATGCGGTAGACGCCCGGCGCGTCCGGCAGGGTCTTGAGATAGGACTTGATGCGGTCTGCGCCCTTCAGCGGGCGGTCGGGATCCATGCGCCCTATATATTAGCGCGTACGTTCAATTTCTACGCCCACGCTCTCGGCGCCGGACAAGGCGTGCAACTTTTCCACCCGCACCCGGGCGGTCTTGACGCGGGCATCCTCGAAACAGGCCGCGGCGATGCGTTCGGCCAGGGTTTCGGCCAGCCGGACATGGCCTTCTGCGATAATGGCCCGGATGCGCTGCTCGATCACATGGTAATCGACCACATTCTCCAGCATGTCCTGGATATCGGCGCTGTCATCGGTGGCCAGGTCCACATTGATGCGCACCGGCTGCATCCTGCCCTCTTCGTGGCGGTAGACGCCGATATGGGCCAGCAGTTCCAGGTTGCGGATAAAAACATGCCGCAAGCCGCGAGCGGCATTGGCCATCAAAGGCGATTGGGGCTTGCTCATTCCGTCACCCGCACATCGGGGGTCTGCCAGATCAGATGCTGGCCGCCATCCACCGCGATCATCTGGCCGGTCACGGCCTGCGCCTCCAGCAGATAGCGGATCGCGGCGCAGACATCGGCGGGTTCGGCGCCATGCTTGAGAATGGTGGCGTCGCGCTGGCGGGCGAAATCCTCTTCCGACTGGCGAGCGTTGCGGATCGTGGGGCCGGGGCCCACCGCGTTGACGCGGATATTGGGGCCCAGCGCCTGCGCCAGGGTGGTGGTGAGCCAATAAAGCCCGGCCTTGGACAGGCTGTAGGACAGAAATTGCGGCGTGGGTTTGAGCACGCGCTGGTCGACGATGTTGATGATGCTCCCCTTGGCATTGGCGGGAAGCTGCCTGGCGAATTGCTGTGACAGAACCAGCGGCGCGCGCAAATTGGTTTCCATATGCGCGTCCCAGCTGGCGCGGCTGGCGCTTTGCCAATCGTCATTCTCAAACAGGGATGCGGAATTGATCAGCGCGGTGAGCGGGCCTATTTCCTGCGTGCGCCCTATCAGCGCTGCGGTTTCTTCTTCCCGCGAAAGATCGACCTTCAGGGTGACGACCTTGACGCCTTTGCCGCGCGCCTCGGCGGCGGTCTTTTCCGCGTCTTGTGCCGAGCCATGGTAATGCAGGGCGATGTTCCAGCCCGCCTGTGCCAGATCCAGGACGATGGCTCGACCCAGCCGCTTTGCCGCGCCGGTGACGAGAACATTTTTCATGGTCGCACACCCGGACGGCGAACCGCTTCGCACTTCGCCTGGGTGATGCTCCGTTTCAAGAAATAAATCCTACGCGTTTTTTCACTTCGTCCATCACCGGCGTGGCGATGGCGCGTGCCTTCTGGGCTCCCGATTTCAGGATGCGGTCAATCTCGCCCGGATCGGCCAGGAGGCGGCGCATTTCCTTGGCCATCGGCTCCAGCTTCGCCACGGTCAGCTCCGCAAATTTGCCCTTGAAGCCGGAAAATTGCTGGCCGGAAAACTCGGCGATGGTCGCCTCCAGCGTTTGGTCCGAAAGCGCGGCATAGATGCTGAGAAGATTTTCCGCTTCTGGCCGTCCCGCCAATTCGTCCTTGGAAGACGGCAAAGGCAAGGGATCGGTCTTGGCGCGCCGGATCTTGTCGGCAATTGTCTCCGCCGTGTCGGTCAGGTTGATGCGGCTGGCGTCGCTTTCGTCCGACTTGGACATTTTCTTGGTGCCGTCGCGAAGGCTCATCACCCGCGTTGCCGTGCCCATGATCACCGGCTCGGGCTGGGGGAAGAAGTCGGGTACCCCGAAATCATTGTTGAACTTCTGGGCGATGTCGCGCGCCAGTTCCAGGTGCTGCTTCTGGTCCTCGCCCACCGGCACATGGGTGGCGCGATAGACCAATATGTCGGCGGCCATCAGCACGGGATAGGTATAGAGCCCCACGCTGGCGCGTTCCTTGTGCTTGCCCGATTTTTCCTTGAACTGGGTCATGCGGTCCATCCAGCCCAATCGCGCCACGCAATTGAACACCCAGGACAGCTCGGCATGTTCGGGCACCTGGCCCTGGTTGAAGATGGGCGTGCGGTTCACATCCACCCCGCCGGCGATATAGGCGGCGGCGACTTCGCGGGTGGCGCGGGCCAGTTCCTCGGGCTTGCCGTAACCGGCCTCGGCGGTGATGGCGTGCATGTCCACCACGCAGAACAGGCAGGGCATCTGCTCCTGCATCTTCACCCAGTTCTTCAGGGCGCCCAGGTAATTGCCCAGGTGCAGCGTATTGGTCGGCTGCATGCCGGAAAGGACCAGGGGTTTGTGGGGCGTTGTCATGGCCTAAGCATTTTCCGGAAAAGTGTGCAGCGGTTTTCCGCAGAAAATGCGGAATTAAAAGACAGGTTATGCCCCGCGAAGCCGCAGCCATCAAGGATTTAGAGCGGGACCGCTTCCGGCCGCCCGGCCAGCGCCTTGTTCAGGCGCGTTTCGATGGCCGCCAGGCGCTCGGGGTGGGTGATCTTGTGGCCGAAACCGTCGCGCACATAGAAAACGTCCACGGCGCGCTCGCCATAGGTCGCCACCATGGAGGTGGAAATGGACAGTCCGGATTCAAACAGCGCCTGGGTCACGTCATACAGCAGGCCGGGCCGGTCCAGGCATTCCACCTCGACCACGGTGGCGATGCGGCTGGCCTCGTTGTCGAACAGCACCTTGGGCGTGATCTTGAAGGCGCTGGCCTTGCTGCGCAGCGGCTTCCTCGCCATCAATTCGCGCCGCGGCCAGATTTCGCCGCGCAACGTCTTGCCGATGGTCTGGCGCAGGCGCGTCAGCCTTTCCGCGTCGCCAAAGGCGTTGCCGTCGGCATCCTGCACCGAGAAGACGTCGAGCGCGAAGCCGTCGGTGGTGGTGAAGACCTTGGCGTCCACGATGGAGCCACCCGACATGGCGATGGCGCCGGCGAAGTGCGAGAACAGGCCGGCATGGTCCGGGGTGTAAAGCATCACCTCGGTGGCGGCGCGGAAGACGTTGGTTTCTGCGCTCAGGCACAAAAGCTCGCCCGATGCGTCGGCCTTGGCGATGGCGCGGGCATGGCGTTCCTGCTCGTCGGTTTCAAAGGCCAGCCAGTAATTGTCATAGTGGCGGTTGAGGGCGCGCTCGCGCTGCTCCGGCGTGAAGTCGGCAAGGCGAGCCTCCAGCGCCGCCTTGGCCGCGGCCACCCGCGTGCTGCGCCCGGGCAGCTGGTCGCCGCCGGTCATCATGTGTTCGGCGGCGTAATAGAGTTCGCGCAGCAGCTGGCCTTTCCAGCCATTGAAGACGCCAGGCCCCACGGCCTTGATGTCGGCCACGGTGAGCACAAGGATCAGGCGCAGCATTTCGGGTGACTGCACCAGCTTGACGAAATCGCGCACTGTCTGGGGATCGGAAACGTCGCGGCGCTGGGCGATGTCGCTCATCACCAGGTGGTTCTTCACCAGCCAGGCCACCGCCTGGGTGTCGGACGCCGACAAGCCAAGGCGCGGGCACAGGCTCTTGGCGATCTCGGCGCCCACATCGCTGTGATCGCCCGGCAATCCCTTGGCCATGTCATGCAGCAGCACGGCGCAATAGAGCACGGCGCGCGACTGGACGCGCTTGACCACTTCGGTGGATACGGGGCTGTCTTCCTTGAACGCGCCGCGCTCGATGGCGGCGACATTGCCCACGGCGCGGATCAGATGCTCGTCCACCGTGTAATGGTGGTACATGTTGAACTGCATCAGGCCCACGGCGTGGCCGAATTCCGGGATGAAGCGCCCCAGCACGCCGGCCTCGTTCATCAGGCGCAGCGCCCGCTCGGGGTCCTGGCGCGAAGTGAGCATCCCCAGGAAGGCGCTGTTGGCTTCGGGATTGGCGCGCAGCTTGTCGTTGATGAGATCGAGCGAGCGGGTGATGGTGCGCAGCGCATCGGGATGGATGTCCACCTGCTTGGCGTCGGCGATCTGGAAGATGCGCAGGATATTCACGGGATCCTGCTTGAAAATTGCGGGATCGGCGGTCAGCCGGCCATTCTCGACATAGAATTCATCGCCGGTGGCGCGCTGCCTCAGGAAACCCGGCAGGATGCGGGTGAGGGAAGGGCGCTGTTTTTTGTGCTGCACTTCCAGCGCAGCGCAGAAAATGCGGGTGAGGTCGCCCACATCCTTGGCGGTGAGGAAGTAGGCGCGCATGAAGGCCTCCACGGCGCGGCGCGGCTTTTCCGGATCGCTGTAGCCCAGGGACGCGGCCAGCGCCGGCTGGACATCGAACGACAGGCGTTCCTCGGCGCGGCCCACCAGGTAATGCAGATGCACGCGCACATTCCACAAAAAGGCTTCCGCCTTCTGGAAGGTCTTGTACTCTTCTTTCGTGAACACGCCATGCTCGACCAGATCGGCGGCGTCTTCCACGTGATAAAGATATTTGCCGATCCAGTAGAGCGTCTGCAGGTCGCGCAGGCCCCCCTTGCCTTCCTTGATGTTGGGCTCGACCAGGTAACGGCTCTGGCCCTGGCGGTCATGGCGGTGATTGCGTTCCGCCAGCTTGGCTTCCACGAAATCCATGCCGCTGCCCGTGGCGATCTCGCTCCAGAATTTCTTGCGCAATTCGTCATACAAGGCGTGGTCGCCCCACAGATAGCGCGACTCCAATATGGCGGTGCGGATGGTGATGTCCTGCTTGGCCAGGCGCACGCATTCCGCCAGCGACCGGGTGGCGTGGCCGACTTTCAGTCCCAAATCCCACAGCATGTAGAGGATGAATTCGATGACGCTTTCGCCCCAGGCGGTCTGCTTGAAGGGGCGCACGAACAGCAGGTCCACGTCGGAACCGGGCGCCAGCTCGCCGCGGCCATAGCCGCCGGTGGCGACCACGGTGATGCGTTCGGCGGCGGTGGGGTTCTGGGCGTAATAGACATGCTTAGTGGCGAAGTCATAGATCACCCGGATGGTCTCATCCTGCAGCGCCGACAGGGTCTGGGATGCTGCCAGCCCGTGCAGGCCCTGCGTCTCCACCGCCGTCCTGACCTTGGCGCGGGCCTCCAGGAAGGCCGTCTTGATCAGGACCAAACCCTCCTTGCGCAAGGTTCCGCTGTCCGGGGTGGCCTGCGCCATGGCAGTCAGGGCCACGCGCAGCGCGCCAGCGTCAAGCACGGCGCTGACCGGCAGGTTGGGAAGGGGTTTTTCCAGGCCCATTGGGGGCTCGCAATGTTGCGGCGCGATATTGTCAGCCACAGCACCGAAAGGCCAGCACCACACGGGAACCGCATGGCGGATCCGCCCGTTCTGGGCTTGGGGCAAGAGGAGACAGGAACATGCGCATTTCCGTGGCCGCCATAGTGGTTTCCGTCGCCGCCGGGTCGCTGATGGCGCTTCCCGCGCTGGCGGTCCAGGACCAGCCCGTCAGCGTCAACGGCGTGGAGTCGGTCTGCACCGGCGTCGGCAGCGCCAAGGACAATCCCGCCTGGAGTTCCTATCCCGTCAAGCTGACCTTCTCGAACATGGCGGGCGAAAATGAAGCCGCCGTGCATGTCGCCATTGTCCAGGGCGGCAAGACGGTGATGGAAACCGATTGCGATGCGCCCTGGCTTTTGATCAAGGCGGCGCCCGCCTCTTACGAAGTGCATGCCAGCCTGGCCGGCAGCACGCGCACCGCCAGCGCCAGTTTCTCCACCAGCGGCAATGGTGGCCAGAAGGAAGTGAATGTCGCTTTTCCGACGGCCAGCGGCGGGCCGGTCCCGAACTCGCTCCCGGCCCGGTAATTATTCATAGAGACAAGAAAAAGGCCGGTGCAGTTTCCTGCACCGGCCTGATTACTGGAACCAAAATTCTGTCTTAGACAGCCTTGAGGTTCGCGGCCTTGGCGCCACGGGCGTCAGGCACCACGTCAAACGAGACCTTCTGGCCTTCGTTCAAGGTTCGCATGCCGGCAGCTTCGACAGCAGTGGCGTGCACAAACACGTCCTTGCCGCCGCCTTCCGGCGCGATAAAACCAAAGCCCTTGGAGGTGTTGAAAAACTTCACGGTTCCGATCGTCATAGTAACGTTCCTGCTCAAGATTCCGCCCGGCGGAATGCCGGTCGGCGGAGAATGGCGTCGGTCGCAGGGAAGGAAGGTAACTGTCTCGTCCAGGCGCGCAGCTTAAGGCGGGCAGGGATTCTCTTACAGGTGCGCTTCGTCTGTGACGGGACGTAATTCCTCGTACCCGCGACAATACGCGCAAATACCCCCAAAATGCAAGATGACTTGGAACAAGTGGCTTTCGCAGATGCGAAAAACGCTAGCGCGGAACGGCCTTTTTGCGCGGCTTGGCGGCGGCCTTAACTGTCTTGGCGGGCGCCAGGGCGGCAAGCCGGGCTTTTTCCACGCGGGCTTCTTCTTCAACGGCAAGCCGCTGGGCGCGCAGCTTTATGGTGCGCGCATCGAAGGCGGCATTTTCCTTGGCGATCTCCGCCTTGATCTGCTTGTTGCGCGATTCCGAAGCCTGGAAACGGCTTTCAGCATTGCGACGCGCATCGGGATTGTCAGCCATGTGGGATGCTTTCTTTGGCCCGCGGAAAGCGCAGGCGCACAAGCAACGTGCGCCTTAAACCGCCAAATTACAAGGCCAGACGAAAAAGCCCAATGGAATCCAGTACCTTGCGGGCGGCTGTCGTGCAGCCCGGCGAGGGTGGCGCAGCATTCCTGACCTGCGCAGCCTATTTCCGCAGGACGGCTGGATCTTCCTTGCCCGCCCCGGCTAGGCGGCATAGCGCCAGCGTATGCCGCGCGTTAAGCCGCCGCGATAGCGGATGGCACTGACGTCGTTACCTGCGCAGCTATTTCCGCAGGACGGCTGGATCTTCCTTGCCCGCCCACACTTTGCCATCCTTGGCAAAGCCGCCGGAGCGCGGATGGATCACGTCCACCGGCTCGGTGTCGGGATGCTCGTGCAGCTGGATTTTGACAGCCCGGCGCGCGACATGATGCGCGTGTTTCTTGTCGGCCTTCTCGCTGGGAACATCGTGATTGGGAAGAATAGGCGTTCTGCGATGGGAGTGCGTCATGGGCAAAATCTTAGGAGCCTTATTGTTCCCGTCAATTGGAATATTTTCGCTTTTGCGGCCGTAAAGTAAGGAACCCATTTACCGTTCCGGCAAGCTGCGGATATAATCCGCGCCGCCGCGGCAGCCCTTCGCGCCATTTCGGATAATCCCATGAAAATATCGATGACCTACAATCCCGCTTGCGGGACAGCGCGCAATGTCCTGGCGCTGTTGCGCGAGCGTGGCATCGAGCCAACGATCATCGAATATCTGAGAACGCCGCTAACGAGAGATGAAATCGCGGCGCTGGTAAAGCAGATGGGCGTTCCCGTGCGCGATGTGGTCCGCGCCAAGGAAGCGCTCTATTCCGAATTGAAACTGGAAAGCGCCGGCGACGACCAGCTTCTGGATGCGATGGCGAAGCATCCGGTCCTGCTCAATCGGCCAATTGTCACGACACCGAAGGGTGTCAAATTGTGCAGGCCCAGTGAGACGGTCGAAGAATTGCTATAACTCAAGTCTCGACCGTTATGACGGCCATCTCTCCCAGCGGCTCCGCCGCCTCGACAATCTCGCCCACTTTCGCACCTAGCACAGCCGCGGCCAGCGGTGCACGGAAGCTGATCAGCCCTTTGGAGGCATCGGCTTCGTCCACGCCGACAATGCGGAAGGTCTGGGTCCGATCTTTGCGCTTGATGGTGACGGTGGAGCCGAAGCCCACCGTCCCGTCAGGGGAAGGCGGCGCCACCTCGGCGGTGGATTTGCGGGCCGTCCAGTAGCGCAGATCCCGGGCCAGGGTTTCGCGCAGCAGAACATTGGGTTCAGAAGACATCGCCGCATCGATGCGCGCGATATGGCCGTCAATCTGCGCCATGCCCTCGGGTGTCACCGGATTGGGACCGTCTTCGACCATCTTTTCAGGTGGCGGAGCGCTCTCGGCAGTCTCGTTGGTAAAGGCTTTGCTCACCGCGCGCGGCTGCCAAACGTCTTGGGCACATTGGGCCTGCCTGCCCGTTTCATGCGCGTGCGGCCGCTGGCGGGCTTGGACGGGCGGGTGTCATCGGACAACGTGATCTCCGCATCAAAGGCGGCGCGTTCCACATCCGACTGCCGCGCGAAGGGATCATCCGAAATGGTCAGGGCCGCGCTTTGCAGTCGCTTGAGTTCGTCGCGCAGCCGGGCTGCCGTCTCGAATTCCAGGTCGGCGGCAGCGGCGCGCATCTTCTTTTCGATGTCGGCGATGATCGCCTTGATATTGTGGCCGACAAATTCGCGGCTGCCGTCTGCCGCCTGCAGCATGCCGGTATCCACCGTGACATGGTCCTTTTCATACATGGAGCCCATGATGTCGGAGATATTCTTCTTGATGCTGAGCGGCGTGATGCCGTGTTCCTTGTTGTATGCCTCCTGCTTGGTGCGGCGGCGGCTGGTTTCGGCCATGGCGCGCTGCATCGAGCCGGTGATCTTGTCGGCATACAGCACCACCTTGCCGTCCACATTGCGGGCGGCGCGGCCGATGGTCTGCACCAGGCTGGTTTCGCTGCGCAAAAAGCCTTCCTTGTCGGCGTCCAGGATCGCCACCAGGGCGCATTCGGGAATGTCGAGCCCTTCGCGCAGAAGGTTGATGCCGATCAGCACGTCGAACGCGCCCAGCCGCAAATCGCGGATGATCTCGATGCGTTCCAGCGTTTCCACGTCGCTGTGCATGTAGCGCACCCGGATGCCCTGCTCATGCATGTATTCGGTGAGGTCTTCGGCCATCTTCTTGGTGAGGGTGGTGACCAGGGTGCGATAGCCCTTGGCCGCCACCTCGCGGCATTCGGCGATCAAATCATCCACCTGCGTTTCCACGGGCCGTATTTCAACGGGCGGATCAATCAGCCCGGTGGGCCGGATCACCTGTTCGGCAAAGATGCCGCCGGTGCGCTCCATCTCCCACGGCCCCGGCGTGGCCGAGACAAACACCGATTGCGGCCGCATCGCGTCCCATTCCTCGAATTTGAGGGGGCGGTTGTCGATGCAGCTGGGCAGCCGAAAGCCATATTCCGACAAAGTGAATTTGCGCCGATAGTCGCCCTTGTACATGGCGCCGATCTGCGGCACCGAGACATGGCTTTCATCGGCGAACACCAGTGCATTGTCGGGCAGATATTCAAACAGGGTGGGCGGCGGCTCGCCCGGCTGGCGGCCGGTCAGCCAGCGCGAGTAATTCTCGATGCCGGCGCAGCTGCCGGTGGCCTCGATCATCTCCAGGTCGAAAGTGGTGCGCTGCTCCAGCCTTTGGGCTTCCAGCAATTTTCCGTTGGCGCGGAAATCCGCCAGCCGCGTGATCAGCTCCGCCTTGATGCCCTTCATCGCCTGCTGCAGCGTGGGTCGCGGTGTCACATAATGCGAATTGGCATAGACCTTGATGCCGTCCAGCTGCCCCGCCTTGTGGCCGGTCAGGGGGTCAAATTCGGTGATGCTGTCCACCACATCGCCGAACAGCTCCACCCGCCAGGCGCGATCTTCATAATGGGCCGGGAAAATATCAATCGTGTCGCCGCGCACCCGGAAGGCCCCGCGGGTGAAATTGTCGTCGTTGCGGCGATATTGCAGCGCCACCAGGGCCTGGATCGCGGCGTTACGGTCGATCTTGTCGCCGCGCGCGATGCTCACCGCCGTGCCGGAGTAAGTCTCCACCGAGCCGATGCCATAGATGCAGGAGACGGAGGCCACGATGATCACGTCATCGCGCTCCAGGATCGCCCGCGTCGCGCTGTGGCGCATGCGGTCAATCTCCTCATTCACCGAGGAGTCTTTTTCGATATAGGTATCGCTGCGCGGGATATAGGCTTCGGGCTGGTAGTAATCGTAATAGGAAACGAAATACTCCACCGCGTTTTCGGGGAAGAACTGCTTGAACTCGCTGTAAAGCTGCGCCGCCAGCGTCTTGTTGGGCGCCAGGATCAGGGCCGGGCGCTGGGTGATGTCGATGATCTGCGCCATGGTGAAGGTCTTGCCCGAGCCGGTGACGCCCAGCAGCACCTGGTCGCGCTCATTGGCTTTGATGCCCTTGACCAGTTCGGCGATGGCGGTGGGCTGGTCGCCGGCGGGCTGATACTCGCTGACCAGCCTGAATTTCTTGCCGCCCTCGGACTTTTGCGGCCGGGACGGGCGGTGGGGCACGAAATTGGCCACCATGCCTTCGCTCAGGCCCTCCAGGGGCGTGGCGGTATAGGCCGGGTCGATCTGCGGATCGGCCGCAATGGGGCCCGCCGCGGCGATGGCGTCATGGAACCTGGCCGCGTTTTCGTTTCCCTTTTTGGAGCGGGCCATTTTGGGCGCGCGCGGGATCATGCCGTTATTGTGGGCCATGGAGGTAATATAGGGGTGGTGGGGATTTTGTGGAGGGGCTTTGCCAGCTTTCCCATGTGATTTATGAATGGAACCTGGTTTCGAAAGGCCGGCCATGCACCAACGCAACAATTTTGAAAAAACCCTGGAATGGCTGCTGTTCAAGTCACGCTGGCTGCTGGCGCCTTTCTACCTGGGGCTGGTGGTCTCGCTGCTGCTGCTGCTGGCGGCTTTTGTGGGAGAGCTGGGCCATATCGGGCCCCAGATTCTTGACCCCCTTCATGCCGACCCGGAGCAGGTGATCCTGGCGGTGCTGTCGCTGATCGACCTGTCCCTGGCGGGCAATCTGGTGGTGATCGTGATTTTCTCCGGCTATGAGAATTTCGTCTCCAAGATCAACACCGAAAACAGCGAGGACCGCCCCAGCTGGATGGGAACGCTCGATTTCTCCGGCCTGAAGATGAAGCTGATCGGCTCCATCGTGGCGATCTCGGCCATCTCGCTGCTGCGCGCTTTCATGACCCTGACCGAACCCGAAGTGCCGCTGGACGAAGCGCGCCTCAAATGGATGCTGATGCTGCACCTGACCTTTGTCGGCTCTGGCCTGCTGTTCGCCTGCATGGACTGGATTGGAAATCGTGCTGAAAAACCAAAAGAACACTAGCGTCGCCCGCTATGCGGGCGTTCGGCCGGCAACACCTCCGGCCGGAGGTTTTGCTGATCGGGCCTCACGGATCGGCAATCGCGCCGAGAAACCCAAAGGGCATTAGCGGTGCTGCAACAACTTCTCGCGCGGGCGGTGCCGCTGCACCAAACCGGACGATTGGCCGAGGCCGAACCGCTTTATCGCGACATCCTCAAGCTGGCGCCGGGCGCCTATCCTGCCCTGCACCTGCTGGGCCTGCTCAAGCTGCAACAGGGTCTGGTGCCCGAAGCCCTGTCGCTGATGGAGCAGGCGCTGAAGGTGCAGCCGGGCTCGGCCGAAACACTGGTAAATTACGCCATCGCACTATCGACCATCGGCCGCCACAAGGATGCGCTCGGCGCACTGGACCGCGTCATTGCCGCCCAGCCGGGCAATGCCGGGGCCTGGGCCAATCGCGGCGGCGTGAAAAGCAAATTGGGCCGGCCGGCGGACGCATTGGCCGATCTGGACAGGGCGCTTGCCCTGGAGCCGCGAAATGCCATGACGCAGAACAATCGTGGGCTCGTGCTGCACGATCTTGGCCGTTATGACGAAGCGCTGGCGGCCTATGACGCCATGCTGGCGCTCATGCCGGCCTATGCCGAAGGCCGCAACAATCGCGGCCTCACCCTGCAGAAGCTGGGGCGTCAGCAGGAGGCCATTGCCGAATTCGACCGGGTGATCCAGGAGCAGCCGGGATATGCCGGCGCCCTGGTCAATCGCGCCGGCGCCCTGTGGGCGATGGAGCGTCTGGACGAAGCGATGGCCAGTTACGCGCGCGCGCTGGACCTGGAACCGGCCAATCGCCAGGCCCTGGCAAGCCGCTCCAATCTTCTCTGGACAAGGCTGCAGGCCCTGGCGCCCGCCATCGCCGATCTGGAAAAGCTGGTCGCTGTGGCGCCGGATCATCCTTATGCCCTGGGCGATCTTTTGCACCTGAAAATGCAAGCCGGCGACTGGCGGAATTTTGAAAGCGACAAGGCGCGGCTGGACCAGGCGGTGCGCGCGGGCAAGCCCGCCGCCATTCCGTATGTCTATCAGGGCCTTTGCGACAATCCTGCGGATCTGCTGGCCTGCGCCGCCAATTACGCCAGGGCGGAATATCCTGAACGCGCCTCCCCGCAATCAATCCGTACACAGAATAATAAACCGCGCATCGGCTATCTGTGCGGCGAATTTCGCGCCCAGGCCACCATGTACCTGGCGGCGGGCCTGTTCGAGGCGCATGACCGGTCACGTTTTGAAATCATCGCTTTCGACAATGGCCGCGACGACGGCACGCCCACCCGCCAGCGCGTGGTGGCGGCGTTCGACAAATTCATCTCCATTGCCGGCCTGTCGGACCAGGACGCCGCCGCCCGAATTGCGGGCGAGGGCATTGATATCCTTGTCAATCTGAATGGCTGGTTCGGCCGCATGCGCATGGGCGTGTTCGCGCACCGGCCTGCGCCCATCCAGGTCAATTATCTGGGCTTTCCCGGCACGCTGGGCGCGAGCTACATCGACTACATCCTGGCCGACGCCGTGGTGATCGGGCCGGGCGAGGACCAATTTTACTCTGAAAAAGTGGTGCGCCTGCCGCACAGCTACCAGATCAATGACGACAAGCGTCCTGTGCCCGCCGCTACCAGCCGCGCCGCGCACGGCTTGGCCGAAGATGCGTTCGTCTTTTGCCAGTTCAATTATGGCTACAAGATCATGCCGGACATTTTCGCCTGCTGGATGCGCATCTTGAAGGCCACGGAAAATTCCGTTCTGTGGCTGCTGGCGGGCGATCCCTTGCTGGCGGAAAATCTGCAGAAGGAAGCTGCCAGGCACGGCGTTGATCCGGGCCGGCTGGTTTTTGCGCCACCGCTGGAACTGCAGGCGCACATGGCGCGGCTGGCCTTGAGCGACCTGTTCCTGGATTCGCTGCCCTACAACGCCCACACCACCGCCAGTGACGCCCTCTGGATGGGCCTGCCGCTTCTCACCTGCAAAGGCAGGACCTTTGCGGGGCGCGTCGCCGCCAGCCTGCTGGAAGCTGTGGGCCTGCCAGAACTGGTCACTCAGAATATGGAAGAATACGAAAACCGCGCCATCGCGCTGGCGAAGGACCCGCAATTGCTGAAGCGCTATCGGGAGCGGCTGAGGGACAATCGCAGCAGCGCGCCCTTGTTCGATACCGGGCGCACCACCCGCGCCATCGAACAGGCCTATGAGGGCATGTTGCGCAGATGGCAAAACGGCGAAGCCCGTGAAGGCTTCGCCGTTCCGTCCTAGAAGATGGCGTCAGTTACCAGACGTTGCCGAGATTCTTGCGCAGGCCCTGGGACTGGGCGCCGGCAGGGGTGGCGTTGAAGTCCTTGTCCGGGCTGATGACGGTGCCGTTGAAGGTCAGGCCGGCATAAGCGCCCGAGCCCGAGGTCCACACCACGATGTCGCCGCCGCGCGAGGTGGTCGCGCCTTCGGCGCCCGAGGACAGGTTGACAACCGTGATGCCGGCGCCGGCGCCGAGCTTGAAATTGCCCTTTTCGATGCCGTCCAGCGCGGCCTGGCTGTTGATGATGAACACCAGTTCAGCCTGTTGCAGGCCGGCCTGGAGGCCGAAGGAAGCCGAGCCCATGTCGTAGAATTTCGGCTCGCTCCAGGTCCTGCCGGTGCGGCGCAGCAGCACGCCCTGGCCGCCTTCGGCGCCGAAAATGAAGCCGCCCTTGATCAGCTTGGGGACGATGTAGACGGCGCGGGCATTCTGCAGCATCGACTTGGCGGTGGCGAAAGCCGGGTCGCTGCGCAGGTGATTGATGGTGGCGTTGGCATTGGTGAGCACTTCGCTCTTGGTCGCGGCCTGGGCGGGCGAGGCGAAAATCAGGGCCGTCAGGGCCGCGGCAGCGGCCAGCTTGGGGAAAAGGTGCGACATATGGGAATCCTTTGAAATTGGGGGATGACGGGGACAACGGCCCGGCCACCCAAAGGTTCCCTTGTATATCGTCGCATGCCGGCGCTCAAACCATGGTCCACCAGGCTTTGCTGGTGGCCGCGCCAGCTCAGCCCGCTTCGATGACTTGCGGCCGCTGCAGGGCCGGGCCGTCTTCCACCTTTTCGCCAAAACCGCTGGTGAAGTCCTGGAAAATGATCGACAGCTCCTCGGCGTCAATTGCCGCCTTGGTGCCCGGCGGGAAGCGATAGCGCCAGAAGCTGACGATATGGGAAATTGCGCCCATTTTCTCGCCCAGCTCCAGGAACATGTAGGGCGCCGACAGCAGGAAGTCGCGGAAGGTCTTGGGCGCCTGGTGCGCCACCAGCTCCTTGAAGGAATGGTCATAGACGCCCAGCACCTTGTCCACATGCTGGCCATTGTCGCGCACCATCTCGATGATGCTGCGCGTGGCGGCGGTCAGGAAGGCGCGCTGTTCCGGGCTGACGGCACCGTGCGGACGGATGGTCTTGATTTCGCGCAGCACCCGCATCACGTCGGGCCAGAAATTGTTCATCGACCATTTGTAATAGAGAAAGCCGCGCCAGCTGAATACGCCTTCACGGAAGTCGTTGCCGGTCAGGCCCAGCGTCATGCGCAGGGGCTCCAGCTTTTCGTCGACCTGGCTTGAGAGCAGGGCGGTGACCATGCGGTTGGTGCCGCCGTCATTGTTGGCGCCGCTGGCCAGCTGGATCAGCTTGGACAATTCGGCGACGGTAAATTCATGCATGCGATTCTGGTCGCCGGCCGAGATTTCGAAATAGCAGGGCGCCACGTCAATCTGGTTGTTGCGCAGATGCTCGCGCAGCAGGAAGGGATCGAGCGAGGGGATGGAATTCATCAGGCGCAGGACGGTGAGGTCGCGCTCGAGGTTTTCCGCATTGTAGTTGCCGGCCGAGCGCAGGCTGTCGACAAAGCCGCGCTGCTCGACGAACAGCGAGCGCCCGCCGGCGCGCAAATCATTGAGGTCGAAAGGAATGATGATCTTGGTGGCAACCGAGCGCACCGAGTTGAACATGTAGGTCTCATCCGAGCGCATGCGGTGCTTGAGGATGAAAGCGGTGTTGATGATGGGCGATTTGAACATCGGCCGGGCCGCGTGTTCAGGGTCATCTTTGTTGACGCGGGCAATCTGGCCCAGATTGAGCACGCGGCTTAAGGAGGCGCCGCCCAGGGCGTGCAGGAATCGGACGGAACGGTCTGCGGACAATGGCGCACCAAATTTGAACAGAAACAGCAATCAAGTTCCATTCTGTACGACATAAGGTGAAAATTGCCTTACCGGCCCGGCCGCCTTACCCTGCTTGCATGTGGCAAGACCTCCCTTCAGGCCCCGCGGGCCAAAATGACAGCGAAAGATTGCTGGTTTTGCTCAGCTATGGCCTGCTCCTGATCGCTCCCATGGCGGGCGGCCTGCCCGGCGTCATTGGGGTGATCATCGCCCATGTGCGGCTGCGTCATGTCCTGGGCAGCATCCATGAAAGCCATTACCGCAACCAGATCCGCGTGTTCTGGACCTTGTTGCTCTTTGCCATGGTCATGATCCTGGTGTTGACCTACGGCATGGGCTTCTCCTTTTTTGCCTTGATGTGGCCCTTCTCGCCGGGCTGGCCTTTCTGGCCGGGCGCCATGCTGGGACTGAGCTGGGCAATGTTTCTGCCGCTCGCGGCCCTGTTCTCGCTGGCTTTGGGCCTGTGGTATTTCTGGCGGCTGCTGCTTGGCTTTGTGCGGGCCCTGGATGACAAGCCCTTCTGACATGCGGTTCGATCTTTCGCTGGAGCCGCATTATGGCGCGGAGGAGCGCTTGTCGAAGCGCGTTTCGCGCCTGCTGGCGCGCAACCCCAGCGCCTTCACCTTTCGCGGCACCGGCGTCTATATCATCGGCGAGGGCAACGAGGTGGCGGTGGTTGATCCCGGCCCCAATCTTTCCGAGCATGTCGATTGCCTGAAGCGGGCCATCGGCAGCCGCAAAGTCAGTCATATTCTCATCACCCATACCCACCGCGATCATTCTCCCGCAGCGGAGCCCCTGAAAGCGTGGAGCGGCGCCAAAACCTATGGCTATGGTCCCTTTGTCAGGGATGACAGCGGGGTTGGCGATGAAAGCCACGACAAAAGTTTTGTGCCCGATGTCGCGGTGACGGACGGCATGGTGATGCAGGGCCAGGGCTTTACCATCGAATGCGTCTTCACCCCCGGCCATACCGCAAACCATATGTGTTACGCGCTGCCCGAAGAAAAGGCGCTGTTTACCGGCGATCATGTGATGGGCTGGTCGACCAGCCTGGTGGCGCCGCCCGACGGCAATATGGGCGATTACATGCGCAGCCTGGAAAAGCTGATCGCGCGCGATGACGCCATTCTTTACCCCACGCATGGCTCGCCCATAGTGCAGCCCTGCCCATTCCTGCGGGCGCTGCTCACCCATCGCCGGATGCGCGAGGCCCAGCTCGCCAACTGCATCGCCATGGGTGATGACACGTTGCCCTCCATGGTGGCGCGGCTGTATGCCGGCCTGCAGCCTGTGCTGGCCGGCGCCGCCAGCCTGACAGTGCAGGCCCATCTGGAGCACATGATCGAGGATGGCCGCATCGCGCGCGATGGCGCGCGCTATCGTGTTCTTTAGAGCGCTTCGAGATAGTGCTTCAGCCGCGCGATATTGCTGCCATAATCGCGCGTTCCCATCCGGCTTTGCGAACGCACATCCAGCCGCGCCCCGATGGCGCCGGCAGGCTGGACGCGGATGACGATGTCGGCGGGCTGGCCGAACCAGAAGGATGTATCGGTGGCTTCGATGCGGCCATCCTTCTCGCTGAAATCCACGATGGTCCAGCCCATGCGCTTGGCGGCTTCGAAAGCGTGCCAGAACATCTGCGCCGGCGTGGTCTGAAGCCGCGCCCTTTTGGAGGACGGCATGGTGATGTCGGTATAGTAAGTGTGCAGCATATAGTCTGCGGTATTGGTCTCGCCGCGAAAGCGGATCTGCCGCTGGCCATCATAAGCCACCGCATTCATGCCCGGTTGGCGCAATTTCGCCAGGGCGACAAATTGCGGCGGATCTTCCGGATCGGTGCTGGCGTCATGGATCGCCGGTGACGTCATCCCCTGGTAGAAAGTGTGCAGGGGCGTCCACAGCAGCGCCAGGCTTCCGACCAGCGCGATCATGCCGGGGCGCTTGCCGTCACCCTTGTTGCGTTTCAGGGCGCTGAACAGCCAGGCCAGCGAAGCAGCCAGCGCCACCAGGCCCAGCCAGACCGACGCCGTCATGACGGTCAATCCGCTGGCGAAGGGCATCAGGCCAAGCCGGACGCCGCCAACCGCGCACAGGGCCGCCAGGCCCGCCAGGGACAGGATGGCAGCTGCGAACTGGGCGGCAAGGCGTTGAGATCGCATGGGGGAAAACCGTGGCTTACTTGCCAAACCTAAAATCCGCGAAACGCTCGCGCAATCCGTTTTGGGGATTGGCGGTATGCGGTATTTCGTCAACAAACACCATCTGCATACCAGTCCTTACGAATTTGCCCGGCTCGAATAGCATAAAATCTGGCGCGGCGGGGGCAAAAGGCTCAAAGTCCCGCCCGTTTTACAGAAGGTCACGCCATGCCGCTTTCCAATGCCCAGAACCGGGACATGCAGTCCCTGCTGCATGGCTTTTCCAATCTCAAGGTGCTGGACAGGGATGGCCCCCTGATCATGGAGCGGGGCAAGGGCGTCTTTGTTTATGACAGCGAGGGCCGCGAATATCTCGAAGCCATGTCGGGCCTGTGGTCCACGGCGCTGGGCTGGGGCGAGAATGAACTGGCCGAGGTCGCCGCCGAACAGATGCGCAAGCTTTCCTATGGCCATCTCTTCGCCGGCAAGAGTCATGAGCCGGGCGTGGCGCTGGCGGAAAAGCTGAAAGAGATTTCGCCCTTTCCCGTCGGCAAGGTTTTTTTCGGCTGCTCTGGTTCGGAAGCCAATGACACCCAGATCAAGTTCGCCTGGTATGCCGCCAATGCCCGCGGCACGCCGAAGAAGAAAAAAGTCATTTCCCGCATGATGGCCTATCACGGCGTCACCCTGGCGGCGACCTCGCTCACCGGCATCCCCACCAATCACAAAAGCTTCGACATGCCCCTGGATTTCGCGCGGCATGCCGAATGCCCGCATTATTATCGCGGCGCGGAAGCCGGCGAGAGCGAGCTGCAATATTCGGCGCGGCTGGCGGCCAATCTGGATGCGCTGATCCAGAAGGAAGACCCGGACACCATCGCCGCCATGATCATCGAGCCCGTGATGGGCGCGGGCGGCGCAATCCTGCCGCCGGACGGCTATTTCGACGAATTGACCAAGGTACTGGCGAAATATGGCATCCCGTTGATCGATGACGAAGTCATTACCGGTTTTGGCCGCACCGGCGAATGGTTCGGCTGCGGCAAATACGGCTTTGAGCCGGACAGCATGTCCATCGCCAAGGCGATGTCATCGGCCTATTTGCCCATTTCGGCGGTGATGCTCTCGCCGGAACTGACGGAAATCATTGACAAGGAATCGCGCCGCATCGGCGTGCTGGGCCATGGCCTGACCTATGGCGGCCATCCCGTGACCGCGGCGGTGGCGCTCAAGACCATCGAGATTTACCAGAAGCGCGATGTGGTGGGGCATGTGCGCCATGTCGAGCCGGTCTTCCTCAAGCGGCTGGCGCAGCTGGAAAACCATCCCATGGTGGGCGAGGCCAGGGGGGTCGGGCTGGTGGCGGGTATCGAATTGGTGGCGAACAAGGCCAGCAAGCAATCTTTTGATCCTGCCAGGCTCGTCGCCTTGACCCTGTGCGGTTTTGGCGAAGGAGAGGGGCTCATCATCCGGGCGCTGCCCTCCGACCGCATCGCGCTGTGCCCGCCGCTGGTCATCAGCGAGGCGGAGATCAATGAATTGTTCGACCGGCTGGAACGGGCCTTGGCCAAGCTGCTCGACTGGGCGACGCGCGA
The DNA here is from genome assembly GCA_947475445.1 of Alphaproteobacteria bacterium. Classification (GTDB taxonomy): domain Bacteria; phylum Pseudomonadota; class Alphaproteobacteria; order Micropepsales; family Micropepsaceae; genus Rhizomicrobium. Next base: position 352,519 of record CANJLC010000001.1, read on the forward strand.
AAAGCTTATTTAGGAAGCACGCAGCATCTGCTCACGCATGGACGGCGCATCGGACGGGCGCGCGTAAATCAGGCGTCCCCCGTTCCACACTTCCAGCCTTTTGGCGTTGTGCGTTTTCATCGCATGGGCCAGCACCTTGGCGCGGGCGTCGTCGGCGCAGTCGGCCGCGAATTTGTAGGTCAGTGCGCCTTGCACATCCAGGTAGCAGATTTCATAAGCGGGCATTGTTGCCTCCAATGTGTCGTGTCCTACCCCGCATATTTCCTTTTTCTGCGACTGTGATGCGAAAGTCGAGTGACAACCGCGGTCATCAAGATCACGAAGTTTGCCAAATCATCCCGGGGATCAAAACCTTCCGTCATGCGTTCCTCTGGAAGGCCCGTTTTTCAAATCCTGGAGGTTCCATGTCCGCCCTATGCAAGCTTGCGCCACTGCCCTGGGACGAGAAGGCGCTGGAGCCCGTGATTTCGGCCCGCACCATCGAATTTCACTATCACAAGCATCACCAGGGCTATGTGGACACGCTCAACAAGCTGGTGGAAGGCGGAAAGTTTGCCGGCATGACGCTGGAGGAAATCATCCACGAAACCGCGGATGCGGCTGCGGATGCGGAAAAGAAAATCTTCAACAACGCCGCGCAGGTGTGGAATCACGATTTCTACTGGCGCAGCCTGGGTCCGCAAAAAACCGTGCCGCAGGGAAAGCTGGCCAGCGCCATCGCGCGCGATTTTGGTGATACCGCGGGCCTGATCGCGGCGCTGGCGGAAGCCGGCAAGAGCCAGTTCGGCTCCGGCTGGGCCTGGCTGATCTCAATCGGCGGAAAATTGCAGATTGAAAAAACCGCCAATGCGCAGACGCCCATGGCGCAGGGCATCAATTGCCTGCTGACCGTGGATGTGTGGGAGCATGCCTATTATCTGGACTATCAGAATGCGCGGCCCAAATATCTGGAAGAAGTGCTGGGCAAGATCCTCAATTGGGACTTTGCCGCGGAGAACCTGGAAAAGGAAAGCCAGGCGGTCCTGGCCGCCGCGCAATAGCCGCTAGCGTCGGCGCAGCAGCAGGGCCACCAGCCGCGTCAGCCAGTTGCGCGAGGCGGGGGCGGACAGGATCGGCGCGTTGGAAACAAGGTGACCCAGCATGGCGACACTCCCATAGACCGTACACGGACCAAGCTGCGCCTTGCTGGTTAACGTCGCGTTAAGGCGATCGGGGCACGCCCATGGGTCCGCCGCCGGGACTTTGCGGCATCGCCATCTGGCGGCAGGTGCCGAAGCCCGCGCCCCAGCCGCTGCGATAGGCCTGGTTGGCGCGATACGCCTCTTCATCGCGGGTGGGGCCGGACTCGCGGGGGTTGGCCCCGTTCAGGCTGGCCGAGGCGCAGCCATCCGAATAGCCGGCGCGATAATCGGGCGAATTGCGCAGCGCCCGGTCGGCGGCGCTGGAGCAGGCCGCCAGCGGCAGCAACAGGCAGAGCAGCATCAGCTTGCGCATGGCGGTGTCCGGATTTGTGACAATTTCATTTTACCCCGGATTAAGACCGATTGATGCAAAATGCACGCAATAAAGGGGTCGAGATGGAACTGGACAGTCTTTCCGAGGTGCGCATCCTGCTGGTCGCCAGCAAGGGCTCGTCCACCCAAATCCTGCGCACCGTCTTTGCCATCGCCGGCATCACCAAGCTCGTCATGGTGGATGAACCGCGCCGGGCCATCGAGATGCTTTGCATCGAGAATTTCCACGCGGTTTTCGTGGAAGGGGCGATGGAGCAGGACGGCATGCCCTTCGCCCTGGCGGCGCGGCGCCTGCCGGCGCTGCTCAACCCCATGATTCCGATTTTCGCCGTGTTTCCGGAAGCCCGCAAACGCGATGTCGAAACCGCCCGCGATTTGGGCGTCAATGACGTGATTTGCCGCCCGGTCAGCCCCAAGACCGTGATGACCAAGCTTCGCGCCGCTCTGGCGGCGCCGCGGCCCTTTATCGCTGCGCCCAGCTTTTTCGGCCCGGACCGCCGGTCCGCCTCGCGGGTCGCGCCAGTGCCCGGCGCGGAACGCCGCGCACGCGCCGCCCGCAAGACCAAGGTCACGGTCGCCCTGGTCTGAGCGGCAGCGTTTTTCGCGGCCCCTTCATTCACAATCCCATAGTCAGCTGCGGCTTTGCGCGCGGGCCTTGATGCTGGCGGCGATGTCGGCCCGCATTTGTTCCAGGCGGACGCCGTCAATCGAAAGAAGGGGGCCGCCGGCACATGCTTCCTGGCCTACACAGGCACTGCCCGGACGCGAGAGACCAGTAACGGTCCAGGCCTTTCCAATGGCAGGAAGCTCTATGCCGGCGCCGGGTCTTCCCAGGCCCAGGTCAGGCTCATGTGGCGTCAAGAGAGACACCAGCCCAACCCAGAACACAGCCCGGAAAATCATCTGAACGCCTTCTTGCTACGACGCGAGAAGGATGTACCGGGATCTTTTTCCGCGGCCTGAAGCCTTTCGATAAACTTGCAACTAACCGCCCCTGCCCATGGCGCTTCCTCACCATGAGGGAAACGCTGCCTTGCGCCGAACGCTCCGCTTCGATTCAAATTCGCCGCGCGATTGAATCTCTATTGCCTAAAATTGCAGGCAATTTGCCGGGCAGGCGGGATTCATCTGGATTTTTGATGATAACGGAAATTTACCCTGCACCGCCGGCGGAACATTTGGCTGCGCGCCAACGGGCCTGTTGCAATAGGTTTCCCGGAACGGGGTGTTCAGGCGGCGGGAACTGTGATGACGGCCGTGAGGCCTTCGCCCGAAATGCTTTCGATCGCCAGGGTGCCGCCATGCAGCTCGGCAAAGGCCTTGACCAGGGTGAGGCCCAGCCCCGCGCCCTTGGCGTGATCGGCGACGCGGCCGGCATGCTCGAAGGGTTGCAGGATGCGGTTCAAGTCGGATTCCGCCACGCCTGGGCCATTGTCGGAGATGCTCAGGCGCACAAAGCCGCCGTCGGAAAACGCGCTCAAATCTATGCGGCCGCCCTTCTGGGTGAAGGTCACCGCATTGTCGATCAGCGCATTGAGCATGCTGGTCAGCACGCTTTCATCCGCCATCGCCATCAACCCCACCGGGCAGGCGTCGGCATTGATGACGATATCCTTGACGCTGGCCCGGGCGACGAAATTCTCGCGCGCCAGCCACAGCAGGCCGCCCGCATCCACCGGCATTTTCTGCAGGTCATAGCGGCCCGCCGAGATCTTGGTGAGGTCCATGATCTGGTTGAGCATGTTGAACAAATTGGTGCCGCCCTGGTGGATCAGGCCAGCATATTCGCGGATCTGCTCCGGCCCCAGATTGTCGGCCAGCGTCGTCATCAGGTCGGAAAAGCCAAGGATGGCGTTCAACGGCGTCTTGAGTTCGTGACTCATGGTCCGCAGCAGCATGGTCTTGGCGTTGTTGGCCTGGGCAGACGCCTGGTCGAGCCGCTTGGTGAGGTCGGAGAGGTAGCCGGTCTGGCGCGCGGCTTCGTTCTTGGTGTGCTCCAGCGCGTGCTGCGCCTGGGCCAGGGCATCCTCGGCGCGGGTCTTTTCGGTGATGTCGGTGAAGACAACGGCGCGGCCGCCATCGGGCGTGGCGCAGTCGCGCACCAGGAACGCAGCGCCGGAGGCGGTCTGCAGCGTATCGGCGGAATTCTTCTGGCGGTGGTTGCGCAAGCGGCGCGCGATCCATTCATCGGCCGGGCAATCGAATACGAGCCGGCCACTTTGCACGATGTCGCGGATGATGACTTCAAAGGTCTTGCCGCGCAGCGCCACCAGCGGCTTGCCGGCAAGAAGTGCATATTGCTCGTTGCCGGTGACGAACTGGTCCCTGGAATCATAGAAGGCGAAGGCATCGGCGGAAAGCCGGATCGCTTCTTCCAGCCGCGCCAGCTGGTGCCGCTCATGCGTGACATCGTTCCACAGCAGGATGGCGCCGCCATGCCCGTCGCGGCGGGCCTTGATCTCCACAATGCGGCCATCGGCCAGCGCCACATCCAGTGGCGCCCAGGCGCCCGGCGCCAGCTGCCCCATGCGCAGGTCGATGAAAGCCTCAATGCCATCCTTGAGCTGGGACGGCGCGATCCCCGGCAGTTCCAGCCGGATGATGTCTTCGTAAGACAGGCCGGTCAGTTGTTCACGCGGCGGCAAGCCGCGAATGAAGTGGTTGAGGTGGGCGTTGGCGAACGTCAGGCGGCCCGCGGTGTCGAACATGGTGATGGCGATGCGCAGGGCATGCAGCGAATCGAGCAGCTGGGCAGGCCCAACCGTTTCGCATGTCATCCCTGCCTGCAAATGCTGCAAGTTTCACCCGCCCGCCGTGTAGGGGGCAGTTTGCCTGCCGCCCAGTTGCGGAATGGTTAGAGAAGCAGGGGCGAATCGGGCTCTGATGGCCTTCGCGGGCCGCAAAGCTTGTGGATAGCCTAACGCAGGCCCGCCGCGTTCAAGTTTCGTTAAAGTTTGGGTGGCGAAACTCGCTGCTCCAGTCATTTGCGGGATTTCAAAGCTTAATGCGCGTTAACACTTTCTCCTTCGAGCCCAAGGCGCTGCGGCGGCGGTTTATTGCCGTGCAGGCGGTCAAGGGCGGACTGGGGGTGGTGCTGGCCGCAATGTTCGTGGGGCTCGCAGGCCGGCCGGACAATGCCGAAAGCGTGGCGCTTGGACTGTTGCTGGCGCCCGGCATCCTGGCGCTGCTCGGGTTTACGCCGCTGCCTTTGGCGCGGCTGGAGCAGGCGGGGCTGATTCTATTTGCCGGGCTGATCGGCACGCTGGCCCTCCTCACCGGCGGCGTGGTGTCGCCGCTGGTGGTGTGGTTTGCGCTGGTGCCGGCGGAAGCGGCCCTGGCGGGCGGGCGCAGCCAGGTGGTGCGGGCGGGATTCGCCGCCGCCATCGCCTTTGCCCTGGTGGCCGCCATTGAAGCGGCCGGGCTGCTGCCGCCATCGCGCCTGACGATGGCGGCGTGGGAAGTCTATGCCGTTTCCGTGCTGGCGGCGCTGCTGCAGGCGGTGCTGGTGGCGGCGGCGGCCCAGGACCGCCAGCGCGCCGCCGACATGGCGGCGGCCGAGGGCGCGGCGATGTACCGTTTCCTGGCCGACAATGCGATGGATTTGATCACCCGCCATTCGCCGGACGGCCGTATCCGTTTCGCCAGCCCGGCCTCCTATGCCTTGCTGGGCAAGCTGCCGGCCGAACTGGATGGCCATGCGCCGTCGGCGCTGGTGCATCCCGAGGATCTGCAGGCGATGCAAACCGCTTTCATGGATGCGGCCTATTTCGGCCGCGCCGGGGCGGCGGAAGTGCGTCTGCGGCACCAGAACAAGGACTATGTCTGGGCCGAAATACGCTGCCGTCCCGCCGAGGGCGTGGAAAGCCCCGCCGATATTGTCGCCGTGACGCGCGATATCTCCGAGCGCAAGCGCCAGGAACTGGCGCTGATCGAAGCGCGCGATGCGGCGGAAGCCGCCAGCCGCGCCAAGACCTCCTTCCTGGCCAATATGAGCCATGAGCTGCGCACGCCGCTGAACGCCATTATCGGTTTTTCCGAAGTGATGACGCGCGAGATTTTCGGTCCCGTGGGGTCGCCGCGCTACCTGGAATATTCGCGGCTGATCCATGAATCCGGCGGCCATCTGCTGGAATTGATCAATGGCGTGCTCGACATGTCCAAGATCGAGGCGGGGAAATTCGAGCTTCACGAGGAACTGTTTGCCTTTGAGGAGGTCGCATCCCTTGCCATCCGTTTCGCCGGCCAGGCGGCGGAGCGTGGCGGCGTTGTCCTGAAGCTGAAAGTTGCGCCCGAGGCGGCGCAGATTTTCGCCGACCAGCGGGCGATCAAGCAGGTGCTGATCAACCTGGTCACCAATGGCGTCAAATTCACCCCGCGCGGCGGCGAAGTTTGCGTCAGCGCCCGGCTTGGCGCCGCGGGTGTGGAGATTGCGGTCAGCGATACCGGCATGGGCATCGCCAAATCCGATTTGGACAAACTGGGCCAGCCCTTTGTCCAGGTGGAAGGCTCGCATTTGCGCTCCAAGGAAGGCACCGGCCTGGGCTTGGCCCTGGTCAAGTCGCTGACGGCGCTGCATGGCGGCGAGACAATCCTGCAATCGGCGCTGGGCGAGGGCACGACCGTCACGCTGCGCCTGCCCTATGCCGCGGTGGGCAAGGACGGCATGCGGCTGAAATCGGCGCAAATCCTGCCATTTCGTGGCGCCGCTTAATCGTCTAAAAGCCTTGCATGACCACAACGCCGCGTCTCAAGGCCGGGATTTTCGTGCGCGCGCTGATAAGGCGCGCGGAAGCCGCCGGGGCATCGGCCTTCATCGTCCGCAAAGGCAATGAAGAGGCCGGGGCCATCATCCTCAAGCTCTCCAAGCTGGACGGCAATTGCCTGGTGCTGAACCAGGCGCGCGACGGCAAGGGCGAACTGGTCTGGGCCAGGCCTCTGGGCGAATGGGGCGAGGAACCGCGCGCCCATCAGTGGTTCGAAAAGCAGATCAAGTTCGATCCCGATTTGTGGATTTTGGAAATTGAAGACCGCGAAGGCCGGGCCTTCGTCGATGAAAAAATCGTCTAGGAAACGCCATGAACCAGCAATCGCTCACCATGCTCATGGCCGTGCTGGTCATCCTGCCGCTGCTCTATTTCCGCTTCCGCAAGATGCTGAAGCCCCGGCGGCTGAAGCTGCGCACTCTGTGGGTGCGGCCCGTCATCATGATCGTGGCGGCCTGCGCCCTGCTGGTGTCCGCGCCACCGCAAATTGCGGACGCATCCTGGTTTGCGGCCGCCGCTTTTGCCGGCCTGCTGGGCGGCTGGTACTGGGGCACGCTGACCAGGCTGCATTTGCATCCTGAAGACGGCACGCTGATGTCCACCGGCTCCCAGGCCGGCATGATCGTGCTGGTGCTGCTGCTGGTTTTCCGCATGGGCATGCGCGCCGTGGTCAATCTGGAAGCCGAATCGCTGCATTGGAATACGGCGCTGCTGACCGATGTTGTGATCGTTTTCAGCGCCCTGCTGTTTTCGGTGCAAGGGCTCGAGATTTTCCTGCGGGCCCGCCGCATGATGAAAGCGCGGGCCTGATTTGGGTTGCCCGATGCGGCCGCGGCTGCTAACCCGTGCCGCATGAGCAAGACCCCCGCCAGCGAAGCCGCACGACGCCGGACCTTCGCCATCATTTCCCATCCGGATGCGGGCAAGACCACGCTGACCGAGCATCTGTTGCTGCTGGGCGGGGCGATCCATGCGGCGGGCCGGGTCAAGGCGCGCGGCGAGGCGCGACGCGCAAAATCCGACTGGATGAAGATCGAGCAGGAACGCGGCATTTCCGTCACCTCGGCGGTGATGACCTTTGAATATCAGGATGCCGTGTTCAACCTGCTGGACACGCCGGGCCATGAGGATTTTTCGGAAGACACCTATCGCACCCTGACCGCCGCCGACAGCGCCGTGATGGTAATTGACGCCGCCAAGGGCATCGAGGCCCAGACCCGCAAGCTGTTCGAGGTTTGCCGCCTGCGCGACATTCCCATCATGACCTTCGTCAACAAGATGGACCGCGAGGCGCGCGACAGTTTCGAACTGCTCGACGAACTCTCCGACCAGCTGCAGATCGAAACCGCCCCCATGGTGTGGCCGGCAGGCATGGGCCTGAATTTCAAGGGCGTGTATGACCTGTACAGCAATGACTTTGTTCCCTTCAGCAGCAATGAGCGGGTTGATCATGCCGGTCTCAGCAAGATCCTGCCGCCCGACATCAAGGCCAAGCTGGACGAGGATGTGGCGCTGGCGCGGGACGGGCTGCCCAAATTCGACCTCGCCACCTATCGCGAAGGCCATCTCTCGCCGGTTTATTTCGGCTCGGCCCTGAAGAATTTCGGCGTGGCGGAGTTGCTGGGGGCGCTGGCGGCCTATGCGCCGCCGCCGCGTTCGCAAAGCGCCATCGGCCGCGAAGTGCTGCCGTCGGACAAGGAAGTCACCGGCTTTGTCTTCAAGGTGCAGGCCAACATGGACCCCAACCACCGCGACCGGGTGGCCTTCCTGCGCCTGGCGTCGGGCGAATTCCGCCGCAACATGAAGCTGAAACAGTCCGGCACCGGCAAGAGCATCGGTGTGCACAACCCCATCCTGTTCTTCGCCTCCGAGCGCGAGACGGTGGACGAAGCCTGGCCGGGCGACATTATCGGCATTCCCAATCACGGCACGCTCCGGGTGGGCGACACGCTTTCGGAATCCGGCAATCTGGTCTTTACCGGCATCCCCAATTTCGCCCCGGAAATATTGCGCCGCGTGCGGCTGTCCGACCCCATGAAGCAGAAGCATCTTGCCCGCGCCCTGGAAAGCCTGGCCGAGGAAGGCGTGACGCAATTGTTCAAGCCCCTGATCGGCTCGCAATGGATCGTGGGCGTGGTGGGCGCGCTGCAGCTCGATGTTCTCAAGTCACGCCTGGTGGCGGAATATGGCCTGGATGCCGATCTGGAGCCTTCGCCCTATGACAGCGCCCGCTGGCTGAAAGGCACGGAGGCGCAACTCGAAAAATTTTCCGCCGGCAATCGCGGCGGCATGGCGACCGATCGCGACGGCGCGCCGGTCTTCCTGGCCAAGAGCGCCTGGGAGCTGGGCTATGTCGCGGAAAAAAATCCCGATGTGAAGCTGCTCAAGACCCGCGAGCGCCACGAAGTCCAGGCCTAGGCGGCGTGGCTCCAGCGGCGCAATTCGCGCGCGGCTTCCACGGAGGAAATCGCGTCAAAGGCGTCCAGCCGTCCATAACAGGCGGCAATATCGCCGCGCGGCTGGGACAGCAGCGCCAGGCTGGAAAAGACGGCGCGGTTCAGGCCCATCGCCTTGCAGGCCACCGCCAGGGCATGGCCGCTTTCATCTTCCAGTATTTCACAGGCAAGGTTTTCGGGAATGCCCAGGGCGCGGGCGAAGCGCGGAACGACGCTGTCACCATTGCGGGCGGCATCCACCAAGGCGCGGTCCTGGGCTTCGCGCGGCAGTATGCGCGCCGACAATTCCGGATCGGAGTATAAGCGCACCCGCAAACGGGCGCGGGTATCGTCATCCACTTCGCGCGCGGCGCGCGACAGCAGCGCTTCGCAAGTCGCCCGCATATCCGTGGGGCAATCCTGCGGCCAGTCGGTGAGAAGGCCGGCAACTTCCTCGGCCAGGGCGGCGCGCATGGCGGGGCCCTGGTTGGCGAGTTCAAGCAGGTTTATCAGGCGCTGTGTTCCGGTCATGGCGCCAGCATGGCGCGGGCGGCTTAACGATTCGTTTGCGGTGATTTTGCAGGGCTTCCGGGCGGCGATGCTTAACGGCGAGTTAATCGCCGATCATTGCCCAGGCATCGGGATAATAGCCGTTGAAGCTGGAACGCGACGAAACGGTGTATGCGCCCATGGCGTCGAACAGCACGAAATCGCCATTGGCGATGCTGTCGGGCAGCAAGGCGGGGCGCGGCAGAACATCGGCGCTGTCGCAGGTGGGACCATAGACGCGGAAGGGGCGTTTCTCGCCGGTCAGTGTCTTGGCCTTGCCCTTGGCGTCCAGCGTGATGCCGGTGGCGGGATAGTCCTCGTCGAAACCGGCAAAGCGCTGCTCGTCGAAGCTGCCATAGATTCCGTCATTGATGTAAAGCCGGTCGCCGCGGCGCATCACCACCTGCGTCACCAGGGAAATGCCCTGCGCCACCAGGGCGCGGCCCGGTTCGCACATTACCGGCAGACTGGGGCGCTCCATGTTGCTGAGCGCTTCCTTGATCATGTCGAAATACCAGTGATAGGGCGGCGCTTCCTGTCCGGCATACGAAGTGGGGAATCCGCCGCCGATATCCAGCGCGGCAATCTCGACGCCCGCCATGGTGATGGTGCGCTGGGCGATTTCGATCGCCTGGGCATAGGAAAATGGCGACAGGCATTGCGAGCCGACATGGAAGGTGAGGCAGGGCGCGGCGCCGGAGGCCTTGACCTTGTGCAACAGCTTGGCGGCTTCTTCCGGGCGGCAGCCATATTTGCTGGACATTTCCAGCAGCGCGCCGCCCAGCGACGCCACCAGGCGCACAAAGATGCGTAGCTTTTTGGGATTGCCGGTTTCGGCCAACAGCTTGGCCAGCTCGGCTTCGCTGTCCACCACGTAATCCGTCACGCCATGCTGTTCGAACGCCGCCTTGGCCTGTCCGGGAAGGCGCACCGGCGCCATGAAGTGGCAGATGGCGTCCGGATAAAGCGATTTGACGATTTCGATCTCGCCCAGCGAGGCGGTGTCGAAATGGCGGATGCCCGATTTCCACAATTGCTCGATGGCGACGGGATGGGGATTGGCTTTCAGCGCATACAGCACATCGCCGGGAAAATCCGTCAGAAAGGTCTTGGCCGCCGCGGCGAATTTTTCCGGCTGGACCAGGTAAAGCGGCTCGCTGGGCTTCAGGCTTTCAATCGCCTTGAGGGCGGAAGCAAAGCGCGGCATGGCATCGATGCGGACGGTCGCGTTCATGTCCGTTCTTTGGGGCAAGCGGGCCGTCAAGGCAAGAAAGAAAAAGGCGGCCTTCGCGAGCCGCCTTTTTCACAGTTCCGTGACGATCAGTGAAGCGGCGGCCCGTCTGGTCCGCCGGGCATGCCATGCCCGCCCGGGCCTTGCATCGGGCCCTGCTGGCCGCCGCGGTGCATAAAGGCGGCCCGGTGCATCATGCCGCCACGGCCGCCGCGCCCGGTTTGATCCAGGGTGCTTTTCTGGGCCTGCGACAGGGAATTGTAGAATGCATCCAGAGCAGGACGTTCCGCCTGGATATCGGTGAGGCGCTGCTTGAGCCTGTCCTCCTGCCGCGCCATGCGCTCGGCGGGGCTGGGCCTCTGGTCAAGGTTCTGGGCGGCCGGACGCTGGGCGCACTGGCCGGCACGGCGCTTTGCGATGTCGAGCTTGACGTTCTTCCAGCGCTGGAAAGAGGCTTGCTGCGCCGAGGTCAGTTCAAGCTTGGTTTCGAGAAAGGCCAGCTGCGCCGTCTGGCGGGCGACGCCATCCTTGCACATCTGCTGCATGCGGGCTGCCATGTCGCCCGGCGCACCGCCGCGCATCATGCCGCGCTGCTGGCCGGGACCATTCTGCTGCGCCATCATCAAGGGCTTGCGGGCATCGGAGCCGGGCTGGGCATTGGCGCTGGAAATGACAAAGGCTGTCGCCGCTGCGCCGCACAGCGCCAGCGATGCCAGCACGGGAATAAGGGCTTTTCGCATGGGAAATGACTCCATCTGGGAAATGTGACGCCAGTCTTGGCAGGTGCTACCTGAACCGGACATGAATGTCCGGCTTTTCATCATTGCGATGCTGTAATGCACTGTAGGATTTTGGCCCACAAATGGGACAAAGTCAGCGCGAGGCGCGCAGCTCGCGGATGGTTTTTTTGCCGTCGCTGCTGGGCTGGTAGACGTTGGTCATCTCGCCCAGGGCCCGTGCGAAATCCTCCAGCTTGAAGGTGTCGGGCACGACCCAGGCATCGAAACCCACCCGGTGCTGGTAGTTGATCTGGTCGAACAGGAAATCGCCCACAGCGCGGATTTCGCCCGTGAAGCCCAGCCTGGTACGCAGCATGCGGGCCCAGGAAAAAGCGCGGCCGTCGCGGAAGACGGGAAATTCCAGAGCCACCAGCGACAGGCGATTGATGTCGCCGCCCAGCTTTTCCGGGGACTCGCTGGCTTTCAGCAGCACGCCGATGGGCGTGTTGCGCGCCAGCAGCGCATCGCGATCCTTCTGGAAACGCTCCAGGGACACCAGCACGGCTCCATCCGGCAGGGCGGCATCGTCAGCCACCGGCGCATAGCTATCGGCAATGAAAGCGCCCCCCTCTTCCTTATCAATAACTTTGATCAGCTTGCTCACCCCGGGACCTTTTCGTAAGCGGCGGCCTTGAACTTCTCCATGCCGATGCGGCGATAGGTGTCCAGGAAGCGCTCGTCCTTCTGGCGTTCATCCAGATAGACATTCACAACCCGCTCAACGGCGTCGGCGATTTCATGTTCGCCAAAGCCCGGCCCCATGATGTCGCCGATACTGGCGTCTTCGGCGCCCGATCCGCCCAATTGCAGCTGGTAGAATTCCACGCCTTTCTTGTCCACGCCCAGGATGCCGATATGGCCGGCATGGTGGTGGCCGCAGGCATTGATGCAGCCGGAAATCTTGATCTTGAGTTCGCCGATTTCGTGCTGGCGGTCGAGATTTTCGAACTTCTGCGCAATGGACTGGGCGATGGGAATGGAGCGGGCATTGGCCAGGTCGCAATAATCCAGGCCCGGGCAGGCGATGATGTCTGTGATCAACCCGGCATTGGGCGTGGCCAGCCCCAGCGTCTTCAGCCGGGCATGGATTTTCGGCAAGTCGCGCTGCTTGACGTGCGGCAGCACCAGATTCTGTTCATGGGTGACGCGGATTTCGCCCACGCTGAATTCGTCCATCAAGTCGGCAATGGCGTCCATCTGGTCGGCCGAGGCGTCGCCCGGCACATCGCCGATCCCCTTCAGGGTGATGGTGGCGATGGCATAGCCGGGCGCGCGATGGGCATGGATATTGGTCTTCACCCAGTTGGTGAAAGCCGCGTCTCCCTTCGGCATTTCGTTGGGAAGCTTTTCGAAGGCGGGCGGGGCGAAATAGGCGGCGATGCGGTCCAGTTCGGCTTGCGGCAATTGCAGCGAACCGCTTTTCTTGATTTCCTGGAATTCGATATCCACGCGGCGGCGCATTTCTTCCGCGCCGATGGCATTGATCAGGATCTTGATGCGCTGCTTGTGGATGTTGTCGCGGCGGCTGTCCTGGTTGTAGACGCGCAACACGGCTTCGAGATAGGCGAGGATATCCTCGCGCTCCACGAATTCGCTCATCACCTGGGCAATATAGGGAATGCGGCCCATGCCGCCGCCCGCCATCACCTTGTAGCCGACCCGGCCCTGCGCATTTCGGACAATGTCCACCGCCATGTCATGGAATTGCAGCGCGGCGCGGTCGGCAGGCGTGGCGCCGACGGCGATCTTGAATTTGCGCGCCAGGAAGACGAATTCGGGATGCAGGCTGGACCATTGCCGGATGATCTCGGCCAGGGGGCGGGGGTCCTCGATCTCGTCGGCCACCGCGCCGGCGAACTGGTCGGCGGTGACATTGCGGATGCAATTGCCGCTGGTCTGGATGGCATGCATCTCGACGCTGGCCAGGTCGGCCAGGATGTCGGGCACATCCACCAGCTTGGGCCAGTTATACTGGATGTTCTGGCGGGTGGTGAAATGGCCATAGCCCTTGTCATATTTGCGTGCGATATGGGCCAGCATGCGCATCTGTTTCGAAGACAGGGTGCCGTAGGGCACGGCGACGCGCAGCATGTAGGCGTGCAGCTGCAGGTAAAGACCGTTCATCAGGCGCAGCGGCTTGAACTGGTCTTCCGTCAGTTCGCCCGACAGGCGGCGCAGCACCTGGCCGCGAAACTGCTCGGTGCGTTCCGCCACGAATTTCGCGTCGAATTCGTCGTACCTATACATGCGAGGCCTGCTTGCCCAGATCGGTGCGCACACTGGGGCCGGCGGCACGTACGATTTCGCGTTCCTTCACCGGACGAATCTTCCCATCTTCGGTCCGCACTTCGAACAGATAGGGCGCGACCACCTTGTTGCCAGTGACGAAAGCCTTGGCCGCCGCCAGCGCCGCTTCGGCGGCGGCGGGGTCGGCGAGAATTTCCCCGTCCGCAAAATCCAGGGTCCAGCCGCCGGATTTCCAATAAACGACATCGCCCTGCCGAAGGCAGTTGGCAGTGAGCACTTGGGGTCCGGAAGCGGGTGGGTGCGCCATGGGGGCGTAGTCCCATGTTGCGGCGGCGAAATCAAGACTTTAACAGGCATGTTATGTAGTATTGTCAGAAGTACAAGAATATTCTGTACTAAAGCCGAAGCTGGCTAGCGCGCTGGATTGGTTTCAGCTTTGGCGCTGCAAGGCGCTCTCATGCCAGCGCCGCAGCAGCCAATATTCCACGGCTGAGAGGGAGGCGAAAATCGCCACACCCAGCAAAGCCAGCAGTCCCAGGGCCGCGAACATGGTGGCGATCTGCAGCCGGTTGCCCGCCTCGATGATGCGCCAGGCAAGGCCGGTTGCGGTGCCGCTCCCAGCCACAAATTCCGCCACCACCGCGCCGATTAGCGCCAGCCCGCCGGCGATGCGGCAGGCACCCAGCAGATAGGGCAGCGCGGTGGGCATTTGCAGCCGCCACAAGATTTGCCAACGCGAGGCGCCGTAAAGCTGCATCAACTCCAGCAGATTCCGGTCTGCCGACTTCAGGCCAAGCGTGGTGTTGGAAAGAATGGGAAAGAAGGCCACCAGCGATGCGATCAGCACCAGCGCGGTATTGATATGGTCGAAGCCCACCCAGATCAGGATCAAGGGCGCGATTGCCACCACCGGTGTGACCTGCAAGATCACGGCATAGGGATAAAGCGCCCGTTCGACGAGGCGGCTCTGGCCGAACAAAATCGCCACCGTGACACCTGCGATCAGCGCGGCGAGGAACGCCTGCAGCGTAATGCTGAGAGTGGCCAGCAGAGATGCCATCAGCGAAGAAAAATTCCCGGTGAAGGCCGCGGCGATGGCGCTGGGCGCAGGCAGGACATAGGGCGGGATCTCTTTCACCGCCACGATCCATTCCCACAAGCCCAGCAGCGCCGCGCCCAGCAGCAGCGGAAGCACAATGTTGAAAGCGCGCGTCATGCCGGCACCATCAGGGCGCGGGCGACCCTGGCCTGAATTTCGCCAAAGGCGGGTGACATGCGGTCGCGTTTGCCGGATGGCAATCGGATTTCTTCTCTGACGCGGCCCGGGCGCGGGCTCATCACCAGCACCCGGTCCGACAGATAGGCGCTTTCCACCACGCTATGGGTGACGAAAATCACGGTGATGGCGTCTTCGCGCGCCAAAGCCAGCAAGTCGTCATTCAGGGCAGCGCGGGTGATTTCATCCAGTGCCGCAAAAGGCTCATCCATCAAAAGCAGCCTGGGTTTTGCCGCCAGCGCCCGCGCGATGGAGACGCGCATTTTCATGCCGCCGGACAATTCGCGCGGCATGGCGCTTTCAAAGCCTTTCAAGCCCAGCCGCGTGAGCGCGGCGGCGGCGATGGCGTTGCCCTGCGCCCGCGGTACCTTTTTCAAATCCAGCGCCAGGCGCGCATTGGTCAGTGCATCGGCCCAGGGCATCAGGGTTGGTTCCTGGAACACAAAACCTGTCTCAGGCCGCGCTCCATTCCAGTGAATGTCGCCGCTGTCCGGCGCGATCAGTCCGGCGATCAGGCGCAGCGCGGTGGATTTGCCGCAGCCGCTGGGGCCCAGCAGGGACACAAATTCACCCGGCGCGATGGCGAAAGACAGGTCCGATAGCGCCTGCGTTCCATTGCTGAAACGCTTTGCGACACCCGTCAGCGTCACAAGGCTCATTGGAAGTTCTGGAAGGTCTGGCGCATGAAGCGCAGTTCGAACGCCTTGGTGTAATCCATCCCCTTGGGATAAATGCCCTGCGCAGACATGGTCTGGTAGAATTCGCGCCAGCGTTTGTCCGTCATGGCGCCGATGCCGAAGGCGGGCGCGTTGCCGGCCTTGATCAATTCATGCTGCTTCATCTTGGCAATCGCCTGGGCGATCAGGGCGTCGGTCATGTCGGGATTGTCGCGCTTGATCAGCGTATTGCCGGGCTTGGGATCGCCATAAAGATAGTCGTACCAGCCGCGCTTGCTGGCGTCATAGAAAGCCTGAATCGCCTTGGGATTGGCGTTGATCAGCGTTTGCGGCGCCAGCACCATGTTGGCATAGCCGGGATAGCCATAATCCGAGAGCAGGAAAACCTTGGGCTTGAAATGGGCCTGCTGCTCGATGGTGAAAGGCTCGCTGGTCAGATAGCCCTCCTGGATGGCGTTGGGGTCCACCAGGAAAGGCGCCAGGTTGTTGGTGTATTTGCGGATCTGGGAATCGGTGAAGCCGAACTTGGCCCTGAGCCAGGGCCAGAAGCTGGTGATGGTGGCGGCCGAGATCAGCACCGGCTTGCCTCTCATTTCGCTAAGCGAATTCATGTCGCGGCGCGGATGCGTGATCAGCACCTGCGGGTCTTTCTGGAACACCGCCATCACGGCGCGCAGCGGCACTTTCTGCTGCACCAGATTCATCACCACGAAGGCGTTGGAGCCGATGCCCAAGTCGGCCGCGCCGCCGGCCAGCAATTGCGGCACATTCACATCCGGTCCGCCTTCGCGGATGGTGACGTCCAGGCCGTATTTGGCATAGGTGCCGTTGGCGAGGGCTTCATAGAAGCCGCCATGCTCGGCTTGCGCCTTCCAGTCCGTGACAAAGGTAATGTGGGTGCGTGGCGCCTGGGCAAGCGCCGGCGTGGCAAGGACAAGAAAAAGAGCGGCGAGCAGTTTCCTCATTGCGCTTTTATAGCACAGGATAAGTCGCGCCGGTCACGATCCTCGCGGCGGGGCGGCGGCTCTTCGTCGCCGCTGCCGAACAGCCAGCCCAGCAGGCCGCCGCTGCGGCGCGGCTGTTCCGACGGTCCCAGCTCGGGCATGGACTGGGCCTGAATCCGCGCCATGCCGCCGGCCTCGTCGTCGCCGATGCTGCGTGCGGCAACCGGGCCGGACGAGAACCAGCCGCCATCCTCAGGCTCCTGCGGCGGCGAGCGGTCCAGCGGCCGGGCTGGCAGGCCCTTTTCGGCGGCGCGCATTACCGGTTTCCAGATCTGGATCGGCAGAGTGCCGCCGGTGACGCCGCGCGTGGGCGTATTGTCGTCATTGCCCATCCATACGCCGGTGACATAGTCCGTCGTAAAGCCGACGAACCAGGCGTCCTGGGAATTCTGGGTGGTGCCGGTCTTGCCGGCCACTTCGTGCGGCCGCAGCGAGGCGTTGCCGCCGGTGCCGGTGGCGACCACGTTCCACATCATGGCCAGCATGTCGCGGTTCACATCGGGATTGATGACGCGCTCGGGCTTGGGTGGCACGCGGCGGTACAGGACCTTGCCATCGGCCTGGTCCACCTCGGTGACGAGATAGGGTTTGACGCGATAGCCGCCATTGGCGAAAGCGGCATAGGCGCCGGTCAATTCCATCGGCGTGACTTCGCTGGCGCCCAGCGCCAGGGACGGTGTCGGCGTCAACGGCGAGGTGATGCCCAGCCGCCGCGCCGCGCTGATCACATTTTCGATGCCCACTTCCTGGGCCAGGTTGACGGCGATGGTATTGACCGAGTGGGCCAGGGCGTCGGCCAGGGTCAGCGTGCCATAGTCATTGCCGCCGAAATTGGTGGGGCGATAGCCGTTGATGTCCACTGGCTGGTCGTCGCGCAGTTCCCAGGGCGTGATGCCGGCTTCCATGGCGGCGAGATAGACAAAAGGCTTGAACGCCGAGCCGGGCTGGCGGCGCGCCTGGATGGCGCGGTTGAACACCGATGCGGTGTAATCCACGCCCCCGATCAGCACCGAAACCGCGCCATCGGGTTTCATCGTCACCACGGCGGCTTCATGGATGCGGTTGCGCTTGCCGGATTTCTCGATCACCTGGGCGGCGGCAATGCGGGCGGCTTCCTGCAGCTGCGGCTCCAGCGTGGTGTGAACAATAAGGTCGGCTGAAGGCGCCACGCCCTTGATGGTCGCCAGCTCCTTTGCCTGGTCGGCGGCGGCATCAAGGAAGAAATTGCGCGCATCCTGTCCGGCGCGTTCCGTGATGATGGCGGGATGGGCCTTGGCGTCGGCCGCTTGTTCTTCCGTGATATCGCCGGTTTCCACCATCGAATTCAGAACGACAGAGGCGCGGGCCTGGGCGCGGGCCAGGTCACGGCGCGGCGAGAACACCGAGGGCGCGCGGGTCAGTGTTGCCAGCATCGCAGCCTGGGCCAGCGTGAGTTTTCGCGCGGAGACGCCGAAATAGACGCGCGATGCGCCATCCACGCCATAGGCGGCGGAGCCGAGATAAAGACGGTTGAGATAAAGTTCGAGAATCTGTTTTTTGCTGAGCGACTGTTCCAGCCCGGCGGAATCAATCAGCTCGGTCAGCTTGCGCGACATGGTGCGCTCTTGCGCGGTGTAGACGATCTTGGCGGTCTGCTGGCTGATGGTCGAACCGCCAGCCGCGAAATGGCCAGCGCGAAGATCGATCAGAAGCGCGCGCGCCAGGCCCAGCGGATCGATGCCGTTATGGGAATAGAAGCGCCGGTCTTCCACCGCGATGAAGGCGGCGGGAAGATAGGCGGGCATTTCTTCCAGGTGCAGGCGTTCGCCGACCGCCGCGCCGCGATGGCCGGCTTCCACACCGTTGGCGTCGAGGAAGGTGAAGCCCAGCGGCCGGTTTACGGCATACAGGTCCACGCCGGGATCCAGCGGCGCGGCGAACAATCCCAGCACCGAAGGCAACAGAAAAAGCAGGGCGCCGGGGATGGCGAGGCAGGCCATGGCGATGGCGAACGGGCGTGACCAGGGGCGGCCCCGTTCCAGCCAGATGCGAAACTGTTTCTCGAGGAAAGCCCTGTCGGGCGGCCATTGCATGATGGCGGAGTGGTCCCTGATTTTTGCGGCAGTTTCAAGGCTGGGGAATATGAAAAGCCCGCGTTTCGAATGAAACGCGGGCTTTTCCTTAGGCCGCCTGGAGTCCTATGGGGAGGGGCATACCACGGACTCCATGCCCAAGCTCAGATCCGGAACTCGCCCAGAAAGGCGCCGGTATAAGGGTTCACTTCCACCAGCACGGTGCGGCCGCGCCGGCTCATGCTCTTCACCACATAATGGCCGCGCACGAAGATCGGCATGCCGATGGCGCGATAGTGGTGGAAGCGCAGCGTGTCGTAGATCCGCTCGCGCATCACGATGGGGCGGGGTGCGCGGTGAAAGGCAAACTCGTGATGTGCCGGCGGGCGGGTGTCCCAGCGGTCATGCCCGCCATTGTTGAAGGGCGCGGCATTGGCCGAGGCCGCACCGACGGTGGTCAGGACCGCCAAAGAGACTGCCGTCACAATCGTCTTCATGGTATACATGGTCATCTCCTCATTCTGGTGGGGAGCAATTGCTTCCCATGACGCCAACCCTAGAGGGCGGCGGCTGAACGGGTTCTGGACGCAGCGTTCATTCTGGGTTCAGGTCCAAAAGGCTAGAAAACCGCCATGTACCCGCGCTTTTTCTCCATTCTCCTGGTCCTGCTCGGCGGTTTTTTCGCCGGGCCCGCGATGGCGCAGCCTTCGCGCGAACCGGGCGTGCTGCCCCTGGACAGCATCCTGCCGGGGATTCGCCGCAGTCATCCGGGCCAATTCTATGATGCCGACGGCCCCACCCAGGGCGCCGATGGTTCCGAGCACTATCATCTCAAATGGATGACGCCGGACGGGCGCATCGAATGGCTGGACACCGATGCCCGCACGGGCCGCGTGCTGGGCGCCTCGCCGGGCCGCGATTCCTTCGACGGCCCGCCGCCGGTGCGCGAGTTTGGTCCGGGGCCGGGCTTTGAACGCCAACGCAATTTCCGCGATAATAATGACGGCGATGATGGCGATCGCGGCGGACCGGGCGGCGAGCGCCGCGGGGGTTTTGGCCGCCGTGGCCGTGGCCGCGACGACTGAGGGACACAATGCGCATTCTGCTGGTCGAGGATGACAAGGATCTGCAGCGCCTCCTGAAAAAGGCGCTGGGCGATGCCGGCTATGTCGTGGATGCCGCCAGCGATGGCGAGGAAGGCCATTTCCTGGGCGACACCGAACCTTATGACGCGGTGGTGCTGGATCTGGGCCTGCCCAAGATGGACGGCGTGCGCGTGCTGGAGCAATGGCGCAAGGCGGGCAAGAAAATGCCGGTGCTGATCCTGACCGCGCGCGACCGCTGGAGCGACAAGGTGGCAGGCTTTGACGCCGGCGCCGATGATTATCTCGCCAAACCTTTCTACACCGAGGAATTGCTGGCGCGGCTGCGGGCGCTGATGCGCCGTGCCGCCGGGTTCGCCACCGCCGATATCGAGATCGGCCCGCTTCGCATCGACACCCGCGCCAGCCGCGTCACGCTGGACGGCAATCCGGTCAAGCTCACCAGCCTGGAATACCGCCTGCTGGCCTATCTCGCCCATCATCGCGGCAAGGTGGTGTCGCGCACCGAACTGGTGGAGCATCTCTATGATCAGGATTTCGACCGCGATTCCAACACCATCGAAGTGTTTGTCGGCCGCCTGCGCAAAAAGCTGGACGCGGGCCTGATTCAGACGATACGTGGCCTTGGCTACAGTCTGGAAGATCCTGCCCTTGGCGACAAACATCTTTCGGCTTAACTCACTCGCTGCCCGGCTGATCGCGACGGCCGCGATCTGGACCATGCTGGGCCTGGCGCTGGGCGGCTTTGTCCTGTCGGGCGCTTTTCGCAGTGCCGCGCTGGACAATTTCGACAGCACCCTGCGCGCCGACATGGACGGGCTGATTGCGGCCGCCGAACCGGGCGAAAATGGCGGCATCACGCTGCAGGACCGGTTTCTCAATCACCAGTTCGACCGCGTTTATTCCGGGCTTTATTACCAGATCAAGCCCCTGACGCCGGGCGCGCCGGGCGGGCAGATATCGCGCTCGCTGTTTGATCGCGGCATCGTGCCCACCTCCGAGGAAAAGCGCGGCGCGCTGACCTATGGCACGGCGCAGGGTCCCGAGGAGCAAAATTTGCGCGTGCTGTCGCAGCGGGTGGAATTTCCCGTCACCGCCACGCCCGCGCAAGGCGACACCGCCGCCTACACATTCCTTGTTGCCGGCGACATGGCCTCTGTGGATGCGGTCAGCGCCGCCTTCAACAGCACGTTGATCTGGTCCTTTGCCTTGCTGGGGCTGGGCCTGGTGATCGCTGTCTTCCTGCAGGTGCGTGTCGGCCTGTTGCCGCTGCGGCGATTGAAAGATGCCCTGCACCGTATCCGCGACGGCAAGGCGCAAAGGCTGGAAGGCGAATTCCCCGCCGAGATCGCGCCGCTGGCGGCAGAGCTCAATTCCCTGATCGAGCACAGCGCCGAGATCGTCATGCGCGCCCGTACCCATGTTTCCAACCTGGCGCATTTTCTCAAGACGCCGCTCAGCGTGCTGGCCAGCGAATCCGAAGCCGAGGGGGGCGTGCTGGGCGACCAGGTGCGCAAGCAGGTGGATGTCATGCGACGCCAGGTGGATCATTATCTCGCCCGCGCCCGCGCTGCCGGCAGTGTCAATGTGCTGGGCAACCGCACGCCGGTTCAGCCGGTGATTGACGACCTGGCGCGGGTGCTGATGCGCATCCATGCGGGACGCGACATTGTGGTGGATGCGCAATGCCCCGGCGATCTGTATTTCCGCGGCGAGCGCCAGGACCTGGAAGAGATGGCGGGCAACCTGATGGACAATGGCTGCAAATGGGCCAGGACCAGGGTGCGGGTGCGCGCCATGGCCGATGGCGCCCAGCTGGTCTTGACCGTCGAGGATGATGGGCCGGGCCTGTCTCCGGAGGACCGGGGCCGGGTCGGGACACGGGGAGAAAGACTGGACGAAAGCGTACCCGGATCAGGCCTGGGCCTGGCCATCGTGCGCGATATTTCCAAGCTTTATGCGGGTTTTTTTGCCCTGGAAGCCTCGGAGATGGGGGGGCTGAAAGCCGTGCTGATCCTGCCGCTTATAGCGAGTTCCTAAATCCGGCATTAACGATGTCCCCGATAACGTAAGCGCTGGAAGCGGTTAGTGGCCGCTGGAGCGTTTGCATGATTTCTGAAGACAAGACAGGTCTGCTCAAGGCCTTTCTGGGGAGCCTCCCCGGGGAGATCGCGGCGCGTCTTGCCAGCGCTGTCGAAGCCGACCGCATGATGGACGGCAACGCCTTGCCGCATGACGCCATCCTGGAAGGCCTGCGTCCTGTCCTGCGCGGCGCCAATGCGGCGCGCACGCCCACGCCGCTGCGCCTGTACTGCCGCCCCTTCGAGGACATCCTCACCTCCAACACGCGCAAGACCAAGCAGAAGGCGAGCATCGCGCGCAGCAGCCTGCTGCCGATCTGGCTCTGGCTGGGCCGGGATCTCATCCCGGCGGAAACCGAATCCTATATCGCGCAGACCAAGGCGCTGATCGTGGCGCGCAAACATGCGGACGCAACGCAGCGCGCGGAAAGCTTCTGGATCCAGGCCGGGGCGGCGCTGCAGGCGGGCCTGGCACTTCCCACGGCGCGCACGGCGCTGAATGACCCCCTGATCCTGGCCGATGCGCAGGAAATGGCGCTGCTGCTTCCGGCCGGCGCCGACATGCTGCGCATCCAGGACGTGCTGCACCGTCCCGTGCCGCAACTGAATGAAGATCTGCTGTGGCAGCTGCGCGCCATCTATGACGACCTTGTCACGCGCCTGCCCGACGTTGCCCCTTATGTGGCCGTGATGGCGATGAATCGCCTGGCGCGCCCCTGGGAGGCGCTGCGCCTGCCCATGCAGATATGCCGCCAGAGCAACGACACGCTGATTTCCCAAACCGACATGGGACTGGTGGGCGAGATCATTTTCGCGCGCATGCAAAATTTGCGCGACGCCATTCTCAACACCCGCCATCCCCTTTTCAGCGCCGAGACCTTGCTGGACCAGAGTTCGCAATTCGCGGAAATGTCCAGCGCCATCGTCAAGGAAATCGAGATCAAGCGCGACGGCGAATGGGGCCAGCGCCTTTTGAAGGAACGCGCCCAGACCGGCAATGTGATGGACGGCTTCATGGACAGGGCTTTGCGGGAAATCTCTGCCGCCCTGCCGCTTCACAAGGGCACGGGCGGCACCGCCGATTTCAGCCGCGCCATCGACGCGGAAAAGCGCGAATTGGCGCTGCGTTACGCCAAGCTGGTGGTGGGCAGCCGCAATTTTGCCGCCGCCGGTTCCTTCGCAGCCAAGCAAAAGAACGCCTATGAGGACATCTGCGCCTATCTGCGCCGCTATATTGAAGACGTGGTGAAAGAGCTGCGCACCACCGATGCCGCCCGCCGCGCCGTGGCGGAAAGCCAGTTCCAGCTTTGCGTGGAACTGACCGGCCTGCTGTTCAGCGACCAGGAAGTTGAGTTCCTTCAGCGCAGAGGCCGTGCGGCACAGTCCGCCGCCGCCTGACCGGCCACAACCGGTATCATGACAAGGCGCATCACGCCGGTTCCATCATGAACGCAGGCTGAACGGATCGCCTTTCCCGCGAAAATATCCCGCTTGAGCAGCGCCTTGAAGCCTTGCATTCTTGGCTTATCTGCGATGGGCACATCCCGAGAGGCGATACAAATGTTTCGTACCACCACCATGGCCGCGCTTGCGCTGGCATTGATGAGTTCCGCGGCTTTCGCGCAAAGCGCGCCCAATGGCCCGCCGGCGCAGCTGTCCGGCAGCAATCCCGATACCTACCAGTATGATGACCGCGATGGTGCGCCGCCTGCCTATGCGCAAGGCCAGCGCGCGCCGGACCAGAGGGCGCAAAATCAGCAGGACCAGAATTCACGGGACATGTTCTGCCGCCGCGATGCGGCCGCGCGCACCGGCTATGTCAGCCCGGGCGAAGCGGCGCGTCATGAACAGACCAGCGGTTCCATCGGCGGCGCGGTCGTCGGCGCCGCGCTGGGCGCTGTTATTGGCGGCGCCAGCGGCAATGCCGGCGCCGGCGCCCTGATCGGCGGCGGCACGGGCCTGATTGCGGGCACCGCCATCGGCGCCAACAATGCCCGCCGCGCGTCGCGCGATGTCGAACGCGACTATTCCGACGCCTATTACGCCTGCATGGGCGAAGCCGATGACCGCAGCCAGCGGGACTTTGCCTATGACCGGCCCGATGACCGTGATTATGCCTATTACGGCCCGCCGCCGACGGTCTATTACGCGCCTTATCCCTATTATGCCCGCCCTTATTACGGCCCCAGCCTCTCGTTCGGCTTTGGCTTTGGCGGCGGCTGGGGCGGCGGCCGGCATGGTGGCTTCCGCCACCACTGAGCCTCGCGTCACAACGCCATTTTGCCTGGGAGCGGCTGGACCTGTAAGGTCCGGCCGCTTTCATTTTCAGGTCAACCCATGCCGCCCAAAGCCAATCCCGCCAAGCTCAACCCGCTGCAATTGCGCACCTTGACCCTGTTGCAGGCCATCGCCCGGCTGCCCCAGGCCGGCGTGCCCCAGGCCGATGGCAGTATTGCCATCACCCAGTTTCCCCATGCCCATGGGGATCACTTCCATCTGGGCGAACATACGGTCGCCAGCAGCGATGCCACCGGCCTTGAAAATGAAGCGGTATGGAACGCCCTGACCCGCAAGGGCATGATCCGCGCCGAGTGGCCGCACAATATCGCCTTGACGCCGGAAGGCGTGGCCTATGACACCGGCCTTGCCGGCCAGATCCTGCAGCGCGGCGGACATCACTGAATGACGCCCAAAAAGCGCCGCCGGCTTTTCTTCGCCATCGCACTTGTTGCGGCGGGCGTCGTGCTGGCGGCCGGCATCATCTACCAGCTGGGACAGAACACGCAGTATTTCCGCAGCCCCAGCGATGTCGCTGCAAAAATGATTCAGCCGGGTGTCGCCTTCCGTCTTGGCGGATTGGTGCAGGACAAGAGTGTGCAACATGGCGATGGCGCGCAGGTGCGCTTCATCGTCACCGACGGCAAGGGCTCCGTGCCGGTGTCCTATGACGGCGTGCTGCCGGCCCTGTTCCGCGAAGGCCAGGGCGTGGTGACACTGGGCGCGCTCAACGAGACGGGCACTTTCGTCGCCAGCGAAGTGCTGGCCAAGCATGACGAGAAATACATGCCGCCCGAAGTGGTGGACGCGCTCAAGCGCAGCGGCCGCTGGAATGAAGGTGCCGGGCAATGACCGGCGAACTGGGCCAGCTTGCACTGTGTTTCGCGCTGGCGCTGTCGCTGGTGATGGCGGCTGGTGGGCTTTTGGGCGCGCGGGACAACGCGCTCACGGCCCGGCGCATCGCCCATGGCGCCACCATGGGCATGCTGGTCTTTGTCGTGCTGGCCTTTGGCGTGCTGACCTATGGCTTTGTTGTTTCGGATTTTTCCATTGCCGCCGTCGCCAGCAATTCCCACACCCTCAAACCGCTGATCTACAAAATCAGCGGCGTGTGGGGCAACCATGAAGGCTCGATGCTGCTATGGGTGCTGGTGCTGTCGTTCTACGCGGCCCTGGTGGCGGGGCTCAATCGGGGCGGCGATCATCTGACCAGCGCGGCGCTGGGCGTGCAGGGCCTCCTGGCCGCCGCCTTCCTTCTCTTTATATTGTTTACCTCCAATCCTTTCCTGCGCCTGGACCCGGCTCCCTTCGAAGGCGCCGGCCTCAATCCGCTGCTGCAGGATTTTGGCCTGGCGGTGCATCCGCCCATGCTCTATGCGGGCTATGTCGGCCTTTCCGCGTCTTTCTCCTATGCCGCCGCCGCGCTGATCGTGGGCGGCGCGGCGCAAAGTGACAGCTGGGCGCGGGCGGCGCGGCCTTTCATGCTGCTGGCCTGGATCGCGCTGACCTGCGGCATCGCGCTGGGAAGCTGGTGGGCCTATTACGAACTGGGCTGGGGCGGTTTCTGGTTCTGGGATCCGGTGGAGAATGCCTCGCTGATGCCCTGGCTTGTGGCCACGGCGCTGCTGCATTCGGCGCTGGCCACGGAAAAAAGCGGCGCCTTCCGCACATGGTCGCTGCTGCTGGCCATCGCCGGTTTTTCCATGAGCCTGATCGGCACCTTCCTGGTGCGTTCCGGCGTGCTGTCCTCGGTGCATGCCTTCGCCTCCGATCCCACGCGGGGCTTCTTCATCATGGTGCTGATCTTCTGCGCCATCGGCGGGGCGCTGGCGTTGTTCGCCTGGCGCGCGCCCACGCTGAAGGGCGGCGAGGCCTTTGAGCCCGTCAGCCGCGAAACCACGCTGCTGCTCAACAATGTCTTCCTGGTTGCCGCCTGCGCCGCCGTGTTTGTCGGCACGCTCTATCCTTTGACGCTGGACGCCATCACCGGCGAGAAGATTTCCGTCGGTCCGCCCTATTACGCCGCCACCTTCGCGCCGATCTTTTTCGCCCTCTTGCTGCTGGTGCCGCTGGGGCCACGCCTTGGCTGGCGGCGCGGCAATTTGAAAGACGCGATGCGCACGCTGTATCCGGCGCTCGGCCTTGCCCTTGTCGCGGCGGCGCTCGTGCTGCTGGTCGCCAGTCCGCGCTTTCTCACCGGCACTTGCGCCTTCGCGGTCGCCGGCTGGCTGATCGGCGCCAGCGCGATTGACCTTTTCAAGCGCAAGGGCGCACGCGCCAGCGCTTTTGCGGCGGCGCTGGCCCATGCCGGGCTTGGCGTCACGCTCATGGGCGTGGCGGGCACGACGCTATGGCGCAGCGAAGCCCTCACGGTCATGGGTCCGGGCGAGACAATGACCGTCGGGCCTTACACGCTGCGCTTCGACGGCGTCACGGCCGAGCAGGGCCCCAATTACCGCGCCAGCCGCGCCCATATCGCGCTGATGGACGGCGCCAACGTGAAAACCATGATGACGCCGGAACAGCGCATCTATCCCGCCGAAGGCCAGGACACGTCCGATACCGCCATCCACACCACCGGCTTTACCGATCTCTATCTTGCGCTGGGCGATGACCGGGGCGGCGGGCGCTGGACGCTGCGCGCCTATGTCAGCCCGCTGGCGCCCTTCATATGGCTGGGTGCGCTGGTGATGGCGGCAGGCGGACTGCTCAGCCTGTGGGGACGGCTGCGGCTGCGCAGCGCTGTGCCATCTGCTGCCGTGCAGCCTGCCGAATGAAGAAAATTCTGTTTCTCCTGCTCCTGCTGGCGTCGCCGGTTCTGGCGGCGCCCGTCGCTGACACGTTCCCTGATCCAGTGATGGAGACGCGCGCCCGGGACCTGCAGCGCCAGTTGCGCTGCCTGGTCTGCCAGGGCGAGAGCATCGACGAATCCCGCGCGCCGCTGGCGGCCGAACTGCGCCACCTGGTGCGGGTGCAGATGGCGCAAGGCCGCAGCGACCAGCAGATCCGGGCGTTCCTCACCGCCCGTTATGGGAACTTCATCCTGATGAAGCCCCCCCTCCAGGGCAGCACCTATTTTCTGTGGCTGGCGCCGTTCCTGGTCTTGATCGGGGCAGGGGCCGTGGCCATTTCTGTCATTGGCAGGGCCCGCAAGGCAGTGGCGGAAAACCCGCCTGATCTGCTATAAAACCTTTCAGTTTTTTAACAATTCGGAGAGAAACCCGCAATGATGCGGATATATTCTCCAAGGGCTGGGACCGGCGGTTTCGACCCGACGGAAACGACAGGAGCGCAAGACAATGCAGACCGAGAACAAGCCCCCCCGCATTCTTCAAAACCGCCGCAGCCGTTTGCTGGCGATGAGTTCCGCCGCCGCCATCCTGGTGGTCGGCCTTGGCGCCTTTGCGCTGACGCCCCAGGTCCGCCAGCTTCAGGTTGCGGACAGCAATCCCGTGCAGCTGGCCCAGAACACGCCGCGCTCCGCCACGCGCGGCATGCCCAATGGCGCCCCTTTCAGCTTCGCCGACCTGGTGGAGCGCGTCAGCCCGGCGGTGGTCACCATTACCTCGGAAACCATGTCCACGGGCAGCGGTTCGGACGAGGACAGCGACGGCGTGCCGGACAATATCCCCGCGCCCTTCCGCGATCTCTTCAACCAGTTCAACAAGGCCCAGCCCCAGACTCCCCACAAGGAAATCAGCGCCGGCTCCGGCTTCATCATTTCCAAGGACGGGCTGATCGTCACCAACAACCATGTCATCGACGCCAGCAAGAAGATCACGGTCAAGCTGCCCGACAAGCGCAGCTTCACCGCCACGCTGATCGGCACCGATCCGGCCACCGACATCGCCCTGATCAAGGTCAACAGCGACAAGCCGCTGCCCATCGTCGAGTTCGGCGATGACCGGGCCTTGCGCGTCGGCGACTGGGTGGTGGCGGTGGGCAATCCCTTCGGCCTTTCCAATTCCGTTACCGCCGGCATTGTTTCGTCCATCGGGCGCGATATCGGCAGCGGCCCCTATAACGACTTCATCCAGATTGACGCGCCCATCAATCGCGGCAATTCGGGCGGCCCCACCTTTGACCTGCGGGGCCAGATGGTGGGCATGAACTCCATGATCTTCTCGCCCTCGGGCGGCAGCGTGGGCATTGGCTTTGCCATTCCCGCCAGCACCATCCATGACGTGGTGGCGCAGCTGCAGGCGCATGGCCGCGTTTCGCGCGGCTGGCTGGGCGTCGAGATCCAGAGCGTGTCGCCGGAAATCGCCTCGTCGCTGGGTCTCAAGGAGCCCAAGGGCGCCATTGTCGCCAATGTGGTGCCGGGCAGCCCGGCCTCCAAGGCGGGCATCGAGCAGGGTGACGTGGTCACCGCGATTGACGGCAAGGAGGTCGAGGATTCCCGCGACCTGACGCGCCGTGTCGCCACGGTGGTTGCCGGCTCCAATGCCAGCTTCACGGTCATGCGCCAGGGTTCGCCCAAGACCATCAAGGTGCAGATCGGCGCCAAGCCCGAGGAAAAGGTTGCGGCGAATATTCCCGCCACCCCCAGCGCCATGCAGGCCACCGGCACCGCCATGGGCCTTGGCCTGGCGGCGGTCACCGCTGATGCGCGCAAGACCTACAATCTCGCCGAGACCATCAACGGCGTTGTCATCACCAAGGTGGACCCGTCCTCCGACGCCGCCGACAAGGGCCTGCAGCCCGGAGATGTGGTGATGAAGATCGGCGCCAAGGAAGTGAAGACGCCGCAGGACGTCCAGGCCGGTGTTGCCGAAGCCCAGAAGGGCGGCCGCAAGAGCGTGCTGCTGCTCGTTGCCAGCCAGGGCGCTTCGCGGTTCGTTGCCCTGGATATTGATCAGACGTGACGCCAGCCGGGCGGCAGGCAATCTGCCGTCCGGATTTCATTCAGATGAGAGGAAGTCCTTCGCATGCGCATTCTCGTTGTCGAGGACGATCTGGAAGCCCAGCGTTACCTGGTCCAGGGACTGAAGGAATCGGGCCATGTGGTGGATGACGCCGCCGATGGCGACCTGGGACTCTCTTTGGCTTTGTCGCGTCCCTATGATGTCGCCATCATAGACCGCATGTTGCCCAAGATGGATGGTTTGGGCGTGGTTGCCGAAATGCGCGAGCATGGCAACACCACCCCGGTGCTGTTCCTCTCGGCCCTGTCCGAAGTGGATGACCGGGTGAAGGGCCTGAAAGCCGGCGGCGACGATTACCTCACCAAGCCCTATGCATTTGTCGAATTGCTGGCGCGGGTCGATGCCCTGATGCGCCGCCGTTCGCCGGTGACGGTGAAAACCCGCCTGCAGGTGGGCGACCTGGATCTGGATCTTCTCACCCGCGCCGCCAAGCGCGCCGAGCAGGCGATTGACCTGCAGCCGCGCGAATTCCGCCTGCTGGAATATTTAATGCGCCATGCCGGCCAGGTGGTGACCCGCACCATGCTGCTGGAAAGCGTGTGGGAATATCATTTCGACCCCCAGACCAATGTCATTGATGTCCATATCTCGCGCCTGCGCGCCAAGATCGACAAGGGCTTTGAAGCGCCGCTGCTGCACACCATACGCGGCGCCGGTTACATGATCCGGGCGCGATAAGCCGCCATGGCGCAGATGCGGGCCAGCCTTCGCCTTGTTCGCACCCAGGCCTTCCGCATCGTTCTTGTCTATGTGCTGCTGTTCGCCTTCTCGGTCAGCGCGCTGCTGTTCTTTACCTACTGGAACACGCGCCGCACCCTGGACGCCCAGTCCGACCAGATCATCGAGGCCGAGATCACCGGCCTGAACGAACAGTATCAGCGGCTGGGCATACGCGGGCTGGCCGAAAGCGTGGTCAGCCGTTCGCAGCATCCCGGTAACGCGCTCTACATCCTCTCCGACGGCGCCCACAATATATTGGCCGGCAATCTCGACGCCTGGCCTTCCATCACCTCGGACCCCGGCAATTTCGTGGAGTTCGGCTATGAGCGCAGCGTCAACGGCCTGACCGAAGCGCGGCGCGCCCGCGGAAGGCTGTTTCCGCTGCGCACGCCGGCGGGCACATTTTATCTGCTGGTCGCCGAGGATGTGCATGACCGCGACCTCACCCAGCGCATGTTCACCACCACGCTGCCCTGGACCGTGGTGCTGATCCTGGTGCACGGCCTTTTGGGGGGCGGCCTGATGAGCCGCAACATGCTGCGACGGCTGGATTCCATCAACCGCACCTCCAGCGAGATCGTGGCGGGCAATCTGACCCGGCGCGTGCCGGTGTCGGAGGCGCAGGATGAATTCGACGTGCTGGCGGAAAACCTCAATCGCATGCTGGACCGCATCGAGCGACTGATGAAGGGCTTGCGTGAAGTCACGGACTCCGTCGCCCATGACCTGCGCACGCCGCTCAACCGGCTGCGCCAGCGGCTGGAACAGTCCCAGGGACGGCTGCAGGCGGCAGGCTCCGACACCAGCGAGATCGAGCGCGCCATCGCCGAGACCGACCAGCTGATCGCAACCTTTAACGCCCTGCTGCTGATTGCCGAAACCGATGCCGGCACGGCGCGCGGCACCATGGTGCTGCTGGATCTGGGCTCGGTCGCCGCCGATGTCAGCGAATTGTATGAGCCGCTGGCAGAGGAAAGGAATCTCACCCTCAAGCTGGTCCAGCCGCTGGGCGGGGGCGCCATCATCGAGGGCAATCGCAGCCTGGTTTCCCAGGCCCTGGCCAATCTCGTGGACAACGCCATCAAATATACCCCGCCCGGTGGACGGGTGACCGTCCGGACGTTGCAGGACGAGACGGGCGTTTCGCTTTCCGTCGCTGACAGCGGGCCGGGCATTCCGCCGGAGGAGCGCCCGCGCGTGGTGGAGCGTTTTGTGCGCCTGGAAGCCAGCCGCAATTCCCCCGGCACGGGGCTCGGCCTTTCGCTGGTGGCGGCCGTGGCCCATTTCCACAATGCGGAGCTGGTCCTGGACGACAATGCGCCCGGCCTGAAAGCAACCTTGCGCTTCCCGCACCCTGCGGCGCGCATCGCACTTCCGCAAATTCCGTCGAGAAACGCGGCGGAGTGAGAAGCGGTTTGCCAAAGGCAAACGAAATGGCTGCCAGGCCATTTCGAGCGACGAACGCCCTGAGCGAAAGCGAAGGGCCCGGGGCATGACCTAGGACAATAGTTAATCTACACTCCGTCGCATGATTTCCATTCCGCCAGGCCCATTTGATTCCGCGCGCGTTGCGCGTGCGTTTGAATCGCTGGCGGAACGCGGATTCGCGCCCCAGGACGGCAAGGCCAGGGCCTTGCTGGCGGGCGCATTTGGCAATTCTCCTTTCCTGTTGCGCCTGGCCCTGCGCGAAAGCGAAACGCTGGCGCAATATTTCTCCGCCGGGCCGGACGCCATCGTGGAAGCCGCCAAGAAACTGGCGCTGACCCAGGCCGGTGAAGAAGCCCAGATGATGGCGAATTTGCGCATCGCCAAGCGCCGCGCTGCCCTTGCCATTGCGCTGGCCGATATTGCCGGCGATTGGCCGCTGGGCCAGGTCACCGGCGCGCTGAGTGATTTTTCCGATGCCTGTGTGCGCGGCGCGCTTCGCTTTTTGCTGGCGCGCATGGCCGCACAGCAAAGCCATGCCGAGCGGGACGGGGAGCGGCTGGAAGCCACCACCGGGCTCACTGTCCTGGCGATGGGGAAATATGGCGGCCATGAACTGAATTACTCCAGCGATATCGACCTGGTGGTCTTCTACGACGACGAGAAATTTCCCTTCCGCAAGCGGGACGATCCGCGCGGCGCAGCCGTGGATCTGGTGCAGGGCCTGGTCAAGCTGATCGCCGAAACCACCTCCGACGGCTATGTCTTTCGCGTGGATTTGCGCCTGCGGCCTGATGCGGGGGCGACGCAGGTGGCGATCTCCACCCATGCGGCGATGGATTATTATGAAAGCCAGGGCCAGAACTGGGAGCGCGCCGCCTGGATCAAGGCGCGGGCCTGCGCCGGCGATCCGGCCACCGGGGCGGCCTTCCTCAAATCCATCACGCCCTTTATCTGGCGGCGCAACCTGGATTTCGCGGCCATCGAGGACATCCATTCCATCAAGCGCCAGATCCATGCCCATGCCGGCCACTCCCAGGTTGCGGTGGCCGGCCACAACATCAAGCTGGGCCGTGGCGGTATTCGGGAAATCGAATTCTTCGCCCAGACCCAGCAATTGATCCTCGGGGGCCGCAACCCGGATTTGCGCAGCACCTCGACACTTGAAGCGCTGGACGCCCTTGCCGCGCATGGCACCATCAGCGTTGCCACGGCACAGGAGATGCGCGGGGCCTACATCTACCTGCGCACGCTGGAACACCGGCTGCAGATGATCGAGGACCAGCAGACCCACAAGATGCCGGACAGCGAGGAGGGCGTCGCCCATGTCGCCTGCTTCATGGGTTATGGCGATGTCGCCGATTTCCGCACTGCCTTCACCCATGTGATGGAAAATGTGCAAAGCCATTATGCAAGGCTGTTCGAACGCGAACCGGAACTGACCGATATTCATGGCAATCTGGTCTTTACCGGGGTCGAAAATGACCCGGAGACCCTGAACACGCTGGCCGCGATGGGCTTCAGGGATGCGGCCCATGTCGCGGGCGCCATTCGCGGCTGGCATCATGGCCGCATCCGCGCCATGCGCTCGGCCCGCGCGCGCGAACTTCTCACCAAGCTGACGCCGCAAATCCTGGCGGCGCTGGCGGCAACGCCCGATCCCGAAGCCGGGTTTGCCCAGTTTGACCGGTTCCTCTCCGGCCTGCCGTCGGGGGTGCAGCTTTTTTCGCTGTTCCTGGCGCGGCCGGAATTCCTGGGGCTGCTGGCGCGAAGCCTTGGCTCGGCGCCGCGCCTGTCGCTGCATCTGGCGCGCAATCCTTCCACCCTCGACGCCCTGCTGGACGAGGATTTCCTCAAGACCCTGCCGTCGCGTGCCCAGCTGGACGGCAATCTGGCGCGCCAGATGGTGGGTGGTTACGAGGAAGTCCTGGACGGGGCGCGGCGCTTCGCGCGCGAGGAAATTTTCCGTGTCGGCGTGCAGATCGTGGATGGCGCCGCCAGCGCCGACCAGGCCGGACCCGCGCTGGCCGATATTGCGGAAGCCGTGATCGCCGGCCTGCTGCCGCGCGTGGAAGGGGAGTTGGCGGCAACCGCAGGCCGCGTGCCGGGCGCGGGCTTTGCCGTGATCGCCATGGGCAAGCTGGGCGGGCGTGAAATGACGGCCAGTTCCGATCTCGATTTGGTATTCATCTATGACGTACCGCCCGGCATCGAAAGTTCGGATGGGCCAAAGCCGCTCTCGCCATCGCTGTATTTTGCGCGCCTGGCGCAGCGCCTGATCGCCGCCCTGACCACGCCCACGGCAGCGGGCACATTGTACGAAGTGGACATGCGGCTGCGCCCCACCGGCAACAAGGGGCCGGTCGCGGTCAGCCTGACCAGCTTTGCTGATTATCATGCCAGCGAAAGCTGGACCTGGGAGCATATGGCGCTGACACGGGCGCGGCTGGTGGCGGGGCCGCCCGAGCTTTGCCGCCGCATTGCCGCTGAAATCCGCCGCCGCCTCACCACCACGCCCGATGCCGCCAAGGTGACAGCCGATGTGGGTGACATGCGCGAGAAAGTGGCGGCACAATTTCCCGGCCGCAGCATCTGGGACCTGAAATATGCACCCGGCGGTTTGATGGACATCGAATTCATCGTCCAGGCGCTGCAGTTGCTGCACGCCCATGAGCGCCCCGAAATTCTCAACACCAACACCATCGCGGCGCTTCACAATCTGGCCGCCGCCACCATCCTTCCAGCGCCCGATGCCGCCTTGCTGCTGGAAGCCGGCATGCTGCAGCAGGCCCTGACCCAGACACTGCGCATCGCGCTGGACGAAACCCTCAAACCCGAGGAAGCCACGCCGGGACTGAAGGAGCTCCTGGTGCGGGCGGGCGGGGCGGCGGATTTCGCCAGCCTGGAGGTCCGGCTGGCCGCGCTGCAGGCCCGGGTGCGCGGGGCCTTTGCCCGGTTAATTGCCCTTTAGGCTGAGGGCGATATCCTTCTTGCAGTCGGCTGAGGCTTGGGCGATAACCCCCGCCTTCGACGTGGAGTGCGGGCGTAGCTCAGGGGTAGAGCATAACCTTGCCAAGGTTAGGGTCGACGGTTCGAATCCGTTCGCCCGCTCCAAGTCTCTAAGTAAAATCAATTGTTTAGCGCCATTGGCTTTATTTAATTTCCCCAAAAAGGTAATATACGGATCGTAAACGGATTTTCCCGTTTAGGGGGCGTGTATGCCAATAGATCTAGTGGGTAGGGCTTCCGCCCAAAAACGGTCATCCGCCAAAGTTTTGGAGGCGAAAACCTTCAGGGATGGGGCGATCTACCTCTACCGCCGGTCCGACTACAAAAAGCCGACCTGGTTTATCCGGCTCAAGATACCCGGTGCCAAGGGCTACATTTGGCAATCTAGCAAAACCACCGAAGAGCACGCCGCCTACAAGGTAGCGGATGACCTATTCAACAAGTCCCTAGTTAAGGTTCTTGGCGGCGGGAAGCTTGGCTCTAAGAAAATCACCGATGCCCTTAACAGCTACATCAGGCGATTTGAATCAGAGCAAAGTCGCCTATCCATAAAATACAAAATCTTCTTGGCTAAAAGGCTGATGCCCATTTTTCAGGGCAAAACCTTTGAGGATCTTGATACCGCGCTGATCTCTAAGATGGTGACCGCGCTAAATCAGGCATCATCAAAAGAAAAGCTTTCACCCAACACCATCAAACGGATCTTTGCTGATTTTAGGACATTTCTGAATTGGTGTGTTGAGGAAGGTTACCTGCCAAAGGTACC
>CANJLC010000002.1 GCA_947475445.1 Alphaproteobacteria bacterium
CCGCAACCGACCCGCCCTGCGAAAGCACAATCTCCGCCTCCCGCAGCTTGCCAATAACTTCCTCAGGCTGATGCCTGCGTCCCATTTCAAATCTCCCTCCAAGGTTCCAATATGATAGTCCCTGGACCACTTGGAAGGGGGCAGATCAGTTGCGAGAAGGCGACAACCTCTGACCATGAAGACATAGCCGTAAACTTACCGCACATGCTGGCTGGCCCCGATGGGCCCCCCTGAAAATTGGA
The DNA here is from genome assembly GCA_947475445.1 of Alphaproteobacteria bacterium. Classification (GTDB taxonomy): domain Bacteria; phylum Pseudomonadota; class Alphaproteobacteria; order Micropepsales; family Micropepsaceae; genus Rhizomicrobium. The sequence continues at coordinate 243 of CANJLC010000002.1, forward strand.
GATGGCGTCGCCGGAAGGATAGCGTGTTAGGTACTCCGACAAAACCCTTGCGTCTCTTGCGTCAAAACTTTCCCCGGTTCGTCGCTCTCCGGACATACGGATCGCCTCGGCTCTTGCCGGAAATGCTTCGATGCCATCTGCATTTATTGTGGGATGGACAAAACAGCAACCCTTCCTGCCACAAACACTACAGAAGAAATTGCGCCGCATTGCCTCGCTTGGGTCACGGACGTTCCAGCGAATGCGCCAAGGGGCCAAAGGTATCGCGCGCGCGTGATTGCAGAATGGACTGACGCAATAAACCCAGAGCCAGCTCCACCTAATCTTAGACGGGGACCAAGCCTTGAAATCTGGTCCAAATATTGGAATGCGATCTGCCATACCTAATCTTGCTGGCGCCGCGCGCCTGGCCCAAAGTCTTCACTTGCCACGCGGACAAAACAAGAACATACTGCCGTTACGGTCAAGGTCGCTGTGGGATATTCACGGCAAAAATCATTAAGTGACGGGCGCGGGGTCGAAGGAGTGCATAATACTCCGATGCGCTTAGTAGCGCGTTGCGCAGATATGCCGATTAGCATTCGTCCCTAAAGATATTTTGAAAAATCGAGGATGATTTGCGGTGGAAAATTTGCTGGCAAAAATTTCGTCTTATAACATTTTCAATTATCTCCTTCCGGGAACGTTGTTCGCAGTTTTTCTGCCTATATTTACCCCCTACAGCGTTGATCAAGAAAACCTGCTGTTGGCGGCGTTTCTATATTATTTCGCCGGTATGATAATTAGTCGGGTCGGCTCTCTATTCGTCGAGCCATTTCTTAGATGGGTTGGTTTTTTAAAATTCTCTGACTATGGAGATTTCGTACGCGCATCCGCGCATGACGAAAAACTCGAAACGCTTTCCGAAGCTAACAACACTTATCGCACCATTTGTGCATTGATATTATGCGTGGTGGCGACGTGGGCTTATTGCGGAGCACTGCAAAAGTGGCCGTTTCTCGCACCTATTACACCTTATCTCGTGGGCCTTTTCATTTTTGTTTTGTTTCTTTTTTCCTATAGGAAGCAGACAGCCTACATCACAAAGCGAGTTAGCGCTCACAAGCCCAAATAGAGAATCGTCCCATGGATTTGAAAATCTTCGATGTCGAACACGGCGCATGTGCGCTTCTTACGTGTGACGACAACACCCGCATCATGATTGATTGCGGTCACAATGGCAGCACTGGGTGGAGACCGGGCAGTCATTTGAGGGCAGAAGGAATAGGCGCAATCGAAATGCTCGCCGTTACGAATTACGATGAGGACCATGTAAGCGGCATTACTGATCTTCTGGACAATGTTAACGTGAAATCGTTAGTCAGAAATCAATCGGTTTCGACGGCTGTTTTGAAGCAGCTAAAAACGGAAGACGGAATGGGCCCTGGAATCGATCGGCTCGTTCAGATGATCGACGCCTTCACCGGAGGCCCGCTAAACCCGGCCCCGGGATTTAGCGGTTTGGCGTGGAGCGCATATCAAAATGTGTTCCCGACATTTGACGATGAAAATAATCTAAGCATGGCACTTTTTCTAAAGTGTCACGGCAAGGGGGTGCTCTTTACAGGTGATCTTGAAACCCATGGTTGGCTCGAATTGCTCAAGCAGCAGCGGTTTAAAGGCATGCTGCAGCAGGTTAACGTGCTAGTCGCCTCACATCATGGGCGCGAAAACGGCTGCTGTGATGAGATTTTCGAGTTCTGTAAGCCGTATTATGTGGTCATTTCTGACAAAGGGTACGCGCACGACACGCAACAAACGGTTCCGTACTACCGGGCGCGCGCAAAAGGCGGGCCGTTTCGGGGCGAGAATCGGCACGTTCTTACAACGCGCAATGACGGCAGTATTGAATTTTCGTTCTCTCCCGATACTTGGGGACCCTATTAGAGTCGTCTTCGAATTAAAGTTTCTTCCAAGCGCTCGATTAGAAAAACAGAACTGCTTCGGGTCAATAATTAAGGGGTCGGTATGCCCACGAAACTTCATTTTATAGATGTTGGGCAGGGCAATATGGTTCTGATTGAGCTCGCCGACGGAACCCATTTTCTCTACGATTGCAATGTGACCGAAGAGAACGCCGACCGAGTTCTCCAGTACATGGCCGACCAAATAGGCTGGGGCGCAAAGATAGGTAAATTTGCGTGTTCGCACAGAGATGCGGACCACATGCGGGGCGTGAAGCGGATTCACGAATATTTTCCGATCCAGAAGGTTTGGGACACAGGAGTCACGGGCACGTCGCCTGAGAGTTGGGAATATCGGGATTTTATGGACCTGCGTCGCAAAGTAGGATTTCTTGAAGTTGAGCACTTAAAGAGATGGGATTTTGGCAACACCCGTCTTCGCGTGATGAATTCAAAGAACGATAAACTTGCGAATAACGCAAACGCCCAAAGTATGGTTATCAAGGTTGTGCATCGCAATAGTGCAGCAGACCAAGATCACGATAGCGTGATGCTTACTGGCGATACCGATGCCGCAACTTGGAAAACCATTAGAAACAATTACGCGGATGCAGACCTTGCGTGCTCGCTGCTAATGGGAAGCCATCATGGTTCTTTGACATACTTCGACGATCCAGTGGATGAAAAGCATTACTATATCGATCATGTGATAAAGAAGGCTCCAGCTATGGCAATTCTTTCGGTTGGCGATAATCCCCATGGACATCCCCACGCGAAATCACTTGAGCTATATGAGAAGCATTGCAGTGGTTCAGATAAGGGCAATAAACTCGCTCGCACCGACGTTCATGGGACAATCATTGTTACGCTCAAAGACGGCGGCGGCTGGAATGTCAAGAAGAGCCGGGCGTAGCTTTGGCACCAAAAAGGTGGTCGTGAGTAATATTTCAGATGTCTAACACTCTGCGTTTCATTGGGCGCGTTATCCCGGAAGTTTCTAGACTCACGATCCCAAATCATCCGTCGTTCAGGTGGCAGGATGACGAAAACGGATTTGTGATGCACATCAGTGTAAGAATTGTTGAAAGCGAAATTACTGTTAGTTGTGATTTTGTAGAGCCCTACGAAAGGGCCAAGCATTTTGTCTCAGCCCATATGCGCGCCATGGATATTTCGATGGCCGCAGTTAATCTTGCCGCTTTTGGGATGGGCATGGGGGCATCGGTAGTTATTGATGCGTACGTTGAGCCCGATGGAATTGAACGCGGAATAATTTTTAGAGATCGCAAATTAGAGGCACTTGCCAAGGTAGCCGATCCGGCAGGAGCCACTTTCGATAAGGCATTGGACGTTGTCTATGACGACATCAGAATGTTCAACGTTCTGCATGACCTTTCCCGTGCCAACAGTGTACCTTCGGCGGTGCCGGGAAGTTGCGGAAGCGCAGTTGAGGCAATTCGCGCACTGCTAGTGCCCAAAGGCGCTGACCGCAAAGAGGGATGGCCGCTACTGCGGAACAACCTGAACGTTACGGAAGGTTTTCTGAAACTTGTGACAGATCACGCCGCACCTGCAAGGCACGGGGAGCATCCTTATGTGGATGGGAAAACAACGGAAGAAATTGCACATCGAGCGTGGACTTTGCTCAATCGATATTTTGAATTTCGAATTCGGGGCAGCAAACCTTTGCCAGAGTCGGAGTTTCCTGTTCTCGGAGTCTAGCAATGGAAGTGAATCGGGATCGCCTTACTTTGAAAGGCACAAAGGGCTTACCCAAGCGCACAGGGTCACTGGACGAATAATGCACGGGCCAAATAGCCCCTTTTCTAGCGTTTTCTCTGTTTTTCAATGGCGTCCATCATAGGTTTTAGGTGGGCCATAATTTTATCGTTCATTTCGGGAGTGATCTTCGTTCTGGGTTTTGCCGCATGCTGGCGCCAGTCGAGGATTATTTTGTCGTAAACCTGGGTGACCGCGTTGTTGAGGGCAACCGGGGGATAATCGGCATATGAGGCCGTGCCGGTCTTCCGCTCTTCTTCGGGGAGATTCTCCCAGTAATCCGCAATCTCGGCGAGCGCTTGTTTCATCTCGGTGCCAGGAACAAAAACGTTGTGTGGTTGGGCAAACTGCTCGTAACCATCAATGTGCAGGGCATCGGCGCTGCAAAATACCCGGGTAAAGGGCAGGTACTTGAAGTACTCGATATCTATTCGATTGCTGTCGCGGGTGCTGATTACTTGATGGCTGATGCCGGTAAGGAAATACAGCTCCAGTCGCAAACAGAAATGAGCGTAGGGAAAAAATTCGGAGAAGGGCGGGGAGCCATGACGTTTCCACGCCGCAATCATCCCGCGCACCACCCTTGTTGGGACGCCATAGGCGATAGCTGCCCCGGTCATTAGGTTGAAATCGTTTCCGGCGGCCAGCAGTGAATCATCAACAAAGCGCCCCACTTCCGCGTGAGTGGAAAAGTTATTTGCCTTCGACTTTTTTATCTCACGAAAAACTTCTTCCAGTTTGAAGTTTGCGATTCCTTCTCGCCACACCCTGGCTTGGTCGCGTTCCAGCTGGGAAAAGTCGCCGGCCGCCCAGCGGTCAATCATATCCTGGGTTGGGGCTTGATCGACAAATAGTCCTTTTCTGCCATCGTCGGAAATAATTTCTTCCGCTCTTTCTTCGATTGTTACGCCCTTCATCGGCACCTGCGCGCCATGAAGCTCTGACCTAACCAGGTGAAAAGACTCGGCGTTCGTATCCAGCGCGTATGAAACAATTTTTCGCGCCAGCATTTGAACATCGCCGTCCGCAGAGGCCGTTGTAGGCCTCGCCTTGGTAAGATCGGCGATCACTTCTGCAAAGAAAACAGGGGGGAAGTTGACGCGAAAGTGGTGGAACAGCCATTTCGCTTCGCGGGTGGTCAGCTGCTGGAAAGCGGATTTATCAATGAGAAGGGGAATGTAATGCATGTCCCAGCCCAAGTATGTCTTCCCGACCATAGGGTCTAGGAGTGCTCGCGGCCGCACTGAGACGCCGCTAGCCGAGGGGTTATCAAGCCCCGGATCGATTGAAATCGATCTGCGGCGATTGTAGCGGAGCACAGTGACTGGGACAAAGAACAAAGTGAGATATCGGCGCGTTGCTTCCGTGTTGCTTCGAACATTTGGGAATGCTGCGGAACGCTTGGAAATCGAGCGTTTCTGTTAGCAACAGATGCAACACGACTGCGCGATATCCCGCGAGTTTGGGGCGCATCTAACCTATTGATCCGACTCGGAGAAGCGTTGGTTGGGGGACTAGGATTCGAACCTAGATAGGCAGAGTCAGAGTCTGCAGTCCTACCGTTAGACGATCCCCCAAAGCGGGGTTTTCGGCCCGGCGGGACCGCCCGTTTAGACCAGCCGCAAACCCCTTGCAAGGCCGCGCCCGGCCCCCGCCAAGCCCTTGTCAGTCCTCCTGGATTCGGCTGGTGCGGGCGGTATCTGGCATGCCCAGCACCACCAGGAAGCCGATCCCCATGATCACCGAGGCATAGATATAGAAGCCGCTTTCGGCCCCCGCCTGCTTGAACCACAGCGCCACATATTCCGCCGTGCCGCCGAAGCTGGCATTGGCCAGCGCGTAAGGCAGCGCCACGCCCAGGGTGCGCACATGCGCCGGATACAGCTCCGCCTTCACCACGGCATTGATGGCAGTATAGCCCGCCTGCACCAGCATCCCCGCCATGATGATGAAGAACACCGCCACCATCGAGCTGGACGCGGCGATGCCGGTCATCACCGGCCCGGTGACCAGCGCGCCGCCCCCGAAGGCGAACAGCAGCACCGGCTTTCGCCCGATCCGGTCCGACAGCCATCCCACCAGCGGCTGCGCCAGGGCAAAACACAAAAGCGTCAGCGCGCTCAGTTCGGTGGCTTCGTCGCGCGTGAAATGCGCCGTGTTGGTCAGGAACTTCTGCATATAGGTGGTGTAGATATAAAAGGTCAGCGACCCGCCCGCCGTCAGCCCCAATATGGTCAGCGTCTCGCGCGGATACTGCTTGAACAGCATGCGTGTGCTGCCCAGCTCGATGCCCGAGGCCTTGGCCTCGATGAAGGATTGGGTTTCCTCCATCCGCCGGCGCAGCCAGAACATGGTCAGCGCCAACAGCGCGCCCACCACGAAAGGCACGCGCCAGCCCCATGCATTCATCGCCTCCGGGCTGACGGAACGCTGCACCACGATCAGCACCGCCAGCGCCGTCAATTGCCCGCCGATCAGGGTGACGTAATTGAAGCTGGACCAGAAGCCGCGATGGGTCTTGCCCGCCACTTCACTCATGTATGTGGCGCTGACGCCATATTCGCCGCCCAGCGCCAACCCCTGCACGATGCGGGCGGTGACCAGCAAAATGGGCGCCGCAATCCCGATGCTGGCCGCGCCGGGGGTGAGCGCGATGGCCAGCGAGCCCAGGCTCATCAGCGCCACCGACGCCACCATCGCCTTCTTGCGCCCGAAGCGGTCGGAATAGCGGCCCATGGCCCAGGCCCCCACCGGCCGGGCGAAAAATCCCACCGCGAAAACAGCGGCGCTGCTGAGCAATTGTGCGGTCTGTTCGCCCTTGGGAAAAAAGATGGGCGCGAAATACAGCGCCGCGGCGCTATAGGCGTACCAGTCATACCATTCGACCAGGTTGCCGGCCGAGCCGGCCACAATCGCCTTCAGGCGCCGAAATACCGTCATATCCCGCCCCGTTTCCCCGCAAAGCCCAGCTTTGACCAGCCCCCGGCGCGGGCACAAGTGCCGCTCGCCTTGGGGCGGCCCGGACATGCTAGCCTGTTCCCCTGATTTGCGATTTTGGAGCAGTTTTGCAGGCGAACCGTACCACGGGCAGGAAAAGTGCGGGCAGGCAGGGCCCGCCGCTGGCGGTGCTCGACCTGGGCACCAACAATTGCCGGCTGCTGATCGCCCGTCCCGCCGCGCATGACCGGTTCCGGGCGGTGGGTTCCTTTTCGCGCGTCGTGCGGCTGGGCGAGGGCGTCACCGCCACCGGCCTGATCTCGGATGAAGCGATGGACCGCACCATCGCCGCCCTGAAAATCTGCGCCGAGCATATCCGCAAAAGCCGCGCCACCCATGTGCGCGCCATCGCCACCCAGGCGGCCCGGCTGGCGCAGAATTCCGCCACGCTGGTGGCGCGCGCCAGGGACGAAGCGGGCCTGGACCTCACCATCATCTCGGCCGAAGCCGAAGCCGACCTGGCGGCGCTGGGCTGCGCCCCGCTGGTGGGCCACAAGCATAAAGGCGCGCTGATCTTCGACATTGGCGGCGGCTCGACCGAGATCATCCATCTGGGCCGCAGCGCCAATGGCGAGACGGACAAGAAATTCTCCGCGTCACTGCCGTTCGGCGTGGTCACGCTGGCGGAAAAATACGGCAACGCCTCGCAAAGCCGTTCCGGTTTTGAAAAAATGCGCACCGCGATGACGGCGCAGTTCCTGCCTTACGCGCAAAAGGGTTTTGATCCCAAGAATGAGCATTTGCTGGGGACATCGGGCACCGTCACCACCTTGGCGGCGCTGGCGCTCAAGCTGCCGCGCTACAACCGCCAGCGGGTGGACGCCAGCTGGCATGAAACCCGCCACATGCTGAAGATCGTGGACAAGGTTGCCGGGATGGATGTCGCGGCGCTGGCAAAGCTGGGACCCATCGGACAGGAGCGCGCCGACCTGATGCTGGCGGGCTCGGCGATTTTCGGCGCCATCTGCGCCCTGTGGCCCAGCCGCATGCTGCGCGTGGCCGACCGGGGTTTGCGCGAAGGCATGCTGCGCCAGATGCGCCAGGAATTGTCATTATGAAGACCAGGAAACCCGACGGCTCGGGACGCGGCGAAGTGCGCGTCAAGGTGAAGAAGAAAGGCGCGCTCAAGCAATCCTCGCGCGAATGGCTGGCCCGCCAGCTCAACGATCCGTATGTCCATGCCGCCAGATCCAAGGGCTATCGCAGCCGCGCCGCCTTCAAGCTGGTCGAGCTGAACGAGAAATTCCGCTTTTTGAAAAAAGGCGCGCGCATCCTGGATCTGGGCGCGGCGCCCGGCGGCTGGAGCCAGGTGGCGGCCAATGCCGGGGCCATCGTGGTGGGCGCCGATGTGCTGGAAATGGAAGCCTTGCCCGGCGTGATCTTCTTCCATGCCGATCTCACCGATGCTGAAACGCCCGGCCTTTTGAAAGACGCGCTGGGCGGGCCTGCCGATGTGGTGATGAGCGACATGGCCGCCCCCACCACCGGCCACCGCGAAACCGATCACATTCGCACCACCGCCCTGGTCGAGATCGCGCTGGAAGTGGCGGAAGATACGCTGCGGCCCGGCGGCATTTTCATCGCCAAGGTTTTCCAGGGCGGCGCCACCGGCACCCTGCTGGCGCGGATCAAGAAATCCTTCACCAAGGTCGCCCACGTCAAGCCGCCGGCCAGCCGCTCGGATTCGGTGGAGCTCTATATGGTGGCAGCGGGCTTCAAAGCGAAAAGCGCCCGCGGCTAATCGACGATATTCTTGTCTTGTCACGCCCACGCAGCGGGCGTCTGGCTAGCCAATGCCACAAAAATCCCCATTGCCTTTGCCTTCATATTTCGTTATTTTACGAAATACAGAAATATGAGGTGCCATGGGAGATATCTTCGAGGCATTGGCCAATCCCGCCCGCAGGCAGATTTTGGTGCTGCTGCGCAGGTCAGATTTGACCGCGGGGGAAATCGCAGAGCGTTTGCCGCTGGCCAAATCGTCTTTGTCGCAGCACTTCAACATCTTGAAGGCTTCCGATCTCATCCGTTCCACGCGCAGCGGCACCACCATCACTTACAGCCTCAATACCTCGGTCGTGGAAGAAGGCTTGATGGAATTCATGAGGCTTTTTAACCGGAGCGACAAGAAGCGGGAGGGAAAGTCATGGAAGGCAATTTCAGGATTAGCTGGATCATCTTCGCGGTCACGTTAGCCGCGACGCCAGTCGCTTTTTCGGTGATGGCGGGACGGCCGTGGGTGATCCTGTGGGTGCCGGTGTCGATGTTGATAGGATTGGGGGCGGCCTATGCCAGCCATCGCGCAAATCCAGACATGCGAATAACGCAATTTCGGGACGTTGTGCTGGTGGGTTCAACGACTGCCAAGGCGTTGATTGTTGCGCTGATAATCACAGCGTCCTTGAACCCGCTGCTCAAATCTCTTGTGACCAAAGAAATATTTGCGATTGCGGGACTTCTGATTATCGTCGCGGGAAATTACTTACCTAAGACGGCGCGCAGCGATGCCAGCGAATTGCCTTTTCCGTGGAACTGGCTTTTCAGCATCCCATGGGCGCTGCCGCTCAGCTATATGTTCGGCGTTCGCACGTGGTGGACCTTGCGCAGTGACCATGTCTGGAATCGCACTCAGCGTTTTGCCGGGAGGTTGTGGATGCTGGGCGGCCTGGGATATTTCATCACGCCTTGGCTATTTGCCGGTCCCGCCATGACCAAGTTCATGCTGACCGACCTAGCTGCCATGATTATGTTGCCAATCCTATATTCCTGGTGGATTTCGTCGTCTGATTACCATGACGGCATGGTTGGGATTGGCGAGACCGCTGCTAGTGACGACAGCTTTTTGGATTTTCTGTTCCTGCTGCCGCGCCGTCCAAGCAAAAACTCCGCCGGGTGACCGGCGGAGTTTTCAACGATTGAACCCGTGTCACCGTTCACGGCGCAGATTTCAGGCTGATTGAACCGATGCCCGCCGCGACATTCAGGCCCTTGGAGCCTTCGACGCTGAGGGGCTGCAGGGCGATGGACGTATCAAAGCCGCCCCTCAGCGCAATATCCCAGCGGACGATTTCCACAAGACAAAAGCGGCAACCAGGATCACTGCGGCCGCAAAACTTTTCGACAACACGCCGCGTTTTTCCGATAGGCGAACGGACAGTTTCACACCGGCCAACCCTCCAGCGATGCCGCCCAGGATAAAAATACCGGCCACCCGCCAGTCGACCAGCCCGGCCATGGCATAGGTCGCGGCAGTTGTAAGGCCGAAGACACCGACCGAGACCAGTGACGATCCCACGGCATTAATGGTCGCCATGCCGCTGCCCAGCATGATGGCGGGCACAATCAGGAAGCCCCCGCCAATGCCGAAAAAGCCCGACAGGAAACCCACGATCAGCCCTGTGCCCATGAGGCGAAGGGCAATGGTGCGGTCGATATGGACCAGAGGGTCGCCAGCCGCAGCGCGACCGCCAAACATGCCTGCGGCGACCGCCACCATCACCAGCCCGAACAGGAACAGGAGATGCTGGCCGTCCACATGCCGGCCAAGGAATGCGCCCAGGGCGGCACCCGCAATTCCCGCAAGGGCAAACACGATAGCGCATGGCCATTTCACGGTTCCGGCATGTGCGTGCGAGATAAGGTTGGCGAAGGCATTGACCGACACGGCCAGTGCGCTGGTGCCGATGGCGACATGGGTGTCCCTGACACCCACCACGTAAACCAGCAGCGGCACCGCCAGAATCGAACCGCCCCCGCCCAGCAAACCGAGCGCGAATCCCACCAGGGAACCTGAACCGAAGGTAACCAGCTCGCCCATCACGCGGACAGCCGGTTCCATGGCATCAGGCCCAATATTCTGGCCATGCCGCACCAGCCTGAGATGCCGGCAAAGACAAAGCCGCAGCCGACAAAGGCAGTCAGGCCCAGGAACAGCGGGGACACAAGCCATGCCAGCAGGAGGCCGGCCAGGATCAGCAGGCCAGCGGTTATCTGGACCTGCCGCTGAAGTTCGATCGGCTTGGTGCGGTCGATGCTTGTGGAATAGCCGGCGGCCTTCCAGCCCGAAAGTCCCTCTTCCAGAATATATACTTCCGGCACAACGCAGCTGCGAAGGCGATCCGCATTGTCAGCGGTGCGCCTGCCGCCCTGGCAGTGGAAGATCAGCGCGGGCGTGTTCGCACCTCCTAGCGCCGACACGGCCCTTGCATCGAAGGTGGACAGCGGGTGCAGCTGCGCGCCGGGGATCGCCTCGCGCGCATGTTCCATCGGCTCGCGTATATCGACCAGAATGGCCGAGCCATTTGCCAGGCGGCGTTTTGCTTCCACGGGATTGATGGTGGCAAGGCTCATCGTCATTACCTCTTGCAATAGATTTCGTGCAGCACATCCAGGATGCGGGCCGCATCGGGATTGGCGATGCGATAGAAAACCGACACGCCCTCACGGCGAGTTGCTACCAGCCCGCTTTCACGCAGTTTGCCCAGATGTTGCGACAACGCCGACTGGCTTAGGCCGGAACGTTCCACCAGTTCCCCGGCCAGACGCTCGCCTTCCACCAGGTCGCACAAGACGCCCAGCCGGGCTTCGTTGGACAGCGCAGCCAACATTGCGGCGGCCGAACCGGCGTGTTTGCGCATCGTTCTCAAATCTTTGGCCTTGGCCATGACCATCAGCCCTTTCCTTTGGCTCTTGTAATATTAGATATGTCTAATATATATTCAAGTGGCGACGGAGAAAAACCATGAAGCCCGCTATCCAGGCATTTTTCGACGAACAGACATTTACGGTCACCTATCTGGTGAGCGATCCGGTGGCGCAGCGGGGCGTCATAATAGACCCGGTGCTGGATTTCGACCCCAAATCGGCCCGAACGGCCACGCGATCTGCGGACCGGCTGCTCGCTGCGGTGAAGGAGGCCGGGCTTACGGTCGAATGGATATTGGAAACCCATGCCCATGCCGACCATCTGTCCGCAGCGCCTTATCTCAAAACCATGACAGGCGCCAAAGTTGCGATTGGCGAACATATCAAGGACGTGCAAAAGGCCTTCGCGCCAATTTTCGATGCGAAAGATGTCACAGGCGACGGTGCCCAATTTGACCGGCTCCTGAAGGATGGAGAAACGCTGTCCGTTGGCGGATTGGACATCGAAGTGATGTATACGCCGGGACATACACCCGCCTGTGTCAGCTACAGGATCGCGGACAATGTCTTTGTCGGCGACACCTTGTTCATGCCCGATTACGGCACGGCCAGGGCAGATTTCCCCGGTGGCGACGCCCGTGCATTGTATCGTTCAATCAGGCATATCCTGTCGCTTCCCACGGAAACCCATCTGTGGATGTGTCACGACTACAAGACGGCCGGCCGCGAAGATTATGCCTGGCATTCCACCGTGGGCGAAGAGCGGGCGCTGAACGTCCATATCCATGACGGGATTGGCGAGGAGGCATTCGTGGCGATGCGGACAGCGCGCGACAAGACCCTGGAAATGCCGGTTCTTATTTTGCCATCGATCCAGGTAAACATTCGAGCAGGCCAGATGCCGCCCAAAGACATGAATGGAGAGGTCTATCTGAGGCTGCCCCTGAACAGGCTTTGAGCGGGGTGGTTCAGGCAAGGTCGAAAAGGCTGCTCCCCAGAATTGGCAGCCGGCTGCCAATGTCCGCTTTGGGTCCAACGCGGGCTTTTGCTTCTCTACGCAAAGGGTTTGCCCATCGCTCAACGTAGGGCGCACATGGCAAAAAGCGCCGCCGGATAAATCCGGCAGCGCTTTTCACTACGATAGGGCAGTTTGACCGTTTACGGCGCGTTATGCAGGCTGATCGAACCGATGCCCGCCGCGACATTCAGGCCCTTGGAGCCTTCGACGCTGAGGGGCTGCAGGGCGATGGACTTGTCGAAGCCGCCGGTCAGGACATTGGCGCCGAGGCCAACGCCGACAGTGGCCTGGGCGGACGCGCCCACATAGTCGCCATCCAGGGCGCCCTTGCGCATGTCGGAGGTGGGCGCGAACACGCCCCAGACCAGGACGCCGCCCTGGGTATAGCCGACATCGACGCCGAACTTGGGGATGGAGCCGGTGTAATGTTCATACTTGCCCGTGCCGCCGCGATAGGTGCAGTGCAGGTCCTTGGAGGAGCCGAACACAAAGCCCCAGCCGCTGGCGACATTGCAGGTCAGTTCGCCGACGCGAACGCCATGCGGGGCAGCGGAGGCCGAACCGGCAGCCGCAATGCCGGCAACGGCGATGGCGGCTGTCATGATCAAGCGAAGTTTCGTCATACAAATCTCTCCTTGAGGATAATTCTGTGGTCCGGAAAGTTCCGGGCCTGTCCTGCAAGAACGCACCCACCGCGCTTCCGTTCCGATTGCGCGCGGGGGAATCGTTGACGAAATGCGGCAAAATCAAGATGTTACAGGACGTTAAGGCGCGGCCTTGCGGAATCAGGGAACCGCTGGTACAGGCTCGGCGCTCCAAAGGGAGCAAAGGCAACATGCCCGACCAGACCATCCGCGAAGCCCTGACCTTCGACGATGTCCTTCTGGTGCCCGGCGCCTCCGAAATTCTCCCGGCCCAGGCCGATACCCGCACCCGCCTGACCAAGACTGTCGAGCTGGGCATTCCCCTGATCTCCGCCGCCATGGACACCGTCACCGAGGCGGGCCTTGCCATCGCCATGGCCCAGGCCGGCGGCATGGGCGTCATACACAAGAATCTCACGCCACAGGAACAGGCCGAGCATGTCCGCCGGGTGAAGCGCTTTGAAAGCGGCATGGTGGTGAACCCGGTGACCATCGGTCCCGACGCCACCCTGGCCGATGCGCTGGCGCTGATGGGCCGCCATCACATCTCCGGCGTGCCGGTGGTGGAAAATCCCGCCGGCAACGGCGCCGGCAAGCTGGTGGGCATCCTCACCAACCGCGATGTGCGCTTCGCCGCCGATCCGCGCCAGAAGATTTCCGAACTGATGACCCGCGACAAGCTCATCACGGTGCGCGAAGGCGTCAAGCCGGACGAAGCCAAGCGCCTTTTGCACCAGCACCGCATCGAGAAGATCCTGGTGGTGGACGATTCCTATCGCTGCGTCGGCCTGATCACCGTCAAGGACATCGAGAAGGCGCAGAAATATCCCAACGCCTGCAAGGATGAGCGCGGCCGCCTGCGCGTCGCCGCCGCCACGGGTGTTGGTGAAGACGGTTATGCCCGCGCCATGGCCCTGATCGAGGCGGAATGCGACGTCATCATGGTGGACACGGCGCACGGCCATTCGCGCGGCGTGCTGGAGGCGGTCACCCGCATCAAGAAGCACTCCAATTACATCCAGGTCGCGGCCGGCAATGTCGCCACCGCCGACGGCGCCAAGGCGCTGATCGATGCCGGCGCGGATGCGGTCAAGGTCGGCATCGGTCCTGGCTCCATCTGCACCACCCGCATTGTCGCGGGCGTGGGCGTGCCGCAACTGACGGCCATCATGGACGCGGTGAGCGCGGCGCAGAAGGCCGGCATTCCCGTGATCGCCGATGGCGGCATCAAATATTCCGGCGACCTGGCCAAGGCGCTGGCCGCCGGCGCCGATGTTGCGATGGTGGGCTCGCTGCTGGCGGGCACTGATGAAAGCCCGGGCGAGGTGTTCCTCTACCAGGGCCGCTCCTACAAGGGCTATCGCGGCATGGGCAGCGTGGGCGCCATGGCGCGCGGCAGCGCCGACCGCTATTTCCAGGCCGAAGTCAGCGACTCTTTGAAGTTGGTTCCCGAAGGCGTTGAAGGTCAGGTGGCCTACAAGGGCCCGGTGGGCAATGTGGTGCACCAGATCGTGGGCGGCCTGCGCGCCGCCATGGGTTACACCGGCTGCAAGACCATCGCGGAATTCCACAAGAACACGAAATTCGTCCGCATCACTGGCGCGGGCCTGCGCGAAAGCCACGTCCACGACATCACCGTCACCCGCGAAGCCCCCAACTATCACCCCGGCGGGCAGTAACCTTCAGTCAGTTTGTCGTCCCTGAGATTGGGTTGATCAAACCGCGATGAAAAAATCCTGGCAAGCCAGAACGGTCTTTTGGGCAGCGATCACCGCGTCCTGTGGCTGGCTTCTTTTCACAATCCTATTCGCTTGGTCCGGGCTTCGAGTGCTTTCCTTCACCTCCGCCAAGTGGGGGTCAGCGCCTTCCGATATCTTTATTTCCGTTGTTCTGCTTGCCCAGTCGCTGCTCGTCTTTTGGTTGATTGTTAGAGCTATACGGCTGAGAGAGGTTGGACGATTTCCCTTTGTATTCGCGCGAGCGATATATCCGCTTCTTTTCGTTGTGTTAATTTATTTTGATGATGCTGCTACGTAGCGTCTTTACGGAAATTATTTGGCGCGGCAGGAGCTGCGAATGCAGACCGCCTCTATTACATACAATTGCTTGGGATATAGAAGTGCCAAAGGGCGCCGCCTGCAGCTTGTGGAAAAGCGCCGTGGTGAAGAGTTGTCGGCATGGTCGGTGATTTGGCCGGATAAAAAGCCGATACAAACAGTAAGCTTTGAATATCGCACCGGCAGCGTTGGTGGGTCGCAAGGTATTAAATGGCAAGAAGCCAATGGCCGTTATATGATTGGATACATGTCCTTCAGTGATCTCGGTGGGGCATACGGAAGTCCCGTCGGCATGTGGATAACAATTGCTGAGGGCAGTGCGCCGGTTCGTGAATGGACGCAGATTGACGGTTCACTAAATTTTGACTGCGCACCGGATCGGCGGAGCTACGCGGAATGAGCCGCCACCCGCTCTTCCGTCATGGCCCGGTTCATCCGGGCCATCCATACGGTCTGGCAATGCGGTAAGACAGGGCTAATTCCTCACATGCACCACGGCAAAGGCATCGCGATACTGGCGATGCCAGCCGGGCATGCGATCCATCATCTTGGTGGCAGGCCCCGGCGACAATAGCGTCCAGCCAATTCGGTATTTCGCCAATGTCGCGCCCAGCGCCAACGCATCGGGCTTCATCGCCGCGTCGTAACTTCCCAGGAAGGCGTCGCCATACATGTCGGTGCGGCCATCCACGAAAACCTTCACGCCGGAAAAAATCAGGTAACCGCCAAAGTCATAGGCATTCAAAACAGGCTGGGCCCGCACAGCGTCCGGCACCTGCGCCAGCGCCGTCATGGGCGTCACCGCATCATCGCCACGCCCCGTGGGAAGAAGCAGCCGCGCCGCCAGCAGCACCGCCAGCGCCGCCCAGCCCGCCGGCATCAGCCAGCCGGGCGCCAAGCCCCCGCCCGGCGGATGCTTGGGCCCCAGCGCCCGCGCCACGATCATGGCGGCCACGATGCCGAACAGCATCTGGTGGCGCGCATGCATCAGCGCCATGCCCGCCAGCCCGCCAATAATCAGTACACGGATTACAGACAGCCGCATCTGCCGCGTCGCACCCAGCCACACCAGCCCCGCCAGCGCGATCAGGAAAGGCGAAACCTCCGTCAGCCGGGTGGGCGCCCATTCGCCGATATTGTGGATGCTGCCCAGCAGCAGAAGCTGGAAGGGAAAGACCAGCCCGTGAAGAAGCTGCGGCGTGAGGGTGGCGGCAATGACGGCGCCCAGCAGAAATGCGGCCCAATCTTTTATGACGCCACGATTTTCCAGCACCGCTTCCAGCGCGAAGGCGCAGGCCAGGGCCAGTCCGAATGCAAAGCTGCCATGCATATTCGCCCATAGCAGCATCACGCCCAGCAGTCCCCAGTGCGGCGCGCGCCGCTGGTCGCGCGCTTCCAGCAATCCAAAGGTCCACAAGGCGAGCAGCGGCAAAGCCAGCAGATGCGGCCGAGCCAAAAGACTGCCGGAAATGCAGGCCAGTCCCACCAGCGCCACCAGCAGCGTGGGCTTTCCGGTCTTGCCGCGCACATAATACGTGACGATGGCGCAAGTCGCGCCCATCGCGGCCCCGAACAGCAGATGCAGTCCCGTCCATCCGCCCAGGCGATACGCCAATGCCATGAGGATTTCCGACAGATACTCCTGCGCATCCCAGGGCTGTCCAAAGAAAGTGAAGGAAAACACATCGGCCTTGAGCACGGTCTGGTGATCGAGCATCCAGCCACCCGCAGCGATGTGCCACCAGCTGTCGCCGTCATGGAAAATCTGCGGCGCGAACGCCGCCACGGCAAAACCGATCAGGCCCGCGAACAGGGCAAAGACGGGACGTTGTGGAATCGGGCCTCGCATCGGCGCAGCATAGCCTATAGAACGCGGTCCATGACCCCTTCAGCCCGCCTGCAAATGGCAATCGACATACTGGAAGGAATGGCGAACGGCACCGAGCCCGCCGACCGTTTCCTCAAAGAGTGGTTTCGCACCCGCCGTTTTGCCGGCTCAGGCGACCGCCGCCAGATCGGCGAGACAGTATTTCGGGTGCTGCGCCACAAGGCTTCGCTGGGCTGGCGCATGGGCCGCGAAGGGCCGCGCGCCTTGGTGATCGCAAGCTTGCTGGAAGACGGGGCGGATATCGCATCGCTGTTCAGCGGCGGCGGCTATGGGCCCGAGCCACTCAGCCAGGCGGAACAGGCGTTGATCGCCGATGGACAAAAGCCACCGCCGCAATGGGTGCAGGGTGAATATCCTGAGTGGCTGGAAGGCGAACTGACCCGCCGCTTCGGCGATGCGCTGCTGGCCGAGATGAAAGCCTTTACCGAACGCGCGCCGGTCGATTTGCGCGTCAACACGCTGAAGGCAAACCGCGACGATGTGCTGGCGCAGCTGAAACAGGATGGCTTCGATGTTTCGCCCATTGGCACCTTGGGCATCCGCCTGCCGCCTGGCACCGCCAACCTCAACAAGCATGCGCTGTTTGAATCCGGCGCCTTCGAAGTGCAGGACCTTGCCGCACAGATTGCGTCCGAACGCGCCGCCGCCCAGCCGGGCATGCGCGTGCTCGATCTCACGGCGGGGGCAGGGGGCAAGTCGCTGGCGCTGGCCGCCGCCATGCAGAACAAGGGCGAGATCATCGCCTGCGATGTGCGCGGCGCCGCCCTGGCCGAACTGGAAAAACGAAAGCTGCGCGCCGGCGTCTCGATCATCAAGACACATATCCTTGGCCTGCCACCGGCAGGCCCGTTTGACCTTGTCTTTGTCGATGCCCCCTGCAGCGGCTCAGGCACCTGGCGGCGCCAGCCCGAACTGAAATGGCGCCTGACCCAGCGCCGCCTCACCGATTTGATGCAAACCCAGGACCGGCTCTTGGCCCAGGCCGCCCCTCTTGGGGGACGGCTGGTCTATGCCACCTGTTCCATCCTGCCGCCTGAGAATGAGGACCGGGTAACCGCCTTTCTGGCGAAGAATCAGGCTTTTGCGCGGGACGCGGCGGATTTCCAGGCTTCTCCGGCCAGCACAGGTAGCGACGGTTTTTATGCCGCTTTCCTGACCCGCAACTGACGCATGACTCCTGCCGCCAGAACCGATTAAACTCGCCCCATGAGACTTCCCCGCGATTCCGCTTCTGTGGTCCTGGCGCTGCTGCTGGCCGCGCCTGCACTGGCCGCCACGCCGGCCAGGAAGCCTGTGGCCGCCGCCAAAAAGCCTGCCGCGCAGAAAGTGGAAGTCATTGAACCCCAGCCTGACGCCGCGGCGCTGATGGCGGGTGCGCGCGAGGCGCAGGGTCGCGGCGAAACCGAACTGGCGCTGCGCCTGGCGCAATCGGCCATCGTGGCGGCGCCCGCCAAGCCGGAAACCTATAATGTGCTGGGCGACATCTATGCCGCCACCGGCCAGTCCGACTTCGCCCAACACTATTACAATGTCGCGCTGGGCATCGATCCCACCGACACGGTGGCGCAGAAGGCCATCGCGGCCCTGGAACGCGGCAAGGACAAGCGTGCCGCCGAGGCGTCCAGCGGCACACCATGAGCGTTCTCGTCATTGATTTCGGCAGCCAGGTCACCCAGCTGATCGCAAGGCGCGTGCGCGAGGCCGGCGTCTATTGCGAGATCGTGCCCTACAACAAGGCCGAAGCCGCACTCAGCACGAAGCCGCAAGCGATTATTTTGTCCGGCGGCCCCGCATCCGTCACAGAATCCGATACGCCGCGCGCGCCGCAGGGCGTGTTCGAAATGGGCGTGCCGGTGCTGGGCATCTGCTATGGCGAAATGACCATGAGCGCCCAGCTGGGCGGCAAGGTGGAAGCCGGCCATCACCGCGAATTCGGCCGCGCCGATATCCATGTGCAAAAACATTCGCCGCTGCTCGAGGGCCTTGCGGAAAACGGCAGCGAGCCGGTGTGGATGAGCCATGGCGACAAGATCACCGCCATTCCGCCGGGCTTCGAGGTGGTGGCGACCAGTGAAAGCTCGCCCTATGCCGTGATCGCCGACGAGAAGCGCCGCTTCTATGGCGTGCAATTCCATCCCGAAGTGGTGCATACGCCGCGCGGCGCCACCATCCTTTCCAATTTCGTGCGCAACATTGCCGGCATCGAGGCGCAGTGGAACATGCACGCCTTCCGCGCCGCGGCGGTGGAGAAAATCCGCGCCCAGGTCGGCAAGGGCAAGGTGATCTGCGGCCTGTCGGGCGGGGTGGATTCCTCCGTTGCTGCGGTGCTGATCCATGAAGCCATCGGCGACCAGCTCACCTGCATCTTTGTCGATACCGGGCTGATGCGCAGCGGCGAGTCCGACGAGGTCGTGTCGCTGTTCCGCAACCACTACAATATTCCCCTGATCCATGCCGAAGCGTCCGAGATGTTCCTCGGCAGGCTGGCGGGCGTATCGGACCCCGAACAGAAGCGCAAGATCATCGGCGCGGCCTTCATCGATGTCTTCGACAAGGAAAGCCACAAGGTCGGCGGCGCGGAATTCCTGGCGCAGGGCACGCTTTATCCTGACGTGATCGAAAGCGTCTCGGCCACCGGCGGCCCCTCCGTCACCATCAAGAGCCATCACAATGTTGGCGGCCTGCCGGACTTCATGAAGCTGAAGCTGGTCGAGCCCTTGCGCGAACTCTTCAAGGATGAAGTGCGCGCTTTGGGCCGCGAGCTGGGCCTGCCGCCGGCCTTTGTCGGCCGCCATCCGTTTCCGGGCCCGGGCCTGGCCATCCGCCTGCCGGGCGAGATCACGGCCGAGAAACTGGAAATCCTGCGCAAGGCCGATGTCATCTACCTCGATGAAATCCGCAAGGCCGGGCTCTACGACAAGATCTGGCAGGCCTTCGCCGTGCTGCTGCCGGTGAAAACCGTGGGCGTGATGGGCGATGGCCGCACCTATGACCATGTCTGCGCCCTGCGCGCCGTGACATCCTCCGACGGCATGACGGCCGATTATTATCCCTTCGAGCACAGCTTTCTGGCGCGCACCGCCACGCGCATCGTCAATGAAGTGCGCGGCATCAACCGCGTGGTCTACGACATCACCTCCAAGCCGCCCGGCACCATTGAGTGGGAGTGAGCCTGGGCCGGCCGGCAGTGCGACCGTTTTGGTTCCTGTCCCTTTCTGCAAGACAAGCGGAGATTTTCACATGAAAAAATTTGTTTTGCCCTTGGCGGCCGCCTGCCTGTTCGCCGCCGGGGCCAGTTTGCTTCACGCAACCGGTGCCGCGGCGTCCCCTGCCGGCACGCAGGCCGGCATCACCCTGGCGCAGGCGGAGCCGGTCGAAGCCGGGCAGGGCCAGGCCGATGATGCGCGTCTTGCTGCCGTATTGCGCGACTGCCTGAATCGCAGCACGGCGGCCTCCGTCAAGGCGCTGGTGAATGAGAAGCCGCCGACCGATGCCAGGGGCTTTTATGCCAACAAGGGCAAATGCCAGGGGTGCTCGCCCGGGTGGTGGCGCACGGTCCAACCGGCCCAACTCTACGCAGCCCCTGACCGCAAGGCCGCGAAAATCGCGACCGTGCCTGCAGGCGTATGGGTCTATGCCCTGGAAAGCGCTTCTCTCGCCGTGCCCAGGCATGGTGTCGTGGTGAAGCCTGGCGGCGCATTCAAGCGCTGCGACGCGGTTTATCATGTCTATACAAACCAGGAGGAAGGCGAGACCTGGGACACGGTCTGGCGGCAGGGCAAGTTGCTCACTTATGACGAGAGTGAAGCGGGCGCCGTCATCCGCTGGACCGAAGACGAGGTGGAACCGGACCCGGATAATGTCCATGACTGGTGGACCCGGCTGCAGGGTCCCGGTGGCGTCATCGGATGGGCCTGGGTTGAATATCGCGGGAATGGATTTAGCTGCCGGTGGAAGGAAGATCCTGAAGATATCTGCGCCAGCGCGCCGAAAAATCCGCCCAGGATCATCCCCGGCCGCTGATACATCCTGGCCGGCAATCTTTCATCCTTCCCTCCTGTGCCGGTGACCCCGGTCATAACCGTCACGGACATTCATGATACGCCTCGACAACATCTCCAAGCAGAACGGCCACCAGCTGTTGTTCATTGACGCGTCCATGGGCATCCAGAAAGGCGAGAAGGTCGGCCTTGTCGGGCCCAATGGCGCCGGCAAGACAACGCTGTTCCGCATGATGGCGGGCCAGGACCGGCCGGATGATGGCCAGGTGTCGGTCGAGACCGGCATGACCATCGGCTATTTCAGCCAGGATGTGGGCGAGATGTCGGGCCAGAGCGCCGTGGCCGCCGTGATGGATGGCGTGGGACCGGCCAGCGCGCTGGCTGCTGAACTGGCCCAGCTGGAAGCAGCGATGGTGGACCCCGAGCAGGCCGCCAACATGGATGCCCTCGTGACGCGCTATGGCGATGTGCAGGCCCGGTTCGAGGAACTGGATGGCTATGCGCTGGACGCGCGGGCCCGCGAGGTCCTTGCGGGTCTCAGCTTCAGCCAGGAACGGATGGACGGCGATGTCGGCCTGCTGTCGGGCGGCTGGAAGATGCGCGTGGCGCTGGCCCGCATCCTGGTGATGCGGCCCGACGGCATGCTGCTGGACGAACCCAGCAACCATCTGGATTTGGAAAGCCTGATCTGGCTGGAGGAATTCCTCAAGAATTATGACGGCGCGCTCTTGATGACATCGCATGACCGCGCCTTCATGAACCGCATCATCAACAAGGTGGTGGAAATCGACGGCGGTACGCTCACCACCTATTCCGGCGATTATGATTTCTACGAACAGCAGCGCGCACTCAGCGAGAAGCAGCGCCAGGCGCAATTCGACCGCCAGCAGGCCATGATGGCCAAGGAAATCAAGTTCATTGAGCGCTTCAAGGCGCGCGCCTCCCACGCCGCCCAGGTGCAGAGCCGGGTCAAGAAACTGGACAAGATCGAAAAGATCGAGCTGCCCCGCCGCCGCCAGGTTGTGGAATTCGAATTCCGCACCCCGCCGCGCTCGGGCGACGACGTGGCGGGCTTGCGGGGTGTCCACAAATCCTATGGCAGCCAGTCCATCTATGCGGGACTGGATTTCCAGGTGCGCCGCAAGGAACGCTGGTGCGTGCTGGGCGCCAATGGCGCGGGCAAATCCACCTTGCTGAAACTGGTGACGGGCGGGGTCGAGCCGGACCAGGGCAAGATTGTGATCGGCAGCAATGTGAAACTGGGTTATTTCGCCCAGCATTCCATGGACCTGCTGGACGGCGACGACACGATTTTTGAATCGCTGGACAAATCCTTCCCCCAGGCAGGACAGGGCGCGTTGCGCGCACTGGCGGGCTGCTTCGGCTTTTCCGGCGACGACATCGAAAAAAGCTGCCGGGTGCTGTCCGGCGGCGAAAAGGCGCGCCTGGTGATGGCCAAGATGCTGTTCGACCCGCCCAATTTTCTGGTCCTGGACGAGCCCACCAACCATCTGGACATGGCGACCAAGGAAATGCTGGTCGCCGCGCTGGCGGAATTCGAGGGCACCATGCTGTTTGTTTCGCATGACCGCCATTTCCTGGGGGCGCTGTCCAACCGCGTGCTGGAACTGACACCCGATGGCGTTCACCGCTATGATGGCGGCTATACTGAATATGTCGCGCGCACGGGCCAGGAAGCGCCGGGACTTCACCCGGGTGGGTGAGCAGCGAACGCGCCGAGCTGGGCGAGGCGCAGGGGAATGCGATGCCTTATGTTTTTATCATTCACGACGTCGACGACTATGCCGCGTGGAAGCGCGTCTTTGACGGTGCTGCCGCCATCCGCTTTGAGGCCGGCGAGATCTCCTACCAGCTGCTGAAAACCGACAGCGACGCCAACCGCATCGTGCATCTTTCGCGCTGGCAATCGCTCAGCGCGGCGCGGGCTTTCTTTGAATCCGACAGACTTGTGGAAATCCGCCGCCAGGCGGGCGTGAAAGCGCCCGAGTTCCTGTATTTGGACGAACTGGAAAGCGGCGTGCTGGGCTGAATCCAAAGGGGCCTTCACCGTTTCCAAGCCACGGCCCGGCAGGGCAAGCGCTGCCCCAATCCCATGCCGGAACCCAGCGAGATTGAAATCCGTCCATTCGACAATTTGGCGGACTGGACGACCTAAATCTTCAGGATGGCGAAGCGCTTCAGCGCCAGCACGTCGCCGGGACCATGGGCGGCGGCGAAGAGCAGGCCTGCCAGGAATGTAAAGTGATCCACGAAAAAGCCGAACTCGGCCTGGCTGGCGGCCCAATGCGAGGGGCCGTGGAAGGCAAATCCCAGGAACACGACATAGACCGCAGCGGCCAGGCAGGCTTCCACGAAGAAGGCGCCGGTCAGGAAGCACAGCGTCAAAACCGTTTCCAAGATTGCCGCCAGCACTGCCAGCGCGAAGGGCATTGGGAAACCCGCCGCGGCGATGTAATCGGCGGTGGATTGCATGCCGATGAACTTGAAGGTCACGGCCATGGCGAACATGAAGGCGAAGATCAGCCGGCCGATCAGGACCAGGATGCGGGGCAGGCCCCCCCCATGGAAATCGTCATGACAATCCTCCGCTATACCCGTGCGTTTGGCCGCGCTAGGCTCGCGGCATGACCACACTATATGGAATTAAAAACTGCGACACGATGAAAAAGGCCTTCACCTGGCTGGACCAGCACAAGGTCGCCTACACTTTTCATGACTATAAGAAGGCCGGCATTGACCGCACAACCCTGGAAAAATGGGTGAAACAGGCGGGCTGGGAAACGGTGCTGAACCGCGCCGGGACCACGTTTAAAAAAATGCCCGATGCCGACAAGGAAGGGCTGACCGAAAAGAAAGCCGTCGCCCTGATGCTGGCCCAGCCCTCCATGATCAAGCGGCCCGTTCTTGAAAAAGGCGCGAAGCTGCTGGTGGGCTTCAAGCCCGATGAATACGAAAAGGCTTTCACATGATCTATGTGGGCGTAGGCGGCTGGGTTTTTGAAGAATGGCGCAGCAACTTCTACCCGAAGGGCCTGCCGCAAAAGCGCGAGCTGGAATATGCCAGCCGCCAGCTCACCACCATCGAGATCAACGGCACCTATTATGGTTCGCAGAAGCCTGAAAGCTTTGCCCGCTGGCATGACGAGACGCCGCCGGGATTTGTCTTCACCCTGAAAGGGCCGCGCTTCGCCACCAACCGGCGGGTGCTGGCGCAGGCGGGGCCGTCCATCCAGCGTTTCGTGGAAAGCGGCATCACGCGGCTGAAGAAAAAGCTGGGGCCCATCAACTGGCAGTTCATGGCGACCAAGACATTCGACGCCGCCGACTTTGAAGCTTTTCTCAAGCTTCTGCCGAAAAAGCAGGACGGCATGGCGCTGCGCCATGCCGTGGAAGTGCGCCATGAGTCTTTTGCCTGCGCGGAATTTGTTGCGCTGTGCCGCAAATATGGCGTGGCGATCATTGCCGGGGTCGACGCGGAATTCCCCATCATCCTCGATGTCACGGCGGACTTCGTCTATGTCCGGCTGATGGGCACGAAGCCGAAGGAAAAACTGGGCTACCCCGCTGCGGCTCTCAAGACATGGGCAAAGCGGCTGGAGGATTGGCAAGCCGGCGGCAATGCGCCCGCGCGGCTGCTGCTTGGCAAGCCCGCGCCGAAGAAGAAGCGCGATGTCTTTGCCTTCGTCATCAGCGGCGCCAAGGCGAAAAATCC
Organism: Alphaproteobacteria bacterium; assembly: GCA_947475445.1. Taxonomy (GTDB): domain Bacteria; phylum Pseudomonadota; class Alphaproteobacteria; order Micropepsales; family Micropepsaceae; genus Rhizomicrobium. The sequence continues at coordinate 24,946 of CANJLC010000002.1, forward strand.
AGCTGCTGCCCGCGCGCTCATCACTGCGCTGAAATAACGCGCGTCAGCATGCGGCGCTGCTGCCGTCGGGAAGGCAGAAAGGCCGGATTGAGAATTCTTACGCCTCGGATTTTCCCTGGCGGAGCACCTGCGCCAGACGCGCGCGCGAGGCGGAAGACCTGGCGCGTACCGCGGCGCTTGCCGCCGAATAGCTATTTCACGGTATAGGTCATGTTGAGATCCAGCGGCTTGGTCGTCAGCAGTTTCAGCACAATGCCAAGCTGGGCCAGGGAATCCACCCGGCAACCGCCTTCGCCCTCCACCTTGGTCAGCCCCAGCAGGCGCCTTTCATCGTCGCCAAATTTTTCGCAGTCCGAGTTGTAAACTCGCACCGTGCTGCCGTCGCGCCTGGCCAGGGCATAGGATGGTTTGGCGGGCGAGCCGTCGGCATGGACGTCCAGTTCCTCGGCGATCAGGAAAGCCGTGCCCTCCAGCGTGGCGAGCTTGACCTTCGTCTTGTCCTGCCCGCTGCTTTCGTCCGGCGTCAGGTCATAACCGTTGCCATTCCAGCTCACGGCGCCGCCATAGGTGAGGGGCGGCTTGTCCCGGAGGCTGGTGGCCGACAGATAGGTAAAACGGGCGCTATCGCCGAACAGCTTCAGGGATTTGTCATCCGGGATCAGGCTGGAATTGGCGTACAGGCAGGCGCTGAGGCCCAGCGTGGCGGCCAGTGCGAGGCATTTTGCGGCAGATTTCATGACGACCTTCCGGTGACCGGTGTGGCAGCGGAACCTTCATGCTGCGACCTGTCCGGGTCAATCGCTTTGCGGGAAAATGCCGGGAAAGCGGCTTGAATTGTGCCCCGGCGGGAACAACATACAAGTTATGGATTCCGCGCTGCGATGCGCGCACCGTGCCTGTTAGTGAAGTGGAATTCCCGCTTGTCCGCACCGGCGCCAATCGCTTGATTGCGCTCCCCGCGACCAGGCTTTTTGAGAGCATCATGGAACAAGACGCCTATCGCCATGTCCCCTATGACATCGACATCGAGCAGGCGCTGCTGGGGTCCGTGCTGGTGGACAACCAGGCGCTGGAGCGGGTCGGCGCGCTGATCAAGCCCGAGCATTTCTACGATCCGCTGCACGCGCGCATCTATGAAACCATGACCCAGGCGTTCGAGCGCGGCTCCTTTGTCCTGACGCCGCTGACGCTGCATTCGGCGATGAAGTCCGATCCCGGCCTGGTGGAAGTGGGCGGCGTCGCCTACCTGGCGGGGCTGGCCTCGGCGGCCCCGGCCATGCCCAATGTGCGCGATTACGCCAAGATTTTGCACGATTTGTCGGTGCGCCGCGCCCTGATCCGCATCGGCGAGGATATCGTCAATACCGCCTATGAGGCGCCCACCGAAAAAGGCCCGCAGGCCCAGATCCAGGAGGCCGAAAAGGCGCTCTATGCGGTCAGCGAGACCAACAAGTATGGCGAAGGCGCGCTGGATTTCCATGAATCGATGCGCCGGACAATCAAGAGTGCCGAGGATGCCAAGGCGAGGGGCGGGCGCATCTCCGGCGTCACCTCCGGCTTTACGGAAATCGACAATCTGCTGGGCGGCTTGCAGCGTTCTGACCTGCTGATCCTTGCCGGACGTCCCGGCATGGGCAAGACGGCGCTGGGCACCAACATGGCGTTTCATGCCGCCAAGGCCTATGTGGACGACATGGCGGGTGGCGCCGAGGTTTCGCGCGGCGCGCCGGTGCTGTTCTTCTCCCTGGAAATGGCGGCGCAGCAGCTCTCGGCCCGTATTCTGTCCGAGCAGACCGGCATCGAGATGTGGAAGATTCGCAACGGCAGGCTGTCCGACAGTGAATGGGAAAAATTTGTCCTGACAGTGCAGGAACTCTCCACCCTGCCGCTTTACATTGACGATACCGGCGGCATCTCCATCGCCCAGATTGCAGCCCGGGCCCGGCGCATGAAACGCGAGAAGAAAGTTGGCCTAATAATCATCGACTATCTGCAATTGGTGGAGCCGTCGCGCCGCCACGAAAACCGGGTGCAGGAAATCACTGACGTCACCAAGGGCCTCAAAGCCCTGGCAAAGGAATTGGATGTTCCCATATTGGCGCTGTCGCAGCTGTCGCGCGGTGTGGACAGCCGCGACGACAAGCGCCCCGTGCTGTCGGACCTTCGCGAATCCGGCTCCATCGAGCAGGACGCCGACGTGGTGATGTTTGTCTACCGCGAGGAATATTATTTGGCATCGCGCGAACCCACGGCGGGGACCGCGGAACACACAACCTGGGTGGGAAAGTTGGAGAAAGCCACCAATCGTGCGGATGTGCTGGTGGAAAAGCACCGTCACGGTGCGACGCGCTCCATCGAATTGGTCTTTGAAGCCAGCTTTACGCGGTTCAGCAATAAGGCTGACGACGCATTCGCCGAACAGCGTCACTGATCGGTTCTTATCCGGGTGAATTTCGCCTTGCCCGTCAGCGCCAGCGCAATCTGCCTGGGCAGCAGCTTCAGGTCATAGCCAAACCGCACCAGCTCGCGCTTGATGTAGGTAAGCGTCAGCTTGCGCAGCGGCTTGCGGCTTTTTTCGATGTCCGATGGCGCGCCGACAAAATCCTTTTGCCGGGCAATGGCGGGCAGCAATTGCCAGGGCTGGAGTTCGCGGGCCAGCGGCGAATTGTTGGGATTGAACAGCAGGTGATCGACCGGCAGGGCGATGCGCTTTTGCGCCACCAGCGTCCGCGCCGCCCGGCGCGATACAATATACGCCGCGCCGCCGGTATGGCGCGAATGCATGCGGGCCACGGCGAAGCCCGCGCCCATCTCGCGCCTTTCGATCTTGCGAAAATCCGACAGCAGAACGCTCTGGCTGGCGGGGCCGTAATGCTCCAGCTTGACCAAGTCTACGCCTGCGGGAAGCCAGCTGGTGTCTTTGAGGAACCGCGCCGCCGAGGGCGACAGGACGACATCGTCTTCCAGGATCACGGCATGGTCCTCGCCGCCGGCGACCAGCGCTTGCCACGCTTTTTCATGGGAGAGGAAACAGGCCTTGTCGCCGGCGGGAATTTCGCCCAGCGGGCCGGCCTGTTCGAAGCGGGCCTGGGGCAGCGCCTCAGTTTTGGCGTCCACCGCGTCGATGCGGGTGAGCGCCAGGCCCAGCCTTGCGGCTTCTGCCTGCATCGCCGCCAGCCGGTCGGGCCGCCGCGCCAGATTGATGAGGTAAATCTTCATCCAAACGCCTTATGGGGCATGGCAGGGCAAAGCGCAATTTGCCCCCAATTTTGCCAAAAAGTGTCTAGAATGAAGAACTTGTCAGGGCCCGCGCTTTGTGGGATTTGCCGTAGGCCTTTATGATCGCGAAGCCCAAGCTGGAAGACCGTCCCTGGTGACCCAAGACATGCTGGTCTTTCCCGATGTGCGGATGCGCCAGCGCCCCAATGCCGGGGAACGCCAGCGCCTGATCCGGCGCGACATGGTGGCCTGGACGCTGGTGGCGCTGATCCATGTGCTGTTCATCGCGCTGCTGACGATTTCCCTGGTGCAGAACCGCGAGCGCTTTGGCCGCCGCACCGCCATCGAAACCATCCTGGACTTTACCTTCCTGCACCGGTCCAATGCACCGCCGGTCAATTTGATCGAGCCGGATGTGGTGGATGCGCAGGCGCCCGACATCAGCGCCGCCCCCATCACCGTCACGCCCAAGCCGATTGAAAAGCTGCCCGAGAACGCGCCGGTCAGCGATGCCGATGTGCTGGGCTCCATCGGCCAGGCGCTGGCCTGCGGCGCCGGCAATTTTGAAAACCTCAACCCGGCGCAGCAGGCGCGCTGCCGCCGCCAGCCCTGGCAGGGCGCGCGCCTGCCCAATGGCACCATCGTGCTGGACGCAACCCCAAGGCTCGCGGTGCCGCAGGTGCAGGTGACCGGCGCCGAGGCCTTGCGCCGCCAGATGCAGACCAATTCCGGCTGTCCCATTATTTCCAACCGGCCCTGCCTCTCCAACATGTTCGATGGCGGCATCAGCGCCACCGGCGTTCCAGATCCGCATTAGATGGAAACGAATTTCGACGCGGCGACTCTGACGGTGCGGCTGGGGGCGATTGCCGGCAATTACCGCACCTTGAAAAACCTGGCGAGCGGCGCGGCGCTTGCCGGCGTGGTCAAGGCCGATGGCTATGGCCTGGGCGCGGCACAGGTGGCGCCGGCGCTGGCGGGCGTGGGCTGCGATACCTTCTTCGTGGCGCGCCTGGCGGAAGGCGTGGCGTTGCGTCCGCTTGTGCCCAAGGCGCGCATCTTTGTGCTGGACGGCGCATCGCAGGACGCGGCGGCGGCGCTGATCGCCCATAACCTCACGCCGGTTCTGAATGATCTGTCGCAAATCGCGGCATGGTCCGCGGCGGCAAAATCCGCGCGGCTGGATTGTGCGATCCATGTTGATACCGGCATGAACCGCCTGGGCCTGCCCCAGCCGGAACTGGCCATGCTGGCGGCGGAATGGAAATCGCGGCTGGCCGGTCTCAATCTTGTGCTGCTGATGAGCCATCTGGCCTGCAGCGACGAACCCGGCAACGCCATGAATGGCGAACAGCTTTCGCGCTTCCGCGCCGCGCTTGCCATGCTGCCGCCAACCCCCGCCAGCCTGGCGGCATCGGGCGGCATTCTTCTGGGGAAGGAGTATCTGTTCGACCTGGCGCGGCCGGGCGTGTCGCTGTATGGCGCAAACCCCCAGCCGGGCGGCAAGAATCCGGTAAGCCCGGTGGCGGTCCTGAAGGCCCGGGTGCTGCAGACCCGCCGAATCGACAAGGGGGAAAGCGTGGGCTATGGCGCCACATTCCGCGCCAAAAGGCCCAGCCTGATTGCCACATTGGCGCTGGGATATGCCGATGGCATCCTCAGGGCGCTGTCGGGCAAAGGCCTGGCTTTCGCCGCTGGCAAGTCTGTGCCAATGGTGGGGCGGGTTTCGATGGACTTGATCGGCCTGGATGTTACCGATGCCGGTCCCGTGAAAGCAGGAGACGAAGTGGAATTGCTGGGCGACCATATTTTGCTGGATGATGTCGCGCTTGCGGCAGGCACCAACGCCTATGAAATCCTCACCAGCCTGGGCCGCCGCATCACGCGCCATTATACGGATCACGCCGCATGAATTTCCTCGCAGGCATCGGACGCGCCGTTCTCAGTCTCCTGGCGGAAATCGGGCGGCTGGCCAGCTTCACCGCCCGCAGCATTGCCGCGCTGGTGAGCCCGCCCATCTACAGCCGCCTGATCGGCCAGCAAATCATGCGCATCGGCTATTTCTCGCTGCCAGTGGTGGGCCTGACCGCCTTCTTCACCGGCGGCGCGCTGGCGCTGCAGATTTACCTGGGCGGCAACCGCTATGGCGCCGAAGCCATCGTGCCGCAGATCGTGGTGCTGGGCATCACTCGCGAGCTCGGGCCTGTCATTGCGGGCCTGATGGTGGCCGGGCGCGTCGCCGCCGCCATTGCCGCCGAAATCGGCACCATGAAGGTGACCGAGCAGATTGATGCCCTCACCACCCTGGCCACCAACCCGATCAAGTATCTGGTGGTGCCGCGCCTGGTGGCCGCCGTGGTCACCATGCCGATCCTGGTCGCCATCGCCGACAGCATCGGCGTGTTCGGCGGCTATGTCGTCGCCACCCAGAGCCTGGGCTTCACCGGCTCGATCTACCTCAAGAACACGATGGATTTCGCCACCCGGCAGGACATCACCTCCGGCCTTATCAAGGCGGCGGTGTTCGGTTTCGTCATCGCCCTGATGGGCTGCTACAACGGCTTCAATTCCAAGGGCGGCGCCCAGGGCGTGGGCCGCGCCACCACCAGCGCCGTGGTCTCCGCCTCGATCCTGATCCTGGCCGCCAACTACATCCTCACCTCGGTCCTGTTCAACAAATGACAGCGAAAATCCAGCTCATCGGCGTCAAGAAAAGCTTCGGCTCCAAGCAGGTGCTGAACGGCATCGACCTGACCATCGAGAAAGGCTCCTCGCTGGTGGTGATCGGCGGCTCGGGCACCGGCAAGTCGGTGATGATCAAATGCGTGCTGGGCATCATCACGCCCGACGAAGGCACCATCCTGGTGGATGGCCAGGACGTCACCCATCTGCGCGGCAGCGCGCGCGAGCCGGTGATGAAGAAATTCGGCATGCTGTTCCAGGGCGGGGCGCTGTTCGACAGCTTGCCGGTGTGGGAAAATGTGGCCTTCGGCCTGATCCAGGGCCGCGGCATGAAGCGCAGCATAGCGCGCGATGTGGCGATCCGCAGCCTTGCCAAGGTTGGCCTTCCCGAGGATGTCGCCTTCCTGTCGCCCGCCGAATTGTCGGGCGGCATGCAAAAGCGCGTCGGCCTGGCCCGCGCCATCGCGGTGGACCCGGAAATCATTTTCTTCGACGAACCGACCACGGGCCTTGATCCCATCATGGCCGACATCATCAACAGCCTGATCGCCTCCACCGTGAAGGATGTCGGCGCCACGGCGCTTTCCATCACCCATGACATGGCCAGCGCGCGGAAGATTTCCGACCACATCGCCATGCTCTATGCCGGCAAGATCATCTGGACCGGACCGACCAGCCAGATCGACAATAGCGGCAACCCCTATGTGGACCAGTTCATCCACGGCCGGGCCGAAGGTCCGATAAAAATGGCCGTCAAGGCGTAGCCTTTGAGGGCCTTTAAAAGAGCCCATCAAGATGGGTGAGGCGCGACCGGCGTAGCCGGGCAAATCGGTCCAGTGGACCGATTTGAGCGCCGAATGGTCCATAGCGACAGCGTATGGACGGCTTGGGCGAGCGGCCGGGGGGCAAAGCCTAGGCCTTCCGGTTGGCCTTGACTTTTTGTTCTCTTTTTGTACCCATCAGCCATGGGCAAATCATCCCCCGTCTTCGCCTGCCAGACCTGCGGCGCCACCGCGCCCAAATGGTCGGGAAAGTGCGAGGCCTGCGGGGGCTGGAACACCATCACCGAGGAGGGGGCTGCGCCCCCCGTCGGCAGCGGGGCGACCCGACGGGCCAAGGGGCGCAAATTCGCGCTGGAGGACCTCAAGACGGAAGACGCGCCGCCGCCGCGCCGCATCACCGGCATCGTCGAGTTTGACCGCGTCACCGGCGGCGGGCTGGTGCCGGGCAGCGCCATATTGGTGGGCGGCGATCCGGGCATCGGAAAATCCACCATAATTCTCCAGGCGCTGGGCGAATATGTGAAAAGCGGCGGCCACGCCATCTACATCTCGGGCGAAGAAGCCATGGCGCAGGTGCGCATGCGCGCCGCCCGCATGGGGCTTTCCGATGCGCCGCTGATGCTGGGCGCAGCGACAAACGTCGAAGACATTCTCGCTACCCTGGAAGCGGGAAGGCCGCCCGGCATCATCGCCATCGATTCCATCCAGACGCTGTGGACTGCCTCGCTGGAGGCCGCTCCCGGCACAATCGCGCAGGTGCGCACCGCCAGTTTCGACCTTGTGCGCTATGCCAAATCCTCCGGCGCGGCGCTGATCCTGGTGGGCCATGTCACCAAGGACGGCCAGATCGCCGGACCCAAGGCAGTGGAGCATCTGGTGGATGCGGTGCTGTATTTCGAGGGCGAGCGCGGCCATCATTTCCGCGTGCTGCGGGCGGTGAAAAACCGCTTCGGCCCCACCGATGAAATCGGCGTGTTCGAGATGACGGGCAGGGGCCTGGCCGAAGTCGCCAATCCGTCCGCCTTGTTCCTGAGCGACCGCGACAGTGTTGCCCCCGGCACGGCCGTCTTTGCGGGCCTTGAAGGCACCCGCCCGCTTCTGTGCGAAATCCAGGCGCTGGTGGCGGCCGCCAGCTATGGCACGCCAAGGCGGGCCGTGGTGGGCTGGGATTCGGCCCGGCTGGCCATGATCATGGCCGTGCTGGATGCCCGGGCCGGGGTTGGAATCGGGGCCTGCGATGTCTATCTGAACGTGGCCGGCGGCTTGAAAGTCGCCGAGCCGGCTGCCGACCTGGCCGCCGCCGCCGCCCTGATTTCATCCTTTGGGGGAGAGCCCTTGCCCCGCGACACCGTGTTTTTTGGCGAGATTTCCCTGTCCGGCGACATCCGCCCGGTGCCCCAGGCGGAACTGCGCCTGAAAGAGGCCGCCAAGCTGGGTTTCAAGGCCGCCTATATCCCCAAGGGCACCCGCTGCGAGGGCACCGGCCTGAAATTAACCGAGATTACCAGCGTTTCGGACCTGCTGATCTTTGCGGGAACCGGGCGCGAAAAACGCAGGAGCGTGGTAGACTCGAATCGATGAATCTGCCCTTCACCTTTATCGACTTTCTGGTCGTCCTGGTGATCATCGTTTCGGCCGGCTATGCCGCATACCGCGGTTTCCTGTCCGAGACGCTGACGATTTTCGCTTGGGCATCCGCCGCCTTTGCCACCCTCTATTTCGGTCCCTGGGTCGTGCCCATGGCGCGCAGCATGATCGCCTCGCCCTGGCTGGGTTCCATCGCCGCCTATGCCGGCTGCTTTCTGGTGGTGTTCATTCCGCTATCCTTCATGAGCCACCGCTTTTCGCAGAGCGTGAAGAATTCGCCCATCGGGCCGCTGGACCGCGCCATGGGCATCGCCTTTGGCGTGGTGCGCGGGCTGATCGTGGTGGGGCTGGCCTACCTGGCTTTCACCTACTACACGCCCATCCGCCAGCAGCCCGCCTGGCTGCTAAATGCGCGCACCCTGCCCATCATGCAATCCACCGCCCAGGCCATGCTGGCGGTGGTTCCCAACCAGACGCCCCGCGATTACGTGGCGGACGGCCCCGCAGCGCCGCGTTCTGATGACGATTTGGGCAACCTGATCCGCCGCCAGAACAGCCAGGCCAATGTCGTGCATGAACCTGCGCCAAAAAGCGCCGGAAAAGGCTATGGCTCCAACGACCGCCGCGCGTTAGACAGGCTTTTCGAGACGTCCGGCGGAAAAGGCAATCCATGACCGGTCTTGGCGACCAAAAAGACCTGTTCGACGGCGAGACGTTGCATGAGGAATGCGGCGTGTTCGGCATTTACGGACATCCCGACGCCGGCGCCTTGTCGGTGCTGGGCCTGCACGCCCTGCAGCATCGCGGCCAGGAAGCCGCGGGCATCGTCATGTTCGACAATGGCCAGTTCATCGCCGAGCGCCATGCCGGGCTGGTGGGCGACGTGTTCGGCCGCAATTCCAGCGCCGCGCGCAACCTCAAGGGCAGCTTCGCCGTCGGCCATGTGCGCTATTCCACGGCGGGCGGCTCCAACGCCCGCAACATCCAGCCCATCTTCGCCGACCTGGCGGGCGGCGGCTTGGCCATCGCCCATAACGGCAATTTGACCAACGCCCATACGCTGCGCACCGAACTGGTGGCGCAGGGCGCGATCTTCCAGAGCACCTCCGACACCGAAACCATCGTCCATTTGGCCGCGCGCAGCCCCTGCATCCGCATCGTCGACAAGCTGATCGACGCGCTGAAGCAGGTGGAAGGCGCCTATTCGCTGGTGGCGCTGACCAGCAAGAAGCTGATCGGCGTGCGCGATCCCCATGGCGTGCGGCCGCTGGTGCTGGGCATGCTGGAAGGCGCGCCCATCCTGGCCTCGGAAAGCTGCGCCCTCGACATCATCGGCGCGCAGTTCGTGCGCGATGTCGCGCCGGGCGAGATGGTGGTGATCGACAAGGACGGCATTGAAAGCCATTTCCCCTTCAAGCCGCAGGCGCACCGCTTCTGCGTCTTTGAATATATCTATTTCGCGCGGCCCGATTCCACGGTGGAAGGCCGCAACGTCTATGAATCGCGCAAGCGCATCGGCCAGGTGCTGGCGCAGGAATCGCCCGCCGCCGCCGACATGGTGATCCCGGTGCCCGATTCCGGCGTGCCCGCCGCGCTGGGCTTCGCCAACGAGGCGGGCATCGATTTCGAGCTGGGCATCATCCGCAACCATTATGTCGGCCGCACCTTCATCGAGCCGTCCGACCGCATCCGCCATCTGGGCGTGCGCCTCAAGCACAATCCCAACCGCGCCATGCTCAAGGGCAAGCGCGTGGTGCTGGTGGATGACAGCATCGTGCGCGGCACCACCTCCAAGAAGATCGTCGAGATGGTGCGCGACGCCGGCGCCCTGGAAGTGCATTTCCGGGTGGCTTCGCCGCCCACCACACATTCCTGCTTCTATGGCGTGGACACGCCCAACACCGACGATCTCCTGGCGCACCGCATGGATGTCGAAGGCATGCGCCGCTTCATCGGCGCGGATTCGCTGGCCTTCATCTCGATGGACGGGCTTTACCGTGCCATGCAGAAGCCGGCCCGCGACGCGCAGAATCCCGGCTATTGCGATGCCTGCTTCTCGGGCCAGTATCCCATCGAGCTGACGGATATTTCCGGCGGCGCCCGCGACCGCCAGCTGTCGCTGCTTGCCGACGTCGCCTGAGCCAATGAGCCAATCCCTCAAAGGGCGCATCGCGCTCGTCACCGGCGCATCCCGAGGCATCGGCCGCGCCGCCGCCATCGCCCTGGGCGGGGCAGGCGCCCATGTCATCTGCATCGCCCGCACCACCGGCGGCCTGGAAGAAACCGATGACGCTATCCAGAAGGCGGGCGGCACGGCCACCCTGGTGCCGCTGAATTTGAAGGACTTCGCCGCGATTGACCGGCTGGGTGCCTCCATCTTCGACCGCTGGGGCAAGCTCGACGCCTTGTTCGGCAATGCCGCCATGCTGGGCATGCTGACGCCGCTCACCCAGCTTGATCCCAAGCTGTTCGGCGAATTGCTGGATATCAACATCACTGCCAATTACCGGCTGATCCGTTCGCTCGATCCCTTGCTGCGCCAGTCCGACAATGGGCGGGCGCTGTTCGTCACCTCCGGCGCTGCGACCCACCACACGCCTTTCTGGGGCGGCTATGCCATGACCAAGGCGGCGCTGGAGTCGATGGTGCTGACCTATGCCGCCGAAAGCAGCGGCAATTTGAAAATCAATCTGCTGGATCCGGGCGCCGTGCGCACCGCCATGCGCGCCAAGGCGATGCCGGGCGAAGACCCGTCCTCGCTGCCGCGGCCCGAGGCCCTGGGCCCGCTGGTGGTGGAGCTGCTCTCGCCCGCCAGCAGCAAGCATGGCGAGCGCATACGGTTCCAGAAATAGGATTCAACGCCTGCCGCGCGCGGTGCCCTTGCCCTTGGGGTCGTAGGGATTCTTGGTGTTGCGCATCACCAGCCGCAGGATCGTGCCCTTGAGATTGAAATTCTCGCGCAACCCGTTCTGCAGATAGCGCTGATAATCCTCGGGCAGGGCATCGAGCTGGTTGCCGAACAGCGCGAAGGTTGGCGGGCGGCTTTTCACCTGGGTCATGTAGCGAATGCGCACCCGCCTTCCGCTGACGGCAGGCGGGGCATGGCGCAGCAGGGCGCTTTCCAGGAAGCGGTTCAGCGCCGATGTCGGCACGCGTGAGTTCCAGGCCTTGTCGGCGGCGATGATCGCGGGCACGAGGCGATCAAGCCCCTGGCCGGTCTTGGCCGAGATCATCACCATTTCCGCCCCCACCACCTGCGGCAGCAATTCGTCCAGCTTCTCGCGCAAGGTGCCGACCGCGCCCTGCTTGTTGTCCTGCAAGTCCCATTTGTTGACGGCAAAGACGATGGCGCGGCCTTCGCGCGCGATCAGATCGGCAATGGCCAGATCCTGTTTCTCGAACGGCATGGTGGCGTCGATCATCACGATCACGCAATCGGCAAAGCGGATGGCGTCGATGGTGGAAGCCACCGACAATTCCTCCAGCACCACGCCGGCCGAACGGGCTTTCTTGCGCAGGCCTGCCGTATCATGCAGCAGCACATCGCGTTCGCCCGCCTTCCAGGGCGCGGTGATGGAATCGCGCGTCAGCCCGGCTTCCGGCCCGACGATGGAGCGTTCCTTGCCCAAGAGCTGGTTGAACAGGCTGGACTTGCCCACATTGGGCCGTCCCACCAGCGCCAGGCGCAGCGGCTTGGACTTGTAGTCATAATCGTCTTCGGCATCGCCGAAATCCTCGACAAATTCTTCCTCGGCGGGTTCGATTTCTTCCTCGTCCGCTTCGTCCTCGAACACCACCTTGGGCGCCAGTCCCTCCAGCGCATCGGCCAAGTCTTCCATGCCCAAAGCGTGCTCGGCGGACAGGCGCAGCGGTTCGCCAAAGCCCAGCGCATACATGTCGGCCACCGGCTCGGTGTGGCCTTCGCACTTGTTGGCGGCCAGGATGATCTTCTTGCCGCTCTTGTGCAGGTTTTGCGCAATCATCTGGTCGCCGGTGGTGACGCCGGCGCGGGCGTCGATCACGAACAGGATGGCGTCGGCTTCCGCGATGGCGGCCAGGCTCTGGCTGGTCATGCGGCCGGCGATGGTGGCGGGATCGGCATCCTCGAAGCCCGCCGTATCGATCACCCGGAAGGCCAGGCCGTGGAATTCCACATCGGCGGCGCGGCGGTCGCGCGTTACTCCCGGCGTGTCATGGACAATGGCGACGCGCCGTCCGACCAGACGATTAAAGAGGCTGGACTTGCCCACATTGGGGCGTCCGATGATCGCGAGCGTAAAGGCCATGATGCATGTTACCGCAAGGCCGTCAGTTCGGCGTCGTCATTGTAGATATAGACCATGCCGTCCGCCACGATGGGCGCGACCGAGGTGCCGGCATCCAGCTCAATGCGGGCCAGCGTGTCGCCGGTATAGGGCGACAGGGCCTGCAGATAGCCGTTGGACGAGGTGGTGATCAGCCGGTCGGAGACCAGGATAGGCCCGGTCCAGGAAATAGGGCGCAGCTTGAGGTCTTCATTTTCAAAAGCGGGCATCTGGTGCACCCAGCGCACCTTGCCCTCCTTGCGCGTCAGGCACAGCAGCTGGGCGTCTTCCGTCATGACATAGACAAAGTCGCCTGCCGCCAGCGGCGTCTGGGTGCCGCCGACATCGCGCGACCACACCCGGTCGCCCGAGGACAGGTTGGTGGCCGACATCACGCCGGCATGGCTGACGGCGAACACCATGTCGCGGTCGATCACGGGGCGGCCGGCAATATCATCAAGCTCGCTGAGCGCCGTGACCTGGCCGCTGCGCGACAGCACATCGCTCCAGGCGACCTGGCCGTTCTGCACCCGCAGGGCATAAATCTCGCCCGAGCTGTAGGGCACGATCACGAACTCGCCCAGCACCGCGGCGCTGGTGGATGACAGCACGCCCGCCGATTCCGGGATGCCCTGGTGGCTCCAGAGCTGGCGGCCATTGGTTTCTGCCAAAGCATAGAAATGATTGTCATGGGTGGAGACGAAGATGCGCCCGCCATTGATCACCGGCGCGTTGACGATGGGCAGGCCGATGTCCTGGCCCCACAGCGTTTCGCCGGTCTTGGCGTCCATGCCATAGACCACGCCAAAGCCGGAGGTGACGTAAATCTTGCCATTGTCATAGGCGATGCCGCCGCCCATGCCGCTGGCCGGTTCAATCGTGTTGGGCTTGCCCAGCAGGCCCCACAAGGTGGGCATGTCGGTGCCGTTCTTGGGCGCCAGGCGCCTGTCCCACAACGCGCGGCCCGTCTTGGCGTCATAGGCATAGACATGGGCTTCGGCGTCGAGGGTGAAGATGCGCCCGCCGCCCACCACGGGAGATGCGGTCAGGCGCGAGGTGGTGTCGGAGCCCTTGCCGGCGCTTTCCGACCACACTTCGCGCAGCGGTCCCGGCGCGTCCAGGTGATAGAGCGCGTTGGAGGGAAAGCCGCCGGGCTGTGCCCATTCGGGATTGCGGTAGGGCGCGGGCAACACCACGGACGTGCCGACCAGGGTGGGATCAGGCTTGAGCGCATCATTGCTGGCCAGCAGCGAGATGCGCTCGCCCTTGAGGTTGGATTTATGCTCGGCCTTGAACCAGTTGTTGACCGTATCCATGGTGCTGCCGCAGCCCGACAGCGTCACGCCGGCGGTAAACGCCAGGACCATCAGGCCAAGCTGTTTTTGAACCGATGTCATGGGGTGGCGGGCGCGATGCCGGGCGGCATGCCGGGCGCGGGCGCCGCGACGGGCGGCGGGACGCTGCCGAATTCCTTTGCGCCGCCGCCTGCGAGGAAGGCGGCAAAGGCGCGGGCGCGGTTGCGCAATTCGTCGGGCGCGTTGGCGTCAACCGCCAGGGCGGTGAACTGGGCGGCGGCTTCCTTGGTCTTGCCGGCGTGATAATCGCTATAGGCCAGGACCTCCTGCGCCATCTGGTGCCAGGCGCTGTCGGCGCCGTTGATGGGGGTCAGCAGCTCGGTCAGCTCGGTCTTCGATGCGGTGTCGGCTACCAGCCATGCGGCGCGGATGCGCGCGGTGGCGCCGACCTGGCCGCTGTCGGCGGCGGCAATTTCCTTGTACAGCGCGGAAGCCTCGGCGGTCTTGCCGGATGCCGCCAGCGCATTGGCCTGGCCCAGCTTTGACAATTCGGCGTAGCCGCTGGGCGCGGTCTTGGCGAGGCTGGCAAACGCCGCCGCCGCCTTGGCGGGATCGGTGATTTTTCCGGCAGCGGTGAATTCGGTGGCGGCCTTGGCGCGCTGGCTGGCCTCATAGCGCTGCCAGATTTGCCAGCCGCCCACGGCCAGGATGATCACGGCCGCCAGGGCGATGATGTAATCGCCATACTGCTTCCACAGTTTCTCGAGGCGTTCCTTGCGGACGTCTTCCTCGACTTCGCGGAAAATATCGCTCACGGCAAATTCCTTTTCGGGCCCGGACACCATTGCCCTGGGGACTTAAGGTTTTGGCAGGGCGGGATAATTAGCCCGCCCGGGGTCCCAAGCGCAACTTGCTTATCGGCAATTTGGGCCAGAAAAAGCCCGGTTATTGGGCTTTCTTCATCGGATAGACGTTTTCGGCGCCCGGGAAGCGCCGTTCGCGCACATCGCTGGCATAGGCATTGACCGCCGCCTCGATGGCCGGCCCCAGCTGTGCGTATTGGCGCACGAATTTTGGGGGATTGGGATTGAGGCCCAGCATGTCCTCCATCACCAGCACCTGGCCGTCACAGGCCGCCGAAGCGCCGATGCCGATGGTGGGAATGGCGATCTCGGCCGTGATCTTGGCCGCCAGCGGTTCGGCCATGCCTTCCAGCACGATGGCGAAGGCGCCGGCATCGGCCACCGCCCTGGCGTCGGCTTCCAGCGCCGGCCATTCTTCTTTTGTACGCCCGGTGGTGTGGAAGCCACCTTTGACATGCACCATCTGCGGCGTCAGGCCGATATGGCCGATCACGGGAATGCCGCGCTCCGTAAGGTATTTGATGGTCTCAGCCATCCGGGTGCCGCCTTCCAGCTTGACGGCGGTGGCGCCGGTTTCCTGGATGATGCGGGCGGCGTTGCGAAAGGCCACCTGCGGGCTTTCCTCATAGGTGCCGAACGGCATGTCCACCGTCACCAGCGCGTGGCTGGAGCCGCGCATCACGGCCTTGGCATGGGTGATCATCATGTCCAGCGTCACGCCCAGCGTATTTTCAAGGCCGTGCATCACCATACCCAGACTGTCGCCCACCAGGATCAGGTCCACATGCTGGTCCAGCAGCCGCGCCGTATGGGCGTGGTAGCAGGTCAGGCAAACCACCGGCTTGGCGTGCTTGTGGGCGCGGATTTCGGGCACCGTGATGCGGTGCGTCTGGGTCTGCAGGGACATGGCCAAAGTCCTTCAAAAGATGCGGCACTATAGCCGTTTGCTGGGCGCAAAAACGGCAGAACCGGCCTGCTTGTTTGACAGGGCGGCTTTGATTTGATACTTAAGTGAATGCTTAACTATCAGCCTCGCCAATTAGACATGGCTTATCAAGCACTTGGAGACGCCACGCGCCGGGCTTTGGTGGAGCGCCTGACCAGCGGCCCTGCCGCGGTGAGCGCGCTGGCGGCGCCGCTGCCCATGTCGCTGCCCGCCGTGATGGGGCACCTCAAGGTGCTGGAAGCCTCGGGCCTGGTGACAAGCCACAAGCAGGGGCGGGTGCGCACCTGCTCCGTCGTGCCCGCAATGCTGAGCCAGGCCGAACGCTGGATCAGCGAGCGGCGCGCGATGTGGGAGCAAAGCCTCGACGCGCTGGGGAAATTTCTGGAAAGCGAAGGAGTTGAGGAATGATCGTGCATGGCAGTTTCACCATCGCGCGCGCCTGGAAGGCCGCGCCCGCCAGGGTGTTTGAAGCCTTCGCGTCGCTGGAGGCCAAGGGCAAATGGTTCGCGCCCGGAATCCAGCCGACGGAAAGGAGCTTCGATTTTTGCGAAGGCGGGCGCGAAGTTTTTGTGGGCCAGCATCCCAGCGGCGTGGTCTCCCGCTTCGACTGCCTCTACCGCGATATCGTGCCGCCCGCCGAAGGCCGGCCGGGCCGCATCGTGTCCTCCTATGTCATGCACCAGGACGGGAAAAAGATTTCCGTCAGCCAGGCCTGCGTGCAGATCCTTCCCGACGGCAATGGCACCAGGCTGGTGGTGCGCGAGGATGGCGCCTTCCTGGATGGCTATGACGACAATGGCTCGCGGGAGCATGGCACTAACTGGCTGATGGACATGCTGGGAAAATCCGTAGGAGAGGCGGCGTGACCCTCGCCGAAATCGCCAAGGGCTATTACCGCGCCTTTGAAACCCAGGACCGCGCCTTCGTGGAAAACAATCTGGCGGAGGGCTTCACCTTCACCAGTCCCTTCGATGACGCCATCGGGCGCGACGAATATTTCGCGCGCTGCTGGGCCCAGACCGGCATGCACGCCAAATTCCATTTCGAGATGGTGGCGGAAGAGGGCGACCAGGTGGTGGTGGTCTATCGCTGCGAGATGAACTGGCCCAACGCCGTGCATCCCGGCATGGATTTCCGCAACGCCGAGAAGGTGGTGTTTGAGGGCGGCAAGCTGAAAAGCGTGACCGTCTTTTTCGGTGATCCCCCGAACGGCCTCACCCGCCGCCAGTTCGCGGTGCAAAGCGGGGCCGCATAAACCTGCGATTGCGCGGCCTCCAGTTCTGCGTTTAGATGCCGCTCGCGTCGAACGGGGTTCCACCATGCGCGCAATTTTTCTGTCTTTGTGCTTTGTGCTTTTTCTGCTGCCGTCGGGCATGGCTGCCGCGCAGGACGACATCGCGTTGCCGCAGGTCGAAAACGCGCCCTGCCAGACATCTGAATGTTTGAGATCTGCGCTGGCCAAGCGGATCGGGCGTGTTATCCCGCCTTATTCCAAGCTTGCGGCGAACGATAATATTGAAGGCTTTGTTTCGGTTCAATACACGGTCGGTATCGACGGCCATGTCAAGGACATCAAACTGGCGGAACTGATCGGTCCGCGCTATTTCGCCGACGCCACCATCGAAACCGTTCAGAATTGGACTTTCACGCCCGGATTGGCCGACGGCAAGGCGGTTGAGCAGACATTTGATTTCTCGACGATCTTCAATCTACGCAATGGTGGAACTCCCGGCGCAAGGGGGCTTGTCATAAACGCCTACGGCAAGGCGGTCGGCCTTCTGCGGGAGGGAAAATTCGATGAAGCCGAGGCGATACTGAAGGCTGTCGAAGCCGAACCCAAGCTGAATTTCTACGAACGCGGCATGCTGGGCAATGCAGCGGCTTTGATCGCGATCTCGAAGGGCGAATACGTCAGGGCACAAGAGCTGTTGCGCATACCGACCGACTATTATGCCTGGGAATTTCCGCCAGCGGTCTTGAAGACGATGTTGGCAACACGCGTTGGGGCTGCGGTTGGGGCAGGCAATCTGGCGGCGGCCTTGGTCCTTGCCACGCGTTACTCGAAAATGTCGGGCGTCAAAGCCGATGATCCGTTGCTAAAGCAGGTCGCGGAAATGAAGGCAGGCGTGGACGCTGCGCCCTCCTTTGCGATGCAAGGCGAAGTTCCGCAAGGTCAGGACATCAGCCTGGACAGTTTCATCACGTATTATAGCGGCCTGACGTTCACCAACATTGTGGGTTCCCTGGACAGCATGGTGATCCAATGCCGGTCACGAACCGTGAAATCGAAAATCGTTGAGAAGGTTGAATGGCGCATTCCCAAAGATTGGGGCAATTGCCAGGTGACGATTACCGGCGCGCCGCGGACAAAATATCAGGTGGTTCAGTTCAAGGACTGAAAAGCAGTCTCGCCGCCCATCCTCCCGCATACAGGCCAAGTCCGAACACCAGGTGCGCCAGCAGGCTGCGCCTCCGTGCCGCCCAGGGATTGGGGGTGCGGCCGGCGGCGATGCCCAGGCCCATCCCCGGCTGCATCACGAAGAAGGGCGCTATTACGCCGCCCAGCCCGATGGCCAGCGCCGGCAGGAGCGCGGGATGGCGCACCCAGTCCAGGCCGAAGATCGCCGGCAGCAAGCTGGCAAAGCTGGCGCCGATCACATAATGGGCGGTCCAGCCGATGATGCCTTCCCCGGCGACGGGCGGCGCTTTTGAAACCGCCTGGACAAAATATCCGCGCGGCATCCCCGCGATCCAGCGGCCCACCAGTGCGTAATCCGGTGCGGCCAGGCCCAGGAAATATTGCCGCCCCGCCATCACCAGGTCGAGAATGGCGGTGGCGAGGATGCCAATCACCAGCGCGCTGCCTGCAAATTGCATGGTCATTCCGGCTCCTTGGGGGTGCTGCAGGTTTGCATTTCGGCGCCCTAGGCGGGAGGCCGCAGGGCGCAGCGCGTTTCGATCAGGTGCCACAGGATCAGCACCGGCACCGCCACAACAAGGTCGCGGGCGCGGCGGAGCAGCGAGATCGCCAAGCCCAGTTCCGGCGCGAAGCCGAACACCGGGGCCAGCGCCGCATAACCGGCTTCCTGCACGCCGATGGCGGCGGGAATGAAAAGCGTGGCGCTGCGCAATCCTTCCACCAGGGCCTGGATGGCGATGGCGACCCAAAGATCCTGCGTCAGTCCCATGACGCGCATCACCACCCACAGCCACAGCCCGCTGCCCACCCAGCCCAGGAATTGCAGCAGCAGCGAAAGCGCCATGCGGCCCCTCCGCCGGTAGATGGCGTGGATGGCGGCGTGAAACCCCTTGCTGTCGGTGCGCACGCCAAACAGTTTCTGGGTGATCCTGTCCACCCAATGGCCGCCGGTCAGCTGCACCAGCGCAAAGCCCATCGCGCCCGCCGCCATGAAGACGGCGCCGCCCAGCATGGCCCAGATATAAGGCGACAGGGATGCATCCGCGGACAGCAGCGACAGGCTGGCGAGCACGCCGGTCAGGACATAAAGCCCTTGCGCGAAAGTTTCCGCCGTGATGTCGGCGATCACGCTGGCCGATGCGGCCGTGGCGTCCATCCCTGCCAGCGCCAGCACCCGCACCGACAGGACCAGCCCGCCAAGCTGGGTGATGGGCAGAACATCCGAGGCGCTGTCGCGCAGCTGCCGCGTGGCGAAAATCACGGTGAGCGACGGGCGCGCGGGCAGGAGCGGAACCAGCCCTGCCGCCAGCACGATCTCGGCGGCAAGGCCTGCCGCCACGATCAGGAGAAAGCCGCCAATGCCCACCCGCGCCAGGGCACCCCACACCACGCCCATGTCGAAGCGCAGCAGCAGGGCGGCCAGCACGGCCACGCCCAGTCCCAACGCCAATGCCAGCTTGATCGCAGATCTCATGCCGCCCCCGCCCAAGCATGACGGCAATGCGGCCAAAGAAAAAGGCCCAGATCGCTCCGGGCCTTTCATCTTTTTTGGAGCGAATTGCCGCTCGCCTAAGCTCGCGGCGCTCGTCGCTTGAAATGGTCCACCGGACCATTTCATTCGCCTGTGGCGAACCGCTCCTCTCAGGCTTCCGCGGGTTCTTCCTCGGTGCCTTCCTCGTCTTCGGCAGGGCCGGCGCCTTCTTCGAAAAGTTCTTCGGCGGCAATCGTCGCCTCTTCCTTTTCGGTGCGTTCGGCCAGGACGTTTTCGCCGCGCGCCTGGCGCTCGGCTTCGTCTTCGCTGCGGGCGATATTGACGGTGATGTTCACCTTCACTTCGGGATGCAGCACCACCGGCAGGGTCACAAGGCCAATGGACTTGATCGCCAGCGAGATGTTGACCTGGTGACGGTCCACCTTGAAGCCGGCCTTTTCCATCGCGTCCGCGACGTCGCGGGGCGTGACGGAGCCGTAGAGCTGGCCGCGGTCGCCGGCCTGGCGGATGAGCGTGAAGCTCTTTCCGTCAAGCTTCTTGGCAATGGCCTCGGCTTCCTTCTTGCGCTCAAGGTTATGGGCTTCCAGCTTGACCTTCTGGGTCAGGAAGTATTCCCGGTTCGCCTTGGTGGCGCGCAGGGCCTTCTTCTTGGGCAGCAGGAAATTGCGGGCAAAGCCGTCCTTGACGCGGACTTCATCGCCCATCTGGCCCAGTTTTTCGACGCGTTCGAGCAAAATGACTTGCATGGCTCGCCCCTTACTTCACGACATAGGGAAGCAGCGCCATGAAGCGGGCGCGCTTGATCGCGTTCGCCAGGATGCGCTGGTTCTTGTTGGCAACAGCCGTAATGCGGGAAGGAACAATCTTGCCGCGCTCGGAGATGTAACGCTGCAGCAGCTTCACATCCTTGTAGTCGATCTTGGGAGCGTTGGCGCCCGAGAAAGGATCAGTCTTCTTGCGGCGGAAGAAGGGACGGCGCGCGCCATCCGCTCCACCATCGCGGCCGCCACGGCCGCCTTCGCGGTCGCCGCCACGTCCACCTTCGCGGTCACCGCCGCCACTGCGGCCGCCACCGTCACGATTTCCACCAAAACTCATATTGCAGCCTCCTCGGTCACGGCTTCGCCTTCCGGCTTGGCGTCGTCACGGCGGTTCTTGCTCGACGAGACGTCGAACTGGTCAACCTTCACGGTCAGGTAACGCAGCACGTCTTCGTTGATCTTGAGCTGGCGTTCCAGCTCGACCACGGCGGCAGACGGCGCGTTGATGTTCAGGAGCACATAATGCCCCTTGCGGTTCTTCTTGATGCGATAGGCAAGTCCGCGCAGGCCCCAATATTCCTGCTTCTCGACCTTGCCGCCCGATCCTTCGACGATGGTTTTGAGATGGGTCGCCAATGCGTCGACCTGTTGCGCGCTGATATCCTGGCGCGCGATCAGGAGATGCTCGTAAAGAGCCATGTCCGGTCCTTTTCTTCGATCTGCGGAACGGGAAGGGTGGACGCCCTTGCACCGCTTTGGCTCGCCGGACCCGCGCCCAATGCGCTGCCTCTATATAGAGGTGTCCAACGACCGCAGCCGTTTGAGGGCCGCGATATAGGTCAAAGGCCACCCCCAGGCAAGGCAAAAGCCCGGATTCCGGGCTTTTTTGCAGAAAAGCCGGGCAAAAAGGGCGGTTTCCGGGTAAAGCCAGAGCGGGAAGGGCTGGGAATGACCGAAAATTCGGATGCGATCCTGCGCAAAGCGGCGTGGCGGCTGATCCCCGTCATGTGCCTGATGTATGTCGTCAGCTTCCTGGACCGGGTGAATATCGGCTTCGCCGCCCTGATCATGAATGCCGATCTGGGCTTTTCCGCCGAAGTGTTCGGTTTCGGCGGCGGCATTTTCTTCTTCGGTTATTTCCTGTTCGAGATGCCCTCCAACCTGATGCTGGAGAAAATGGGCGCGCGCACCTGGATGTGCCGCATCATGGTCAGCTGGGGCCTGCTCTCCATGGCCTGCGCCTTCATCCAGGGCGAATATTCCTTTTACGTGCTGCGCTTCGCGCTGGGCGCGGCGGAAGCGGGGCTTTATCCCGGCATGATCCTCTACATGACCTACTGGTTTCCGCAGGCGACGCGGGCGCGGTTCATCGCGCTGTTCCTGGCGGCGGTGCCGGCGGCATCGGTGATTGGCGGGCCGGTGTCGGGATGGCTGCTGGGTTTCAACGGCCTGCTCAAGGGATGGCAGTGGCTGTTCCTGCTGGAAGGATTGCCGTCGGTGCTGCTGGGATTTGGCTTGTTGTGGCTGTTGCCCGACCGGCCCGCCACGGCGAAATGGCTCAGCGCGGACGAGAAAGAGATTCTTCACCGGCGGCTTGCGGAAGAACCGCCGGGCGAGTTGCACGGCTTGTGGCAGATGCTGACCGACAAGCGCATCTGGATTTTCATCATCCCCGATTTTTCCATCGTGATCGGCCTTTATGGATTGGGCCTGTGGATGCCGCAGATCATCAAGGGTCTGGGCTTTTCGAACCTGGAAACCGGCTTCCTGGTGGTGCTGCCCTATGGCCTTGCGATGATCGCGATGGTGCTGTGGGGCATTTCCTCCGACCGGCGCGGCGAGCGCGTGCTGCATGTGGCGGGCGCGGCCTTTGCCGGTGCGCTGGGATTGCTGGGCGCGGCGCTGCTGCATGGGCCCTTTCTGATTATTCTGTCCTTCTGCCTGGCCTCGGCGGGAATCTATGCCGCGCTGGCCGTGTTCTGGACCCTGCCCACCGCGATCCTGCGCGGCACGGCGGCGGCGGGCGGGCTGGCGCTGTTGAACTCCTTCGCCAACCTTGGCGGTTTCTTTGGACCCGACCTGATGGGACGGCTGAAACAGATGACCGGCAATTACACGCTGGGCTTTGAAGTGCTGGCCGGGTTCCTGATCATGGCCAGCATCAGCGTTGTCCTGATCGGGCGGGCGTTTTTCCGGACCCAACTTGACTCTGTGAGGCCCAGTTGATTTGTCTGCCGCAATGACTCGAGCCTTCATCTTTCCCGGACAGGGCAGCCAGGCCGTCGGCATGGGCAAGGCGTTGGCCGATGCCTTTGCGCCCGCCCGCGCCGTGTTCGCGGAAGTGGATGACGCCCTGTCGCAGAAGCTTTCCAAACTCATGTGGGAAGGTCCCGAAAGCGATCTCACCCTCACCGAAAATGCCCAGCCTGCCATCATGGCCGCCAGCATGGCGGTGATCGCGGTGCTGAAAGCCGATGGCGGCCTCGACATCGCCAAACATGCGCGGCTGGTGGCCGGTCATTCGCTTGGCGAATATTCGGCGCTCTGTGCGGCGGGTGCTTTTTCACTTTCCGATACGGCACGCCTGTTGAAAATTCGTGGCCAGGCCATGCAGTCTGCCGTGCCGGTGGGCGAGGGCGCCATGAGCGCGCTGATCGGTGCCGACATTGAAACGGCGGAAGCTGTGGCGAAGGAAGCGGAAGCGGACGGCGGCACCTGTGTTGTCGCCAATGATAATGCGCCGGGACAGGTGGTAATTTCCGGCTCCAGGGACGCGGTGGACCGCGCCGCTGACATCGCCAAGGCGAAAGGGATCAAGCGGGTCATTCCGCTGTCTGTCTCCGCACCGTTCCATTGCCCGCTGATGCAGCCTGCTGCCGACGCCATGTTCAATGCGCTGGCGAAGGTCACCATCCGTCCGCTGGCGGTGCCGGTGCTGGCCAATGTCACCGCCGCTGAAGCCTCCGATCCCGATACGGTCCGGCGCTTGCTGGTGGAGCAGGTGACCGGCAGGGTAAGGTGGCGCGAAAGCATTGCTGCCTTGCGCGAGCTGGGTGTGACCACCACGGTCGAGATGGGCGGCGGCAAAGTGCTGACCGGCATGGTCAAGCGCATCGACAAGGAACTTGCTACCATCACGCTCGATACGCCGGAAGAAATAGAAGCGTTTGCCAAGGCGCTGTAAAAGACTGGATGGACGGGTCAAGCCCGCCCATGGAGGAGATGGATATGTTTGATCTGACGGGAAAGACAGCGTTGATTACTGGTGCTTCCGGCGGCATTGGCGGGGCCATCGCCCGCGCCTTGCACGGGGCCGGCGCGACAGTCGTCTTGTCCGGCACCAAGGTCGAGGCGCTGGACAAGCTCGCGAGCGAACTTGGTTCGCGTGCCTACACCGCCGCCTGCAATCTTTCCGACATCGCCTCCGTCGAAGCCTTGCCCAAGGCGGCCGAAACCGCCGCCGCTGCACCGATCGATATTCTCGTGAACAATGCCGGCATCACCCGCGACAATCTTTTCATGCGCATGAAGGATGAGGAATGGGACCAGGTTCTGGCCGTCAACCTCACCTCCGCCTTCCGCCTGTCGCGCGCCGTGCTGCGCGGCATGATGAAAAAGCGCTGGGGCCGCATCATCCAGGTCACGTCCGTGGTCGGCACTACCGGCAATCCGGGGCAGGGCAATTACGCCGCCGCCAAGGCCGGGCTGGTGGGCATGAGCAAGTCGCTGGCCATCGAAGTTGCCAGCCGCAATATCACCGTCAACGCCATCGCGCCGGGCTTCATCCAGACCGCCATGACCGATGTCCTGACCGACGAGCAGAAAACCGCCATTTTCACCCGAATCCCCGCTGGGCGGATGGGCACGGGGGCTGAAATCGCCGCCGCCGCCCTCTATCTGGCATCGGACGAAGCGGCCTATGTCACCGGCCAAACGCTGCACGTCAATGGCGGCATGGCGATGGTTTAATAATAAAATCAAATACTTAACCGCGATGTGGCGGTGCCGGAGCGATTGTGTTACGAACCGGCCACCCACGAAGCACCCAATGTGAGGTCCCGGCGTTTTCCGTAAAGTGCCGGGTTTGAAATCCAAGAGAGGCTTACAAGTCCATGAGCGATACTGCCGAGCGCGTGAAGAAGATTGTCGTCGAGCATCTGAACGTTGATGCCGCCAAGGTCACTGACACCGCGTCTTTCATCGAAGACCTGGGTGCCGACAGCCTCGATACCGTCGAGCTGGTGATGGCGTTCGAAGAGGAATTCGGCATCGAAATTCCTGACGACGCGGCGGAATCCATCGTGACCGTCGGTGACGCCGTCAAATATATCGACAAAGCCAACGCCTGACCTGCGTGCGCCGGGTCGTTGTAACCGGTCTGGGACTGGTCACACCTCTCGCTTGCGGCGTTGAGGAGACGTGGGCCGCGCTTCTTGCTGGCAAATCGGGCGCCAGCCCCATTACCCGTTTCCGCAGCGACGACCTGGCGACCAAGATCGCCTGCCAGGTCATTCGCGGCGATGGCACGGGTAACACCTTCAACCCGGACCAGTGGGTGGACGCCAAGGAACAAAGGCGCATGGATGATTACATCATCTATGGCCTGGCTGCCGCCAAG
The DNA here is from genome assembly GCA_947475445.1 of Alphaproteobacteria bacterium. GTDB lineage: Bacteria > Pseudomonadota > Alphaproteobacteria > Micropepsales > Micropepsaceae > Rhizomicrobium. The sequence continues at coordinate 49,914 of CANJLC010000002.1, forward strand.
CAGGCGGTGGTGGATTCCGGCTGGGAGCCCAAGACCGCCGAAGACCGTGAACGCACCGGCGTGTTGATCGGTTCGGGCATTGGCGGCCTCACCGGCATCGAGGATGCAGCCATCCTGGTGCATGAAAAAGGCCCGCGCCGCCTGTCGCCTTTCTTCATCCCGGGCCGCCTGATCAACCTGGTCTCCGGCTATGTCTCCATCGAGCATGGCTACAAGGGTCCCAACCATGCCGTGGTCACGGCCTGCGCCACCGGCGCCCATGCCATCGGCGATGCGGCGCGGCTGATCGCGCTGGACGATGCCGATGTGATGCTGGCCGGCGGTTCGGAATCGGCCATCTCGCGTCTGGGCATTGCCGGCTTCAACGCCTGCCGCGCCCTTTCCACCGCCTATAACGACAATCCCACCAAGGCCTCGCGTCCCTACGACAAGGACCGCGACGGCTTCGTGATGGGCGAGGGCGCCGGCGTGGTCATGCTGGAGGAATATGAACACGCCAAGGCGCGCGGCGCGAAAATTTATGGCGAAGTCACGGGCTATGGCCTGTCGGGCGACGCCTATCACATCACCGCGCCCGCCGAAGACGGCGATGGCGGCTTTCGCGCCATGAAGATGGCGCTCAAGCGCGCCGGCATCACCACCGGCCAGATCGACTACATCAACGCCCATGGCACATCGACCATGGCCGACGGCATCGAGCTGGGCGCGGTGGAACGTTTCCTGGGCAACAGCGCCCCGGGCAAGACCATGTCGTCCACCAAATCCTCCATCGGCCATTTGCTGGGCGCCGCCGGTTCGGTGGAAGCGATCTTCTGCCTGCTGGCCATGCGCGACAGCATCATTCCGGCCACCATCAACCTGGACAATCCCGACGTCACCACGGTGATGGACCTGGTGCCCAATACGCCCAAGAAGCAGGCGGTCAACATCGCCATGTCCAACAGCTTCGGTTTTGGCGGCACCAACGCCGCGCTAATCCTTTCCAAAGTCTAGTGGGCCAAAGTCCGATGCGCGCCGTCCTCACGAGCGTTGCGGTGCTGGCGCTTCTTGCTGCCGGTGCGGCGGGCTGGGCGCTGCTTTCGTGGAATGCGCCGGGCCCCGGTTCCAATCCCGGCGTGATCCTGATCCAGCCGGGCACCCGCACCCATGCCATCGCCACGCAGCTTGAAGATGCCGGGCTGGTGCGGCGCGGCCTGGTGTTCGAATTCGACCTGCGCCTGAAAAAACTGGCGAGCCGCCTCAAGGCCGGCGAATACGCCATTCCGCCCCGCGCCTCGATGGCCGAGATTGCCGCCATCCTGGAATCGGGCAAATCCATCCAGCACAAGCTGACCGCCGCCGAGGGCTTGACCAGCGACATGATCTGGAAGCTGGTGGCGGCGGACGAAGTATTGCTGGGCGATGCCGGGCCGGTGCCGGAAGAAGGCACGCTGCTGCCGGAAACCTATCTCTTCACCCGCGGCACCACGCGCAAGGAGTTGCTGGCCCGCATGGCAAAGGCGCAAAGCGATTACCTGGCCAGGATCTGGCCGGGCCGCGCCACGGGCCTGCCTTACACGACGCTGCGCGAGGCGGTGGTGCTGGCCTCCATCGTGGAAAAGGAAACCGCCCTGGCGCAGGAGCGGCCCCATATCGCCGCCGTCTTCGTCAATCGCCTGAAGGCGGGCATTCGCCTGCAATCCGATCCCACCATCATTTATGGCATCACCAAAGGCTATCCCCTGGGCCGGGCCATCAAGGAAAGCGAGATCACGGGCGCCACGCCCTACAACACCTATGTGATCACGGGCCTGCCGCCGGCGCCCATCGCCAATCCGGGCAAGGAGGCATTGGCTGCCGTCCTGAAGCCCGACGCCAGCAGCGACCTGTATTTCGTCGCCAACGGCACGGGCGGGCATGTTTTTGCCGCCACCATCGCCGAGCATGCCAGGAATGTGATCGCCTGGCGCGTGCTGCAAAAGCTGAAGGATAAAGGCGGCGTCCTTGCCGCGCCGCCCGCCGTCAAGGGGCAAAAACATACCGGCATCGCCTTGCGCAAAAGTCTGGGCTAGAGTCATCGAATGAAGAAAAGTGGTTTCGTCAGCATGACCGGCTTTGCCGAAACCAGCGGCAGCCATGAAGGCCTGCGCTGGCGCTGGGAAGCCAAGAGCGTCAATGGCAAAAGCCTGGATGTGCGCCTGCGCACCCCGCCGGGATTTGATTCGCTGGAACCGCCTGCGCGCATGCTGGCGGCGGAGCGTTTCCGCCGCGGCTCGCTGCAGGTGTCGCTCAGCGTGGAGCAGCAGGACGGGGTGAAGGGCCTGCGGGTTGATCCCGCCGCGCTGGCCAGCGCCGTCAAGCTGGCGCGCGAAGTGGCGGCTGAGACCGGCCTGGCGCCGGCGCGCATCGACGGTTTGCTGGCGCTGAAGGGCGTGATCGTGCAGGAAGAAGCCATCGCGCTGGACGCCATCCAGCGCGGCGAACGCGATGCCGCCATCCTCAAGAGCCTGGCCAATGTGTTCGACGCCCTGGCCCGCGCCCGCGCCACGGAAGGCGCAAAGCTGGCGGCGCTGCTGGTGGCCCAGATTGACGAAGTGGAAAAACTCACGGGCGAGGCGGCCAGCCTTGCCGCCACCCAGCCCCAGGCGCTGCGCCAGAAATTGCAGGCCCAGATCGCGGAAATGCTGGCGGGCGGCAGCGTGCCCGAGGAAAGACTGGCACAGGAAGCGGCCATGCTGGCGGCGCGGGCCGATGTGCGCGAGGAACTGGACCGGCTGCGCGCCCATGTGTCGGACGCCCGCGCCCTGATCGGTAGCGGCGAGGCGGTGGGCCGCAAGCTGGATTTCCTGGCCCAGGAATTCAACCGCGAGGCCAATACGCTGTGTTCCAAGTCGAGCGATATCGCGCTGACCCGCATCGGATTGGCGCTGAAAGCCGTGATCGACCAGCTTCGCGAGCAGTCCCAGAATGTCGAGTGAGATTGAAAGACGTGGCCTGATGCTGGTTTTGTCCTCGCCATCCGGCGCGGGCAAGACCACCCTGGCGCGCAAGCTGATGGACAGCGACAGCGCCGTCACCATGAGCGTGTCAGCCACCACCCGCAGTCCCCGCAAGGGCGAGGAGGAGGGCAAGGATTATTTCTTTGTTTCGCCGTCCATGTTCGTCGAGATGGAAAAGTCCGGCGCCTTCCTGGAACACGCCCTTGTGTTCGACAACCGCTATGGCACGCCGCGCGAGCCGGTGATGCTGGCGCTGGCCAAGGGCCGCGACGTGCTGTTCGACATTGACTGGCAGGGCACCCAGCAATTGCGCCAGCAGGCGGGCGACGATCTGGTATCCATCTTCGTGCTGCCGCCCTCCCATGAGGAGCTGGAGCGGCGCCTGCGCGCCCGCGCCCAGGATTCCGAGGATGTGGTGGCGGCCCGCATGGCCCGCGCCAGCAACGAGATCAGCCACTGGGCCGAATATGATTACGTCGTGATCAACGACGATTTGGAGTCCACGCTGGACAAGATCAAGACCATCCTGGCCGCCGAGCGCATGAAGCGCGGACGCCAGACTGGCATCCACGCATTCGCCGCCAAGCTGACCAGCTAGCCGCGGTTCTTTTGCGCCGTGAGTGCGTCGCACGTGCTCACGTACGTCCGTACGATGCTCCTGCTCACGTCACAAAATCCCTCGCGGCTATTTTAATTTTGCGCTCTCACCGGCGCCAGCGCTATTTTCCCAGCAGCCGGCCGGCGATGACGAGGCAGCCGCTGGCGACGATGATCAGCCCGCCCGCCATGATGCTCAGGACGGTCCAGTAGGCGGCCGGCGTGTCCAGGCGCGTGATCGGCTTCAGCCCGTTCTTGCGTTCGATCACGCCTGTGTCGAAGGCCTTGCTGACAATCCGGATCACGAAAATAAAGGCGGCAATGTTGATCAGGACGATAACCGCGAAAATTGCGAACAGGATCATGACGAAGCAACCTCTCGGGCCAGCGCGGCGAATTGTTTGACATCCAGTTCCTCTGGCCGCGCCGTAGGGTCTATCTGAGCTTTTGCCAGCAGGGCTTCGCCGCCCAATGGCTTCAGGCTCTGGCGCAGCATCTTGCGGCGCTGGCCGAAGGCGGCCTGTGTCACGGCTTCCAAATCCTTGAGGGCGCAGGGCGCAACGGGTTCGCTGAGCGGTTCCAGCCGCACGATGGAAGATGTCACCGAGGGCGCCGGCACAAAGGCCTGGGGCGAGACATCGAACAGGATTTTCGCGCGCGTGCGCCAGGCCGCCAGCACGGAAAGGCGGCCATAATGTTCGCTGCCGGGTTTGGCGGTGATGCGCATCGCCACCTCGCGCTGGAACATCAGGGTGAGGCTGCTCCAGAAAGGTGGCCAGTTCTCGCTGGTCAGCCACTTGATCAAAAGCGCCGTGCCGACATTGTAAGGCAGGTTGGCGCAGATATGCGCGCTTTGCGGAACAATTGCCCGCTCGTCTACTTCCATGGCATCGGCGGAAATGACCTCCAGCTTGCCGGGATAGGCGTCTGCGATCTGGGCCAGCGCCGGCAGGCAGCGCGCGTCGCGTTCCACCGCGATGACTTTTGCCGCCCCTTCCATCAGCAGGGCGCGGGTCAATCCGCCGGGGCCGGGCCCCACTTCGTATATCACGGCGCCCTGCGCCCCGGCCGCGCGGGCGATCTTGCGGGTGAGGTTGAGGTCGAGCAGGAAATTCTGCCCCAATGATTTTTTGGCCCTGAGGTCGTGCGCCTCGATCACCTCGCGCAGCGGCGGAAGATTATCTTGCACTGTGCGCCCGCCGGTCGGCGATGTCCGCCGCCATGGTGATGGCCGCGATCATGCTGCGGGCATCGGCCTTGCCGGTTCCGGCGATGTCGAAAGCGGTGCCATGGTCAGGCGAGGTGCGCACAATGGGCAGGCCCAGCGTCACATTCACCCCATCCCAGAAGCTCAGCGTCTTGATGGGGATCAGGCCCTGGTCGTGATACATGGTCAGCACCGCGTCATAACCCTTGCGCGCTTCTTCGTGGAAAAGCGTGTCGGCGCTGAGCGGCCCACGCACGTCATGTCCCTTGGCCTTGAGGGCCGCGATGGCGGGCGCGATGATTTTTTCTTCCTCGCTGCCCAGCACGCCGTCTTCCCCGGCATGGGGATTGAGGCCCGCCACCGCAAGGCGGGGGTTGGCGATGCCAAAATCGCGCGCCAGCGCCTCCAGCATGATCGTGGCGGTTTCCATGATGCTGGCGGTGGTGACCAGCGACGGCACCCGCGCCAGCGGCATGTGGATGGTCAGCGGCACCACGCGCAATTTGTCGGACGCCAGCATCATGACCGCGCGCTTGGCCCCGGTCAGCGCGGCGAGGAATTCGGTATGGCCGGGAAAGCCGAACCCTGCTGCCGCCAGCACCGCCTTGTGGATGGGGGCCGTGACCATGGCGGCGGCCTGGCCGTTCCTGCAGGCTTTGACGGCGATCTCGATGGCCTGGGTAATTGCGGCGGCGTTGGCGGCGGCGGGTTTGGCGGGAACAGCGGTCACGCCCGCCCCGGTGGCGATCAGCGCATCCTTGTGTCGGGCGAACAAAGCGGCGTCGCCCACCAGCCTCAAGGGATGGTTGCCGATCCGGCCGCCCAGCGCTTCAAAAGCGGCCAGCGCCACTTCCGGACCTATTCCGGCGGGCTCGCCCATGGTGATGAGAATTGGAAGGTCTTGCGCGGCTTTACCGGACTTCGACATTGGCGTCGCGCTTGAGGTCGCGCAAATAGCGCTGCGCCAAGGCCGAAATCTGCTGGTCGAACAGGTTTGCCTCAACCTGCTGGCGCGTCGGCATGGTGTAGGCAGTCTGCACTTCGACCTTCTTGTCGCAGCGCGCGATCAGTTCGACGCCCGCGTCCGACACCAGCGGCGCCGTGGTGGTGCCCGATTGGGTCTGGGCCAGCGCCTTCTGGATTTCGGGGCTGAGGTCGCTGGGCTTCATGTTGCCCAGGTCCATGAACACGGAGCCCGGAATCTTGGTGGAGATTTCCTTCAGCTGCGCGCAGTTCTGGAAGCCGCCGCGGATCTGTGTGGCCACCTTCATGCCATTCTCCACCAGCTCCTTGCTGGGGCTGGGGCCCAGCGGCAGCAGCAGGCGTGAGAGGGGCAGCGAACCATCGGCATTGGCCGACGGCGCGGGCGCGTTGCTGATCTTGGTGCCCAGCGGTTCCTGGCGCGCCTGCAACAGCAGGATGTAATAACCGCCCGCGGCGCGGATGGGCGAGGACATGCTGCCGGGCGTCATCTGCACCAGCGCCGAGTTCAGCTCGTTGGCAAGCTGGCCTTCATGCACCCAGCCGATCGAGCCGCCCTGGGCCGCCGCCGGGTTCTGGCTGAACTGGCGGGCCAAGGCTGCGAAAGGCGCGCCGGCCTTGATCTGGCTTTCGATATTCTGGGCGTCCTTCTGGACGGCGGAGTCTTTTTCCGGGTTGCTGACCGGCAGGAAGATTTCCGACACCAGGAAGTGCGGCTTGTTGGCGCCGTCGGCGTAACGCTGGACTTCGGCGTCCACCTGGGCGGGGCTGATATTGACGCGGTCGGAATATTCCTCCTGCACCGTCTTCTGCCAGGCAATCTGGGCCGTGATCTGGGCCTTGAGCGCCAGTTCGCTGGCCCCGGCCGCCGCCAGGATGCCGCGCAGCTGCTCGATGGTGAGGTTGTTCTGGCTCAGCAGCGAACTGATCTGCTTGTCCACTTCCACCGGGCTGACGGTGATGTGCTTCTTGACCGCTTCCTGCAGCTGCAGCTTTTCGTCTTCCAGCTTTTCCAGGATCTGGCCGCGGATGCGCTTCATCTGCTCCGCATCGGGCTGCAGGCCCGAGGTCGAGACGAACAGCGCGATGCGCTGGCGCAGTTCATAATCGGAAATGGCTTCGTCATTCACCGTGGCGGCGACGGAATTGAAATTGTCGGGATCGTCCTTGGCGTCGATCACGCCGGCGCGCGCCCCGGGCGTTGTGGGCGCCGCGGCGGCGCCAGGGGCTACAGCCGCAACCGTGCTGTTCGCCGGCGCCGCTGCGGCCACAGGCGCGACATCGGTGTTTGGCGCTGCGTCAGCGGAGGGCGGCGCTTCGGCGGAGGGCGGCGCGTCCGGTGTTTGCGCCGGCGCCGCTTCGCGCAAGGACGGCGTGGCGGAGGATGTCTTGGCTGGCACCGCCGGCACGGCGGGGACAAAGCCCGCGCCGCCGCTTTGGGCGTGCAGGGGCAAGGCCGCGCCCAGCATGGCGGTGGTGGCGAGCAGAAGGGTTGTGGCAATGCGCATCTTCAAATTCGTATCCGCTGGTCCGCTTGAAAAGGCGGACAGGCGCGCTCCCGCGATCCATGCCCCTAACCCGCTGGCTATAATAAGGATTTCCGCCGCCCGATCAAGCCGGGCAAGCCTCAGGAATGGTTGGCGTTATTGAACAAGTCCCGGGGGAACAGGCTGAAGGGCTGGACCGCCTGATCCCCGGTTTTGAGGGAGAATCGCAGCACGATGGAGCTGGAAGGCGGCACGCCCAGGATGGTGTCGAAGGTATATTTGCGCCGGTAGGCCAGGGAGACGGCAAGGCACTCATCCTCATAGCCAAGGCCATATTCGATGCCCAGCATCTCGTCCGACGCCAAATCGCGCTGGACTGCGGCAAAGGCCTGCCAATTCTCATAGAAATTGAGGTCGGCCTGGGCGTTCACCTGCTCGCGGGGCGCCAGGCTCAGCGACACGGTCTGCTGCGGCAATTGCAGGTAACTGACCTGGAGCGAGGAGCGGCCATAGGTCTGGGTGACATAAATTTCATGCCGCTTGAGGGTGCCATTGGCGCGGTCCACGTCGAAACGGTCGGTCAGGCTCAAATAGGGGAATTTGATATTGAGCTGGCCGACAATGTCCGACGAATTTCCCGTCTGGCCCGAGCCCGGCAGGAAGATGGGATCGGGCCTCAGGCGATAGGTCTGGCCGATCACCGCGCGCACTTCGCCGGTGGGGAAGAAGGCCTGGGCCTGCAAGCCGATATTGGCGCGCGGGCCGCTTTCGATCAGGTCATAGCCGGGAAGCTGGTTGACGCTGAACAAATTGTTCTCGTCGAATTCGAAGGCGCTGGAATCCTCGTTGCGCAGGCCGGCGGGATTGCCGCCATAGGGCTGGGCGATCAGCTGGGCGATGGGTTCGAGCAGGTAGGAATAGCCGGCGCGCTTGCCATTGGCGACGAAGGGCCAGCGCCAGTCCAGTTCGGCATAGCCGGTGCCGCGGCTGATGGTGTTGCTGCTGGCGGGCAGGATCGTGGTGGCCGGCGTCTCGACATTGTAGCCGTCGCCGCGCCCGTCCAGCACGAAGGTCCAGAGCTGGCCGCCGCCGAACACGGTCTGGCGCTGCCAGTTGATTTCGCCCGTCAGGCGCTGGGTGTTGCGGCCGCTGTCGCGGGCGATGGCAATGCCGTTGACATCCAGGCGCAACTGGCCGCCCGCCACCTTGCGCGTGGGGATGTAGCTGTATTCCAGCAGCGGCAGCACATAGGGGATGTTGTTCACGACGTCGGTCGAACGCAGGCCCTGGAAATAATAGCTGGTCAGGGCCAGGCGGCTGCGGCCGAAGGTCTTCTCCACGAACAGGTCATTCACCAGCCGGTCGAGATAGGATATGTCGTAATAGCGCATATAGGCATGGTTGTTGGTGAGCTGGGCGTCAAAGCCGGTGCGCCAGCTGTCATTGAGCTGGAAGCGGCCCGAGCCGAACAGGTGATCGTAAGTCTGCGCCCCCGGCGTGCCGCCCAGCCCGCCCTTGCTGTTGTGCGCAACGGAAGCCTGCAGCCACATCCCGGATTCATTCCAGCGGGCGCGATATTCGGTTTGCAGCATCTCGCCGCCCTTGGTGGCGTATTGCGGCGCGAAGGTCAGGTCGCTGCCGGGATGGATCGAGATATAGACCGGCACGCGGGCGAAATAGCCGATGGTGGTGGAATTGCCCAGATCCGGCGCCAGGAAGCCGCTGGCATATTTCACCGACGGATCAGGCTGGCTGAGGAACGGCGTGTAGATCACCGGCACGCCCAGGAATTCCACCGTGGCGTTCTGGAAGCGGATGCGGTGCTTTTCCTGGTCGTAGACCACGCGCTGCGATTTCACCTGCCATAGCGGCGTGCGCTGGCCCTTCTGGGCGCAGACCTTGCAAGGGCTGTAGACGGTCTTGTTGGCGATGACGATGCGGTCCTGGATGCGCTGGGCATTGGCGGCGGCCAGGCGGCCAGTCTTGCCGATCAGTGCGCCGAAGCCCGACAGCGCGCCGTTGCGCATGCGGTCGGTGAGCACGACATGGTCGGCGAAAGCGACATTGCCGCGCGTGTCGGTGATGCTGACATGGCCATTGGCGGTGACGCGGTCATTTTTCTGGTCATAGGTGACGCTGTCGGCATTGAGGATGCGGCCCTCATCGGCGATCTCGACATGGCCGACGGCGGACACGCTTTCATTGTCGCCGTCATAGACGATCTGGTCGGCCTGCAGCAGCAGCGGTTCATGGGCCGCGCGCACAGGCGCCTGGGCCAGCGCTGTCTGCAGCAGCATGGGCAGCAAGGCGGTGGACGCAAGAAGTCCATAACCGACGGCAAGACGCTTCTTCATCAGCCGTCTTCCTGGTTGAAGACCAGCGTCATGCCGATGAAAATGGAGGCGATGGCGGGCGCGCTGGCTGCCAGCAGGATGGGCAGGGCGCCTGACTGGCCCAGCACCCGCGTCATGTCCGAGAAGAAATAGACGCCAAAGCCGCAGCCCGCGCTGAGTAATATCACCTTGGCGACGCCGCCTTCGCGCGAGGTGCGCAGCGAAAAGCTGGCGGCCATGAACACCATGGCGGCGAACAGGATGGGCAGGGCGTAAAGCGTGTAGAGGTAAAGTTCGTAGCGCGTGGCCGAGAAGCCCGCCGCCTGGGCGGCGCGAATGAAGCCCGGCAGGTCCCAGAAGGACAGGGTGTCGGGTGACTGCGAGCTTTCCTGGATCTGGGCCGCGGTCAGGGTGGTGGCCAATGTGTACTGGTCATGATGCACCGGCGAGCCGTTGGCGCCCGAGACATAGGCGTCCTTCATCACCCAGGCCTGATCCTTCAGGTCGGCGGCGCGTGCGTCTATCCGGCCGGCGAACTTGTCCTTGGCGCCGTAGAGGAACACCACCACGCTTTCCAGATGCTGGCCCTGGTCGGCCACGCGCAGGGCATGGATCACCGATTGCTGGTTTTCATCGCCCTGGCGCAGCCACAGCCCGTTCTGCGACACCGAAAGCTGCGATGCCTCGCCCTTGATGTAGCGCGCTTCAAGCCCGGCGAACTGGGCGAACATGCGCGCCGACAACGGCGTGAACATGGTCACCGCCACCACGCCGATCAGCACCGCCACTGCCAGCGGCGGCATCATGAAATCCCAGGCCGAGATGCCGGCGGCGCGGGCCGCCACCAGCTCCTGGGTGCGCGACAGCCGCACAAAGGTGAAGACGCCGCCCAGCAATATGGCGAAGGGCATCATCTTCTGCCCCAGATCCGGCAGTTGCAGGATCGCCATGCCGATCACCACCTGGGTGCTGGCATTGTGCCCGGCGGTGCGGTTGAGCAAGTCCACGATATCGATGGAAAAGGCCAGCGCCAGGAATCCGGCATAGACAATGGCCACGCCCAGGAAAAATTGCAGCGCCAAATAGCGGTACAGCGTCCAGGACCAGCTCATGCCGTCACCTGCGCCGTGCGCTGCCAAAAGGCGCGCGGGCTGTATCCCATCAGCACCGCCAGGGCCAGCACGGTGCCCAGCAGCGGGATCAAATAGAACAGCACGAACAGCGAGGGATGGCTGGCCGCCGGTCCCGAAACGCCATAGCCGGCAAGGCGCAATGCCGCCGCCGCCAGGCCCGCGCCGGTCAGCCGCATCGCCAGTGCACCGCGCTGGCGGCGTCCGCGCAAGATGGTCGCCAGCGCGATCATGGCGAAGGCCAGGCAGTAAAGCGGTTGCGACAGGCGGTTATGCGCTTCGGCCAGCCAGCCGGTGCGGATGCGCGGCGTCACGCCGGCGCTTTCGGGCGGATTGAAGAGTTCGCTCAGGTAACGCTCATTGGTCTTGCGCAAGGTCAGGCGGGCGGGGCCGGCAAACTGGTCCAGGTCGAAGGTGTAATTCTTGAACGTCAGCACCGAAAGCTGCGCTCCATTGGCGGCGCTCTGTTCCACCGTGCCGTCATACATGATCAGCCGCCCGCCCGCCGGGGTCTGGGCCAGCACGCCGCGCTGGGCGATATAGGTGATGGGGCGCTTGGCGTCGCGATTGTCATGCACCAAAATGCCGCCGATCTGGCCGTTATTGCCCATCTGGTGAATGAAGACGGTAAGCCCCTTGGCGGGCGTTTCGAATTCACCGGCATTCAGAAGTGCCGCCCCGATATCGGCGCGGATATCCACTTCCTTGGCGCTGAGCGCCCGCTGGCCCAGCGGCATCAGCCACAAGGCGCAAGTCCAGGTGATCGCCATCACGACGAATGCCGCCAGGAACACCGGCACGGCAAGCTGGCGCTGGCTGAAACCGGCAGAGGCCATCACCACCAATTCGCTGTCGCCATTCAGCCGCGACAAAGTGAACAGCGTGCCGAAGAAAAACGCGATGGGCAGGATGATCACCAGCAGCGTCGGCAGCAACAGGCTGGTGAGATAGAGGAAGGTGGGCGCGGACTGGCCGCGATTGATCACCAGGTCGAGCAGGCGGGGAAACTGGGTCAGCCAGATGACGCTGGTCAGCAGCAGGGTCAGCAGCGCCACCGGGCCCAGCAGCTGGCCCAGCACATAGGAGGTCAGCCGCAGCATTTTCAGCCGCGGCGGATATGTGTTTTTCGGCCCTGCGGGGGGCGGTATCGCCAAGGCCTTTCGCCCCTCTTATGATTCGACCTAAACTAGCATCGGCTTTCCGTCCCTTTACAGCTTTTGGAGCAGATTCATGCATATTTCCTTTGCCGCGCCCGCCGCCAAAATTCAGGCGGGAAGCTGGGTTGTGGCGGCGTCCGAGGGTTCGGTGCTGCTGCCTGCGGCCCTCAAGGCCGACAAGGCCAGCGGCGGCGCGCTTTTGCGGGGCCTCAAAGTGTCCCGCTTTACCGGAAAATCCGGCCAGTTGCTTGAGGTTCTGGCGCCTGCCGGCCTGTCCGTATCGCGCATCGTGCTGGTGGGCTTGGGCAAGCCCGGCGCCCTGGACGAAAAGGGACTTGAGACCATCGGGGCACAGATTGTGGCCCGGCTGCACACGCTGGGTGAAACCACCGCCACCCTGGAGGTGGATGCGCCCAAGGGCTCAAAAGTCAAAGCAGGCGAAATTGCGGCACACCTGGCCTTCGGCGCGAAGTTGCGCAGCTACACATTCGAAAAATACCGCACCAGGAATCTGGATGAATACAAGAAGCGCCTGGGCGAGCTGCTTGTCATAGCGCCCGATGCGGCGGCGGCGCGGCGCGCCTATGCCGGGCTTGATGCCGTGGCGAACGGCATTTTCCTGGCGCGCGACCTGGTCAACGAGCCGCCCAATGTCCTGTTCCCGGCGGAGTTCGCCAAACGCGTGAAGGCGCTGTCCAAATTCGGTCTCAAGGTCGAAGTGCTGGGCGAAGCGGAAATGAAACGCCAGGGCTTTGGCGCGCTGCTCGGCGTGGGCCAGGGTTCGGTGCGCGAAAGCCAGCTTGTCGTGATGCAGTGGAATGGCGGGAAGAAAAAGGCCGCCCCCGTCGCGCTGGTGGGCAAGGGCGTGTGCTTTGATTCCGGCGGCCTGTCGCTCAAGCCTGGCGCGGCGATGATGGGCATGAAAGGCGACATGGGCGGCGCCGCCGCCGTGACCGGCACCATGCTGGCGCTGGCGACGCGCAAGGCCAAGGTCAACGCGGTTGGCGTGATCGGGCTTGTCGAGAACATGCCCGATGGCGGCGCCATTCGCCCCGACGACGTTCTGACATCCCTTTCGGGACAGACCATCGAAGTCCTGAACACCGACGCCGAAGGCCGGCTGGTGCTGGCGGACTGCCTCACCTACACCCAGCGCCGCTTCAAGCCCAAATGCGTCGTCGATCTTGCCACCCTGACCGGCGCCATCGTGCAGGCGCTGGGCTATGAACATGCCGGCGTCTTTTCCAATGACGAGAAGCTCGTCCAGCGCCTGCGCGATGCCGGTGTCCATACCGGCGAACGGGTGTGGCAGCTGCCGCTTGATCCTTGCTATGACAAGATGATCCGCTCCAAGATCGCCGACGTGAAGAATATCGGCGGCGCCAATTCCGGCTCCATCACGGCGGCGCAGTTCCTCCTGCGCTTCATCGAGGACGGCACGGTGTGGGCGCATCTCGATATCGCCGGCGTGGCCTGGCAGGACCATGAGCACAGGGTGCAGATTCCCAGCTGGGGCACCGGCTGGGGCGTGCGGCTGTTGAACCGTCTCGTCAAGGAAAACTACGAGAACTGACCCCATTCCTCCATGGCCGGCCCTGAGCCGGCCATCCAGGGACGCGAGAAGAAGTTGGATGGGCGGGTCAAGCCCGCCCATGGTGGAATTGGATAAATGACAGAAGCACTCTTCTACCACCTCGAACGTCGGTCACTTGAAGACGTTCTCCCCGGCATGGTGGAGAAATCGCTGGAGCGCGGCTGGCGGGCCGTGATCCGCACCGACAGCGCCGAACGCTCCGACGCGCTCGATACCTTGCTGTGGACCTATAATGACGAAAGCTTCCTGGCCCATGCGCAGTCGGGCGACGGCGATCCCGCGCGCCAGCCGGTGCTGATCACGGTGGAAGACGAAAATCCCAATGCGGCGAAAATCCTGTTCTGTGTCGGAGGAAGCCAGCCTTCCGACTGGGGCGACGCAAAATTGTCGGAATTGGCCCGCATCGTTCTGCTGTTCGACGGCCGCGACAGCGCCATGCTGGGGGCGGCGCGCACCGCCTGGAAAGCCGCCACCGCCGGGGGGCACGACGTGACCTACTGGAAGGAAAGTCCTTCCGGCAAATTCGAAAAGCAGGCCTGATGTTCAGTCCCGTCATGATCGGCATGTTCCTGGTCAGCCTGGCAATTGCCTGGCATTCGATCCGCAATGGCCGTTCGCCCATGTGGCTGATGGCGCTGGCCGTGGCATCCTTTGCGGGCGCTTATTCCTTTTTCGCCACCGTGGGGGTCTGGTTCGCCTATCTGGTCTTTGCCGTCATTCCTGATTTCTGGAACAGCCATTCCATGCGCCGCTTCACCGGCGGAATCGTCAAGGCCGCCGATCCTGGCCGCGCCTACCGCGAAAAAGCCCGCCAGGTGCAGCAGGTGGGTTCGGTGGAGGCCAAGCGCGCTTTGGCGGAAGAATCCCTGAAGCGCGGCCTGCATGCCGAAGCCGTGGCGCTGTATGAAAGCGCCATGCAGGGACCGCTGGGCGGCAGCGATCCGGTGCTGCTCAAGGGCCTGGCCCGCGCGAAACTCATGTCGGGCGATGGCGCGGCGGCGGAAGCCCTGTTCCTGCAATTGAAAGAGATAGACCGCACCGCTTTCGATGCCGATGCCGAGCTGGATTACGCCCGCGCCCTGGAATTGCAGGGCAAAAACGATGCCGCGCTCCAGCAGTATGAAAATGTGGCGGCGCGCTATCCCGGCGAGGAAGCCCGCTGCCGTTACGGCCTGCTGCTGGAAAAAACCGGCCAGCGCGAACGGGCGCAGGCCGTGTTCGGGGAGATCATCGAATCCGTGAACGGCGCGCCCAGTCACTATCGCTCACGCCAGGGCGAGTGGCTGAAGATCGCCAAGCAGCACTTGAAGAACTAATCTTCTTTTTTCTGTATCAGCTTCGCCAGCGCCGCGGACTGGCGGTGCCATTGGCGCACCGGCACGGCGGGGTAACCCGCCACGATCTCGCCCGGCGCCACATCCCACGCCACGCCGCTCTTGCCCGCGATTTTCGCGCCGCTGCCGATGGTGAGGTGATCCGAAATCGAAACCCCGCCGCCCACCATCACGCCATCGCCGATGGTGACGGAACCCGCCACGCCCGACTGGCCCGCGAACACGCAGGCCTTGCCGATCTTCACATTGTGGCCGATCTGCACAAGGTTATCGAGCGCGGTCATGTCGCCGATCACCGTGTCGCCCAGCGCGCCGCGGTCGATGGCGCAATTGGCGCCGATCACCACCTGGTTGCCGATCACCACGCGCCCCACATGGGTCAGCCGCACCAGGCTTTTTGGTCCGGGGACAAAGCCGAAGCCTTCGCCGCCAATGGTGGAATTGGGCGCGATATCCACGCCTTCGCCGATCACGGCATGGCTGATGCTGACATTGGAGGCGATCACGGCATCGGCGCCGATCACCACGCCGGTTTCGATCACCGTGTTGCCGCCGATGCGGCTGCGCGGACCAATCACGACATTCTCGCCGATCACCACGCCTGCCGCGATATGGCAGTCCGCGCCGATGCTGGCGCTGGCGGCGACACTGGCGCTGTGATGGACAAAGCCATGTGGCGCAGGCGCGGGATGGAAAATCTTGCCCGCCAGCGCGAAGGCCAGCTTGGGATCGTCGGCATAGAGCAGCGCGGCCTTGTGGGGCTGCTCGCCCAGCTTCTTGGTGGTGATGATGGCGCCGGCCTTGGCAACGGCGAAATCGGGGGCCAGCTTGATGGAACTGAACAAGGCGAGGTCGTTTTCGCCCGCGCCGCCCAGATCGGCAATGTCCTTTACCGTGCGGGCCCCCTGCGCCGGGTCGGCCAGCACGGCGCCGATCTTGGAGGCCAGATCGTTCAAGGTGAACGGCCCGGCGGGTTTGAAGAATCTTGGATCAGACATGGGTGCCCCGGAACGAGGCGCATCTTACATGAAAGAAAAGCGGCCAAAAGGCCCTGCGTTCACGATAGCTTGCAATGAATTTCAACTCCCGATTCACCATGGGCGGGCTTGATCCGCCCATCCAGCTTTTTATCATCCAGGGCTGGATGGCGTCCCCACGCTGCCGCTAGGCGCCGGAGGCCGGCCATTGAGACGGGGGCTGAGCTTCTTAATCCGAAGCCATGGCGTTTTCATATTCTTCCTGCGCCGCCAGCCAGGTGCTTTCGATGGCGGCCAGCTTGCGGGCCGCTTCGGCGCGCTTTTTCGACACGGCGCTGCCCTTGGCCGGGTCCTTGGTGAAGAGCAGGGGATCGGACAGGCTCTTGTCCAGCTTGGCCAGTTCCGCCTGCAGCGTGGCGACCTGGTGTTCCGCCGACTCGATGCGTTCCTTGAGTGGACGCAGCGACTGGCGCTTTTCCGCCGCGCTGCGCCGCGCCACTTCCTTGGTGACTTTTGTTTCCGGTTCAACCCGGCGGGTGGGCGCATTGTCGCCCGACAGCAGGAAGCGGCGATAATCGTCCAAATCGCCTTCAAACGGCGACACCTTGCCGTCCGTCACTAGCAGCAGGGTTTCGGCGGTGGCCTCGATCAGGCGGCGGTCATGGCTGACCAGGATCACCGCGCCGTCAAAATCATTCAGCGCGTTGAGCAACTCGCCGCGCGCATCAATGTCCAGATGGTTGGTGGGTTCGTCCAAAATCAGCAGATTGGGCTTGTCCAGCGTTGCCAGCGCCAGCATCAGCCGCGCCCGCTCGCCGCCCGACAGCAGCCCCACCTTGGTCATCTGCTTGTCGGCGGAAAAACCAAAGCCGCCCAACTGCCCGCGCACCATTTCCTGGGTCAGCTTGGGGCGCAGCGCCTGCAGCGTTTCAATCGGATTGATCTTGAGATTGAGTTCTTCCTGCTGGTGCTGGGCGAAATATCCCACCACCAGCTTGCGCGCCGGGGTGAATTCGCCGCCCATCGCCTGCAGCTTGCCCGCCAGCAATTTGGCGAAAGTGGATTTGCCGTTGCCGTTCTTGCCCAGAAGCGCAATGCGGTCTTCGGGGTCGAAGCGGAAGGACAGGTTGGTGAGGATCGGCTTGCCCGGCTCATAGCCCACGCTGGCCCGGTCCATGGTGATCAGCGGCGGGCTGGCGGGGGTTGCGGGCGGAATGCGGATGGGGGCGACATGCTCATCCACCGGCAATTCGACCACGCTCAATTTCGCCAGCATCTTCATGCGGCTTTGCGCCTGGCGGGCCTTGGAGGCCTTGGCCTTGAAGCGGTCCACGAAAGACTGCATGTGCGCCCGCGCCAGTTCCTGCTTCTTGGCGAAGGCGGTGTCCAGGGCGCGCTGCGCCGTGCGGGTGGCGACGAAAGTGTCGTAGCCGCCGGTGTAAAGCTTCAGCTTGCCGCGTTCCATGTGCAGGATGAATTCGGCGGCCGTGTTAAGCAGGTCGCGGTCATGCGAAACGATCACCACCGTGCCGCGATAGCGCTGCAGAAAGTTTTCCAGCCACAGCACGCCTTCCAGGTCGAGATAGTTGGTGGGCTCGTCCAGCAGCAGCAGGTCGGGGGCCGAGAACAATATCGCCGCCAGCGCCACGCGCATGCGCCAGCCGCCGGAAAACTCCTTGCAGGGGCGCACCTGGTCTTCGGCGGAAAAACCCAGCCCCGCCAGGATCTCGGCGGCGCGAGCCGGGGCGGTATAGGCGTCAATCGCATCCAGCCGGGAATAGATGTCGCCCAGCCGGTGGCCGTCGGTTTCATGTTCCGCTTCCGCCAGCAATGCGGTGCGTTCCTTGTCGGCTTCCAGCACGGTATCCACCAGGCTGACATCGGTGCCTGGTGCTTCCTGCGCCACGGCGCCCACGCGCCAGGCGCTGGGCCAGCTCACCTGGCCATCGTCAGGATGCAGGATGCCCAATATCACCTTGAACAGGGTGGTCTTGCCCGCGCCATTGCGGCCCACCAGACCGATGCGCCGCCCGGCCGGCAGGTTGGCGGTCGCGCCGGTGAGGATTTCCCGGCCCGCTATCCGCACCACAATATTGTCAATCGACAGCATGGCCGGGCGTATAGCATGGCCTTCGCTCCGGCAAAGCGTGTTATTTGGGGGATGATGAAGCGGCTTTTCCTCATGGCAGTTGCAGCTTTGGCGCTGGCCCTTCCCGCCCGGGCCGAGACGCCGTCGCGCGACTGCCTGGCCGCCATCAAGGCGGCGGTCCAGCGCCACAGGGCCGACAGGGTTCCGGATGATTGCTGGCGCATGGGCCCGCTCAAGCTGGGCATGAGCGAAATGCAGGCGCGCACCCTGCTGGGCCAGCCGGACGCGTCGCGCGTCTTCACTGCCAATTACCGCCGCCGCAAATATGCGCTGGACCAGCTGCTTTATGTCTATCCGCGCAACCTGAAGAACTGGCTGCGGCTGGGCCCGGCGCGGCAGCAGGATTTCCATCCCGTCACCCTGCGGCTGGCCTTCTACAAGGAGGCGCTGGTGGCGCTGACGGTGCGCAATGATGTGCGCATTGCAGCGCCGGCCTGTGTTCCCAAGACGGCAGGGCGCTATTTCGAGCGCAAGGGCGTGGATTTCCCCTACGGCTTTCACGGGCTGACGCTGGGCGCGGCGATGGACAGCGTGCAACCCCGCTTCGGCCGTTTCGCGGGGCAGACCAACACCTATTTCTACTGGCCGGTTCCCCTGGCGGTGGGTGGTGCGGCCAAGGTGGTCAGCATCGATATCGCCACCGGCATGGCGTTCGTGAACCGGGGCGCGCCGCCCGATTTCCAGCTCCATCTCGACCCCAAAAGCTGCTTTATCACCGGTTATGCGGTGCAGGCGGCGCCCGGCTTGCCCGGGCGCTAGCGCGTGGGTATAAGGCCCGCGAATTCACACATTTTCGGAGACATCATGGCGGCCACACGCACCTTTTCGATCATCAAGCCGGACGCGACGCGCCGCAACCTCACGGGCAAGATCAATGCCGTGATCGAGGACGCGGGCCTGCGCATCGTGGCGCAGAAGCGCATCCGCCTGTCCGACGCCCAGGCAAAGAAATTCTACGAAGTGCACAAGGATCGCCCCTTCTATGGCGAACTGGTCAGCCAGATGACCGCCGAGCCGGTGGTGGTGCAGGTGCTGGAAGGCGAAAACGCCGTTCCCGCCTATCGCGCCGTGATGGGCGCCACCAATCCCAAGGAAGCGGCAGACGGCACCATCCGCAAACTGTTCGCCCTTTCGATCGGCGAAAATTCCGTCCATGGCTCCGACAGCCCGGAAAATGCCCAGATCGAGATTGCCCAGTTCTTCACCGATGCTGAGATTGTTGGGTGAGCCGGAATAGCGGAACCTCCAGTGGAGGTTCCGCCCGGCGAACGCCGCAGTGATTTGCGCATCGCGCAAATCACGAGGCCGGGACGGATACACCGCGATAATCTGCTATAAGGCTCCTGTCCCAGACAGGAGCCTTTTTCTTTTGCAAAACAAAACCGTCGTCATTACCGGCGCAACCTCGGGGATCGGGGAAGTTGCGGCGCTGCGCCTGGCGCAGCAGGGCGCGCGCATTGTGTTTGTCGGGCGCGACAAGAAACGCGCCGGGAACACGCTGGAGCATCTGCCTGCCACGGCGGCGCACAGCTTTATCCTGGCGGACCTGTCGCTGCTGGCGGAACAAAAACGCGTCGCCACCGAGCTTTCCGCGGAGCCCGCCATTGACGTTCTCATCAACAACGCCGGAGCGCTGTTCAACAATCGGGTGGAAACAGCGGACGGGCTGGAGAGGACTTTCGCCCTCAACCACATGGGCTATTTCACGATCACCAACCTGCTGCTGCCAAAACTGAAACCGGGCGCGCGCATCGTCAGCGTGGCGTCGCGGGCGCACCAGGGCGCGGCGCTCAACTTCGACGACCTGCAGATGCGCAGCAGCTTTGGCGGCTGGCGCGCCTATGCCAATTCCAAGCTTTGCAACA
Organism: Alphaproteobacteria bacterium; assembly: GCA_947475445.1. Classification (GTDB taxonomy): domain Bacteria; phylum Pseudomonadota; class Alphaproteobacteria; order Micropepsales; family Micropepsaceae; genus Rhizomicrobium. Next base: position 69,703 of record CANJLC010000002.1, read on the forward strand.
TCCTGTTCAATCGCGCCCTGGCCAAACGCCTTGAGGGCACGGGCATCACCGCCAATTGCCTGCATCCCGGCTTTGTCGCCACCCGCTTTGGCGATGAGTCGGGCGGGGTGGTGCAAAGGCTGGTGGCCGTGGCCAAGCCGATGGGCGCGATCACGCCGGAGGAGGGCGCGCGCACCATCATCCACCTGGCGTCATCGCCGGCGGTGGAAGGGATCAGCGGCGAATATTTCTTTGAAAGCAAGATCGCCACGCCGTCACAGGCGGCGCGCAGCGACGAGAGCGCGGAACGGCTTTGGGAAATTTCCGGGAAGATTGCAGGCTAGCTGAAAACAGCCAGGCCCTTTTGCAGTGTCACCTTGCCGTCGCAAAGCAGGCGCAAGGCTTCCGGATAAAGCTTGTGCTCCACCGCCAGCACCCGCGCCGCCAGCGCATCCGGTGAATCATCGGCATGCACCGGCACCGTGGCCTGGGCGATGACCGGCCCGGCATCCAGTTCCGGCACCACGAAATGCACCGAAGCGCCGCTCTGGTTTTCGCGCGCTGCGATCACCCGTTCATGCACCTGCGTGCCTTTATAGGCGGGCAGCAAGGACGGGTGGATGTTGACCAGCTTGCCTTCCCAGGCGCGGGCAAAGCCGTCGGACAAGATGCGCATGAAGCCTGCCAGGCAGACGATTTCCACGCCGGCGGCGCGCAGCGCCATGTCCAGCTCGCCGTCAAAGGCTTCGCGGCTCTTGCCCTTGTGGGAAATGACCTTGGTAGCGATGCCCGCCTCGCTGGCGCGGGTGAGGCCATAAGCGCCTTCGATGTTGGAAATCACCAGCACGATCTTGTAGGGCGCATCCTTTTGCGCGGCGATCAGCGCGCCGAGATTGCTGCCGCGTCCGGAGATGAGGACGCCGATCCTTTTCAAAGCTTAAGCGTCCCGCGATAGACCACCTTGGGCTCGCCCGCGCCGGGCACCAGCGTGCCCAGCCGCACCGCCTTGTCGCCGCCACTCTGGAAAGCGTCGATCACATGGCCGGCGTCCTTTTCCGCCACCACCGCCACCAGCCCGATGCCGCAATTGAAGGTGCGCAGCATTTCCGTGGGCGCGATGCCGGCGGATTTGGCCAGCCAGCCGAACACCGGCTGCGGCGTCCAGCAATCCAGATTCACTTCGGCGTTAAAATTGTCGGGCAAGGCGCGCGGCAGATTTTCGGTGATGCCGCCGCCGGTGATATGGGCAAAGCCCTTCACGCCGCCGGTGCGCATGGCTTCCAGGGCGCTCTTTACATAGAGGCGCGTGGGCACCAGCAGCGCTTCGCCCAATTTCTCGCCCGGTGCGAATGGCGCATCGGCATCCCAGCCCAGCGCCGCCTTCTCCACCACTTTCCTCACCAGCGAATAGCCGTTGGAATGGATGCCGCTGGAGGCGACGCCAACCAGCACATCGCCTGCCGCCATGGTCGCGGTCTTGGGCAATATGTTGCCGCGCTCCACCGCGCCCACGGAAAAACCCGCCAGGTCGAAATCGCCCTTTTTGTAGAGGCCGGGCATTTCGGCGGTCTCGCCGCCGATCAGGGCGCAGCCAGATTCTTTGCAGGCCCGGGCGATGCCTTCGACCACGCGCGCCGCGCCGTCCACGTCCAGCTTGCCGGTGGCGTAATAGTCCAGGAAGAACAGCGGCTCTGCCCCCTGCACCACGATATCATTGACGCACATGGCGACCAGGTCCTGGCCCAGCCCGTCGAACAGCCCGGTATCAATGGCGATTTTCAGCTTGGTTCCCACGCCGTCGGTGGCGGCGACCAAAACGGGGTCCTTGAAACCCGTGGCTTTCAGGTCGAACAAGCCGCCGAAACCGCCCAGATCGGCGTCGGCGCCGGGGCGGCGGGTGGACCGGGCGGCCGGCGCGATGCGCGCCACAAGGGCCTCGCCGGCGTCAATGTCCACGCCCGCGTCCTTATAGGTCAGGCCGTCCTTGCCATCCTGAGACATGAGTCCCGTTTAATCAGACCGGCCCCCCTGCGCAAGCGGGCGGAACGAACATCACACAGGCTTGTTGTTATTGCGGAAAAACCCGATAATTGCGGTGCTCCCAACAGGCGTCCCCATGTCCTTGCCGAAAATCCTACCCCTTCTGGCGCTTGCCGCCCTGCTGTTCGGCTCTGTCCCGGTGGGCCCCGCTTTTGCCGCCGACCCGCCCTATACCGTCAGCGACGTCCATGTGGATGCCACCGCCGCATCGCCGGCCGAGGCGCTCAATGCCGCCATGGGGCAGGGCCGCCCCAAGGCGTGGCAGATTCTCTATCGCCGCCTGACGCGCCAGGCCGACTGGGCCCGCCAGCCGCAGCTGGATATCAATGCCCTGCTGCGCATCACGCGCGGCTTCACCACCGCCAATGAGCGCCGCTCCACCACCCGCTATGTCGCGGACGTTACCTTCATGTTCAATCCCGATGCCGTGAACCGGCTGCTGCAGGGCGCGGGCATCGCCTTCACCCAGGGCGCGGCCAAGACCGTGCTGATCGTGCCGCTGTCGCCCGGCTTTGCCGCCAACGGTCCCTGGGCCCAGGCGCTGAATGCGCCCGCGCTGAAAAATTCCAACGTGCCCTTCCGCGTCGCCACCGAGGCCGATGCCGCCAGCCTGAAGACGCTCAATTTCGACACCGCCAGCTGGGGCGATGTTTCCGCCGCGGCGCGCAAGATCAACGCCAGCGAAGCGGCTTTGGTGCAGACCGTCTATGCCAACAACAAGGTGACGGTGAATATCCGCCGCATCGGCGTGGGCGAAAGTCCGGCCAAGGCCAGCGTGGATGTGCCGCTGGCCGGCACGCTGGGCAACACCTATCCGCTGGCCGCCAACGCGGCGCTGGACGCCATCGAGGATATGTGGAAATCGCGCGCCGTGATCAATTACAGCCAGCGCGGCACCCTGACCGCCAATGTGCGCATGTCCTCGCTGCAGCAATGGGGCGCCATCCAGACCGCGCTGGGCAGCGCCGACAATGTCACCGGCGTGACGGTGAACGCCATGGATATCGGCTATGCCCAGATTTCCATTTCCTACCTGGGCAGTTCCGACCAGCTGCGCGACACGCTGGGCGGCGCCGGCCTGGCGCTGACGCCGGTGCGCGGCGGCAGCTGGACGCTGGCCATGAACGGCGGCTGACGCCAAATGGTGCAGCTCGTTCTGCCCCTCGAACCCAACAACGCGATGACGCGCGCCGACTTCATTGTCGCGCCCGGCAATGCCCGCGCCTTGGCTTTCGTGGATTCCTTTCCCGATTGGCCTGCGCCGGCCGTCGCGCTTTATGGACCGTCAGCCTCCGGCAAGACCCACCTGGCGCGGATTTGGGCGCAGGTCTGCGGCGCCACGCTGCTGGATGCGCGCAGCCTGCGCGATCCGGTTGCCGGTCCCGCCGTGGTCGAGAATGTCGACAGCGCGCCCACTTTCGCGCATGAGCCGGCCCTGTTCGCCATGCTGGAGCAGGGCGCTCCGGTGCTGCTCACCGGCCGCACCGCGCCGTCGTCATGGCCGGTGTCGCTGCCCGATCTCAAGTCGCGTTACGGCGCGCTCCTGTCCTTCGAACTGGGCGCCTCGGATGAGGCGCTGCTGATGGCGCTGGCGGTCAAGCTGTTCGCGGACCGCCAGGTGACCGTTCCTGAAAGCGTGGTGACCCACCTGGTGCGCACCCTGGAACGCTCGCCGGCGGCCCTGCGGGACTTCATCCAGAAGGCCGACGCGCATGCTTTGGCCGAGAAAAAACCGGTGAATCTCCAATTGATACGGGCACTTATGGCAAATTAACGGTTTTTGTCACGACACGTTTAAGGTTTTGACCTAGACTCCTGCCATGTCCATCCAGCCTCTGCCCGCCAATGACGCGCCGGCCAGCGCGTCCACCGAGAATCCGCTTTCGACAGCGGATGTGGTGATGCTTGCGCACCAGGGCGACAACACCGATTTTGATCCCGCCAGCCCGTCGCGTTTCGTCAACCGCGAACTCAGCTGGCTGGCCTTCAACCGCCGCGTCATCGAGGAAGCGCAGAACCGCCGCCATCCCTTGTTCGAGCGGGTGCGGTTTCTCTCCATCTCCGCCTCCAATCTCGATGAATTCTACATGGTGCGTGTCGCCGGCCTGATGGGCATGGTGCAGGCCGGTGTCGCCACGCCATCCGCCGACGGCATGACGCCCGCCGAGCAGCTGGCGCAGGTGGACGCCACGGCGCGCCAGCTGATCGCCGACCAGCAGCGCGTCTGCGCCGGCCTGCTGCAGGAACTGCGCAAGGAAAATGTCAGTGTCGTCACCGGCGAGGAAATCAACGACACCGACCATGCCTGGCTGAGCGCCCAGTTCGCCGAACAGATTTTCCCCGTGCTGACCCCGCTGGCGATCGACCCCGCGCATCCCTTTCCCTTCATTCCCAATCTGGGCTTCACCATCGCCCTGTCGCTGGTCAACCGGCGCGACGGCAAGAGTTTCTCGGCCCTGATCCCGGTGCCGCCGCAGCTGCGCCGCTTCATGCGCCTGCCCGACACCGAGCGGCGCGTGCGCTTTATTCCCCTGGAAGAGGTGATGGCGCTGTTCTTCGACCGGCTGTTCCCCGGCCACAGCGTCAGCGGCTGGGGCATGTTCCGCATCCTGCGCGACAGCGACGTGGAAGTGGAAGAAGAAGCCGAAGATTTGGTGCTGCTGTTTGAATCGCTGCTCAAGCGCCGCCGCCGCGGCAGCGTCATCCACATGAAATGCAGCAAATCCATGCCGGGAGCCTTGCGCCATTTCATCGCCAGCCACCTGGACCTGGACGACAGCGAAATCGTCATCATCGAAAACCTGATGGGCCTGTCGGACCTGTCCAAGCTGATCCTGCCCGAACGCCCCGATTTGCAGTTCAAGCCCTACCTGGCCCGTTTCCCTGAACGCATCCGCGACCATGGCGGCGACTGTTTTGCCGCCATCCGGGAAAAGGACCTGATCGTCCACCATCCCTTTGAAAGCTTCGACACGGTGGTGCAGTTCCTGCGCCAGGCCGCTGCCGATCCCGATGTGGTGGCGATCAAGCAGACGCTTTACCGCACCAGCTCCGACAGCCCCATCGTCGCGGCCCTGATCGAGGCGGCGGAAGCCGGCAAGTCCGTCACCGCCCTGGTGGAGCTGAAAGCCCGCTTCGACGAAGCCGCCAACATCAAATGGGCCCGCGACCTGGAACGGGCCGGCGTGCAGGTGGTCTATGGCTTTATTGCCCTCAAGACCCACGCCAAGATTTCCCTGGTGGTGCGCCGCGAGGCCGGACACCTCAACACCTATGTCCATTTCGGCACCGGCAATTACCATCCCAACACGGCCAAGGTTTACACCGACCTGTCGCTGTTCAGCGCCGATCCGGCGCTGGGGCGCGACGCCGCCCAGGTGTTCAATTTCATCACCGGCTATGCCGAGCCCAGCAGCCTGGAAAAGCTGGCCATGTCGCCTTTCTCGCTGCGCGGCCGCCTGGCAGAGGCCATCCAGCAGGAAATCATGCACGCCAAGGCCGGCCGCCCCGCCGCCATCTGGGTGAAGCTGAATTCGCTGGTGGATCCGGCCATGATCGACGGCCTGTACCGCGCCAGCCAGGCGGGGGTGCAGATCGAACTGGTGATACGCGGCATCTGCTGCCTGCGCCCCGGGGTTCCCGGCCTGTCGGAGAACATCAAGGTCAAGTCCATCGTCGGCCGTTTCCTCGAACATGGCCGCATCATCTGTTTCGGCGCGGGACATGGCCTGCCGCACAAGGACGCCAAGGTATGGATTTCCTCGGCGGACTGGATGCCGCGCAACCTGGATCGCCGGGTGGAAACCCTGGTTCCCATCGAAAACCCCACGGTCCATCAACAAGTCCTTGACCAGATCATGGTGGCGCTGCTGAAGGACCGGGCGCAAAGCTGGTATATGCAGGCGGATGGCGCCTATGTGCGCGATTCTGAAGCAGAGGACCCGCATGCTTTCTCCGCGCATACCTATTTCATGACCAATCCGTCCTTGTCTGGGCGCGGCCGGGCGCTCAAAATGACCACGTCCCCCAAACGGACCTGAGTCTTGTCGGCCGCATCTGATCTCAAACACGCCGCTTCGCCGCGCGCCGCCAGCAAGGCGCGCGCGCCCGTGGCCATTGTGGACATCGGCTCCAATTCCGTGCGCCTGGTGATCTATGAAAACGGCCTGCGCAACGCCGCCACCCTGCAGAATGAAAAGGCCATTTGCGGCATAGGCCGCGACATGGTTTCGACCGGGCGGCTGCATGACGAGGGCTGCGCCGAGGCGCTGGAAGCGCTGGCGCGTTTTCGCCTGCTGGCCGACGGGTTGGGCGTGGACGCGCGCGAGGCTGTCGCCACCGCCGCGGCCCGCGACGCCGTCAATGGCGGGGAATTCGTCACCAGGGCGGAAAAAGCCTGGGGCTCGCCCATCCGCGTGCTGGCGGGCGAGGACGAAGCGCGCATCGCCGCCGAAGGGGTGGTGGCGGGCATTCCGAACGCCGACGGGCTTGTGGCGGACCTTGGCGGCGGCAGTCTTGATATGGTCACGGTGCGGGGCGGCGAAACCGGCAAGGCCTTCACGCTGCCTTTTGGTCCGCTCAGGCTGATGGACCAGGCGCGCGGCGAACCGGACCGCGCCCGCGATATCGTGGACAAGGGGCTGAAGAACCTGCCCGACCTGTCGGCGCCCGCATTGTACGCGGTGGGCGGCATCTGGCGCAGCTTCGCGCGGGTGGACATGGAGGAAACCGGCTACCCGCTCCATGTGCTGCAGCAATATAACATTCCGCGTGGCCGCGCCTTGCGCCTGTGCAAGGTGCTGGCCGGCCTGTCGCGGGAATCCGTGCGCAAGATCAAGGTGGTTTCCAAGCGCCGCGCCGATGCCTTGCCTTACGGCGCCGTTGTTCTTGAGCGCCTGCTGATGGCGGGCGACATCAAGGATGTGGTGATCAGCGCCTATGGCCTGCGCGAGGGACTTTTCTATGCCCGGCTGCCGGCGGATGAGCGCGCCCGCGATCCGCTGCTGGAATTCGCCCGCGGCAGCAATGAGCGCCAGGCGCGCGTGCCCGGCCATGCCGGGGAAATGATCGAATGGACCGCGCCGCTGTTTGAAGGCGAGGGCAGCGAGCAACGCCGCCTGCGCGAGGCCTCTGCCTATTTCTCCGATGTCGGCTGGCGCCGCCATCCCGATGACCGCGCCGTGGGCGCCATGGGCCAGGTGCTGACCGCGCCCTTTGCCGGGGTGGACCATCGCGGCCGCGCCGTGATCGCCACCTCCATCTTCCATCGCTATTCCGGCGACGAGGATTTTCCCCGCGATCTCATCCTGGCGGGCCTGCTTGACAAGGATGACGAGAAGCGGGCGCTGCGCCTGGGCCTGGCCTGGCGCTTTGCCTTTTCGCTCTCGGCCTCGGCCATCGGCGAGCTGGGGCATTACAAGCTGCGCACCACGCCATCCAAGATCATCCTGGAAGTGCCCACCCGCCGCGAGGCGATCGCCAGCGATCCGGTCCAGAAAAGGCTGGGTGCGCTGGCCGAAGCCTTTGATAAACGCGGGGAAATCCTGGTCGGCTAACCGTCAGGACTTGCGCCTTTCCCCGGGGAGGGGTTTAAAGGGGGCTGATAGCGGCCAAGCCGCGCCCCGGCCTAGCCTTTTCAAGGGGTTGAAGGAGAAACACTATGGGTGGTTTGAGCTGGATCCATTGGCTGCTGCTGGGCGTCGTCGCCCTGCTTTTGTTCGGCGGCCGCGGCAAGGTTTCCGACCTGATGGGCGATTTCGGGCGCGGCATCAACAGCTTCAAGAAGGGCCTCAACGAAAAGGAAGAGCCCCGCGTCATCAACGCCGAAGAGAAGACCAAAGACACCGCGCCGCGGTAATCCATGTTCGACCTGTTCGCCCCGAGCCATCTGATAATCCTGCTCGCCGTGGCGCTGGTCGTGGTGGGGCCGAAGGATTTGCCCAAGCTGATGCACATGGCGGGCAAATGGGCCGGCAAGGCGCGCAATCTTGCGGGCGAATTCAAGAAAAGCTTCGACGACATGGCGCGCCAGACCGAGCTGGATGAGCTGCGCAAGGAAATCGAGGAGCTGCGCAACAGCCAGACGGTGAGCGACGTCGAAACCGCGCTGAACCAGCCGGTCGATCCGCTGATCCAGTCCCTCAATGACGGCATCGGTACCGGGCCCGAACCGCGCAGCGGCGAAATGCAGGTGACGGGGACGCAAATGCCCGAGCATACCGGCACCGGCATCGGCCCGATGCCGCCCATGCCTGAAACCGCGCCCAAGACCGCACCATGAGTGTCGAACCCAGTCCCGACGACAAGGCGGCGCTGGACGCCACCCGCGCGCCGCTGATGGCGCACCTGATCGAACTGCGCCGGCGGCTGATCTGGGGCATGGTCTCCTTCGTCATCGCCTTCGTGATCTGCTTTGCGCTGGCGACGCCAATCTTCACTTTTCTCACACAGCCGCTGCACCATGTGCTGAAGGGCAAGGCCAACGACCATTTCATCTACACCGCGCTGACCGAAGTCTTTTTCACCAATGTGAAGATCGGCATGTTTGGCGGGCTGTGCCTGGGCTTTCCCTTCATGGCGGCGCAGCTGTGGATGTTCGTGGCGCCCGGCCTTTACCGCCACGAGAAGAACGCCTTCTGGCCGTTCCTGGTGGCAACGCCCTTCCTGTTCCTGCTGGGCGCGGCGTTCGTTTATTATTTGATGCTGCCTTTTTCCATCCAGTTCTTCGCCGGCTACCAGACTGTGCCGACGCCTGACGTCATGGGCATCCAGCTCCAGGCCAAGGTGAGCGATTACCTCGATTTCGTGATGACGCTGATCTTTGCGTTCGGGCTCACCTTCCAGCTGCCGGTCTTGCTGTCGCTGCTGGGCAAGGTGGGGATCGTCAGCGCCAAGGGCCTGCGCGAGGTGCGCCGCTATGCCTATGTCGGGCTGTTCGGCGTCGCCGCCATTTTCACGCCGCCCGATGCTTTCTCGATGATCGCGCTGGCCGTGCCGCTGGTGGCGCTGTACGAGGCTTCGATCATCAGCGTGCTCCTGATCGAGCGCAGCAAGGCCCGGAAACCCGCTCCATAGGAGCGCGAGGATTTTTGTGGCCTGAACAGGAGCGTCGCGCGGAGCCTGCGCTAGCAGGTGAGCACGCGCGACGAACTCAGGACGCAAAAAGACTGCGCGTGGATCAGTACCCCTAGGCCGCGGCGCGGTCCGGCGTGCTGACCACGCGTTCGGCGGGGAAAATCAACGTCACCCAGGTGCCGCGATTGGGCTTGCTGGCCAGCGTCAAGCTGCCGCCATGCAGTTCGATCATCGCCTTGGCCAATGGCAGGCCCAGCCCGGTGCCTTCCTGCGCCCCCATTTTTCGGGAGCTGTTTTGCGCAAAGGGCGTCAGGGCGTTGATGATTTCTTCCTGCGTCATGCCGATGCCGGTATCGTGGATCACAAGGGCGAAGCTGCCATCCTCCTTGCGGGCGCCGCTCAGGGTGACGCTGCCGCCCTCGGGCGTGAACTTGATGGCGTTGCCGACCAGGTTGATGACGATCTGGCGCACCATGCGCTGCACGGCTATCAGGCGGATTTCACCGTTGCCCCATTCGCCCCTGACGGTCACGCCTTTCTTTTCGCCCAGCCCGGCCAGCATGTGCAGCGTGTCGGTCAGGGCCGGGGCCAGCGGAAATTCGGTGGCGTCCTCCAGCGTCATCTTGCCGGATTCGATCTTTGCCAAGTCCAGCACGTCGTTGATGATGCCCAGCAAATGACGGCCGCTGGAATGGATATCCGCGGCATAGTTCAGGTAGCGGGCATTGGAGACCGGCCCCAGATGCTGGTCCTTCATGATTTCGGAAAAGCCCAATATGGCGTTCAGCGGCGTGCGCAGTTCATGGCTCATGTTGGCCAGGAAAGCGGACTTGGCCTTGGAGCTGGCCTGGGCTTCCTCGACGGACAGGCTGAGGCGATCCGACATGGCCTGCAATTGCGCCCGGCTGCTTGCCAGCTTTGCGATCACGCGGCGGGCGTAAAAGATCAGCGGCGCGCAGACCAGGAACGTTTCCACCGGAACGTTGATCATCGCCGCCCGTGTCACGGCTTCACCCTCGATAGCCTTGAGGACCAGGTGGATGCCGAACACCGCCAGCACCACGGGCACCGACAGCGCGATGGTGGCTGGAACCGGCCCCAGCCAGTTCAGCACCCGGTCCAGACGGGCCATTGCCCTGCCGGTAAAATGTTTTACGCCCACACCCATGCTTGCAGTGTAAGCCCTGCGTTATTGCATCGCGGTTTCGCGGCTTGGTCCAATTGCCGGGGTAATATTAGGACCCGGTTAAGCATCGGCCCCTTTTTGGCGGTTTTCCGCGGGGTTTTGACCCGGGCAGGCGGGCGTGGCATCACCCCTGTCACAGGAGATTCCCATGCACGACATCAGGGCCATTCGCGACGGCCGCGACGCTTTCGTCCGGGGTCTGGCGCGGCGCGGGCTGGCCAACGCCGCCGCCGCGGCCGACGACCTGCTGGAACAGGACAAGGCCCTGCGCGACGTGCTGACGAAACTGCAAATCCAGCAGGCCCGCCGCAACGATGCCTCCAAGCTGATCGGCCAGGCCAAGGCGAAAAAGGACGAAGCCCAGGCCGCGGCCCTGTTGGCGGAAGTGGCCGGGCTGAAGGAGGACATTCAAAAAGGCGAGGCGCAGCAGCGCGAGCTGGAAGAAGCGCTGAAGGCCGCGCTGGCCGTGATCCCCAACATCCCCGCCGCCGATGTGCCGGACGGCGCCGACGAAAAGCACAATGTGCCGGTGGAAAAGCGCGCTTATGGAAAGCCGCCAGGCCTCAACGCGCCCAAACAGCATTTCGAAATCGGCGAGGGTCTGGGCCAGATGGATTTCGAGCGCGCCGCCAAGGTCTCGGGCGCGCGTTTTGTCTATCTCAAGGGGGACCTGGCGAGGCTGGAGCGCGCCATCGCGTCTTTCATGCTGGACACCCACACCAGCCAGTTCGGCTACACGGAAGTCTCGCCGCCCGTGCTGGTGAAAAGCAACGCCATGTTTGGCACCGGCCAGCTCCCGAAATTTTCCGACGATCTCTTCCGCATCGCCACGGACGAAGGCGATCCTTTCTGGCTCATCCCCACCGCCGAAGTGCCGCTGACCAATTATGTGGCGGATGAAATATTGAACGAGGCGGAACTGCCGCTGCGTTATACCGCCTTCACGCCCTGCTTCCGCGCCGAGGCGGGGGCTGCCGGCCGCGACACCCGCGGCATGATCCGCATGCATCAATTCTCCAAGGTCGAACTGGTCTCCATCACCACCCCGGACCAGTCGGCGTCCGAGCATGAACGCATGACCGATGCGGCGCAGGAGATCCTCAAGAAACTCGACCTCGCCCATCGCGTGGTGACGCTCTGCACCGGCGACATGGGTTTTGGGGCGCAGAAAACCTATGACATCGAAGTCTGGCTGCCGGGCCAGAACGCCTATCGCGAGATTTCCTCCTGCTCCAATTGCGGCCCGTTCCAGGCGCTGCGCATGCAGACCCGCTTTCGCAATGCCGAGGGCAAGGTCAAGGGCCCGGTGCATACGCTGAACGGTTCGGGCCTTGCGGTGGGCCGCACCCTGGTTGCGATACTCGAGAATTACCAGCAGGGCGATGGCAGCGTCGCCATTCCCGCGGTGCTGCAGCCTTACATGGGCGGCAAGACCAAGATCGAAAAATCGTAAATGCGCATCCTTGTCACCAATGACGACGGCATCCACGCCCCCGGCCTTGCCGTGGCCGAAAAGATCGCCCGCGAGATTTCCGACGATGTCTGGGTGATGGCGCCCGAGACCGAACAGTCCGGCGCCTCCCATTCGCTCACGCTGACCTCGCCGCTGCGGCTGCGCCAGATTTCCGAGCGCCGCTTTGCCGTTTCCGGCACGCCCACCGATTGCGTGATGATGGGCGCGCTGCATGTGCTGAAGGACAAGCCGCCCGCGCTGGTGCTGTCGGGCGTCAATGCCGGTTCCAACCTGGCCGATGACGTCACCTATTCCGGCACCATCGCCGGCGCCATGGAGGGCTGCGCCCTGGGAATTCCCTCGATCGCCCTGTCACAGGCATCCGATGAAGATTCGCGCGAACGGTTCGACTGGTCGCCAGGCTCCGCGCATGGCCCGTCCCTGATCCGCCGCCTAGTGGAAGCGGGCTGGCCGCGCGGCACGCTGATGAATGTCAATTTCCCCGCCTGCGCCGCCAACGAAGTCACCGGCACCGTGGTGGTGCCGCAGGGCCGCTATGACCTGCAGTCCACCGAGATCGAGGAACGCTTCGACGCCCGCGCCCGGGCCTATTACTGGATCGGCCTTCGCCGCCGCAAAGCCTCGCCGCCCGGCGACACCGACCTGGGCGCGGTTTATTCCAACAAAATCGCCGTCACGCCGCTGCACATGAACCTGACCGATGCACCCGCCCTGGCGAAAATGCGCCTGGCGCTGGGCCAAAAATAAACAAGGTCTTAAATTCATCGCGCTTATGCTTAAGCGTTTTTTTACTATTCGCGAACATGATCCATTCCGAGACATTCGTGCAGAAGGCATGAAACGATGGAACGCGGATTGAAACTGGCCTTTGGACTGCTCGGCGCGATGCTGCCGATGCTGGCCGCCTGTACCCCGTCCACGCCGGAGACCGAATTGTCCTGGGGCGTCAATGACCGCTCCAGATCCGTGGCGTCGCGTCCCGCCAAAACCACCGCCCGCACCGCCCGGACCTATACCTATGTCGGCCCCGGCGAGAATTACGCCGTGCCCGCGCCCAAGCCGCGCCCCCAATATGTCGCCCAGCCCGCGCCGCGCCCGGCTTACCGCCCCGCCAGCTACCAGCCCTCCACCAGCTATACCGGTTCGGCCTCCGGCACTTTTGCCTGGCCGGCCAACGGCAAGGTGATCGCCGGTTTCGGTTCCACCGCCAGCGGCGAGCGCAATGACGGCATCAATATCGCCGTGCCTTTGGGCGCGCCGATCCGCGCTTCCGCCAGCGGCACCGTCACTTACTCCGGCAACGAGCTGAAGAATTACGGCAACCTGCTCCTGATCAAGCATGACAGCGGCTATGTCACCGCCTATGCCCATGCCGACCAGCTGCTGGTCAAGCGCGGCGATTTCGTCAGCAAGGGCCAGGTGATCGGCTATGCCGGCCACACCGGCGATGTCGCCACGCCGCAGCTGCATTTCGAAATCCGCCACGACACCACGCCGCTGAATCCGAACTCCCTGCTGGCGTCGCGCAGCTCTTAAATCTTCTTCCCCAGCTCGCCCGCCAGGGCTTGAATAAACTGCCACGCCACGCGGCCTGAGCGGTTGCCGCGGGTGATGGACCATTCCAGCGCCTTGGCGCGCAAATCCTCTGCCTTGATCTTCAGCCCGTAATGGCCGGCATAGCCCGTGACCATCGCCAGGTACTCGTCCTGGCCGCAATTGTGGAACCCCAGCCACAAGCCGAAACGGTCTGACAGCGAAACCTTTTCCTCCACCGCTTCGCCCGGATTGATGGCGGTGCCGCGTTCATTGTCCATGATATCGCGCGGCATCAGATGCCGCCGGTTGGAGGTGGCATAGAACAGCACATTGCCGGGCCGCCCCTCGATGCCGCCTTCCAGCGCCGCCTTCAGCGACTTGTAGCTGGTGTCGTCCTTGTCGAAGGAAAGATCGTCGCAATACAGCAGGAACCGTCGCTTGCTGGCGCGCAAAATTCGCAGCAGCTGGGGCAGGGTGGAAATATCCTCGCGGTGGACTTCCACCAGCACCAGCTTCGCTGCGCCCTTGGCCTTTGCATTGATCTGCGCATGCACCGCCTTGACCAGCGAGCTCTTGCCCATGCCGCGCGCCCCCCACAGCAGGGCGTTGTTGGCCGGCAGGCCGCCCGCAAAACGCTGGGTGTTGGCGATCAGGGTATCGCGCTGGCTCTCGATGGCCTTGAGCAGCACCAGGTCGATTGCAGCGACATGGGGCACGGCCACCAGCCCGCCCAGAAGCGGCTCCCAGACAAAAGCATCGCCGCTGGACGGCACGGCGGCATCTGTGGACGCGGGCGCCAGTCTTTCCAGCGCCTTTGCGATGCGCGCCAGAAGCGCTGTTTCACCGGCCAAAGCGCTCTTTTTTGCAGGTTTTTTCATCCTAAGCCCTTGTTTTGACACGGTTGCAAACCAGTCCGCCGCCGCTATAGTCCCGGGGCTTTTTGAGGCCCAAGCCCATATGGACATGTCCACTATTAACACGATCGCGCCGCTCGTTATCATCATGGCGATCATGTATTTTTTGCTGATCCGGCCGCAGCAGCAGGTGCAGAAGAAGCTGCGCGAAAAGATCAACGCCGTGCGCCGCGGCGACATCGTGGTGACGGCCGGCGGCATTGTCGGCAAGGTGGCCAGGTCCCCGGCGGCGGAAGACCAGGAAGTTCTGGTCGAGATCGCCGACAATGTGCAGGTCAAGATCCTGAAATCCACGCTCAGCGATGTGCGTCCCAAGGCCGAGCCGGATAACAGCTGATGCTGCAAGTTTCGCTGTTCACGCGCATTTCGGTGGCGCTGGTGGTGCTGGTGGGGCTGCTGATCGCCCTGCCCAACGCCTTGTCCCAGAAGACCCTGGACCGTTTGCCCGCCTGGCTGCCCCATTCCACGGTCAGCCTGGGCCTGGATTTGCAGGGCGGTTCCTATTTGTTGCTGGAAGTGGATCTGCCGCAGGTCCAGAAGGACAAGGCCCAGGCGCTGGTCGGCGATATCCGCGGCGCCTTCCGCAAGGTGCGCATTCCCTATACCGGCCTGACCGCCAAGGATGACAGCCTGCAGGTGCGCGTCACCGATGCATCGCGCGTGGCCGAAGCCCGCAAGCTGATTGACGGCCTCAATCCCACCCTCACCAACGCCGTGCTGGGCGTGGGCTCCAAGGCCTACGACGTCAGCCAGCCGGGCGACGGCGTCTTCGCCCTGAAGATGACGGAGCCTTTCAAGGCCCAGACCCAGCAGCAGGTGCTGGAACAGTCCATCGAAGTGGTTCGCCGCCGCATCGACGAGATGGGCACCCGCGAGCCGACCATTGAACGCCAGGGCGATGCCCGCATCCTGGTCCAGGTGCCGGGCCTGCAGGACCCGCAGCAGCTGAAGAACCTCCTGGGCAAGACCGCCAAGATGACCTTCCAGCTGGTGGACGAAACCGCCGATCCCAATTCCACCGTCATCTCGCCGGAAGACGAAGCGCTGCCGCAGGTGAGCGACGATCCCAACGTCAAGGGACCGATGATCATCGTGCAGCGCCGCGTCATGGTGTCGGGCGACCGGCTGACCGATGCCGGCACCAGCTTCGACCAGCAGACCGGCGCGCCGGTGGTGACCTTCCGCTTCGACACGGTGGGCGCGCGCCAGTTCGGCGACGTCACCAAGGCCAACGTCAATCACCGCTTCGCCATCATCCTGGACAAGCAGGTGATCAGCGCCCCCGTCATCATCAATCCCATCCTGGGCGGCACCGGCCAGATCACCGGCAGCTACACCACCAAGACCGCCAACGACTTCGCCATCCTGCTGCGCGCCGGCGCCTTGCCCGCGCCGCTCAAGGTGATCGAGGAACGCACCGTCGGCGCCGAACTGGGCGCGGATTCGATCAAGGCCGGTCAATATTCCGCCGTGGGCGGCCTTATCGCCGTCGCCCTGTTCATGATCCTGCGCTACGGCCTGTTCGGGCTTTTCGCCAATGTCGCGCTGACCCTGAACGTCATATTGCTGCTGGCGGTGCTGACCCTGTTCGGCGCCACCCTGACCTTGCCGGGCATCGCCGGCATCGTGCTGACCATGGGCATGGCGGTGGACGCCAACGTGCTGATCTATGAGCGCATCCGGGAAGAGCAGCGCAATGGCCGCTCCATCCTGGCCTCCATCGACACCGGTTTTCGCCGGGCCATGGCGACCATCATTGACGCCAACATGACCCATCTGATCGCCTCGCTGATCCTGTTCCAGCTGGGCTCGGGGCCGGTGAAGGGCTTCGCTGTCGCCCTGGGGGTGGGCATCATCACCTCCTTCTTCACCTCGGTGATGGTGACTAGGCTGATCGTGATCACCTGGCTCAACACCGCGCGGCCCCGGAAACTGGCGATTTAGGCCGCAAAACCCCATAATTTTAGGGCCTTACCCGGCTCGAAAAGCGCTGCGGGAAGCCGTATAAATTGCGCCGGACTCAATAATGGGGAGGGCAGCCGAATGGCGTTTCTGGGAAATCTTCGCAATGTGGTGATCGCAAGCTTCGTGCTGGCGATCCTGCTTGTCGGTGTCTATTGCAGCCTGCAGGGCTTTGACGGCCCCACCTTTGAATTGTTCACGCTGCGCCTCCTGCACATCACCGCCGGCGTGATGTGGATCGGCCTGCTGTGGTATTTCAATTTCGTCCAGATCCCCACCATGCCCAAGGTGCCCGCCGAGCTTAAGGGCGGCGTCACCGGCTATATCGCCCCTGCCGCCCTGTTCTGGTTCCGCTGGGCCGCGATGGTCACCATCGTGCTGGGCATCTTCCTGGCGTTCCGCAGCAACTATTTGATCGAAGCCTATACGCTGGACTTCAGCCAGGGCCTGGAAGGCTGGCCGGTGGTGCCGCAGTTCCTGTCCATCGGCATCGGCATGTGGCTGGGCACCATCATGTGGTTCAATGTCTGGTTCGTGATCTGGCCCAACCAGCAAAAGGCCCTGAACATCGCGGGCAAATACCCCTCGCTGACCCCTGAGGAAAAGGCCGCGGCGGCCAAGACCGCCACCATGTTCAGCCGCATCAACACGCTGCTGTCGGTTCCCATGCTGTTCGCGATGGTTTCGGCCTCGCACCTTTACTAGCGCCTGCGAAGAATGTTTAGAAAAGGCCGTCCGTAACCAACGGGCGGCTTTTTCGTTTTTAGTATGATGGACGCAGCCCTCGCATCCCGCCTTGCCGCTTCGGTGCGCGCCGCCGATCCCGACCGCTATTTCGCCTCGCTGTTCGCGCCGGCCCCGGCGCGGCCCTACCTGATGGCGCTCTATGCCTTCAACCATGAGCTGGCGCGGGTGGCCGAAACCGTGCGCGAGCCCATGCTGGGGGCGATCAAGCTGGAATGGTGGCGCGAGACGGTGGAAGCCGCCCACAAGGGCAACCCCCGCATGCTGGACGTGGCGCTGGGGCTGGCGGCTTTGTTCCAATCCACTCCGCTGGCCCTCGCCGATTTTGAAAGCGTGATCGCGGCGCGCGCCTTTGACGCCAGCCCCGAACGTTTTGCCGATCTGGCGGCGCTGGAAGCCCATGTCGATGCCACCGGCGGCGGCATCATGCGGCTGGCCTGCAAGATTTTGGGCGGCGATCCGGGGATCGCGCGCGAACCCGCCTTGGCCTATGGCCTCACCGGATTGCTGCGCTCGCTCGGGTTTCACAATGCGCGGCACAAGCTCTACATGCCGGTGGATTTGCTGGCGGCGGTGGGGCTGGCGCCGGACGCGTTTTTCGATCTGCACCATGACCAGCGCTTGGACGCCGTGGCGCACCAGGTGGCGCTGCGCGCCCGCGATCATTTCCTGGCCTCGCGCAATGGGCCCAGGCCGGGCGCCGCCCTGGCCGCCATTCTCCCCGCCGCCATCGTGCCGGTTTACCTGCGCTGCCTGGGAAAGAACGTCGCCGTGCATCGCCGCCAAATGGCGCTGCTGGCCGCCGCGATGAAGAAGCGGCTCTAGTTATTCCGCCGCAACTTTTTCACCAAGCCACGCGGTCAAATCTTCAATCGCCCGCAGCGACATGGCCTGCTTGCGGTCCTTGCCCTTGATCTTCTTTTTGCCTTCCATGATCGGCGGGAACAGGCCGAAATTCACATTCATGGGCTGGAAGGTTTTCTCATCCGCGCCGCCGGTGATGTGGCCCAAGAGCGCGCCGAAGGCCGTGGTGACCGGCGGCGGCGACAGCGTTACGCCTTTCGCCTCTGCCGCAGCGAAGCGCCCGGCCAAGAGGCCGATGGCGGCGCTTTCGACATAGCCTTCCACGCCGGTGATCTGTCCCGCAAAGCGCAAATGCGGCTGCGACTTCAGGCGCAGCTGATTGTCGAGCAGGCGCGGCGAATTGATGAAAGTGTTGCGGTGCAATCCGCCCAGCCGCGCGAACTCGGCATTCTCAAGCCCCGGAATGGTGCGGAAGATTTCCACCTGCGCCCCATGCTTCAATTTCGTCTGGAAGCCCACCATGTTCCAAAGCGTGCCCAGCTTGTTGTCCTGGCGCAGCTGCACCACGGCATAGGGCCGCGCCGTGGTGCGCGGGTCCTGCAATCCCACCGGCTTCATGGGGCCAAAGCTGAGTGTCTCCACGCCGCGCTCCGCCATCACTTCGATGGGCAGGCAAGCTTCGAAATAGGGCGTGGATTTTTCCCATTCCTTGAAATCGGTTTTGTCCCCCGCCAGCAGGGCGGCGACGAAGGCCCGGTACTGGGCCTCGTCCATCGGCAGGTTGATGTAATCGGCCACCCCGCCGCCCGGGCCTTCCTTGTCGTAGCGCGACTGGAACCAGGCCACGTCGAAATTGATGCTGTCGCGGTGGACGATGGGGGCGATGGCGTCGAAAAAGGCCAGGTGATCCTGCCCCGCGGCGTCGGCGATGCTTTTCCCCAGCGCCTCGGAAGTCAGCGGCCCGGTGGCGATGATGGTGAGGCCGGAGGAGGGCAGGGCCGACACTTCCGTCCGGTCAATGGTGACATTGGGATGGGCCTCAAGCGCCTGCGTCACGGCAGCGGAAAAGCCGTGCCGGTCCACCGCCAGCGCCCCGCCCGCCGGCAGCTTGTGGGCATCGGCGGCGCGCATGATCAGCGAGCCGGCCCGGCGCATTTCCTCATGCAGCAGGCCCACGGCATTGTTCTGCCAGTCGTCGGAGCGGAAGGAGTTTGAGCAAACCAGCTCGGCCAGGGCGTCGGTCTGGTGGGCAAATGTGGCGCGATTGGGGCGCATCTCGTGCAGCACCACCGCCAGGCCCGACTCAGCCGCCTGCCAGGCCGCTTCCGAACCGGCCAAACCGCCGCCGACGATGTGAAGTTTTTCCGCCATGCGGTGTTCTAGCACCCCCGGGAGGCGGCGAAAGCGCGATAATTCTGCATCATTCACAAAAACGCTTTTGAAAGGGGCCCCGTGCTAATGACAGATGCGCCGGTCGCCGCCTATATAGGTCCGGCAGTACAATTCCTGTTCAAAAGAGAAAAAAATGGCTGAGGAAAAGGGTTCCAATCTGATGCGGCTGGCTATTGGCGCCGGCATCCTGGCTGCGGGCGCTGTCGCCCTGGCCGTATTCGTGCCCAAAAGCCGCTGGCAGAAGATCGGCGCCCCCATCAAGACGGCAGGCCTGCCGCTAATCGCCGCCGTCACCGCCTGGGCCACCGGCATGTGGGCCGACATGACCGCCCCGACCCCGCCGGCCTTTGACGACATGCGCCCCTTCGACGAATTCTGAAGTTTGACGAATTCTGAAAATTTCAGGCTTGCGGTCCCGCACCCGTCGGGCGCATGAGGGGGCGATGAAGAAAGTCCCCATCCTCGCCACTGTCCGGGCCGCCTGGAGCTTCGTCTATACCCATCTGGGCGCCATTATCGGCCTGGTCTGGGTTCCCGTCGTGGTGATGACGGTCACCGGCTTTTTCGTGGAAAGCCGCTATTACGCCGCCGTCGCCGACAGCCTGGCCTCGGGCAATGTCGTCACCCAGGGTCCCGCCCTGCTGGGCATCTTCGTCTATTTCATCGCCGTGCTGCTGCTCTATTCCGCCATGTATGTGCCGGTGGTGCAGCTGGCCCAGGGCCAGCGCAAGGACGGCGCGCTGCTGCATTTCGCTTTCGGCCCGCCGGAATGGCGGCTGTTCCGCGCCCTGCTGGGGCTGTTTGCCTTCCTGCTGGTCCCCGTCATGCTCAGCGGCGTGCTGGCCTCGTTGCCCCAGTTGGCGAAAATGCAGGAATTGCTGAGCGTGCTGCTGGTGCTGGTCTTCATGGGCATCGCCTATGCGGGCCTGCGCTTCGTGGTGCTGCTGCCCGCCATCGCCGTCAGCGAGGAAGGCCCGGCCTTGCCGCGCGCCTGGAAATTGTCGGCGGGAAATTTCTGGCGGTTGCTGGCCATCCTGCTTTTGACGGTGGCGCCGCTGCTTCTGTGCGACGGCATCGCGGGCGTGGTGCTGATGGGGGCGCAGGCGATGGCGCCGGGCCTGGACCAGACCCCGGCGATGCAGGCGGCAAGGCTGCAGGCGGTGGCGGGCAACATGCCCATCGCCAAGGGCATTGAATTCTTCATCGCGCCGCTCTTGACCGGCCTGGTCGCCTCGATCAGCGCCAGCGTCTATGCCGTGGTCAAGGACACAGGGCGCGTCAATATCTCGGTGTAGCTACTCAGCGGCCTTGAGCTTCTTCGCCGCCGCCTGCGCCTTGAGCAGCGGCTTGAGATACTGCCCCGTATAGGACCGCGCCACTTTCACCACCTCTTCGGGCGTGCCGCTTGCGATGATCTCGCCGCCGCCGTCGCCGCCTTCGGGGCCCAGGTCGATGATCCAGTCGGCGGTCTTGATGACTTCCAGGTTATGCTCGATCACCACCACGCTGTTGCCGGCATCCACCAGCTCCTGCAGCACTTCCAGCAGCTTCTTGACGTCATGGAAATGCAGGCCGGTGGTCGGCTCGTCCAGTATGTAAAGGGTACGTCCGGTGGCGCGGCGCGACAATTCCTTGCTCAGCTTGACGCGCTGCGCTTCGCCGCCCGAAAGCGTGGTGGCCTGCTGGCCGATGGAAATATAGCCCAGCCCCACGCGCTTCAATGTCTCCAGCTTCTCGGCGATGGACGGCACCGCCTTGAACAGCTCCGCCCCCGCCTCGATGGTCATGTCCAGGATATCGGCGATGGAATAGTCGCGGAATTTCACTTCCAGCGTTTCGCGGTTGTAGCGCTTGCCCTTGCAGACATCGCACTGCACGTAGACGTCGGGCAGGAAGTGCATCTCGATCTGGATCACGCCATCGCCCTGGCAGGCTTCGCAGCGCCCGCCCTTGACGTTGAAGCTGAAACGGCCGGGCGCATAGCCGCGCGCCTTGCTTTCCGGCAATTCGGCAAACCAGTCGCGGATGGGCGTGAAGGCCCCGGTGTAGGTGGCCGGGTTGGAACGCGGTGTGCGCCCGATCGGGCTCTGGTCGATGTCGATCACCTTGTCGAGGAATTCCAGGCCCTCGATGCGGTCATGCGGCGCCGGCTGCTCGCGCGCCTGGGCCAGCTTCTTCACCGCCGCCTTGTAGAGCGTCTCGATCGTCAGGGTGGATTTGCCGCCGCCCGACACGCCGGTGATGCAGGTCAGCGTCCCCAGCGGAATCTGCGCCGAGACATTCTTGAGGTTGTTGCCGCGCGCCCCGATCACTTTGAGCCAGCGGTTATGCGCCGCCTTGCGCCTTGTGGCGGGAATGGGAATATTTTCCACGCCCGACAGATAGCGGCCGGTCAGGCTTTTCCTGTTGGCGATAATCTCCGCCGGTGTTCCCTCGGCAATGATCTCGCCGCCATGCACGCCCGCGCCCGGGCCCATGTCGATGACATGGTCGGCGGTGCGGATGGCGTCCTCGTCATGCTCCACCACCAGCACGGTGTTGCCCATGTCACGCAACCCCTTGAGCGATTCCAGCAATTTGCCGTTGTCGCGCTGGTGCAGCCCGATGCTGGGCTCGTCCAGCACATAGAGCACGCCGGTCAGGCCCGAGCCGATCTGCGAGGCGAGGCGAATGCGCTGGCTTTCGCCGCCCGACAGGGTGCCCGAGGCCCGCGCCAGGGTGAGATAGTCCAGCCCCACATTGTTGAGGAATTTCAGCCGCGCGCGGATCTCTTTCAGAATGCGCACGGCGATTTCCGCCTGCTGCCTGCTCATCTTCTGGTCGATGTCGCGGAACCAGCCATCGGCGTTGCGGATGGACTGCTCGCAAACCTGGCCGATATGCAGCCCGCCGATCTTCACCGCCAGCGCCTCGGGCTTGAGGCGATAGCCGTTGCAAACCTCGCAGGGCGCTTCGGACTGGAAACGCTCCATCTCTTCCTGCACCCAGGCGCTGTCGGTCTCGCCATAGCGCCGGTCCATGTTGGGAATGACGCCTTCGAACACTTTCTTGGTGTCATAGCGCCGGGCGCCGTCGTCATAGGTGAACTTGATCTCCTCCTCGCCCGAGCCGTGCAGGATCACGTCCCGCGCTTTCTTGGGCAGGTCTTCCCAGGGCTCGTTCATCGAGAATTTGTAGTGCTTGGCCAGCGCTTCCAGCGTCTGCAGGTAATAGGGCGAGCTGTTCTTCGACCAGGGCGCCACCGCACCCTTGCGCAGGGTCACGCTCTCGTCCGGCACCACCAGCGCCTCGTCGAAATAATTCTGCACCCCAAGCCCGTCGCATTCCGGGCAGGCGCCATGGGGCGAGTTAAAGCTGAACAAACGCGGCTCTATTTCCGCAATGGTAAAGCCGGAAACCGGGCAGGCGAATTTGGAGGAGAACACGATCTGTTTCGCCTTGCCGTCCTTTTCCTTTTCGTCGGCGAATTCCACCACCAGCAGGCCGTCGGCCAGGCCCAGCGCGGTTTCAATCGAATCCGGCAGGCGGTTGCCGATATCCTTTTTCACCGCGATGCGGTCCACCACGATCTCGATGTCATGCTTGAGCTTCTTGTCCAGCGCCGGCGTGGCGCCGATGTCGAAGAATTTCCCGTCCACCTTGGCGCGCTGGAAGCCTTTCTTCTGCAGCTCCATCAATTCCTTGCGGTATTCGCCCTTGCGGCCGCGCACGATGGGGGCCAGCAGGTAAAGCCGCGTGCCTTCCGGCAGGGCCAGGATGCGGTCGGCCATCTGGCTGACGGTCTGGCTTTCGATGGGAAGGCCGGTGGCCGGCGAATACGGCACGCCCACCCGCGCATACAGCAGGCGCAGATAGTCATAGATCTCGGTGACGGTGCCCACGGTGGAGCGGGGGTTCTTGGAAGTGGTCTTCTGCTCGATGGCGATGGCCGGCGACAGGCCCTCGATATGGTCCACATCGGGCTTCTGCATCATCTCCAGGAACTGGCGGGCATAGGCCGACAGGCTCTCGACATAGCGGCGCTGGCCTTCCGCATAGATGGTGTCGAACGCCAGGGACGACTTTCCCGACCCCGACAGGCCGGTCAGCACGGTCAGGGTGTCGCGCGGGATCTCCACATCGACATTCTTCAGATTGTGCTCGCGGGCGCCGCGGATGGAGATGTTTTTCAGCATGGGGACAGACGCATGTGGTGTTGGAACCCGTATTACGCAAGGCGTGTGAGGCCTGTATGCCCACAGCCTCACATTAGTTGGGGATTGACTCGAATCCGGGGAGAACATAATAGGAACGAACCCCCAAACGCAATGCGCGGGGCAGGGCAGGCGGCTAGGGTGCCGCCCAGACACGAGAAGGACTTCAGGCCATGGCGGGAAGCGTCAACAAGGTGATTTTGGTGGGCAATCTGGGCAAGGACCCGGAGGTGCGCCGCATGACCTCGGGCGACCCGGTGGTCAACCTCTCCGTCGCCACCTCGGAGACCTGGCGCGACAAGGCCAGCGGCGAGAAAAAGGAAAAGACCGAGTGGCACCGGGTGGTGATCTTCAACAAGAACCTCGCCGACGTGGCCGAGAAGTACCTGCGCAAGGGCGCCAAGGTTTACCTGGAAGGTTCCTTGCAGACCCGCAAATGGACCGACAAGGACGGCGCGGAAAAATACTCCACCGAAGTGGTGCTGCAGAATTTCAACGGCACCCTGGTGATGCTGGATGGCCGCAGCGGCGGCGGCGAAGGTGGCGCGCGTGCCGGCGGCACCGGTGAATCCCCCGCCAGCTTCCAGCGCGACGAGATGGATGACGAAATCCCATTCTAGGCTTTTTGCGCTGGCCGTCATTTCGGTTGCGCTGGCCGGTTGCGCCACGCCTTCGGGCCAGCCCGTGGCCGCCATCGCGCAAAGCGCCATCGCATCAGCCTATCTGCCGCTTTCGGGCCGCGTGCACCTGGGCCTGGACAATGCCGCAGGCGCCGCCATGGCGATCGCGCCGGGCATCGCCGTCACCAACGCCCATAATGAAAACCTGCTGGACGGCGCCGCATTGATCGGCACGGCGCGCGACTATGACCTGCTATTCTTCCGTACACAGAATAACTCCGTGTATGTCCCGGTTGGGGGCACCGCCGCCCCCGTGATCGGCGGCGCGGTCACCGCCTATGGCCAGGACTCTGACAACCGGCTGCGCATCGCCCATGGCGTGGTGAAGGAGATCGTCACCTGCCCCGATTGCACCGCGCCCGCCTATTTCATTTTCGAGGGCAATGCCGGTCCCGGCTTTTCCGGCGGGCCGGTGGTGGATGCCCAAAGCCGCCTTGCCGGCATCACCTTCGGCTACAAGGACGAGGGCGGCAAAAGGCTGATTTACGCCTATGACATGGCCCGGGTCCGGGCCGAGCTTTCGGCATTACAAAACGGCCAGAAAGCGCAATAGAATCAACGGCTTTTTAGGCGCCATTTCGCTTCCTCTGGCCGTCCTAAAAATGCTAGAAATCCCCCTCTTTTCCACGCCCGATTCCGGGCTTTCTGGATACGTGTTTTGAGCGACGATTCCGACATCAAGAACGCGCCGCCGCCCGAAGGCCCCATGGCCATCGCGCCCATCAATATCGAAGACGAGCTGAAGAAATCCTATCTCGATTACGCCATGAGCGTGATCGTCAGCCGCGCGCTGCCCGATGCGCGCGACGGCCTCAAGCCCGTGCATCGCCGCATTCTTTTCTCCATGCATGAGAATGGCCGCGACTGGAACAAGCCCTATCGCAAGTCCGCTTTGATCGTGGGCGACGTGATGGGCAAGTACCATCCGCACGGCGACCAGTCGATCTATGACGCATTGGTGCGCATGGCGCAGGACTTCTCCATGCGCGCCCCGCTGATCGACGGCCAGGGCAATTTCGGCTCGGTGGACGGCGATCCGCCCGCCGCCATGCGATACACCGAGGCCCGCCGCTCCAAGCTTGCGCATGCCCTGACCGAGGATATCGACAAGGAAACCGTCGAATTCCAGGACAATTATGACGGCAGCGAGCGCGAACCCATTGTTCTTCCGGCCCGCTTTCCCAATGTGCTGGTCAATGGCTCCTCCGGCATCGCGGTGGGCATGGCCACCAACATCCCGCCGCACAACCTGACCGAAGTGGTCACGGCGTGCCTGGCCTATATCGACGATCCGTCCATTTCCATCGAGGCGCTGACCGACATCGTGCCCGGCCCCGATTTCCCCACCGGCGGCCTCATCATCGGCAAGCTGGCGGCCAAGGCGGCCCTGGCGCGTGGCCGCGGCAGCGTGCTGATGCGCGCCAAATGCACCATCGAGGAAATCCGCAAGGACCGTAACGCCATCATCGTCACCGAAATTCCCTACATGGTGAACAAGGCGCTGCTGCAGGAACGCATCGCCGAGCTGGTGCGCGACAAGCGCGTCGAAGGCATTTCCGACATCCGCGACGAAAGCGATCGCCACGGCATGCGCGTGGTGATCGAGCTCAAGCGCGACGCCTCGCCCGATGTGGTGCTGAACCAGCTTTACCGCTTCTCGCAGCTGCAGACCTCGTTCGGCGTCAACATGCTGGCGCTGGACAATGGCCGCCCGCTGCAGATGACGCTGAAGGATTTCCTGCGCGTCTTCGTCGCCTTCCGCGAGGAAGTGATCACCCGGCGCAACAAGTTCGAACTCTCCAAGGCGCGCGACCGCGGCCATATCCTGGTGGGCCTGGCCGTGGCCGTCGCCAATATCGACGCCGTGATCAAGCTGATCCGCGCCGCCCCGGACGCCGCCACGGCGCGCGAGCAGCTGATGGCCAATGCCTGGGCGGCGAAAGACGTCGCCCCGCTGGTGGCCCTGATCGCCGACCCGCGCCACAAGATGGGCGCCGGCGAAACCATGCATCTGTCCGAGGAGCAGGCCAAGGCTATCCTCGATCTGCGCCTGCAGCGCCTCACCGCGCTGGGCGTGGACGAGATCAACGAGGAAGCCCGCAAGCTGGGCGAGGCGATCAAGGATTATCTCGACATCCTGTCGTCGCGCGAGCGCGTGCTGCAGATCGCCCGCGAGGAACTCACCGCCATCCGCGACGAGTTCGGCACGCCGCGCAAGACCGAACTGATCGACGCCGATATCGAGATCGAAGACGAAGCCCTGATCGAGCGCGAGGATGTGGCGGTCACCGTCACCCATGCCGGCTATATCAAGCGCACGCCCCTGGCCGAATACCGGGTGCAGGGCCGCGGCGGCAAGGGCCGCAGCGGCATGGCGACCCGGGACGAGGATTTCATCACCCGCCTGTTCGTGGCCAACACCCATGCGCCGATGCTGTTCTTCTCCTCCACCGGCATGGCCTACAAGCTCAAGGTCTGGCGGCTGCCCGACGCGCCCATTTCCGGCAAGGGCAAGGCCATGGTCAACCTGCTGCCGCTGGCCCAGGACGAGCGCATCACCGCCATCCTGTCGCTGCCGGAAAATGAATCCGAGTGGGACAAGCTCAATGTCGTGTTCGCCACCAAGTCGGGCGATGTGCGCCGCAACGCCCTGTCCGACTTCGTCCAGGTCAACAAGAGCGGCAAGATCGCCATGAAGCTGGAAGCCGGCGACGGCATTGTCGGCGTCGCCACCTGCACCGATGCCGATGATTTCCTGCTCACCACCCGCGGCGGCAAGGCCATCCGCTTCCCGGTCAGCGATGTGCGCGTCTTCAAGGGCCGCGATTCCACCGGCGTGCGCGGCATCAAGCTGGCCTCCGGCGACGAAGTTGTCAGCCTGGCCTTGCTCTATCATTCCGACGCCAGCAGCGCCGAGTCCCGCGTCTATCTCAAACAGGCCAGCGCAGCCCGCCGGGCCGAAAGCGGCGAGCCGGAGGTGGAAGACGTCTCCGACGATGCCGACGACGGCGTCGAGGAAGCCACCCTCACGTCCGAGCGTTACGCCGCCCTGGGCGCACGCGAGCAGTTCATTCTCACCATGTCGCAGACCGGCTTCGGCAAACGCAGTTCATCCTATGAATATCGCGTCACCGGCCGCGGCGGCAGCGGCATTGTCGCCATCGGCATGGGCAAGAAGAACAGCGCCGTGATCGCCTCCTTCCCGGTGGAGGAAAGCGATGACCTGATGCTGATTTCCGACGGCGGCCAGACCATTCGCGTGGCGGTGTCCAGTGTTTCCGTGCAGGGCCGCAGCGCCCAGGGCGTCACCGTGTTCCGGGTGGACGAGGGCGAGCGCGTGGTCTCGGTTGAGCGGATCGAGGATGTCTCCGACGCAGGCCAGGGCTAGTGATGACCAAGAACCGCATCGGCCTGTATCCCGGCACCTTTGATCCGGTGACGCTGGGCCATCTCGACATCATCAAGCGCGCCGTCAAGCTGGTGGACCACCTGGTGATCGGGGTCGCCACCAACGCCTCCAAGTCGCCTTTGTTCTCCCTGGAAGAGCGCCGCGCCATGCTGGAGGCGGAAGCCGCCCCGCTGGCAAAGGGCTTCGCCACCATCGAAGTGGTGGCGTTCGACATCCTGCTGGTGAAGTTCGCCGAAAAGGTCGGGGCCGGGCGCATCATCCGCGGCCTGCGCGCCGTGTCCGACTTTGAATATGAATTCCAGATGGTGGCGATGAACCAGCGCCTCAACCCGGAAATCGAGACCGTGTTCCTGATGGCCGATCCGCGCCACCAGGCCATCTCCTCGCGGCTGGTCAAGGAAATCGCCATGCTGGACGGCGATATTTCCGCCTTCACCACGCCCACCATCGCCGCCGCCCTCGTCAAACGCTGCCAAGAACTGAAAACAAGGAACTGAAACGCTAATGGCAACCGATCCCGAAAACACATTGATCCTCGACCTCAAGACCGGCCCGGTCACCATCCAGCTGCTGCCCGACGTGGCGCCGGGGCATGTCGCCCGCGTCAAGGAGCTGACCCGCAAGGGCTTCTATGACGGCGTGGTATTCCACCGCGTCATTCCCGGCTTCATGGCCCAGACCGGCGATCCCACCGGCACCGGCAGCGGCGGCAGCGACCTGCCCAACCTCAAGGCCGAATTCAACGACACGCCGCACCAGCGCGGCACCGTCTCGGCGGCGCGCACCGGCAATCCCAACAGCGCCAACAGCCAGTTCTTCATCTGCTTTGACGAATGCGGCTGGCTTGACCGGCAATATTCCGCCTGGGGCCAGGTGGTCGCCGGCATGGAGAATGTCGACGCCATCAAGAAGGGCGGCGAGCACAATAACGGCGCCATCTCCGGCGAGCCCGACAAGATCCTCAAAGCCCGCATCGCGTCCGACAAAGCCTGAGCGTCTGAAGGTCAAGGCGAGAACGTGAGCCCCTGGCAGGATGCTCGTTGGCTGGAGTGGTCAGTAGGCATCAAAATCAAGAAATTCAAAATGTCTTTGTCCAGAAAAAATGGGCTCATTTTCCCGCAGGGATTTATAAATCAGGTTAAGCGGTGAAGGTTTCAGCCGAGCAGGCACGGCAATGCCTGTAATGCGAATGCTATTGTTCCAGCCGGCGTGAAGAAAAAGCGGTGTGCGATGTACCCACGCCGCCGCGCGCAAAATCGGTCCGATTTTTACTGTAGGGGCGCTGTGCCGCGGCAGGACTTTCAGCAATGCTGTAAAGGGCAGGCCCGCATGTTGTACGCAGCGCGTAATACCGATGCCATCGGGCGTTACATGAATATGGTAGCGAGCATGGGGTGAGGAAAGGCGCCAGCGAAGGCGATCAATATTCCAAACAACTTGCCATCCTGACTGAGAAATCGACGCGCAAATATCTGCAAATGTATGGCTTTCGAGAAAGAAAGCTGTTGCTTCGTAGCTTTTCGCCTGAAAGGCCCAAGGGAAGGTCAGCCCGACCTGAACAGGCATCGGGCCGATCAGCTTAAAACCCAAGCGCTTGAGGAATCCGGGCGTCGAATTGCCGTTTGCTACCCCCACTATTCCTGTGATGCCCTCAGCTTCGGCGTGGCGGTATGCTGCATCGGCAAGGGTCGTAAACAGCCCTTTGCCACGGAATTCCTCGCCGATGGCAGTATTGAGCGATAGAGCGAGTCGCGCGACGCAGGTGCCATTGCTCCACAGTTGTGGAATTACAGCATAGTGCCCTCTGCAGTGCCCCGCCGATATCTCATCAATCGCTATTTCTTGCCCATCAGGATTCTGGCGGTACTGCCAGTCCAGATAGGGGGGGCGAAAACGCTCCTCCCCAAAAACTTCTGCCAAAAGCAAGCGGCGAGATTCATTGTCGCTCATGAGAGCTCGAATGCTGGCAACGCGCCTTGAGATTCGACCCACTCAGCCAAAGGCTTTGTTTTGGAAACATCCCCCATCAGCGCCAGAAACTTTTTTAATGCCCCTCTCCGGCGCAGCCATATGAGAATATTGGTCGCCAACCCGGTATTAGGCATCCGCGTGAAAGGCTCGTCGGTATCAAAATCGTACGGATGACAATAGGTCCAGGGACAGGGATTGGTTTCAACCCGCAACAAGGCTTGCGATAGAGCGAGAGGAAGGTAGCGGAAGTAAATCCCTCCCAAATAAGGCAGATTGATAGGGCCGATTGATCCTACCGGGCAGGGCAGTTCAACCAAGCCGTTAGGCCAGAGGAACGGCGTGCGCGGGGCGCCCGGAAAACAATGAAGGGGGTTGAATGCTGGCATAACGCTGGAGGAATAAGCGAAGCCCAGTTCCCTTATTATCTCTATTGCCCAAGTCGTGGAGGGCACCAGAGAAAAGACAGGCGCGCGGTATCCAATAACGGGGCGCCCGCTCATGTCCTCCAAAATTGCCTTGGCTTTGGCAGTCTCAGCACGAAATGTTTCGGGCGTTTCGCGGTCCAAGGTGCGGTGTTGCCATGAGTGGCAACCTATTTCATGTCCCGCCGATATAGCGGCTTTCACCAGTTGTGGCGCTTGCAGCGCGGCTTTCCCCACAAAAAAAAGAGTTCCGCGTATCCGGAGTTCTGACAGTTTCTCAATGACACGCAAGGTGTTGGCGATGTACCGCCCGTCCGAAGCATAGTTGCCCAGATGGTCTTCGACATCCAAAGTAAATAAGACTGGCCGAGTATCAGCCATGATCCACCTTCAAAAATACTGCCTGACCGTCAGGCGCTGAGGCGGAAAATGGAAAGAGCAAGAGGGCTGCAAAATATTGAATTCCGCAGGATGCCCAAGACAGTCCCGGGTCGCTAGAGATGCGGTCCCATAGCCCCCTGAGGGAAATACTCGGCAATGACAGAAGCGGGGCCGCCACAGAGAACCCCTTGGCCTGTGCGATCAAGGCAAGGCTCCGGCGCGAGAAGTAATGCAAGTGCGGGGTGTAAAACATCCGTTGCCACATTCGCTCGTAAGGCCCGCGAAAACCTAGCCGGTAGGCAACAACGGCAATCCGAAAAAACAAGCCGTGAGAATCGGGCAGGGATAAAACTAGATAACCACCTCTTTTAAGAAATGGCTTGCAGTCCGAAAGGACTTTCCCCGGGTCGCCGATATGCTCCAGCACGTCATTGAAAAAAATCGCCGAAAAATTCTCGTCTTTATCCAGGATTTCCGGAAAAAACCCCACGCGTACTTTTAGTCCTTTTCCGAGTGCCAGGCGGGCCATTCTCTCTTTCGGCTCGACGCCTGAAGCTGGCCAGCCATAAATTTGTGCGACTTCAAGAAATTGGCCGCTTGCACAACCGACGTCCAAAACCGCGCCTTCGGGAGGCGTAAGCCTTCGCAATTGGGCCAACAATGTACCGAAATTGCGGGCGCGAAGGCCCCCAAGATGCTCTAGCGGGTCCGTATCATCATCCAGCCCTTCAAAAAAGCTTTCGTCCGCCGCCCCGAGATCGGGCTGCGCATTACAGAACCAGTGATCGCAGGACGGACAATAGAGAGACCATGGTGCGACGCGCGACGAGCAGGTCCTGCTGCAGATAGGGCAAGTCCCGGTCACTCGTATTCCCCGCCAAGCAATCTCTGCAAGGGCTGGCGTGGCGCATTACCGATGTCGAAGGCGAGAAAAGACAGCAGCATCTGGGCGCCCAGCATAATTGGCAGGCTCGCAAGCATTACGGTGCCCGCTGTGGCGGCTTCGCCGCGCTGGGCCAGTTCGATCCAACGCTCTGTTCCAAAAATGAAACCGAATGCGAGCAGGGGAACCGATAGCACAAGGTAAATCGACGCCATGCTGAAATCGCGGATCATGTAAGTGTAGAAGATGCGCGTCAAAAAATTGCTCGCATGGTGCCACGCGAAGTAAAACGCGTTGCGCATGATCCGAAAATTGCTTTTTTCGCTGCCATAAACTGCCCGCATGGGAACGTCAACAACCATGGCGCGCAGCAGGTTCAGGTGATACAGCATGTCGGATTCGAAAAAAAACCTTTTGTCGATCTCTGCGAGCAGCAGACGCTGGAAAGCGATGGCATGAATCGCAACAAAGCCGTTTGTCGGGTCAAATATCTGCCAATAACCGGACGATATTTTGGAAACAAATGAAAGGATGGCGTTTCCGATCTTGCGGACAAAAGGCATGCCGGCAAGATCGCGCAGGTCAAAAAAGCGGTTGCCCTTTGCATAATCGTAGTCGCCGCGCAAAATCGGGGCAACCAATCGTGGCAGCAGCGCGGGATCTATTTGTCCGTCTCCGTCTATCTTCACCATGACCAGGGCGCCATCGTCGAAAGCCCGCTTCATTCCGTTCAGCGTGGCGCCGCCGACACCGAGATTTTTTTCGTTGCGCAGCACGATCAGCCGGGCATCGCGGGCATTGGCTTCAACGAAATCCGCAGTGCCCTCGGGACAAAAATCGTCCACCACGTAAATTGCATTGCAAGCGGGTGGAATGCGGGCGATCACGCCCAGGATCTGGCTCCTGACGCGATAGCACGGGATTATGACAGCGATTTTGCCAGGCTTTTTAAGGGTTTCGCCGCTCATGCGCTAAACTATCCACGCCAGTTCCATGCAGTCAAGGTAAACAGTGAGAGCCCGGGCAAGGGCAATTTCCGGCGGAGCACGGGTACAAAGCGGTTTTCGGCGAGAATGAATTCTACCTCGGCTGCTGTGCGGTAGTGATCGGAGGGCTTGGTAACGCCAAACAGCTTTCGCAGCCCGCGGTAAGCCAGTGACTCGGTCGGCAGCGAAGTGAACAAATATCCTCCCGGCTTCAACCAGCGCCGGATCGCCGCCAAAGGCTCTGTCAGTTCGCGATAATGTTCCAGGACATCGGCTGCCACGATGGAGTCAAACGGCGCCTCGAAAACCGATTGCTCAAACAGGCCTTCCGTCAATTCGGCATTGTTCAGCGAAAGCCGTTCGACGAGTCTTTTTGCTCCGCCGGTATCCAGGTCAACACAGACAACCTTGTCAAAACGTGCGGCAAGGGTGGGCAGAAAAACACCTTCTCCGCCGCCCACATCCAGGCAACGTCCGCCATGCAATTTGAGGAGCGCCATCTGGCGATCTATCTCCCGCAGGCGCCACCAGAAGCCTTCGCGCAATATTGGATTGAAATGGCCATATAAAGTCGGGTGACGCACGTTTCCCGTCGCAACTTCCATCAACAGGCTGCGACTGACTTTTCGAAACATGGAAGCGCTATTCATGGGCCTGCCTTCGGACTCTGTCATACAGGAACACAACTCCGGCCATCAGGAACATAACGCAGAAAGGCTCGATAGGAACCCGAAAACGGTCTCCGCCGCGAATTAACAGGGCATTCAATATGACGAATGATAGGGATCCGCCCCATATCGGCAGAAGCGTGCGAAAATCTCGCCGGTACCAGGCGAGCAACGGAAACAGCATAAAGCTGAAAAGGATTAGGCCGCGCGCACCGAAGGTCAACAACGCGGCCGCGGGCCGAACGCCGAAATTGATCCCATTGCGCTCGATGGCCTTCGCGATGAGATCGGGCTCATCATACATGGATGCAAGGAAGGTCCGTGCCATGTTGCGTGAAAACATTTTCGCCAAAACGCCGGGATTGTCAGCGACATATTTCACGACACGCCGCTGCAATTCTTTGTCGGTGATCGCGTCTGCCTTCAATGGAGGTGTCCCGTTATTGACAAGCTCGCGGGCATAGCGCGTCCGATCCGCGTTGCTCCAGACCAGTTGGGGCGCGAACTTGCTTCCTCCCAGCGAGTAATTGTCTGCAAGGGCGTAGCCCAGCACGCCGCCCGCGCCGGTGGGATAGACGATGCCGGTCAACTGATAGTTGCGCCAGGTCCATCCGCCGATAATCGTCAGGGCGATGATCGCGGCCAGCGCGATGGCCGTGAGTTTTTTCCAGTTCAGCCGCTGGATATCTCGGGCCAACGTTATCAGCGCGAATACCGCCAGAGGTACGACAAGATTGCCCCTGGTGAGGACGGCCAGGCCGGCAATTATGCCAACCGCAACAAATCGCCATGTGGATGGCGCAATATCCGGCCGGAAAGATTGCGATGCCCAATACCAGGCCAGGACGAAAGCACAGCAGGCAAGGCCCGCCAGCGTATCCATCTGCACGCCGCCATTGTAAATCAGGTAAGCGGGATCGAGGACCATTAACAGAAGAAATAGAAAACGGTTCCGGGGCGTGCCTAGCTTGAGTCGATTCAGCAGTTTCAGGCCAATCCAGCATGTGAGCCCAAAAATTACCGCGTTCAGCGCCAGCGCTGTGCGCCAGCTGTTCCATATGGACAGCGCAAGCGCGAGAAAGGGAAAATAGACGGGCGGAGAAACTGTATTGGGAACCCACGCATCCGCCTGGACCAGCTGAAACATAGAATGCGGCTCGCCGTAAAGAGCCCCGTGCGCCAGCAGGTAGCGCGCCATTTGCAGATACTTCTCGCCGTCAGGGCCGAACCCGGTAGGGGCAAGTTGGGCGGGATCAAGCGCCAAACAAAGGATCATCGCGGCCATTGTCGCGGCGGCGGCAGAAGCGGCATCTCGAAATTGCTGGAACCACATATTTTTCTTATTCTCTAGTAAAACAGGGCGCATGGAGATTCATTTGGCCGCCAGCCTCCGGGATTGTCCGGCTATCACGGTGCAGTTATGCAGGGCTATCCACTAGCCCCCAGCCATGGTGTGGATATAGTGGTCCTCAGTATAGCGCAATCAGGCATGTTGAAAATGGGTATAGAGGTCCGGGTTCATACAGGAAGCAATCTGCTATAATGTTTTTGTTGCGTTATTAATCGCATGAGGGGTTTGAATGCTTGGTGACAAGGGATCTGTCGTACCTGTTATCCTGTCCGGCGGCTCCGGCTCGCGCCTGTGGCCGCTGTCGCGCAAGGCGCTGCCCAAGCAGTTGCTGGCGCTGGCGGGTGACAACACCATGATCCAGGACACGGTGGCGCGCGCGAGGGGGCCGGGCTTTGCCGCCCCCATCGTCATCTGTGGCCAGGAGCATCGCTTTTTGATCGCCGAGCAATTGCGCGCCGCTGGTTTTGACGGCGCCCGCATCATTCTGGAGCCGGCCGGGCGCAACACCGCGCCCGCTGCCGCCGTGGCGGCGCTGAAAATCCTGGAAGACGATCCCGACGGCCTGCTGCTGCTGATGCCGTCCGACCATATCGTGGCGAATGTGAAGGCATTCCATGAAGCTGTCGGCGTCGCGGCGAAAGCCGCGCGTGGCGGCGCGCTGGTCACTTTCGGAATCCAGCCCGCCGGTCCGGAAACCGGCTATGGCTATATCAAGGGCGGCAAAGCTTTGCCGAGTGGCGCGCTGGCGGTGGAGCGCTTTGTCGAAAAGCCCGACCGCGCCACGGCGCAAGGCTATCTCAAGGCGGGCGGCTATTACTGGAACAGCGGCATGTTCCTGTTCAGCGCCAAAACATTTCTCGCCGAGATGAAGCGGCTGGAGCCGGGCATGCTGGCCTGTTGCCAGGGCGCACTCGAACACGCCCATCGCGATATGGATTTCATCCGCTTGGGCGAAGCCGCGTTCCTGGCCTGCCCGGCGCAATCCATCGATTACGCCGTCATGGAGCATGCCGCCAACGCCGCCGTGGTGCCGGTGGAGATGGGCTGGAACGATGTCGGCTCCTGGCAATCGCTGTGGGAAATCGCCCCGCGCGGCGCCGACGGCAATGCCCTGCTGGGTGACGTCATCACGGAAAAGGCCAAGAATTCCTACATCCGCAGCGAAGGCGTGCTGGTCGCCGCCGTCGGCGTGGAAAATCTGGTGGTGGTGGCGACCAAGGATGCGGTGCTGGTCGCCCACCGCGACGCGGCGCAGGACGTCAAGAAAATCGTGGAACAGCTCGAAGCGGCGGGCCGCGACAACCACATCAACCATGCCGTGGTGCACCGCCCCTGGGGCTCCTACGAAAGCGTGGATACGGGCAAAAATTTCCAGGTCAAGCGCATCATCGTCAAGCCGGGCGCGAAACTCTCCCTGCAGATGCATCATCACCGCGCCGAACACTGGATCGTGGTGTCAGGCGCGGCGCGCGTCACCTGCGATGACAAGGTCTTCCTGCTGCAGGAAAACGAATCCACCTTCATTCCGCTGGGCGCGAAACACCGGCTGGAAAATCCCGGCAAGGTGCCGCTGCATCTGATCGAGGTGCAGTCCGGCGCCTATCTGGGCGAAGACGACATCGTGCGCTTCGAAGACACTTACGGCCGCGTGCCGCAGGCCGAGAGTAACAAGCCCAGCTAGTTAGAGCCGCGAGACGATGCGCCCTGCCGGGGTTGGCAAGATGCCGCCCATTGAAATGTGAATCAGTTCAAGCTCCAGCAGCCGGGCGGCATGTTCGGGATTGACCTGCCGCCTGGGCGTGAAACTGCCCGCCACGATGCGGCGCAGCGACATCAATTGCGGCGTCGTCAGTTCGGAGGCCCTGGGGACGCGGTCCATCATGGCCCTTGCGTGCGCCTGTTGGGCCATACTGTCAAATCGCTGATTTAAACTGCAATATTTCGTCAGTGACGCTGGCGGCAAAGCGCTTTAAAAAGCGGGCTGTTTTGCGCCGAGGTGCTTCGTGGCCGATCCCATTGCCTTTATTGATCTGCAGGCCCAGCGCCGCCGTTTGGGCGAGCCCCTGAACAAGGCCATCCAGGCCGCCGTCGAGGGCGGGCAATGGATCCTGGGGCCGCAGGTGGCCCAGTTCGAAAAGGACATCGCCGCCTGGGCCGGGGTCAAGCACGCCGTCGCCTGCGCCAACGGCACGGATGCCCTGCTGCTGGTGCTGCGCGCATGGGGCGTGGGTCCGGGCGACGCCGCCTTCGTGCCCGCCTTCACCTTCGCCGCCACCGGCGAAGTGGTGGCGCTGGCCGGCGCTTCGCCGGTGTTCGTGGATGTGCTGCCCGATACCTTCAACATGGATCCGGCCAGCCTTGAGGCTGCCATCGCGCTGGTGAAGCGCGAAGGCAAGCTTGCGCCCAAGGTGGTGATGCCGGTGGATCTGTTCGGCCAGCCTGCCGATTACCGCAAGCTGGCGCCCATCGCTTCGCGCGAAGGGTTGAAACTGTTCTGCGATACGGCGCAGGGCTTTGGCGGCCTGCTGGACGGCAAGCGCGCCGGGGCCATTGGCGATGCCGCGGCCACCAGCTTTTTTCCCGCCAAGCCGCTGGGCTGCTATGGCGATGGCGGCGCCTGCTTCACCAATGACGATGGCTTGAAGGATTTGCTGTTGTCGCTGCGCATGCATGGCCAGGGCAGCGACCGTTATGAACATGTCCATGTCGGCTACAATTCGCGGCTCGACACCATCCAGGCCGCCATCCTGATCGAGAAGCTGAAAATCTTCCCGGACGAGATCGAGGCGCGAAACCGCGTCGCCAAAAGATACAATGACGCCTTTGCCGGATCGAACCGCATCAAGCCGCCTGTGGTGATCGCGGGCGCCACCTCGACCTGGGCGCAATACACTTTGAAGATCGAGAACCGCGCCAAGTTCCAGGCCGACCTGAAAGAGGCGGCCGTGCCCACCGCCGTCTATTACCCCATCCCGCTGTCGCGCCAGAAGGCCTATTCCCATTACCCCAGCGCGCCCACGCCCGTCAGCGAGGCCCTGTCGGCCCAGGTGGTCAGCCTGCCCATGCATCCCTACATGGATGAGGCCACCCAGGACCGCGTGATTAAAGCGGTGCTGGCGAGCACCGGCTGAAAGCCGGCAAAAACGGCAATAAGTTCTGATATAAGGCCGAATGGACGTTTCCCTGTTCGATTTTGACCTGCCCGAGGAGCGCATTGCACTGCGCCCTGCCAGCCCGCGGGACAGCGCCCGCATGCTGGTGGTGCATGGCGATAGCAGGCTGGAGCATCGCCATGTGCGCGATCTGCCCGATTACCTGAATGCGGGCGATGCCCTTGTCGTCAATGACACAAAAGTGATCGCCGCCCGGCTGCGCGGCCAGCGGCTGCGGGCGGAAGGTCTCGCAAAAATCG
This sequence comes from Alphaproteobacteria bacterium, assembly GCA_947475445.1. GTDB lineage: Bacteria > Pseudomonadota > Alphaproteobacteria > Micropepsales > Micropepsaceae > Rhizomicrobium. The sequence continues at coordinate 107,164 of CANJLC010000002.1, forward strand.
AAATCCTGCTGCATCGCCGGTTGTCGCCCAGTCGATTTTCCGTGCTGGCGCGGCCGGCCAAGAAGCTGTCGGCGGGCGATGCGCTTGTGCTGGGCGGCCTGGACGCAAAAGTGATTTCGCGCGGCGAGGCCGGCGAGGCGGAAATCGAATTTTCCCTGTCCGGCGCGGCGCTCGATGCCGCCATTGCGGCGAAGGGCGAGATGCCGTTGCCGCCCTATATCGCGGGCAAGCGCCCGGCGGATGCGCGCGACGCGCAGGACTACCAGACCATGTTCGCGCGTGATTTCGGCTCGGTGGCGGCGCCCACGGCGGGGCTGCATTTCACACCGCAATTGTCGCAAGCGCTGGCGGCCAAGGGCGTGGCGCGCGAGCAGATCACCTTGCATGTGGGTCTTGGCACATTCCTGCCGGTGACGGCGGATGACACCAGCGCCCATCGCATGCATCCTGAGCAGGTGACGATCAGCGCGCAAACCGCGTCGCGCCTTAACGCCGTCCATGACAAGGGCGGGCGCATTGCAGCGGTGGGCACCACCAGCTTGCGCAGCCTGGAAAGCGCCCTGGATGCGGCGGGCCGGATCACGGCGTTCGACGGTGAAACCGACATTTTCCTGACCCCCGGGCATCAATTTCGCGCCGCGGATCTGCTTTTGACCAATTTCCACCTGCCGCGCTCGACCCTGTTCATGCTGGTCAGCGCCTTCATGGGGCTGGAGGTCATGAAAAAGGCCTATACCGAGGCCATCGCCCAGGATTATCGTTTCTATTCCTATGGCGATGCCTGCCTGCTAATGAGGCCGTCATGAGCGGCTTTTCCCTTGAACTGCTTGGCCAGGATGGCGCGGCGCGCACGGGCGTGATCCACACCCCGCGCGGGGATATCCGAACGCCGGCCTTCATGCCGGTGGGTACGGCGGCCACGGTGAAAGCCATGCTGCCGGAAAGCGTGCGCGAGACCGGCGCGGATATCCTGCTCGGCAACACCTATCACCTGATGCTGCGGCCCGGGGCGGAGCGCATCGCGCGGCTGGGCGGTTTGCACAAATTCATGAACTGGCAGCGGCCCATCCTCACCGACAGCGGCGGCTTCCAGGTGATGTCGCTGGCGGATTTGCGCAAGATCACGGAAGAGGGCGTCAAGTTCCAGTCGCACATAGACGGACACGAGGAATTCCTCTCGCCCGAACGGGCGATGGAGATTCAAAGGCTGCTGGGCTCCGATATCCAGATGGTGCTGGACGAATGCCCGGCGTTGCCGGCATCGCGCGAGGTGATTGAAAAATCGCTGGCCCTGTCCATGCGCTGGGCCAAGCGGTCCAAGATCGCGTTCGGGGAACAACCGGGACGCGCCTGTTTCGGCATTGTGCAGGGCGGCGTGCTGGCCGATTTGCGCCAGCGCTCCGCCGAAGCTTTGCGTGAGATTGGCTTTGACGGTTACGCGGTGGGCGGCCTGGCGGTGGGCGAGGGACAGCCGGCCATGTTCGAAACGCTGGAAGCAACCGTGCCGCATCTGCCGACCGATCGTCCGCGTTACCTGATGGGCGTCGGCAAGCCCGATGACATTGTCGGCGCGGTGGAACGCGGCATCGACATGTTTGACTGCGTCCTGCCGACACGCTCAGGCCGCAACGGCCAGGCTTTCACCTGGGACGGACCGCTCAATTTGAAAAATGCGCGCCATGCCGAAGACAGCGGGCCGCTGGATGCCGCTTGCCGCTGCCCCGCCTGCCAAAATTACAGCCGCGCTTACCTGCACCACACCGTCAAGGCGGGCGAGATCATCTCCGCCATGCTGCTGACCTGGCACAATCTGGCCTTCTACCAGGACCTGATGGCGGGCCTGAGGACAGCCATCGCGGCGGGCGCGCTGGCGCGGTTTGCCAACGGGTTCCGTGCCCGCTATGGCGAAAGCGGCCCGTCCCCCGCCTAACTCCCTGATTTTCCGGCCGGAATTGCTTTGTGCCGGGAAACTTGGCATTTATCCGGCTTGGGCATTAATTTCACTGGTACTGGCCAATGGGCTGATCTTGCTGGGACTATCGGGGTTTCATGACCATCGCCGCATCCGTTGAAAGACCGCACCGGGGGGAATTCGCCCTACGGCCGGATTCATTTTGGCGGCGGCTGGCCATCATCCTGGCCCTGCTGGTTTCGGACGCGCTGTGTTTTGCGTTGGCCGACCTGCTGCTGCGCCTGGGACTGGGCAGCAATCTTCCTGCGCTGGCGCCGCTGCCCGGCGCCTCGCGCGTCGGCACGGCCCACATCATTGACCTGCTGGCGCTGATCGCCGTGGCCTTCGTGGCCGTGCGCTATCTGTTCGGCGACTATAGCCGCCGCCAGCTGTTCTGGGACAGCGCCCGTTCCACCACCGGCGCGCTTCTGGTCAGCGGCGCTGTTTATCTTGGCGCCGTGCTGATGCTGGAGCCGGGCGCGCTGCTGTTTTCCAGCGCCGTGTGGTTTGGCCTGATCTTCCTGCTGCCCACGGCGCGCCAGGGCATGCGGTATCTTTTGAGCCGGGCCGGGCTGTGGAATCTGCCCACCGCGCTCCTGGGCACCAGCCGGACCGCCCAGGAAGTCTATCCCACCCTGACCAAGCAATTGGCGCTGGGCCTGGATGTGCGCTGGATCGTTCCGGAAAACGCCGACAAGCATGTGCCGGGCGGGTTGTCCCACCTGAAGTCGCTGATCGCGCCGCCCGACGAGATCGCGCAGATGCTGGTTAATGCCGGCTGCCGCCAGGTCATCCTGGTGCCGGAGGATCATTTCCACGTCAACCAGACGCACCTGATAGACCAGCTTGTCGGCGCCGATATCCGCGTCGCCATCGTGCCGTCGCTGCGCCGGCTGCCGCTGTTCGGCCTTTCCACCAGCTATTTCTTCGGCAAGGACCTGCTGTTGATGCAGGTGCGCAACAACCTCGCCCGCCTGCCGCAGCGTTTCCTCAAACGCACGATTGACCTGGTGGGCACCATTGCTGCCGTGGTTCTGCTGTGGCCCGTGTTCATTCTCTTGGCGGTTTTGATCAGGATGGAAGATGGCGGGCCGGTATTTTTCCGCCAGCTGCGCGTGGGCCGCAATGGCCGCGATTTCGTCTGCTGGAAATTCCGCACCATGGTGGAGGATGCCGAGGAGCAGATGGCGCGCTGGGAAAGCGAAGACCCGGTGCTGCTGGCGCGCTACCGCGAATCGAATTTCAAGCTCAGGGCCGATCCACGCGTCACCAAGGTGGGGAATTGGCTGCGCCGCACCAGCCTGGATGAGCTGCCGCAGGTGATTAATATCCTGCTGGGCGAGATGAGCATGGTGGGGCCGCGGCCGCTGCTGCGCCGCGAATTGCCCGATTACGGCGCCGTGATCACCCTGTATGAACGGGTGCGGCCCGGCGTGACCGGCCTGTGGCAGACCTCAGGCCGCAGCCACACCACCTTCGCGGAGCGCGTCTCCCACGACGAGTGGTACATCAAGAACTGGACGGTCTGGTACGACATCGTGATCCTGCTCCAGACCGTCTGGGTGCTGGCGGCGCGCAAGGGCGCCTATTGAGAAAAGGCGGCGGCGCCAGGCTATCGCAATAACGGATAATGCATGTCGGCGGCTGCCGATTGGAGAGTATTTTATGGCCTATCAAAATATCGCTGAAGCAGGGCAAGGTTCGCCGAAACCCGCTTTCAGCTATCACAGCCAGCTGGGCGAAGACAAAATCATCCACGGCTTTCTGGACCGCATGAGCATCGCGAACGGCTATTTCGTCGAGTTCGGGGCCTGGGACGGCAAGTATATGAGCAACACCTATTTTCTTTACGAGCTGGGCTGGAGCGGTTGCTACATCGAAGGCGATCCCAGACGCATGCATCAGCTTGAGAAGAATTGTCCCGATGCGCGTGCGCGCAAGGTTTGCGCCTTCGTCAGGACGGAGGGGGAATCTTCCCTGGACAATATTCTGACGGCAAATGGCGCGCCCGAAGTTGATCTGCTTTCCATAGATATCGACAGCGACGATTACGCGGTCTGGAAGTCTCTCAGCAAATTCCGGCCCCGGGTCGTAGTCATCGAGTATAATCCGTCCATTCCCTTCGACACGCAGTATGTCAATCCGCCGGGAGCCAACCACGGCAATTCCGCCCGGTCACTCGCCGAACTGGGTGAAGCACGGGATTACAGCCTTGTCGCCGGAACGCTGTTCAATCTTATTTTTATCCCGCGTGAATTGGCCGAAAAGCACGGCATTCCGTCCGTCACGCTGCAGAGCATTCGCGACGCCACCAACGCCGGACGTTATTTCTTCGCTTTTGATGGCACGCTGGTCCAGGCCGAAAATGGCCGCCACAATGATTCCTATGGCGACCTGTTGATCGTTCCCTGGGCCGATTGTCCCGTACCGCAGCCGTTACCGCGCGGGCTTCGCCAGTTCCGCTCGGGGTGGGGGCCGGTACAGGTCTTGCGCGCCGGCTATGCCTTTTTCTGGTCTTTCCTGCGCTCTCCGGCCATCACCCTCAAATATCTGCGCAAAAGAGTGGCGCAGAAATTTTCGCGCTAGGCTTCCTGGCGCCGCCCGGCCCGCGCCGATTCTGGCCGGAAATTGCCGCGGACCGCTCCGATGGGCCCTGCAAAGGCCCCAAAAAGGCGGAAAACCGGCGATTTCTAAGGTTGACCGGCGTGGCCCGCACCCATACGGTCCGCGAAAATTGGTAAGAGCCCATAGCTCAGCGGTAGAGCATCTGACTTTTAATCAGAGGGCCGATGGTTCGACCCCATCTGGGCTCACCAATTTGCAGATTTCGGCCCGGGCCCTGGTTCCTGGCAAGATCACATGGCGGGCGTCGTGAAAAGAACCATCAAGCAGAAGATCAAGGACAGTGTCCGCAATACGGGCTTGTGGCAGGGACTGTTGTTGCCGATCAAATCACGCCGCGACTTGAAGCGCTGGTTTGCCGCCGGCCGTCCCGCCCCCGTGCCGCATGCGGTCAAGGTTCGCAACATCCTTTGTCTGGCGGACCTGTTCGGCCTCGATGTCCTGGTGGAAACAGGAACCTTTGAAGGGGTGATGATCGACGCCACCCTGGCCCGCTTCCGGCAGATCTATTCGATCGAAATATTCGAGCCGTTGGCGATCAGGGCCAGGCGCCGCTTTGCCGCAAACGCGCAGGTGAATATCCTGTGCGGCGACAGCGCCGATCTTCTTCCGGGGTTGCTGGAAAAGCTTACAGAGCCCGTCCTGTTCTGGCTGGACGGCCATTTCAGCGGCGAAGGCACCGGAATTGGCGCCGAAGAATCGCCCATCCTGGCAGAAATCGCCCATATCCTGCGGCTGCGGTCTGCCTATGCCGATGTCATTATTGTCGACGATACAACCTGCTTTACCTGCGGTGGCGGCTATCCGAAGCTGGACGACTTTGTTGAAAGCCTCAAGGCGCAGTTCGGACGAACCGTCCGAGTCGCGGATGACGCCATCTTCATCCTGCCTTACTGATTGCCCTCGAGCGACGCTTTTTTCAGCATGCTGGTGATCTGAAGAATTGTATCCGCGGAAAGGCCCGGATTCGGCATTGTTGTCCCGGGGGCGAAATCCTCCGGCGACGTCAGAAACGCCGCCAGGCTTTCCTCGTCCCAGACGCCGCCCTTTTTCCTCAGGCCCTCGGAATAGTTGGCGAAGGCCCCGCCGGCAATCTTGCGGCCGTAAACGCCGTTCAGGGTGGGCACGGTAAAGGAGGGGTTGCGGGCTGCCAGGGAATGGCACTGCTTGCAGGCCGAGAAGATCACATCGTTATAGGCGTTGCGGGGATCGATATTGGGCTGTCCCGACCAGGCATAGTCGGTGTTCGGCGTCAGGAAGACCAGCGCGCCATCATCGGTCAGAAGAATGATCTGCCCCCTGGCATTGACCACATCCCGGATGCGGCGGCCGATCAGAATGCTTTCAGAGGAAATGACGTGGCCGTTCCTGATGCGCAGATGGATCAGCGACAGTCCCTTGAGCGATCCCACCAGGAAGTCGCCGTTCCACTTTTCGTCGAACGCCCTGACCTCGACGATCGAAGTTGGCGCGATTGAAGGAACCCAGGCAAAGACCGGATCAATCAATTTTCCGCGGTCCGGAATGGTGCCGGTCTTGGCCGTATCGATAAGCGTGGGCAGAACGCTGAAGCCCGCCGCATATTTGCCGTCCTTCACGATCTCGCCGACGGGCCCCCTGCCGAACGGCCAGGCATATTGCGTTCCCCAGAAGATATAGGGCCAGCCATAATTGCCGCCTTCCACCATCAGATTTAGTTCGTCACCGCCGCGCTCGCCATTTTCCGTTTCCCAAAGCTCGCCCTTCGAACTGACGACCAGGCCTTCCGGTACGCGCAGCCCAATGCTCAGAACGGTCAATTTCCCCGAGGGCAGGTCGAGCTTGTAGCTCTTTCCGAGCATGGATGTTCTGTCCTGGGCGGCGGCATGGATGCCCAGATTGTTCAGATTATAGTCGCCCAGGGCGAAGAACAGCGTATCGCCCGCGAAGCTCATCTTGCCCCCGGCGGCGTGGCCGAAATAATAAGGCGGCTTCAGTTCCGCGCTCTTGAATACGGTTTGCCAGCCGCCAACCGGCACCGCGGTATCCTTCTGCAAAAGGATTTTCGAGATTTCAAAATGGGTGGCATCCGGGCCCGCGTCATAGACTTCGTAGCTGGCGTAAAGGTAGCCAGATTTCGCATGATAGCGGACATCATGGGAAATCAGCGTGGCGGGGTTCAGGGGGAATTTGGAATGCGCCACATATTCGCTGACATGCATGGGCAGGTCGGGAAAGGGCTTTGAATCAATGTTGCCGCCATCGTAAACCAGGAAGTGCCCCAGGCGGTCGAGTATGACGAGCTTGCCGCCGACCGCTTCAATGGCGCCCCCGTCGGTGGCGAATTTCTCCCGCCCGGCCAGAGGATCGGTGGTCATGATCAGGGACACGGCATTGCTCTGCACGATTTCCGAAGCGCCTTGCGACGCAACGGCCAGCGGAACAGGGTTGATCGGACCCTGCGCCGACACGACGCGGACGGGCGTTTCGTAGGTTCTGGCGGCAGCCACGATCAGCACGAAGCCCAGCGCTGCCATCAAAATCGATATCGGGAGACCGAGAATTCCGATGGCGGCGGTGAGTTTCGACAGACCGGCCAGATTTCGCGCCTTCATGACAACCCCATGAGACCGCCAAGGCCGCCAAGCGGCAATGCGGTCAGTTCTTCGTGAATTCAAACATGCCGCAACCGAAGACTTCGTTTTCCACGACTTCGATTCCGCAATCGCGATGGAATTTCCTGTCATCCGTGACGCAGGAGAAGGAGACCAGCGGCAGGCCGACGGCTTCCACGATAGTATGGGGGGAGATGACGCGCTGGGCGTTGAACATCAGCCGTTCCTTGCCGCATGGCACGGCGAAATAAAGCCGGCCCCCGGGTTTCACCACGCGCGCCAGGGATTTCATGAACTGGATGTGCCCGATGGGATTGACCGGGTCGCCATACCGCCCGAGGCCGAAATGCTCCGCGGCGTGGAGGCTGGAGATGGAATCGACGGAACCGTCCGCGTAGGGCGTCAGCGTGGTGCCGTCGGCGACCAGCGTGCTGAGCCCGTCTATCAGGCCTTCGGAAGGCCGCACGTCCACGAGTTCGACGGACATGAAGGTCAGCAAATGGGAAACGAATCCCGAGATGGAAGATCCGATATCCACATGACGCTCGGGACGCCGCGCATAAATGCGGCGGGCCGCCCACAAGTCCATATAGAAATAGTGAGGGTCGAGATCGCCGTTGGAAACATAGCGCTCGTGCATGATCGGATACAGGGCCGTTATCGGCATTGCACCCGGCACGCCCCTGGCGCGCCGCTTGTAGTCGCGCAAGTCCCGCAGGAAGGCGGGGATGCCGCGCAGCGAGCGCACGGTCTTGCGCGGGTCAAACCCGAGCTGAATCAGGACATGATAGAGAAGTCTCACAGATATTGTCTCCTTGGCCGTGCCCGGGCCTGCGGGTCATATGATTGCATTCTTGCAGAAAATAGTCACTGGCGGCCAGGCAGGGCCGCTTCCAGAACAGCCCTGAAGCGGTGTTCATAGGTGTGTTCGCGGCAGGCTCTCTCATGGGCCTTCTGCGCCATCGCGCACCGTTCCTGCGGGTGCGCAAGATAGTAGCGTATCTGCGCGGCGCATTGCTCGGGGCTGTTGAAGATCGCGATCTCCTTGCCGATGTCGAAATAATGCTCCAGGCCGGGCGCGTAGTGGCTCAGTTCGAATCCGCCTGCCAGGGGAATTTCGAAATTGCGCGCCTTCATCTGCTCGACCCGTTTCTTGCTGCGCAGAAAGCGTGCGGCATTCATGGGATGGGCGAAGATGAATCCGATATCGTTCTGCACGCTGTTCGACAAATTGAGGTTGATGCGCGAGGACTGGAAAAAGCTGCTGAGCTTTTCGGCGGGCAGTGGGCCGTTGGGCCAGCCATGCCCATAACACTCTACTTTGATGCCTTCCTTTTGAAGGCGGCCCACGTACCAGTTGCGCACTTCGTTGCGGATGCCGACAAAGGATATGTTGGAACGAAAGCTGCCGTCGGGCGGCAGCGCGTCATGCGCCCCCAGCTTCGGATCGGCCGCCCATTGGGAAAGAATGGCCTTGGCGCCGAGCCGCGCATATTTGTCCAGGGCCCAGGGATCGGTGGTGGCGCAAAAGGAAAAGTGCCGGGCGTATCGGCGCGTATAGCTTTCAAAGCGCCACTGGTCGTCGCCGAACCAGGCGATGGTGGTGGCGCGCGTCTTCAGCCGATCCAGGAATTCGGGACGGAACTGGTCCTTGTAGGTGGTGAAGAAAATCACATCGGGCGCATAGTCGGCGACCGTCCGTTCCAGCTCCTGTTCTATCCGGGCGGGATCGTCCAGGAATTCGTCATACCAGAAGGGTTTGGCTTCGCGGCAGATACTGGCCATGGGATCGAAAAAGGCGGATCTTTCGCCGCTTTCGCCGCTTTCTTTCTTGCCATAGCCCCATTGCATCAGCACGGCCAGGAGGCGGATATCCATGGTCATGCCATCAACTCCTAGCGCCGGCAGAAAGCGGTGATCTGCTCTATGGCGTAGTTCAGGTGATCTTCTCTGAGGCCCGGATAGAGGCCAATCCAGAACGTGGAGGTCATCACTGTATCGCTGTTGGTCATCTCGCCCACCACGCGGTATTCGCGGCCCTTCATGTAGGGCTGGCGCAGCAGATTGCCGCCGAACAGGAGGCGGGTGTGGACGTTCTTTTCATTCAGGTACTGGACCAGCTCGTCACGGCTGAAGGGCGCGCCCGGGCGCACGGTGATGGGAAAGCCGAACCAGCTGGGTTCGGACTTGGGCGTGGCTTCGGGAAGGATGAGGAATTCCTCCACGGCCTTGAGGCCCTTTTTCAGGAACGCGAAATTGTGCCGGCGCGCGGCGATGAAGCCTTCCAGCCGGTCCATCTGGGCCAGGCCGACAGCGGCCTGCATGTCGGTGATCTTCAGGTTATAGCCCAGGTTGGAATAGGTATATTTGTGGTCATAACCCTTGGGCAAATCGCCCAGCTTCCACTGGAAGCGCTTGTTGCAGGTATTGTCCACGCCCGGCGGGCAATAGCAGTCGCGGCCCCAGTCGCGCACCGATTCCAAAGCGCGCTTGAGCAATCCGTCATTGGTGAAGACCGCCCCGCCTTCGCCCATGGTGATGTGATGGGCCGGATAGAAGCTGACCGTACCGACATCGCCGAAGGTGCCGATCATCTTGCCGTCATAGGTGGCACCCAAGGCATCGCAACTGTCTTCCACCACCCACAGGTCGTGCTTCTTGGCGAGGTCCATCACCACGTCCAGCGCAAAGGGATTGCCCAGCGTATGGGCCACCATGATGGCCTTGGTCTTGGGGCTGATCGCGGCCTCGATCATGTCGGGGCGGATATTGTAGGTGGGAATGTCCACATCCACGAACACCGGCATCATGCCGTTCTGGATGGCCGGGTTCAGCGTGGTGGGAAAGCCGGTGGCGCAGGTGATGACTTCGTCGCCGGGCATCAGGCGCTGCTTGCCCAGCAGCGGCGAGGTCAGCGCGCTCATCGCCACCAGGTTGGCGGAGGAACCCGAATTGACGGTCAGCGCGAAACGCAGGCCCAAATAGGCGGCCAGCCGCGCCTCGAAGGCGTCGTTGAAACGGCCCGTGGTCAGCCAGAAATCCAGCGAGGAATCCACCAGGCTGCGCAGTTCCGGCGCGCCATAGACCTTGCCCGACACCGGCACCACGGGCTTGTCCGCCACGAATTCGCGCGGGCCATGGGCGAGGGCGGCGTATTTCTCGGTCAATTCCAGGATCTGGGCGCGCAGCGCGGCGGCTTCGCTGGTCTCGGGCTTGGCCTTGCCGGTGGGCGTCTTGGCGTCGTCGGGCTTGGTGTCGGTCGTCACGCGCTTACTCTCCTGGAAGCTGGCGCACCAGCCAGATGTTCGTCAATCTGCTTGAGGGTGAAGGCGCGCATGTCGGCGCCTTCGGCATAGGCCTTGTACCAGGCCATGGTCTGGCCGACGCCGTCTTCAAAACCCCAGCGCGGCTGCCAGCCCAGTTTGGTGTGGGCCTTGGTGGAATCCAGCTTCAGCAGCGTGGCTTCATGCACGGCATTGGGATCGGGCTGGATCGAGAGCGCGTCCGGCGTGCCCCACAATTTCACGATCAAATTGGCGAGGGTGCCGACGCTTTGTTCGCTGTCCTTGCCGGGGCCGAAATTCCAGCCTTCCCATTTGGTGGGACCGGACGCCAGCAGCGCTTCGGCCACCTTCAAGTAGCCGGACAGGGGCTCCAGCACATGCTGCCAGGGGCGGATGGCGTCGGGACGGCGGATGATGATTTTTTCGCCCGCGATCAGGCCGCGCGCCAGGTCGCAGACAATGCGGTCCTTGGCCCAGTCGCCGCCGCCGATCACGTTGCCGGCGCGCACCGATGTCAGCGAACCGTGATTGCCGGCGTCGAAATAGGAACGGCCATAGGCGGCGGTAACCAGCTCGGCACAGCCCTTGGAACTGGAATAGGGATCATGCCCGCCCATGGCGTCGCCTTCGCGATAGGGCGTCATGGCCTCACGGTTCTCGTAAGCTTTGTCCGATGTGATCACGAGCGTGGCTTTCACGCCGGGCGTCTGTTTGACGGCTTCCAGCACATGCACCGTGCCCATGACGTTGACGTCATAGGTCTCCACCGGGATCTTGTAGGAATCGCGCACCAGCGGCTGGGCCGCCATGTGCAGCACGACATCGGGCTTGAAGGTGGTCATTGCCGCGTTCAGCTTCGCCACGTCGCGGATATCGCCGATATGGTGTTCAATGCCCTCGGCCACGCGGGCGATGGTGAACAGGTTGGGATCGGTGGGCGGCGTCAGGGCATAGCCGCTGACCTTCGCTCCCAGCCGCGCCAGCAGCAGCGTCATCCAGGAACCCTTGAAGCCGGTATGTCCTGTCAGGAAAACGCGTTTGCCGTTCCAGATACTCATTTCTTCCAGACCTGCCACGGCGCCTTGCCGGAGGCCCATAATTCTTCCAGGTGGTTTTTGTCGCGCAGCGTGTCCATCGCCTGCCAGAAGCCGGGATGTTCGAAGGCCTGCAACTGGCCTTCCGCGGCCAGGCGTTCCATCGGCTCTTTTTCCCACAGGGTGGAATCGCCGGCGACGTAATCCAGCACCTTGGGCGAGAGCACGAAGAAGCCGCCATTGATCAGGCCGCCTTCGCTGATGGGCTTTTCCTCGAAGCGCTCGACGCGCGAACCGTCCATAACCAGCGCGCCGAAGCGGGCGATGGGGCGCACGGCGGTGACGGTGGAAAGCTTGCCATGGGATTTGTGGAAGGCGATCAGCTTGCCGACATCGACATCGGCCACGCCGTCGCCATAGGTCAGGCAGAAGGCTTCGTCGTTGCCGATATAATCGCGCACCCGCTTGAGGCGGCCGCCGGTCATGGTGCTGTCGCCAGTTTCAACCAGCGTGACTTTCCAGGGGTCGGCGTAGGTCTGGTGCACCGTGAGGTCGTTCTTCGCCACATCGATGGTGACGTCGGAGGTGTGCAGCTTGTAGTGGAAGAAATATTCCTTGATCTTGTAGCCCTTGTAGCCAAGGCAAACGATGAAATCGTTGATCCCGTAATGGGAGTAGATCTTCATGATGTGCCACAGGATCGGGCGGCCGCCGACCTCGACCATGGGCTTGGGCTTGGTCTCGGTTTCTTCGCTGAGGCGCGAGCCGAGCCCGCCTGCCAGAATGACTGCCTTCATGGAAATATCCGCCTGAACCCCGGTTTTGGGGTGTCTTTTGGCAATAGGAGCATGAGCCGGTCAAGGCGGCCGCCCCCGGGCCTTGCCTGTTTGGCCAGCCTATCGGGTCCGCCGCACAAAATGAAGCTTTTTTAGCCTTTTAGCGTGCGCAAGAGGGCCGGCAGCCCCGCCAGCCCATCCAGCCGCACCTGGTGGGGGATGCCCTCCAGGGGCACGGTGGCATAGCCATAGGTGGCCAGGATGAAAGGCAGGCCTGCCCGCGCGGCCGCCTCTCCATCCACTTCGCTGTCCCCGACATAGACCGCCATGGCGGCAGGCACGCCCATTTTTTCCAGGGCCAGGTGCAGGGGATCAGGATAGGGCTTGGCCCGCGCCGTGGCGTCGCCGCCCACCACCGCCGCGAACAGGGGCGCCAGACCAAGGTCCGAGAGGAGGTTTTCGGTCAGCCCTTGGGGCTTGTTGGTGCAGATTCCCAGCGCCAGGCCGGAGGCGTAAAGCTGTTCCAGCATCGCCCTGGCGCCGGGGTAGAGATCGGCGGGATCAGCAGGCAGCACGGCGTAGACGGTGCGGAAATCGCCCAGGTCGCGCTCCGGCGTGGTGGCGTGGTCGCCGAAGGCGGCGGCCACCAGTTCGGCGGCGCCTCGGCTGACCAGGCTGCGGACTTTCTGTTCCGTGACGGCGATACCGCCGCGTGCTGCGATCACCTGGTTGAGGGCTTGGGCGATGGCGGGCGCGCTGTCGATCAGGGTGCCGTCCAGGTCGAAAAGGACGCCGGAGATTTTCGTGAGGCTGCTCAACGCGGCCGGCACAGCAGCAGCGGGAAGGCGTGTTCGGAGCTTTGCACCACGGGCGTGGCGCTATAGTCCTGCGCTTCCATGAAGGCCTGGATCTTGTCCATGCCTTCGCCATGCACTTCGATCATCAGCGCGGGACGGTAACGGGCGAGGAAGGGGCCCAAGGTCGGCACCACTTTATGTTCCGAACCCTCGACATCCATTTTCACGAAGTCCACCCGCTGCAAATTCATGCGCGCCGCCAGGTCGCCCAGGCTGGCGACCTTGATGGTGGTGCCATCGCCCAGCCAGTCGCCGGCCTTGATTTCCACGATATAGGAACCCATCGAGCCGTCCGACGCGAAGCGGATGGTGGTGGACTTGTCCCAGGCGCCTTCCTGCAGCGCCGTGACATTGGCAAGGCCGTGGCGTTCCACATTCCTGGAAAGGGAATCGAAATTCTGCGGGTCCGGCTCCAGGGAAATCACCCGGCCTGCGGGTCCGACGGCGCGGGAAAATGCCAGCGTCGCCAGGCCGCAATTGGCGCCCAGGTCGAATACCACATCGCCCTCCTTCAGCCGCGCGGCGTCCAGATACATCGGATTGATGGACTCGCCCTCCGTAACGGAGGTGAAAAAGAAGTCTTCACCCGAGCCGGACAAATGGTGCCAGGCCGGGGTGGAATAATCCACCACCTGGTCGGTGCCGTTTTGCACCGGCCGCACCGCGCTGAAATAGATGTCGAATTCGGTGATGATGTCAGGATGGGTGAAGGCGTGATTTTTCTTCACGATCAGCACCGTGTTGCCACGGCGAAACGCCACGGCGCCGCCGCGATGCGTCATGGCGGCGGTCAGCCCGGCCGCCTGGGCGGAAGCCTGCAATCGCTTGAGCCGCACCCTGTCCATCAGCGCGACGCCGCCGGGCAGCGCATTGAGAAGGGCTTTAAGGGGGTGCTGGATCAGGGGATCAATCCTTGACCAGGGGGATCAGCATGTTGGCCGCCAGTTCCTCGCGCGACAGGAAGGGCGCCATGTCTTCCAGGGGCGAGGTGACCATGCGGCCGTCATCCAGGCGGCGCGAGGCCAGCTTGGGCGCGAATTGCTGGGACTTGTCGATCATCACTTCGCAGATCTGCGGGCCGGGAGAGGACAGCGTGTCCTTGATGGCCTGCTCCATGTCGTCATGGCTGGAGGTGCGGCGCACGCCGAAGCCCAGCACTTCGCCCAGCTTGAGGAAGTCGGGGAAGGTGACGCCGCTTTCGGGGCCGCAGCCCACCACATTGTCCGGGAAATAATTCTGCTGTGTCTGGCGGATGGAGTGATAGCCGGAATTGTTGGTCAGGAAAATCTTCATGGGGATTTTCTCGCCGACGATCGTCTGCAGTTCCTGCAGGTTCATCATGACGCTGCCGTCGCCGGCAAAACAGATGATGCGTTTTGCCTTTGTGTTGGCATACCAGGCGCCGATGGCGGCGGGCAGGTCGTAGCCCATCGAGGCGCAGCCGGAGTTGGAGAACAGGCGCTGGCCCTGCTTGATCTGGGCGGTCTGGAACGTCACCACGCAGGCAGTGGCGTCGCCGGTGACGACGACATCGTCCTTGTCCAGATGCTTCCACACGGTCTCGGCGAAACAATAGGGATTGACCACGCCCTTGGTGTCCCAATATTCCGGCAGGACGGTGGGGAATTTGGCGACGCGCTCGCGGCACCACGCCAAATACTCTTTTTGCGCTGCGGAGGGCTTGTAGCTCTTCGCTTCCTCTTTCAGCACGGTGAGGAAGGCCTTGAGTTCGGCATGCACCGGCAGGGCCAGGTGCAGGGTGGGCTTTTCCAGTTCAGCCCGGTCAATGTCCACCATTGCCACCTTGGAAGCGCGGGCGAAGCTGTCCCAGTTGTAGCTGATCTGGCGGATATTCAGCCGGCAGCCCAAGACCAGCAGGAAGTCGGAATTTTGCACCGCGAAATTGCCGGCGCGGTCGCCAACCGTGCCAGGCTTGCCGGCATAGAGGGGATTGTCATTGGCCAGCACGTCATGGGCGTTGAAGGCGGTGGCCACCGGCACACCCAGCTGGTTCGCAACATCCAGGAACAGGTCGGCGGCGCCGGCGATGCGCACGCCGGTGCCCGGCAGGATGCAAGGGCTCTTTGATGCGGCCAGCATGTCCAGCACCTTGCGGGCGGCGTCGCGCAATCCGTCGCCGGTCAGCGCCTTGGTCTCCGTGGGCGTCGCAGCTTCGATGTCGGCGGCATGCTTGATGGGATCAAAGCCTTCCAGCGTGGTCTCGTCGATATTGCTGCCCTGCACGTCGATCGGCACATCGATCCAGACCGGACCGGGACGGCCATTGACCGACAACCAGAAGGCTTTCTCGATCTCGTAGCGGATGCGCTTGGGGTCCTGAACGATCACGGCGTATTTGGTGATGCCCCCCACCATGCGCACGATATCGACTTCCTGGTCGCCCAGCTGGCGCAGGCCGATGGGGAAATTGTTGGCGATGGTTTCGCGCCGCGCCTGGCCGGACACCACCACCATGGGGATCGAGTCGGTATAGGCGCCGAACACGCCGTTCAGGGCGTTGATGCCGCCTGGGCCGCTGGTGACGTTGAGCACGGCGGGGCGGCCCAGCAGGCGGGCATAGCCTTCCGCCGCGATGGCGCAGGACTGTTCATGGTGGCAGCAGACATAGGTGAGCCCCTTGGTGCGCCCGAACGCGTCATTCAGGTGCATGGCGCCGCCGCCTGTTACCAGAAAGACATGCGTGATCCCAAGCCGCGCCAGGGACTGGGCGATATAGTCGGCCACCCGCATTGTGAAGTTACCCCAATATTAGAAAGCCGCGCTCAGTTCTTGGAGACGAGACGTGGCGAGTTTGAATCCAGCGGAATCGGATCGACGCCACGCGCATCAATCAGCTTCTGCAGGTCGGAATTGGACGAATAGGGGCTGTCAATCTCGCGCAGATGGACCGGCGCATCCTTCTTGATGGGCGAACGGATCACTTCGCCGCGCATCAGTTCGCGGCAGGAGATCTGGCCCTTGAGCAACGGGATGGCGAGATAGACATCCTTGTCGCCCAGCACATGGCCGGCCGGGAGGTCGGACTTGGCATAGACGCCGCGCACCAGCTGGTCGAGATATTCCACTTCGCGCTTCGGCGGGATGCGCTTGGCGGTGCCCGGCGCGCCGCACATTTCCTGCGCCTTCTTGAAGGCCTTGAACCACTGGTCAGCCTGTTCGGGCAGGGTGCAATAGGACGAGACCGGCACGCCTTCGTAATCAATGTCGATATGACGCTCAAAGGTGCGCGCACCCTTGGCATAGGCGATCATTATCGACTCGTTCCAGCTGGTCATCTCGTGGGTCGAGAAGCCGATCACATTGTCGGGATAGCGGTTGTGCAGGAAATCGATCTGGTTGATTTCAATTTCGCTGTCTTCCGAGGGGTAGAGCGAAACGCAATGGTTGAGCGCGAAGGGAATGTTGCGCTTGTTGAAGAAGCTGATCAGGTCGTCCATGTCGCGCAGGGAGGAGCCGCCGGTGGAGGCGATCACCGGCTTGCCGGTAGAGGCCATCTTTTCGATTAGCACCCAGTCGCGGATGTCGGAGCTGGCGATCTTGAGGATCTGCACGCCGAATTCGACGCATTTGTCGACTGAGGTTTCGTCGAAGGGCGTCGCCATGGTGATCATGCCATTGGTGCGCACGGCGTCATTGAGGGTGCGCAGCTGTTCCCAGGTCATGTGGGTAGCCAGGGTCTTCTTGATGTAGCGCACATCCTCGCGATTGCGATGGTCCTTGTGCACGAAGCTGTCGACGTCGCGGAACTGCAGCTTGATGGCGGCGCGCACATTGTTGAAGCGCACCACCTTGGCGAAATCATTGACGATCTTCAGGCCGCGCTCGAGCTTGCCCCAGTGATTGTTGGCGAGTTCCAGGACGAACAGGTCTTCAAAAATCGGCGAGCGCATCGGGCCTCATGAGGGAACCTCAGGTTCCCGCTGGGTTGTTGCTTTGGAGGAAATCTTATTATCAGGGGGTTTCAGGATTCACAAGTGTGAACTGTGGTAACATCCCTGGCTTTTCCCCAGACTTTCCCCGCTTTTGGCGGTTTTTTGCGCCCATGGTAGAGAGCCGGTAATGGCCCATCTGGATGATTGCAATTTCGTGGTGACGGGTGCTACCGGATGGCTGGGCAGGGCCAGCTTGGGCGCGCTGGAAGCGCGGCTGGGCGACGCCTTTGCAGCGCGCGTTTTCGCCTATGCCACCAAGGATGGACAGACCAGCCTGCAATCGGGCCGGATTGTGCGGTACGGCGCTCTGAATGCGATCAGCGAACTGCCGCCGGCGCGCTATGCGGTGCTGCATTGCGCCTTTCTGGGCAAGGAGCGCGTCGCGGATATGCCGCTCGGCGATTACGTGCAGTTGAACGCGGCGATTTCCGAGCAAGTCTGTGACGCCGCCCGCAGGATAAAGGCGCAGGCCTTGTTCGTGCCTTCGTCGGGCGCGGTTTATGCGAAAGACCGTATGCTGGAAACGGACATCGGCAAAAATCCCTATGGCGTTATGAAGCTGAAGGATGAGGCACGGTTCACCCGCCTGGCGGAGGAATTGCAATGCCCCTTGCTGGTGGCGCGGGTCTTCAATGTCGCGGGGCCTTACATGAACAAGACCACGTCCTATGCGCTAGGCTCCATCCTGGAGGATGTGGCCCACCATCGCCCGGTACGGATCCGGGCGGCGCAGCGCATCATCCGGTCCTACAGCCATGTCATGGACCTGATGGAGCTGGTGCTGGCCATGCTGGACGAGGGTGCCGCCAATCCGGTGTGGTTCGACACGGCGGGCGAGCGGGAAATCGAAGTTGGAGAGCTGGCGCGCCTGGTGCTGGATCTGCTGGGACACAAGGCGGGCGCGATTGAGCGCCCCGCACTTGATTCCACACTGCCGGACAATCGCTATGTGGGCGACGGCACAGCGATGCGGATGCTTGCAGCGCGGCACGACATCACCCTGCGGCCGCTGTCGGCGCAGATCGCGGACACGGCATCCTTCCTGGCAGGCTGACGCCTATCTCTTGCGGATCAGGAAACGCCCGTTCACGCCTGTGTCCCAGGCTTTGTAGCCCTGATCGACCTGGTCCTGCGCGCAATCCAACAATTCCAGACCATCGATGGATTCCACAAGTTTCTGCATTCCCAGAATGTCGAATTTGTTGATGTGCTCGTGAATCAGGATAGGAGTGTCGACGATGCGGTGCGCGAAATCATTGCGCATCCGCGTATCCAGCTCATGCGGCACTTCGATGTACATCAGTCCGCCATGCACAAGAAAATCCCTGGCTTCCAGGACCATCGCCCGCGGATTTCCCACATGTTCCAGCACATGCATGCAGGCCAAAAAGGCATATGTTTCTTTGGAAGGGGATGCGGTCTTCGATACCCTGGTCTGTCCGACCGTAGCGTGCAGGGCAACGTCGGAGGGCTCGAAAATTTCGATGCTGCTGAATGTTTCGTACATGAACGGCGTCAGGAAGCGGCCGTCGCTGCCGCCATAATCGAGCGCCACGCCGCCCGCAAAATGGGCTGCATTTTTGCGCAGGAACGCATCCGCCGCTTTGTTGCGGTTGATGATCTCCAGGGGGTGATCTCCGATATTCCGGGCCAGCTTGGCATAGCTGGGCTCGACGGATACGCGGTCGCGGTTGTAGCTCTTGGAGCGATAGTCGCGGTAGAGCCCTTGCAAATCTTCGAAGGAATATTCATGCGATGGCGTAATGCTGTGGCAGGCGGCGCAGCCGGTCATAAATGTCCGGAATCTCCGCGGCGGCTTTTGCCGGCCCCAGAGTCTTTTCCAGATTTTGCGCAGGGCTCGAAAACTTTGCCAAAGCGATATGTCTGAAGCCGCCAACAGCGGGAAATGGGAGAACAGCATGTGCTGGTCTTTGGCGGTGTCCACGCGCATCTCGAAGAAGCACGCATAATGGCCAGCCGGAAGCATACTCGTGTCCAGGCTGCCGCAGACACGGCATGACGCAGATGAGAGCAGCAAAGGGGCCATTCGGGTCAGCTCTGTACAGGCCAGCAGGGCGGTTCAGCAGAAATCACAACGGCGTTTCCATTTTCGATGCGAATGACAACCGCTTCTCAGAGAAACGGGAGCGGATTTTCCAGCCATAGCATGGGATAGACTGGCGATCCAGACGTTCTTGCGAACCGCGCTTGCTCAAATTGACAGCAATCCTTATGTTGGAGTGTCCGATGACACGCCCCATCCGTAACACCCCTGTTTTTGCCGCGCTCCGTGCATGACGGCTCTGCGCAGGATCTATGAACTTTTTCCGCCCCGGATGCGGGAGCGGATCAAGCTGGTGCTCGGTGCGCATGGCCATGGCCGCAGCGGACTGGATGGTCTGAAGGCGCGCGACCATGCCAGGGGCAAGAAACGGCTGGACCGCGTAGCGCTGGCTCTGGCGTCGACGATGCGCGATGCCGGGGTCACGTCTTTGCGCGGCCTGTCATGCCTCGAATTCGGCGCCGGCTATGTGCCCAGCGAGGTGCTGGTGTTTCATCTGCTGGGCGCGCGCCGTGTGATGGCCACGGATTACAACGCCATCGCGCAATTGCCCCAGCTGGCGGTAGCAGCGCGGGCCGCCAACCGCGCCGATACCCTGGCAATCCTGGCGCCTTTCGCGGATGGCGTGGACATCGAGCAGCGGCTGGACGAAATCCTCAAAGGCGACACGAAGAACTTCATCGCTTATGCCGCGCCGCATGACATGAGTACTGCTCCTATTCTGCCGGCGTTCGACTTCATCCATTCCGTGTCGGTGTTCGAGCATCTGCCGGTACCGCGGGTGCCACCGATCCTGGACAATCTGGCGCGCTCGTTGGCCGCGGGCGGGCGGATGATCAGCGAGATCGACCTGCGCGATCACCGAGACTTGGATAATGCTCCCTTGGCCTTCCTGGCTCCGGGCAATGATTATGATCCTGTCCGGGATGCCGACCTGCGCGGCAACCGGCTGATGCGTGGTGAGTGGCTGGCGCTGTTTGGCGCCCAGCCAGACCTGGCAACCCGGCCGATCTACGAGAAAAACATGGAGCGGAGATTTCTGCCGGCCGGTTTTTCCGGCAACGGCGACGACGCGTTGGTGAGCTGGCTGGGCCTTTTGTCGGTGCGGACATGACCGTCAGCATCTGCATTCCCGCATACAACGCGCAGGAGACACTGGAGACTACGCTGAAGTCCATACTGGCCCAGACCTATCGCGATCTGGACATTGTCGTGGTGGACAACGCCTCTACCGACGCCACGCCGCAGATCGTTCAGCGCTTCGCCGCGTTGGATTCGCGCGTGCGGCATCTGCGGTTTGAAGAGCTTGTCCATGGCCATGACAATTTCACCCGCTGCTTTGCCGCAGCGCGCGGCGAGCTTATGGCGATCTACCATGCCGATGACATTTATCATCCCACCATCGTGGCGGATGAGGTTGCCCTGTTGCGGCAGTATCCGGAGATCGGCGCCGTCTTTACGCGTGGGCGCACCGTGGACGGCGAGGGCAAGCCGTTCCCTGCACATTTCCCCATCCCCGACTCTATTTTCAACGGTGCGCCATTTGCAGCTTTCGATTTCGCACAAGCCTTACGGGCGGTGCTTCAATATGGCCACATCTTCCTGACCCCTTCGGGTATGGCGCGCACCGCCATCTACCGGGACGAGATCGGGCGTTGGCCCACACCGGAATTTGGCGGCTCGGCCGATCTGTATGTCTTTCTCACCATCGCGCGGCGGCACAAGGTGGCCGTTCTCAACAAGACGCTGATCGATTATCGCACCAGCGCCGTGAGCGCCAGTTTCCGCTATGCCCGTCAACGCCGCGAGCGCCACGACATTTTTCAGACGCTGGAGCATTTCGTGGGCCGCGATGGCGAAGCCGTGATGAGTCCGCGCGACCACGCCAATTTTGATTTCCTGATCCTGAAGGATGACATCAACATTGCGATCTCGCGCCTGATTGACGGCGACAAGGCCGGCGCCAGGGCGTTAATGCCGCGCCTGGCCAGCCCGCGCATCATCGCCGCGGCGCTGCGCTATCGCCGCCACGCCAAATTCCTGGTGGCCGGTTTTGGCGCGTGGTTTCTGTCTTTCGTGCCGCTGGGCGCGCAGTGGCGCGAGCGGCTTAAACGGCTGCGCTTCGGCTGAATTGTCAGGCGGCGAATTTCAGGCCGCGCCGCATATAGGACGGCGGCGTAATCCCCATGCTGGAAAGAATGGCGGGCGCAAGCTCGCAGCTCGACACGCTGGCCGCCTGGCCGGCATTGCGCAGCGACGGGCCGTAAACCCAGGCCAGGCCTTCGGGGATATGATAGCCGGTGCAGCCCTGCTGGAAATCGGTTTCGATCACGCCCAGGCCGCATTCTCCCAGCGACAAAGTGCGGTTGCCGATATGGACCAGGTCGCGCTTGGCATCCGGATTGCGGATGTAGATGGACAGATGGAAAAAATTCCCCTTGCGGTCATACTTCAGGGGCGTGCGTGTTTCGGCCAGCGATGCCTGGCGCAGCATGGCCTCGAACGCATCGGCCTGGCCATCCAGTATCTCGAACGCATAGTCCGGAACCATCGCGGCGCCGCGGCGCCATTGGCCGGGTGATACGCCCATCTGCGCAAGCAGCTTGGCGGGATCGGCCAACGTCAGTTCGGTATAGACCGGATCGGCCTCCGCGGCGGCCTGGCCCATGCTGCCGGCAAGGACCAGGAGGTAATCGGGCTGGGTCTTCACGAAATCTAGAAGCCGCCGCACCATGCGGTCCGCTTCGGTTACGGCGACATCGACTTCGGTGCCGAACGTCTCGATCCATTTGCGGTCATAGCCATGGACCGCGAAATCGTCCGGATAGGACGCTGCCCAGAAGCGATGCATCGCAGCCGCAAGATGGTTTGTGAAGAACGTGGCGAAGTCGGGCTTGCTGCGCTTGAGGTGGGCCATGAACGCGTCAAAGGCCAGCACGCTCTGCGTGGTGCGTCGGCGCACTTTGCGCGCCACGTTCAGGCGCTCGGAGACAAGCTGTCCCAGGACCGAGGAGAAGGTGGATGGGCCGAAGCCCAGGCTGGGAAGGTGCGGCAGCGTGGCCATCGCCGTGCCCAGATTGAGTTTCATACTGAGATTGCGCGCGGATTCCCGCGCCATGACCAGGTTGAAGCGTTGGAAGCTTTCCAGCGCCGGCGGGAAAGCAGTGGGTTCCGGCGCGAAAGTATCCGGCAGGTAGAAGTCGTAATTGCTGCGGTCTTCGGGCACCGGATAGCTGTGTAGCGAGCCGCACACGCCCGCGCGGCCGCCGGCTTCGGCGACAATTGTCCAGAGGGATGGGTATTCCCGGTTCACCGCGGCCAAAGGCTGCCCCAGATGGGCAATATTGTGCAGGCTCTTGGGCACGCCGCGATGGACCGACGGCCAGGTGAACCAGGGCGACAGGCTGGGACCGGGGCCGTCTTCGCTGACCGTTTCCAGCTTCATCGCGGAAGCCCGCATTTCGCTCAAGGCCGATTGCGGATGGGTGTCGCAGAAATCGTCCAGCACGCGCTGGGGCACCTCATTCAATTCGAAAAGAATAACCTTCATGAGTTTTCGACCCGCAAGATCAGCTGGCGCCATTTTCGATAGCATACATCCCAGCGAAATTCCCGTTCGAATATTTCAAAGGCGGAATTGCCCATTTTTTCAAGGTCGGGCTTGTTCAGTTCCGTCAGAATGGTGCGGCAGGCCGCGATATTGTTGATGTCGATCAACCGGCCATTCACGCCATCGATGATCAGCTCCCCCAATCCGCCCACGCGGCTGGCAATCACGGCCTTGCGGTTTCGCATGGCTTCGATTGCGGCCAGCCCGAACCCTTCCGAACGGGACGGCATGATCATCGCATCGACCTGGGACAGGATCTTGTCGACCTGCGCTGTATTGCGCCAGCCCAGGTGGCGCAGGTTTGGCCGAGCAGGCAGCACATACTGCTTCACGCCGCGAATATCTTCGCCTACCAGCCAGACGGTAATGTAATCCAGGCGAGGATCCTTGAAAATATCATACAGGATATCCAGGCCCTTCTGACGTTCAAAACGCCCGACAAAGGCCAGATTGATGGCTTGCGGGTCCAGCGGCAGCACGGGCTCGTCTGCCGGTGCGGAGGGCAGCAGGCCGTGGCGGATCACGCTGTGCTTGCTGTCGGGAATGCCCGCGTCATGGCCGACGCGAAATTCGTCATGCGAGATGCTGACAATGGCGTCGCAGCGATAACTGAGCGCCGCTTCAATTTTCTTGTAGGCCAGCCTGCTGAGAAAGAAGAAGTCCTGGGAAAACGACCAGCCATGCGGGCAGTAAATGGTCTTCCAGGAGCCTTTGAACAGCCGGCCCCATAGCCCTGGAAACGAACTGTGCAGGATGACGACGTCCGGATTGATCGCCTTCAGGCGCTGATGGACCTGCCAGGCGATCTTGATGGCGTGAAGCGGATTGCGCGTGCTTTCATAGGTCGCGATATGGGGCGCCACGTCCAGAAGCTTGGCTTCCGTGGCGCGTTGATCATGCAGCAGGGTGATTTCGGAAAAGGCGGGATCATCGATCTGCGACTGGATCATGTGCGCGACAAAAGTGGCCACGCCGCCGCAGCAGGTTTCGACCACATGGACGACGGAAAGCGCACCAGGTTCCTTGCCGGTCATTGGGCGGCCTGTTCTTGTAGCCGCGGCGAGGCCGGCGCTTGCGCCGCGATCTTGGGCGAGCGCAAGGCGATGCCCAGCAGCAGGCCCAGCATCAGCCATGTCTGCACATGAAAGAAAATATGCTCAAACATGGAAACCGTGAACATGAAGGCGATGATGCCCGCGAAGATATCGAGGTCCTTGCGAACCCTGGCAAGGATGAAGCGTCCCAGGGCGTAAAAAGTCATGGCGCAGATCGCAACGCCCACCAGGCCGGTATCGAACAGGAACATCAACGGCACGCTGTGGATGTAGCCGATGTCGGGGAAGCCGTAATTGGGCGAGAAAATATCGGCGGCCCAGCCATAGCCGAACAGGCTCCTGAGCGGGGTGCGGGTCATGGCCTCGAAGATGGCGGCGGCGGTGTTGAGCCGGTCGTTGCCGCCGGGGCTGTCGCCAAGACTGGTGCGGCTGATCAGAAGCGCGCGCAGCAGGTCATTGCTGAGGGTGACGACCAGCAAAACGCCGATCAGCATTCCCGCCGCCAGGAATATGCGTGTCCGCTGCTTGGGTTCGCTGAACATGGCATACACCATGTACCCGACCACCAGTCCCACCCAAGCGCCGCGCGTCAGAGACATGAAGATCGCGCCCATCAGGATCGCGGCTACCGAAATCTTCGTGGCGGTTCGCCAGCCGGTCCAGCGCAGCATAAAGACCGAGTAGCCGGCGATTTCGCCGAATTCATTGACGCTGGCGCCGGGATTGAAGCGGAACAGGCGTCCCGCCATGTGGATTTCCTCGACGCTGACGGGCACTAGGGCGTCCTTGGTGAGGTCGCCGGTGAAAAGGCCGTAAGTCATGAAGCCGCCGATAAAGGTGGCAAAAAGCGTGGCGACGACGTAGCTCAGCGCGGTATCGCGCTGACCATTCTTTCGCGTCGAGACATAGTTGATCACATAGGCGCAATAGATGCTGGTGAAGAGGATCGAAATGATCCGCAGCAGCGGCGAGCCGGCGGAGGTGGCGTTCGAGGCCGCCGCCACAAACATGCTCTGGCTGATCGGGTAGAGAAACACAATGGAAAGCAGCGCGGGAAGAACCAGTATGAAGGGGACAAAAAGGAATTTGTCGACTCCCTTGATGAAGCTGATCAGCAGCGAAATGCTGCCCACGATGGTCGTGAAGATGAAGCCGGCCTTGACGCTGACCAGGTTGAGGAACGGCAGGTAGAAGAGCTTGCCGATGGTCAGCAATGCCACGCCGATCAGGAACAGAACATCTTCAGCGCGGCGTTTCCTGCCGCGCATCAAAAGAAGCGAGAACAGCAGGATAAAACCGTAGGAAGAATAAAATATGAAGTCTTTCAGCACAGGCTGTCATCTCACATTCGGGAACGTGGCGTTCCCTAGGCCATTTTGCGGCGAGATCCGCCCGTCAGCCTTTTCCCCAGGCTCCGCAGCCATTGCGTTGGGCCCCGTGTCGAAAGGCCGCGGCCGCGGCGTTCGCTGGTGACCGCCTCCCACACCAGGATAAGGAAGATGCTGAATGCGACGCCGACCGTCAGGCCGATCATCTGCAGCAGCCTTTTGCGGGGCGATGTTGGGGTTGCCGAAGCGGTGGGTCCGTCCAGAAGCTGCACGGCATAGGGCAGATCCACGCTGGTGACCATGAGAAAGCGTTCCTGGTTCACCAGCAGAGAACCCATCGCGTCCAGCATCGGGCGGCTGCTTTCGCTGCGGAAGCGGTTCTCGATGAAGTCGGTGAATTTCCGGGCGCGCTCCACGTCGATGGAGCGGACCGCCATGTTGCCTTCATGGTAGACGTCCAGCAGGAATTCCTTGGCAAAGGCCCGGTCCGGGGATTGCATCGAAACGGTGGTCGTGTCGCTGGCGTTCAAAATGATAAGGCCGCCAAGCGTGCCGGTCAGAGCCGCCAAGCTGGGAATGGTGGTTTCGCCATGCTTGCGGCCGACGTAATGGTATTTCGCATCCAGCCTGCGCGCGAAGTTCTCGGTTTTGACAAGGGTCAGAAAGAGGTTGAACTTGGTGTCGTTGCTGAAGCCGGTGCCCAGGCCGATCAGGGCGATGGTGCCGCTCAGTCCGCCGCTGCTGGACGCGCCGGGCGTGCTGTCCACCGAGGTGACATGGCCGACAAGCAAGGTGGCGGTGTAGCGCGTGGGCGTATAAATAATGTAGGCCTCAACCGCGATAAGGAAAATGGCGGTCACGATACCGACGAATAGCCGCTCATCCCAGACTTTGACGAGAAAGCCGATTGCTGTAACTTTGTTGTCATCGTCAGAGGCGACGTCGTTCGTCATGTTTTTTCATTCTTGCCAGTAGGCCGAGGAAAGATTTTGCTAGAGTTCCCGCGTACGAATCCCCGCAAAGTCGCTGCGTTCCTAGCACATGGAAGCGGGCGAATTCAAACGCGTCCATGCCGCCCGGCGCCGGGCAACGACCGGGCACGCCCTTCCGTGTCCGGTCGGGTAAAATACCCATGAAATCCAACAAACTTCCCCTTCCGAGGCTTGACAGGGCCGGCGTTTATCCGCGCTGGCGGCTGGCGCTGGACGAGTTGTTGCACGGCAATGTCCATCAGTTGATCCAGCAGATACGGGCCGTGCTGGCCCGCAAGCTGGAGCGGGCGCTGCTGCCGGGCCTGCATTGCGCCGGATTCATCAAGGATGATCTGGTGGACATCGTCGATGTCGGTGCTGCCGGCGGCCTGCACCGGCGCTGGGCGCCGTTCGCCCGGCACATTCGCAGTCATCTGTTCGAGCCGGAGGAAAAGGGCTTCGAGGCATTGCGCAAAACTCATGCATCCAATCCGCTGGTGCGCATCTATCCGCATGCCCTGTCGCGCAATGGTGAACCTATCACCATCCACATCACGGCCTGGCCGCGCTCGTCGGGCGTCTTCCTGGCCGATTCCCGGAACCTGGAGAAGACCATCCTGAAGGACTGGTTGGTGCCAGTGCGTGATATCGAGGTGGAGAACACCACCACGCTTGACACCGTGGTGGAGCGGGCCGACTTCATCAAGATCGATGTCGAAGGTTTCGAGCTGGCGATCCTGGAAGGCGCGCCGCGCCTCCTGGAGACAGTACTGGGCCTGGAGCTGGAGGTGAATTTCGACGGACGGCTTCTGCCCGACAAGCCGCAATTCGCCGTCGTTGATGCCTTCTGCCGCAGCCGCGGCTTTATCCTGATGAAGCTGCTGGACGTCAGCGACATGGACTATTTGCTGGAAGATTGCCGCTTTGACCTGGGCGGCACGGCATTCCAGGCCAATGCGGTCTATGTGCGCCCACCGGAAGACATCGTGAAAATGGTGGGCGAAGGCCGGCTGCCGGTTGCCGCTTTGTGGCGTGCCGTGGTCATCTATATCGCATATCGCCAGCTGCAGCTGGCTTGGGTGCTGGCGCAGGATGCGGCAGCGTTGAACATGTCCGGCGACGAGGCGGCGCGCCTGTCGGCGCTGGTGTCCAGCCTGAAGCATTACGCCGGAACGGGCCGTCCCATATCGCGGCGCACCCTGCATCATTGTATAGAACTGGTCGGCCCCCTGGATTAGAACGCGCCTGCCATGACCCTTTCCGATTCCGCGCCCGTGCTTGCCGTCTGGGTTTCCCCCTGGGTGGCCAATGACGGCGTGTTCCAGGCGGACCATCCCGAAAACCGCGACGATGAATATTACGGGGCGCGCGTCTTGCGCCAGCTGATGGAAGCCAAGGGCTGGCGCGTACACACCCATGACGTCGTGCAGCGCATGGGCCTGAAGCCCAAGGCGCTGCTATTCTTCGATTTGCCGCGCAAGCCGGTGATCCAGCTGGTGGCCGATTGGGCGCAGGAGGCCGACCTATACGCCATGCTGGTGGAGTCGCCGCTGGTGCGTCCCTATTTGTGGGAAGAAGCCCGCCACAAGCCCTTCAAGGCGATGTTCACCTGGCACAGTGATCTGATCGGGCGTCCCGGCTATGTCGAGGTCGGCGTCGGCAACAAGCTGGATCGTGACATCACCCTCAAGCGCGATCTGGTGGGCCGCGAAAAACTTTGCGTCCTGATCGCCGGCAACAAGCGGCCGCGCATCAGCAGTCCGCTGGACCTTTATGCCAAAAGGCTCGAATGCATCCGCTGGTTCGAGGCACATCATCCTGGCGATTTTGATCTTTACGGCGTGGGTTGGAATGACGCCTCCATACGCTATTCAGCACGCCTGCGGCGCATGGGCCTGATGGGCTTGGTCAACCGCCTGCTGGGCGCGGAAAAACATCCCTGCTGGCGCGGCCCGATAAAGGAAAAAATTCCCGTGTTGGAGCGCTACCGTTTCAACATCGCCTTCGAGAATGTGCGGGACATTCCCGGTTACGTGACGGAAAAGATCTTCGATTCCTTCCTGGGCAGCACCGTGCCGGTCTATTGGGGAGCGCCCAATGTCACCGATTTCATACCCAAGGACTGCTTCATCGATTTTCGCGACTATGGCACTTTCGAGAAGCTTTATGCCCGGCTCAGCACCATGCCGGATGACGAGTATCTGGGTTATCTGGATCGCATCGAGGCCTTCCTGCGCAGCCCGGCCGCGGATCCGTTCCGAGCGGACATGGTCGTCGCCATCATCGCGCGGCAAATCGCAGGCTGACGGCACTGGTTATCGCGCGAAGCGTAGTAGCAGCGGCCTCGCGGCGCGCAGGATCATCAGAAGCGCAACGCCCAGCACCAGCCCCACGGCGACGACAAAGCCCAGATCCGCGATGACGCCCTGGATGGACAGGTGCGATTTGAGCAGCATCAGGGCCGCCATCAGCAAGCTGGCGGCGAGCACCCAGGGCCAGCCCAGAATGGCCGGGCTGGTTCCTGCATGCCGGGTCAGGATCAAATGCATGGCGGCCAGGAAAACGAACGCCGAGAAAATCATGGCGGGTCCGACTGCGGCGTCGCCAAACAACCAAGTGCCGCCCAGCAGGGTGATCAGTGTGGTCGTAGCGCCGATGACATGCGGCAAAAGCAGGGCGTGTGTGCGTTTGCTGACATGTGTGGCCAGGGAATAGCCCCCGCACAAGACGCGAATACCTTCCACGACTGCGCCCGCCGCCACATAGGTGCTGGCCGTCCAGAATTTTGGCGCCAGCAGCAGATGCGTGGCCGGCGTCGCCACCGCGATGACCGCCATCACAATGACGATGATCATGGGATAGAGCAGGGACATGTAGGCTGCCCAGCCTTCCTGTTCGCGGCCCGGCACAGCTTCCTGTACATGCTTGTAGAAATAAGGACCGAAGAACTGGCCGGTCGCCACTTCGACCGCAGCCAGCAGGCCGGCACTGACGGAATAGCCCGCGAAGAAAAGACCAAGGAATTCCAGCGATACCAGGTTTCCGACCACAATCCGGTAGGACTGGAACTGAACCCAGAAGAGTCCGTTGGTGACGACGATGGGCAGGCAGAAGATGGCCACCGCCTTCAGGCCATCGCGGATGCGTGTGCTGGTCCGCCAATGCTGGCCCTTTTCGGGCGATGTCGTTTTGGTGAACAGGGGCAGCGCCAGGAGGAAGCCCAATGCGAAACCTGCGGTCTGACCCAGAAACCAGTATTCACCACGCGCCTCAATGCCTGTGATGAACCAGGAAAATGCGAGGCATAATATCTGGGTGGCGGAATAAAGCAGCGTGTAGGCGACGCGCCTGCCGAAGAGGTTGATGGCCGGAATTGTCACAGTGTTGAATGTGGAGAAAATGATGTACGCGGCCATTGAGGTGCCGAGCCACGACAATTGCAGCGTCCAGGCCGGCTTGAAAATCAACTTCCAGAGATAAATAGTGGTCGCGGTGAAGGCCGCGACAGCCACGACATATGCCGCCATGCGCAGGTAGTTGATCCAGATTGTTCCCCTGCCGCGCCAGTCGAGCGTGAAACGATTGAGGTATGGGCCCAGCGGGCTGATCAGGATCCAGACAAAGAATGTCGAGAGTGATGCCAGCAGGCTGAAATTGCCCAGCTCGACCGTACTCAGCCGGGTCGTCGCCGCCCTCAGCGTCGCCAGCATGACCGCCATCTGGATCAGGCGGCCGACCAGGACGATGATAAGAGCACGCTTCACGCTGGGTTCCCGGGACGGATTTGACTGGCGTTGGTGAGCAGGCAATACCCGATTGTCCGGCGCTAAACAATTGGGCGCGAAACCGCAGAGCCGCGACGCGCACCTTGCCTGCGTGCGCCCGGTCTTTGGTTGATTGCTTATTTCAGGGCTATCTTTATAAAACGCGGCGCGTCGCCATTTTCGCTAATCTTGGTGCAGGGCATGGATAACCAGGGTGAATTCTACGCCCAGTATGGAGAAGACCGGATTCTCGCCGGGATTTTTTCCGGCGTCAGTCAGGGTATCGCGGTCGAAGTTGGCGCCTTTGACGGCATCGTTTGCAGCAATTCCTATCATTTTGAACGCAAGGGCTGGACCTGTGTTCTGGTCGAGCCCAACCCCGAGCTGGCGAGCCGCATACGGCAATCCCGCCCGATGGCGAGGCTGTATCAGTGCGCCGTCGGCAGTAGCAGTGGAAAAATTACCCTGCAGATTCCCGAAGGCGGCGAAATGCTGGCATCGGTCAATTCCAATGCCTCCGACCTGGGAGAGATGACGGTTATCAAGGCCGGAAAGAAGCTGGTTCCGGGAGTTTCCGTTCCCCTTGTCCAGGACATCGACGTTGAAATGACGACGCTGGACCACGTCCTGGAACAAGCAGGTGTTGATCACGTCGATTTCATGACGATCGATATTGAGGGTTTCGAGCTCGATGCCCTGCGCGGCATTTCGCTTGATCGCTGGAAGCCCCGCATCGTCATCATTGAGGACAATCACTATGGCGCCGATCATGCGATCGCAGATTATATGGCGTTGCAAGGCTACAGGCGATTTCGCATTACCGGATGCAATGACTGGTATGCCAGGCGCGATGACCGGAAACTGGTCAATGGCGGGCGATTGCTGGCGGCGAGGATCAAGAAAGCCTTGATGTATTTTGGCCGGTCATTGCTGCTCGGCAGCCGTCGCGTGGCGAGCCGCTTTTCGCCAGGCTAACCGGTGAAGCGCGACAGGCTGGGTCTGGCGTCGCGCAGGATCAGCAGGAATGCCGCCAGGATGGCAAGACCGCCGGCGGCCACCAACCCGATGTCCGCCAGATTGCCGAAGGGCGCAAGTTGCGGCTGAAGCACAGCCAGCGCGCCGAGAAAAATGCCTACGCAGATGACCCAGGGCCAGCCCAGTATGGAAATCCGGGTGCCGGAATGGCGCGTCATGACCCAGTGCATCGTTACCAGAAACAAAAGGCTTGCGGCGACCATGGCGGGCGCGACGGCGCTCTCGCCGAACAGCCATGTGCCCCCCAGCAGAAAGATGACAATTGAGGCAGCACCGACTCCGTGCGGAAGCAGCAAGGCGCGTGTGCGCTTGCTGACATGGGCGGCCAGGCCATAGGCAGCGCCCAGGACGCGCGCGCCTTCGACCATCGCACCCACTGCCACATAAAGGCTGGCCTGCCAGAATTGCGGCGCCAGCAACAGATGCGTGATCGGCCGGGCCAGCGCCATCACCACCATGACGATCACGATCATGATGGGATAAAGCGCCGACATGTAGATTGCCCAGGCATCATGCTGACGGCCCGGCTCGGCTTCCTGCACATGCTTGTAAAAATAGGGGCCGAAAAACTGGCCGGCGGTAATTTCCACGGCCCCCATGATGCCGGCGCTCACGGCATAACCCGCAAAGAACAGGCCCAGGAAATTCAACGATACGAGGTCGCCGATCACGATGCGGTAGGACTGAAATTGCAGCCAGGTCAGTCCGCTGGTGATGGTGATGGGCAGACAGAAGGCTGCAATCGCCGCCAGTCCCTTGCGCCAGTCGGTGGGGCTTTGCCGTGCGGCGCCCAGCGGCGGAGCCGAGACTTTCAGAAACAGCGGTAGCGCAATGAGCGAGGCCAGAGCGAAGCCTGCGGTCTGGCCAAAGAACCAGTATTCGCCAGCCGCATGAAAGCCTGTGAAGGCCCATGAGAAAGCCAGGCAGAGGATTTGCGACGTTACATAGAGAAGCGTGTAGGAGGTGCGCCGGCCGAACAGGTTGATGGCCGGGATGATGGTGTTGTTGCCCAGCGCGCAGATGATGTAGAGGCCGGCGGCAGGCCCCAGCCACACAAGCTGCTGCGCCCATGCCGGATGGAAAAGCAGCTGCCACGCCGACAGCGCCAGTGCGGTAAAGGCGGCGACAGCGATGCCGTAAAGGCCTTCCCGGCCGTAATTGATCCAGATCGTTCCCTTTTGCCACCATTCGTGGGTGTGGCGATTCATGTAGAGCCCGATGGGCGAAATCAGGATCCAGATGAACAGGGTCGCGATGGACATCAGCAGGCTGAAATTGCCCACTTCCAGCGGGCTGAGGCGCGTGGTCATGGCGCGCAGCGTCAGGAGCAGTACCGCCATCTGAAGGATGCGGCCGCCCATGACAATGATCAGATCGCGGTTCACGATGCGGCCGCAGCCCTATTCGCGGACATTGTCGCGCTGGTCCTTGGCGACTGCCAGAAGGTCGGCCTCGACCATTTCCTTGACCAGGGCCTCGAAGCCGACCTTGTGTTCCCAGCCCAGCAGTTTTTTCGCCTTGCTGGGATCGCCCAGCAGCAATTCGACTTCGGTAGGACGGAAATAGCGCTTGTCCACCTCGACCAGCACATCACCGGAGGCGGCGTCATGACCTTTTTCGTCCACGCCCTTGCCGCGCCATTCCAGCGTGCGGCCGATATGGCCGAAAGCGCGTTCCAGGAACTGACGCACGGAATAAGCCTTGCCGGTGGCCAGGACAAAATCACCAGGCTCTTTCTGCTGCATCATCAGCCACATGCCTTCGACATAATCGCGGGCGTGGCCCCAGTCGCGCTTGGCGTCCAGATTGCCGATATAGAGTTTCTGCTGCAGACCCAGCTTGATGGCGGCGACGGCGCGGGTGATCTTGCGCGTGACAAAAGTTTCGCCGCGCATCGGGCTTTCGTGATTGAACAGAATGCCGTTGGAAGCGTGGATGCCATAGGCTTCGCGGTAATTCACCGTAATCCAGTAGGCATAGAGCTTTGCGGCGGCATAGGGGCTGCGCGGATAGAAGGGCGTGGTCTCGCTCTGCACAGGTTCCTGCACCAGCCCGTACAATTCCGAGGTCGAGGCCTGGTAAAAGCGCGCCTTTTTTTCCATCCCCAGCAGGCGGATGGCTTCCAGCAGGCGCAACGTGCCGATGGCGTCGGCGTTGGCGGTATATTCCGGCGTTTCGAAGCTGACATGCACATGGCTTTGCGCAGCCAGATTGTAGATCTCGTCGGGCTGGGTTTCCTGCACGATGCGGATCAGGTTGGTGGAATCCGTCATGTCGCCATAATGCAGGAAGAAGGGCACGCCCTTCTCATGCGGATCCTGGTAAAGCGGATCGATGCGCCCGGTATTGAAGGAGGAAGAGCGGCGCTTGATGCCGTGGACCTGATAGCCCTTCTGCAGCAGCAGGGCGGCGAGATAGGCGCCGTCCTGGCCCGTCACTCCGGTAATCAAAGCACTTTTGGCGGCCATTTTCGTCATATCCCTGGAAAAACGTTTTTGGAAACTCAGGCGGTGGCTTTTTCGGCTGGGGCCCGGTTCTTCAGATACCAGTCATAGGCGTAGGTGATGCCTTCGCGCAACGCGATGCGGGGCTTCCATCCCAGGGCGTTCAGGCCCGTCACGTCCAGCAGTTTGCGCGGCGTGCCGTCCGGCTTGTCGGCTTCGAAGCGCAATTCGCCCTTGAACCCCACCACGTCGCAGACCAGCCGGGCCAGGTCAGCGATGCTGATGTCTTCGCCCCAGCCGATGTTGAAATGTTCTTCGCCGGAATAATGCTCCATCAGAAACACCAGCGCATCGGCCAAATCGTCGACATGAAGGAATTCGCGGCAGGGCTTGCCGGTGCCCCACACGGGCATGAAGGCCGCGCCCTGCAGCTTGGCAAGGTGGGCCTTGGCGATCATGGCCGGCAGGACATGGCTGCTCTTGAGATCGTAATTGTCTTCCGGGCCATAAAGATTGGTCGGCTGGGCGGAAATGAAGTCGCTGCCATATTGCCGGCGATACGCTTCGCACATTTTCAGACCGGCGATCTTGGCGATGGCATACCATTCGTTGGTCGGTTCCAGCGGGCCGGTCAGCAGGCAGCTTTCCGGCATGGGCTGCGGCGCAAGGCGCGGATAGATGCAGGACGATCCGAGGAACAGAAGCTTTTCAACGCCGGCTTGCCGCGCGCCTTCAATCGTGTTGGTGGCGATGGCGAGGTTGTCGTAGAGAAATTGCGCCGGATAGGTCGCATTGGCCAGGATGCCGCCGACCTTGGCGGCGGCGATGATCACAGCCTGCGGCTTGTGTTTCGCCAGCCATTCATGCGTGGCACGCTGGTCGCAAAGATCCAGTTCGGCATGGCTGGCGGTCAGCAGCTCGCACTGTCCCTGGAGCCGGCGGATCAGGGCGGCGCCCACCATGCCGCGATGTCCCGCGACGAAAACGCGCTTGCCTGCCAGGCTATAGATGGGCTGCGTCAAATCCTGCACTCCGGCGCCAGAATTGGGGTTCTTGGACGTTTCCTAAGCTGGCCGCGCGGGCGGGTCAACCGGCAGGCCTGCGGCCGCGTATTTACGGGCTTTGGGCGTCGGGATCGCGTGATATCGCCTCTATCAGGGTGGCCGTGAATTGCGTCAGGCCGAAGGGCCCATCCACCTGGGAGCGAATGAATTTTTCGATGCGATCCAGATATCCCAGATATTCGCTATCGGTCATCGTCGACAGTCTTTCGTACAGCTTGGCGTGGTCCATGTAATCCCGGAAGTCGATGAAACAATCCTTGGGAACATAGTCCGTGATGTCGGGCGCGCCCCAATAGATGGGGACGCAACTGGCGAGAAAAGGATCGAATATTTTCTCGGTGATGTAGCCCGGAACGTCGCGCGCATTTTCGTACGAAATCGCAAAGCGATAGCGTTCCAGCACCGGCTTCTTCTTCGGAACGGACCCGCGATAGGACGGGCGGGGCGGGGGCGGCATCAGGCGCGTCACGATTTTCATCAGGCCCAGGCGCCGAAGCTTTCCCACGCCGCGGATCGCCGGTTCGTTCCATCCTTCCCCATAAAGGTCGAACGCCTGGGGCTGATGGGTCTCATACCATTCGATGGCGTCGAGCCGCGCCGAGTAAAGTTCCTGCGGGCTTCCTCGCTTCTTGTGCCCGGCGATCATGGTGACCAATCCCGTTTTTTTGGAAAGGTCACGGTTGATGGTGAAGTTGGGATCGAATTTTCTCGGCACGCCGCAAATGCCGAAATAGCGCTGGTTGTCGACCAGCTCGGGCGACCAGGTAAACAGCGCTTCATAATCGCGGTGTTTTTTCATGTCCCAGTTCTGACTGGAAATGATCGGACCTTCCCACAGGAAAACCATCGGGCGCGTGCGGCCGTGCCACGCGCCAAGCTGATAGCGCAGCGGCGTGCGGGCAATGCCGGGCAGGATTGTTATTTCGGGAATCTCACCCCGGCTGCGGAAAACATCCTCGGTGTGAATTTGCCAGCCCAGGGATTCCAGCACGGGACGTGCCGCGATCCAGCAGTCACAGGAGCCATAGTGATTCCACGGCGCATCTGTGTCGAACAGTGCGTCATTCAGCATATAGGGTTCGCATACGAGGGCTATGGTGCGGGGCGTTATCCCCTTATCCGAATGCGGCATCGTGAATTCCTGGCTGGCTTGGCTTTATGACCTGCGGCTTCCAGTATAGCGGACCGGCTGCCACGGCGAGCAAGTGCATGCCAGATAAGGGTAATTCCGGCAATGGCCTAGTCAAAAGGCTGGACAAAAGGCGCCAGATGCACGACAGACACGCCCGACAGAAGGATTGTGAAGGATAGATGGGCATGGCGAGCCACGATATCGGCATCATCGGTCTTGGTTATGTGGGACTGACCCTGGGGACCGCCCTTGCCGATGTCGGCATGAAGGTGATCGGCCTGGAAAAGCGCGCCGAAGTCGTGGAACTGATCAATCGCGGCAAGGCCCATTTCCAGGAGCGCGGCCTTGACGACATCCTGGCGCTGGCGGTGAGCCGCGGCAAGCTGGAAGCGCGCACCGAATTCCTGCCAGCCGATGTCTCGGATTGCTATGTCATTACCGTGGGCACGCCGCTGGACAAGAATGGCATTGTCCGGCTCGACATGATCGAGAACGCCACGCGCCAGGTGGCCGCCGCGATGCCGGAAAACGCCCTCATCATCCTGCGCTCGACCGTGAAGGTCGGGACTGCGCGCAACGTCGTCGCCCCCATCCTGACGGCGTCGGGCAAGAAATATCAGCTGGCCATGTGTCCCGAGCGGACCCTGGAAGGCAACGCCATGACCGAACTGCGCAAGCTGCCGCAGATTGTCGGCGCCGATGACGAAGCCACGCGCGAACGCGCCGCCCGTCTGTTCCATCGCCTGACGGCGCAGGTGCTTACCGTTTCCTCGCTGGAGACCGCCGAAATCATCAAGTTGGCCGACAACACCTATCGCGACGTCAGCTTTGCCTTCGGCAACGAGATAGCCCGCCTCTGCGACGCGGTGGGCGTGAGCGCACATGAAGTGATTTCCACCGGCAAGCTGGGCTATTCACGCACGAATATCGCCATTCCCGGCCTGGTGGGCGGGCCGTGCCTGAGCAAGGACCCGCATATTCTCTGTCAGAGCGGCGAGGCGTATGGATTGGAACTGGATATCAGCCGCGCCTCGCGCGTGGTCAATGAGCGCCAGCCGATGGAAACAGCGCAGTTCATTTCCGCCGAGCTGGACCGGCGTTCCGCACCCGCTGATGCGGTCGTCACATTCCTGGGCCTGGCCTTCAAGGGTGTTCCGGAGACCGATGATTTGCGCGGGGCCATGTCGCTCAGCGTCATCGACGCCATCAAGGCCCTGCGCCCCAAGGCCAGGCTGCGCGCCCACGACCCCGTGATCCGGCCCGCTGATATCGCGGCGCTCGGTCTGGGGCTTGAAGTCTGCGAGGATGTACTGGCCGCCATTGCCGGCACGCATTGCGCCATCATCACCAACAACCATCCCTATTTTTCGTCCCTGGGATTTTCCACCATCACCAGCAAGCTGGCGCCCCGCGGCTTCGTCTATGACTATTGGGGCCATTTCAGCGACGTGGATGTTGCGGGGCCTGAGACAAATTATTTCGCGGTCGGCAGCGTTCGCAGGAGACCCAAGGAATGAAGGCGCTTGTGACCGGCGGCGGCGGCTTTATCGGCGCCTATCTCGTGCGCCGGCTGGTGGCGGATGGCTGGCAGGTCAGCGTCGTCGACAATCTGGCGCGCGGGCGTGTTTCGCGCCTGGCCGATGTTATTCAGGACGTGGACTGGCGCCAGGCCGATGTGCGGGATGCTGATGTTATCGCCAATGCCGCGCGCGGCGCGGAGGTGATTTTCCACCTGGCGGCGGTCAATGGCACCGAGAATTTCTACAACCATCCCGAATTGGTGCTGGATGTAGGCCTGCGCGGCGCCCTGGCGGTGATGGAGGGCGGCAAGCGCGCCGGCGTTCCGGACATGGTGATTGCCTCGTCGGCGGAAGTTTATCAGACGCCGCCGGTCGTGCCGACTGACGAAAGTGTTCCGCTGATGCTGCCGGACTCGCTGAACCCGCGCTATTCCTATGGCGGATCAAAGATTGTCAGCGAATTGATCGCCTTCAATTACTGCCGCGAGCATTACCGCAAGGTCCAGGCTTTCCGGCCGCACAATGTTTACGGGCCGGACATGGGCTGGAAGCACGTCCTGCCGCAATTCATCATGCGTGCAAAAGAACTGGTCGAGAAGCACAAGACCGGCCCGGTGCCCTTTCCTATCCAGGGTGACGGCAGCGAGACACGCGCCTTCTGCTATGTCGACGATATCGTGGACGGCATTCTTGCGATGCAGGCGCGTGGCGCCCACCGCAATGTCTACCATATCGGCAATTCGGAAATGGTTTCGATCGCGCATCTGGTGCAGCAGGTCGGCAGCGTTTTCGGTCGCCAATTCGAGATCGTGCGTTCTGCCCTGGCGCAGGGCGGCACGCCGGTGCGCTGTCCCGATATCGGCAAGATGGCGGCGCTGGGCTATGCCCCCAAGGTTGCGCTGGCCGAAGGCGTCCGCCGCACCGCAGACTGGTATGTCGTCAATCCGCAAGCCACGGACAACGCGCTGCTCTAGGGCACCACGATGTCGCCGGTGCGCAGGACTTCGCCATAGGAGCTGCGGCGCAGCTGGGCATAAAGCGAGGCATCGCCCTGCAGGCGCTGGCCGCCATCGCGCTGAAGCGGCCGGATGATGGTGTACACTTCCGCCAGACTGTTGACCGGAAGGGTCCAGCTCAACGGTATGCGGATCATGAAACCCTTGTCGAAGCTGCCTTCGCCGAACTGGGCGGCGGTGATGTTGGTCTTTGTGGCGAAGACGCCGATCTCGACGCCGGTTGCGAAGCGGCGTTTGACCTCGAAGGTGACGCCGCGGTCGCCCGCTAGGTATTGACCAGCGCGCAGCGAGAAGTCCAAGCCATACCAGGGCGAGGCATAATAGACCGCGACATGGCTGGTGAAGGCCCGATAGGGCTGGAAGCCGAAAAGCCGGTCGAATTTGCGCCGCTGCACTTCGTACATGTCCACCCCCAGCGCCCAGCGCTGATCCAGGGGCTGCCACAGCACTTCGCCGCCGATGCCGCCGAACATACTTTCCAGGTAACCCGCCCGCACCCTGGCGAAGACATCGGGCGCCAAGCGGAAGTGATATTGCGCGTCCAGCTCGCCAATACCGTTCTTGCCGGTGCTGAAATATGTGGTCCAGTCGGTCCGCACATGCGGCAGCACACTGTCGGACAAGCGCGTTACGCCGAAATTGTCGTAGATGCTTGCTTCGACTTCGCCCGCGATTGACAGGCCCGGGGCCACCTCCAGCACACCTTCAACGCCGGCGAGGAGCTGGACGGCGAAGGGATTATCGGGATCGAACAGTTCCTGGCGAAATTGGGGGAATACAAGCCAGGAGAAGTTAGGATAGCTGTCGCGCCCCGACAGTGCCAGGACAGGATTTTGCAGCGGCGCGCGAAGGATGCGGTTGCCGGTCTCCACCAAACTGTAGCGGCCATCCTGGGTGATGGCGCGTTCGGTCGGGCTACGCAATATATCGAATTCGTTGGTGACGTCACCGCCAGCCGTGACGACCATGCGGAATTTTTCGATTTCCGGCGGAGCATCGTTCGACAGCACGCGCACCAGCCGGTCTATCGCG
Source organism: Alphaproteobacteria bacterium (assembly GCA_947475445.1). Taxonomy (GTDB): domain Bacteria; phylum Pseudomonadota; class Alphaproteobacteria; order Micropepsales; family Micropepsaceae; genus Rhizomicrobium. The sequence continues at coordinate 146,268 of CANJLC010000002.1, forward strand.
TACTTTTCATTCTCGTAGCGGGTGTTGCTGTAATAGACCAGCGCTTCGCCATCCATCAGCGAAATGGCCTGGATCTGAATCTGCTGCTTGGCGGCATCGGCGCGGATCATCTCGATTACATTTTTCGTATTGCGAGCCGACGGAGCAGACGCGTCGATGGTTGAAAGTGATTGCGGCGCCAATGTGAGGCCGGCGGCGCCAGTCGTGACGGCATACTGCATCCGGGCCGGTACGGCGCAGCGCTGGTTCTGGCCCGGGCTGCGGACGTCTACGACGTCAATCGCCACGGCATAGCGCGCCGCAAGCTGCGCCGCCGCCTGGCAGGAGGATTGCACATTGCCATCCTTGACCTGCACTTGCATGGCATGACCGCTCACCGCCACATCCGTCAATCCGCCATTCCAAAGCGCATCCACCAGCGCGTTGCGGTTTTCGCGAGAGACGTTTATGCGCGCGGCGGAACCATTGCGTTGGTCGAGCAAATTGTTCAGCGCCTGCAGCTGTTCGCGTTCGCTGCGTACATGGATTGGAACCGGGGTCGGACCGACGCGGACAGGGAAGGGATCGTCGCCGGGATTGAGCTTGAATGTAATGCTGGCGTTGATGCTGTCGCCATAGATCCAGTTCAGCCCCAGCGTGGCGACGTCGAACGCGTTGTAGGAAAGACCAAAATTATACTGGTTGCGCGGGGTGAAGCTGCGGCCATATTCCAGCGTATAGGCGTCGCTGCTGTATTCAGCGACAAAGTTGAGGTTCTTGACAGGGGTGCGCCACGTGAAGCCGCCGAAAATGGCGGCGGGGCCATGGAAATATTGCGTGTTGGTCTGGCCCTGGTGCGCGTCATAGACGCGGTTGTCGAAACTCTTGACCAGCAGACCAAGCGGATTGCGGAAAGCGCCCGCAGTGGCGTTACGGCCCCAGCCCAGCCCGATGGTGGCGTCAATCGGGCCGAACTGCTTGCTGGCGACAAGATATTCGCCGCTGTAGACGCCGGTGCCCACCAGATCGTTGACGCCCACTGCGATGTCGGGAAACAGGTCGCTTTCCTGCAGAAGCCGAAGCTTGGCTGAAAAGGCGCGGTCCCAGTAAACCGGATAGAGGGGGTCAAACCTGGCCAGCCCGGTATAGACAAATCCGCCTTCCAGCCAGGGCGTGACCTGGAATACGAAATTGTAATGTTGGGTGTTCTTTTGGTAGCTGGCCTGGGTCACCAGCGTGCCGTCATCCGCCATTCGGGCGGAAGGTATGTCGATAAGGCCCAGGGTGCCGTAATTGTTGCGGATCTCGGCCGTGGCTTCGGTTTGGCCTTGGGCCGCGCCGGTTATAGCCCGCACAATAGCAGAACTGATCAGGAGTGCGGTGCAGTATCTCCTTACGCGAGAAGCCCGCTTTGTTTCGGTCGCCCCACCGCTTTGCACTGCATTTAGACCCTGGATGTGACCCGAGCCTTTTCTGTTGCCTTTCGACTAACCAATTGCAAGAAAATTCTTTTTTTGTTACTTGCCTTCCCCGGCCCATGCTAGACGGGGCCTGTCGAAGCCATCAAACTGCCTTGAGGGGCAAATGTCGAAAATTGCTGAGGTTCGGACTGGATCGCGCACGCGCCGCAGGCTTGTGGGATTTTGCCTGTTTTTGGCCCCGGTCCTGGGCCTGTTTTCGATTCCCGGCAGTGCCCAACCGGTCGACACCGCAGTCTTCCTGCAGCAGTTGCAGCAACAAACGTCGCAAGGCGGTTTTGGTGGCTCGAGCAATTCGCAAGCCCCGGCCAGCCCGGATGCCGGCACGGTTCAGCCGGCAACTTTGTCCTCTCAGAGGCCGCTGCCGTCCTCCCGCCTAGAACAGATCCTGTCGGGACGGGCCGGCGCGAAGCTGCAGCAATTTGGCTATGACCAGCTTGGTCAGGGCCGCGCCGTCGCCGTGCCGCAAACCGGCGCGGTACAGGACGATTACATTCTGGGACGCGGTGACGAACTTCTGGTTTCCGCACGCGGACAGGAAAATGCCGAACTGCGCGCCATCGTCGATAGCAACGGCCAGGTTGTCTTGCCGCGCCTCAATCCCATTCCGGCCGCAGGCCGGCGGTTCGCGGATTTCCGCGCAGATGTGCAGACCGCGGTGCGCCGCTCCTTCGTTGCCACCACGGCCTTTGTTTCCGTTTCCAAGGTACGTCAGGTCACTGTGCAGGTCTCGGGTGAAGTCAATGTTCCGGGCCAGCGCATCCTTCCGGGCCTGACATCTGCGGTGGACGCGCTGGTGCTTTCCGGCGGCGTAAAGAAAACGGGTTCGCTGCGCAGCGTGCGCGTCCAGCGCGGTAGCAGGACCTTCAACATTGACCTCTACAGCGTGCTTACCAACCAGGGCGCGGCCAGCAACTTCCAGCTCACGGACGGCGACCGCATTCTGGTACCGCCGCTGGGCAAGACTGTTGCCGTAAGCGGCCTGGTGCGCCAGCCCGGCATTTTTGAATTGCCGCCCGGCGCCTCCAGCATAACGGCGCGCAACCTGCTTTCGCTTGCCGGCGGGTTCGAAGTGCGCGGCAATTACCGTCTCTCGGCTCTGCGCGTTGCGGCCAATGGCGCGTCCCAGATGACTGCGCTGGCCAACGACGGCGCCAGCATCGGTGACAGCGAAATCCTGTTTGTCCAGCTTGGCGCCAGCCAGAGCGTCAATGCCGCCACTTTGTCGGGCGGTGCGGCGCTGGCGGGGCAATATCCCATCACGCCGGCCACCAAGTTGTCGGACTTCCTGAAATCGCCGGGCGCCCTTCCGCCCGCGCCTTACACGCTGTTCGGCCTTATCGCGCGCAAGGATCCGCGCACCCTGCTGCGCACGCTCCTGCCCTTCACGCCGGTGGCGGTGCTGAACGGCAGTGAAGACCAGGCACTGCAGAGCGAAGATATTATCCGCGTGTTTTCGGTGAACGAGGCACGGCTGCTGACCAATACCGTGCGGCTCTATGTCCAGCGCCAGGCGAGCGAGCAGGCCGCGATCCGCAATCCGCTGGGGCAGGATGCTCCGCCTCTGGGCAATGACGCATCGGCATCTGCTACTGGTAATCTTGCCGAATTCCAGCGCGGCGTCATTGCCGACCTGGCTGAGCAGGTCGACCCCGTTACACAGCAGGCCCAGCGCAATTTCCAGCGCGGCGTCATTGCCGACCTGGCTGAGCAGGTCGACCCCGTTACACAGCAGGCCCAGCGCAATCCCAACACCGCTGCTACCAACCCCAACGCCGCGCCCAACCAAGCCTTCACGCCGCCCTTCCCCGGCCAGGCATTTCCCGGCCAGGCATTTCCCGGCCAGGCCTTTCCGGGCCAAGCCTTCCCAGGCCAGGATCAAGCCGCCGCCGAGAAATTTGCCATCCAAAATGGGACATTCGCGCCTAACGGGTCGGTTGGCGGCACCGGGACGAATTCCACCGGCTTTGTTCCTCAGCGCCCGCCCGCACTCAACTTCGAAGAAGCCGATGCCAGCCTTGGGCAGGTCGCGACCAATCGCGACATCGGCAATTTTGGCGACCTGGCGCGCCAGCTCGGAATTGACCAGCTGGTACTGGTGAATTTCCTCATGGATCACCAGGCCACGCTTAATGGCGCGGTCGGCGGTCCTGGCTCCTTCTTTATCGGCCCCAGTGTGCCACTGCAGGACTTGGTGCAGGCCGCAGGCGGCACCACCAACTGGGCCGATGAAAGCGGCGTCGAGCTGATCTCCACGGCCGTGGACACGCAGACGGGCCGTTCATCCACCCGTCGCACGCAATTGCCGCTGCGCCAGGGCATGCTGGCGAGCTATGTCGTGCATCCCGGCGACCAATTCCGCTTCAACCAGGTCTTCACCGACAGCGGCCTTGGCACCGCCACGGTGCAGGGTGAAGTGCGCTTCACCGGCAGTTACCAAATCACCCGCGGCGAGCATCTCTCCGACCTGCTGGCGCGCGCCGGCGGCCTGACCAACACCGCCTATCCCTATGGCACCGTGTTCCTGCGCAAATCCGCTGCCGCTACGGAACATGAAGGCTATATCCGCGCTGCCAAGGAAATTGAGGAAGGCCTGGTCGTGGCCATGACCCGCATCGGCAATGACAAGATCGATCCCGGCACCTTTGGCTCCCTGCAGGTCTTTGTAAACGAGCTGCGCAATCAGAAGGCCGTGGGCCGTATCGCCATCGCCGCGGACCCGTCCGTGCTGGCGACAAGGCCAGAGCTGGATCCGCTGCTGGAACCGGGTGACGTGGTCTACATCCCGCAGCGCCCCAGCACCATCACGGTTCTGGGCCAAGTGATGCTGCCCGGCAGCCTGCCCTACCGGTCGGGCAATACGCTGAGTGATTACATCCAGCAGTCTGGCGGCTATGGCTCGAGCGCCGATGCTTCCAACACGTTTATCGTGTTTCCGGATGGCTCGGCGCGAAAGATTCAGAGTTCCTGGTTGAGCTTCGACACGGTCAACCTGCCGCCGGGAAGCGCGGTGGTTGTGCCGCGTGACGTGACGCCGCTCAACACCCGTCAGCTGATCATGGATGTCACCGGAATCTTCAGCCAGCTGGCTGTCACCGTGGCATCCCTGGCAGTGATCTCGCGCTAGCCAGGCAGAATCGCGGCAGTTGGTCGCCGCTGCGCTGGCGGCGGGAAGGTTAACTGAAGCTTTCGGAGCGGGGGCGGGTACAGGACCGTACGATCTCTTTGAAGCCATATGACATAATGTCATCTCTAAATTATATTGAGATAAGGCCTGATTTCATTGAGGAAATCGGCATTGCGGGGGTAGGCCGAAAACGGAGAAATCAAATGATGAAGATTTCATCCGCCTCAAAATCTGGGCTGTACATTGGTAACTTTCTGAGCTACATTGCACTGCAATAGGGGGCGTTGAATGGAACCCGGATTGACAGTTCCGTTCAAGGCTGCGAGATTAATACAACAAATTGACATCTAAAGGAGCACTTCCAATGCGGACTTTTGTTGCGGCGACGATGGCGGCGACCATTATTGCATCAAGCGCCTTTGCTGCGGCGGATGTTGGCACTCTCCCGGCTGGCAAGCCCGCTGGCGTGAAGAAGGCCCAGGGCACCGAAGACAACACCGTTTGGTGGTTGGTCGGTCTCGGCGTTGCTGCTGGCGGTATCGCTCTGATTGCTTCTGGCGACAGCGACGCTACGACTGTGGGTGGTACTGTGACCGGCACGACCGTCACCACGACCACCTCCTCGAAGTAAGTCACTTCGACTGTAGAGTTTAAAAACCCCGGAGAGAAGTCTCCGGGGTTTTTCTTTTGCCTGCTCGATATCGGCCGTGACGCGGGATTAGCCCGGTGGGCGGAAGATCTCGACCTGCAGCACATCGCCCTTGGGATGGATATGCTGGACCGAGCGCCAGACGAACTTGTCGGCATCCAGCCAGTAACTGTTCCGGAAGCGCCAGCCCAGCTGTGGGCTGCTGCAATCCTCATCCAGCCGCGTGGTGGCGATGGCATGGCCCAGGATGATAATGGCGTCCGGGCCGGCATTGGTGGCACGGCAGGTGATGGCGGCCGAATAGATGCCCATATCGGGAAAATCCGCCGATAGGGCAATGCTGGCATTGGCGGCCGCGGAGGGCAGGATCGAGCCGCTGGCTGGCGCCAGGTGGGCCAGGTCGCGGGGCAATCCCACGGTGCGCTTTACGCGGCCGGCTTCGGTGATCAGAACCTTGTGCGCGGCCGAGGTCCAGAGCTGTTCGCCATTACTGTCCGTTGCCAGCACGACCAAGTTTTCCGGCCCGCCGTTCAGCCGATAGCCAAGGCTGGCATATTCAATCTCTGAGGCCTGCTCCAGACTCACGGCCTTGTCGCCGAAGCTGCCTTCGAAACTCTTCTTGACCACTTCGAAATAGGGGCCCCATGTGGAGGAAATATTGCCCGAACCGCAGCCGGCCAGCAACAAGGTGCAGCACACCGCGGCCAGCGCAGGTCTGCTCACAGATTCATGCCCTTGATGATTTTCTTGATCGACGGCGCGATATCGGGACGGGCCAGGCCCACCGAGATATTGGCGTGCAGGAAGCCCACCTTGTCGCCGCAGTCATAGCGCATGCAATCGGTTTTCACGGCATGGAAGGGCGTCCTGCCGATCATCTGCGCCATGGCGTCGGTGAGCTGGATTTCATTGCCGGCGCCGCGTTCCTGGCGGTCCAGCACGGTGAAGATTTCCGGCTGCAAGATGTAGCGGCCGATGATGCAGAGGTTGGATGGCGCCTTGCCCGGATCGGGTTTTTCCACCATGCCCTTGACCTCGGTGACATTGCCCATCACCTGGCCCGGATCCACCACGCCATAGCGCTTGACCTCGGACATGGGTTTTTCCTCGGCGGCCACGATCATGCCGCCGCCCACCCGGCGATAGGCCAGCATCATCTGCGACAGGGCGCCGGGCTTGCCCACCATCAGATCGTCCGGCAGCAGCACGGCGAAAGGCTCGTTGCCGACGAAATGCCGGGCGCACCACACCGCATGGCCCAGGCCCAGCGGCTCCTGCTGGCGGATGAAGCCGACGGAGCCACTCTGGGGCAGGGATTCAATCAGCGAATTCAGCTCGGCGGTCTTTTCGCGCGCTTCCAGCAGGGCCTGCAGCTCATAGGCATGGTCAAAATGGTCTTCGATGACGTGCTTGCCGCGGCCGGTGATGAAAACGAACTGCTCGATCCCCGCCTCGCGCGCTTCTTCCACGGCGTACTGGATGACCGGCTTGTCCACCACGGGCAGCATTTCCTTGGGCACCGCTTTGGTGGCGGGCAGGAAGCGCGTGCCCATGCCGGCCACCGGAAACACGGCTTTGCGGACAGGTTTGGGGGCATCGGTCATGGGGCGGCACCACGCTGGCGGTTTATTGGTAAAGCCCTGTTTTCATGGCACGAGGGGCCTATTAAAGTCCAGTTTTCCCGTAATCCGTAAGCAGGCAGGCAAGGCGTGGGCAGGCGGACCTATTGGCATGTTGCGATATTTGCCTGGGCGTTATGTCCGGGGGCGGCGATGGGGGCTGTCACCACGGCGACCTTTGCCGCCATCGCCGACAGCCTGGCGGCAGGCGACGGGGTGGGCGCCCTCAAGCTGGCCGATATCGCGCTGGCCGATCCGTCCCTGACGGACCCGGACCGCAGCCGCCTGCTGGTCAACCGGGCCATCGCCCTGCATGGCGAAGGCGACCAGGAGGGCGCCCTGGCCGATCTGACGCGCGCCATCGAGGCGCACAACCTGACCAATCCCGAACAGGCGCGCGCTTACCTGGAGCGCGGCCTGGTGCTGGATTCCATGGGCAAGCTGCCCCTGGCGGTGGGTGACTACACCGCCGTGCTGCGGCTTGAACCGGGTTCGGCGCAAGCCTTGAACAACCGCGCCAATGCCTATCGCCGCCAGAACCGCATGCAGGATGCGCGCGCCGATTACCTGGCCTCGCTGGCGGCCAGCAATCCGGCGCCGGAATATCCCTATTACGGGCTGGGCCAGATCTCCGAGAGCGAAAACAACATGGTGGAGGCAAGGAATTTCTACAGCCGCGCCGTGGCCGCCAATCCCGGTTACAGCCTGGCGGCGGACCGGCTGGCCATACTGGGCGGCGCGCCGCCGCCTGCAGCAGCTCCGATCATCCTGAAGCCGCCCATATCAAAAAGTGCAAGTGGGGGCATGACGCTGGCTGCCGATGCGCCGGTGGTGCTCCGGCCGCCTTCGCCAAAGGGACCAAAATCTGCCACGGCAAAAGCCGCGCCCGCTGTTTCGTCCATCACAAGGCCGGTGGAGCAAAAACCGGCGAAGGCGCGTGATGTGGTGACGCTGCGTCCGGGCTTCGACCGCTCCGTCGCTGCGCCAAAAGCGGGCGGCACAAGGGAAGTGCAGCTGGGCGCCTGGCGGCAGGTGGACGAGGCAGCGGCGGGGTGGACCCGCGCGCTCAAACAGGCGGATGGCGTGCTGGACGGCCATGAACACCGGCTGGTGGCCGTCAATTTGCCCGGCCGGGGACGCTTCTATCGCCTGCGGGTCAGCACAGACGACGTCGCCGGCCTTTGCGCCGCGCTGCGCGACAAGGGACTGGATTGCATCGCCGTACGTGAATGAGACAGGCGCGCGAATAACGCCTTAATCCCGCCAAGCCGGATGCTTATAGACACGCCATGCAGGCCATACAACAACTCTGGGGCTGGGCCCGGGCGCATGAGCGCCATTTGTCGGCGCTGGCCATGGCGGGTGGCTTTGCGTTCGACTCTTATGCCTTTGGCCGTATAGACCGTCCCGCCACCCAGGCGGTGTTCATTTTTTATCTCATCATGGCGGGCGTCAGCATCGCCGTCCTGCATGTGATGGAGTCGCGCAGCCCCCGCGCGCCGGGCGATGTGCGGGCGGTGCGCATCCACACCCTGCTGGTCACCGCCACGCAATTTGCGCTGGGCGCGCTGCTGTCGGGTTTTTGCGTGTTCTATATCCGCAGCGCCTCGTTGGGTTCGTCCTGGCCCTTCCTGCTGTTCATGGCGGCGATCTTCATCGGCCAGGAATATTTCCGCGAATATGCCTCGCGGCTGGTGTTCGCCGCCTTGCTGTTTTTCTTCTCGCTGTATTCCTATGCCATCCTGCTGGTGCCGGTGATGCTGCATCGTATTGGCACCGGGCCGTTCCTGGTTTCCGGCGGCGTGGCTGTGGCGGCGTTCTTCTTCTACATGCGGCTGCTGGCGTGGGCAGGCCATGAGCGTTACCGCAGCGCCCGCCTGCATATCCGCATCGGCATGCTGGTGGTGGCGGCGCTGGTGAACGGCTTTTATTTCCTCAAAGTGTTTCCGCCGCTGCCCCTGGTGCTGTCGGATGCCGGCATCTATCACGATGTGCGGCGGGCCGGCGCGGACTTTGCCGCCGCCAGCGAAGCCGAGCCGCCGGCCTGGCGGGCGCTGTTCGGCACCTTTCCCGTGCTGCATGTGGTGGCAGGGCAGAAAATCTTTCTCTACAGCGCCATCTTCGCGCCCTATCGGCTGGCCACCGCCATCGAGCATCGCTGGGAATGGCGCGATCCGGCGACGGGCGCATGGACGCCGCAGCAGGCGGTGCGCTTTTCCATCCAGGGCGGGCGCGAGAATGGCTACCGGGCCTATTCCTTCCGCACCGCGCCCAAGCCCGGGCAGTGGCGGGTGAATATCGTGTCTTGGGATGGCAGGGCGGTGGGCCGGGTGCGATTTTCCGTCGAGCCTGCCGCAACGCCGCCCGTTCTGACATCCAAGCTACTGAAATAAAACGCGTTTTACAGCGCCTTGCATCAGCCCCGTTAAGGTCCTATTTCACATCTAAGATTTGGGGTTTCATGATTTGTCCACCAATAAGACTGTTATATCTCATCTGCGCCGGCTAGAAGCCGAGAGCATCCACATCATGCGCGAGGTGGCGGCCGAGTTCGCCAACCCGGTGATGCTCTATTCCGTGGGCAAGGACAGCGCCGTGATGCTGCACTTGGCGATGAAGGCTTTCTATCCCTCCAAGCCGCCATTCCCGCTGATGCATGTCAACACCACCTGGAAATTCCAGGAGATGATAAAATTTCGCGACGAGACGGTGAAGCGGCTGGACCTGGATTTCATCGAATATATCAACCAGGACGGCGTGGACCGCGGCATCAATCCCTTCGACAGCGGCTCGTCGCTGCACACGCAAGTCATGAAGACCGAGGCGCTGAAGCAGGCGCTGGACAAGTACAAGTTCGACGCCGCCTTTGGCGGGGCGCGCCGCGACGAGGAAAAATCCCGCGCCAAGGAGCGAATCTTTTCCTTCCGCAGCGCCTCCCATGCCTGGGACCCCAAGGCGCAGCGGCCAGAATTGTGGCGCGTCTACAATACGCGCATCAACAAGGGCGAGAGCATCCGTGTCTTCCCGCTGTCCAACTGGACCGAGCTGGATATTTGGCAATATATCCTGGCCGAGAATATTCCCATCGTGCCGCTCTATTTCGCCAAGAAGCGCCCCGTGGTGGAGCGCGACGGCACATTGATCATGCGCGACGACGAACGCATGAAGCTGAAGCCGGGCGAAAAGATAGAAGAAAAGCTGGTGCGTTTCAGGACGCTAGGTTGTTATCCGCTGACCGGCGCGATTGAAAGCGACGCCGACACGCTGGAAGGCATCGTAACCGAGATGTTCACCGCCCGCACGTCCGAGCGGCAGGGCCGGCTGATCGACAGCGACGAAAAAGCCTCGATGGAAAAGAAGAAAAAAGAGGGGTACTTCTAAAATGAATGCCCCCACCGACCTCAAGACATTTCTCGCGGCGCAGGAAAAGAAAAGCCTGCTGCGGTTTCTCACCTGCGGCAGCGTGGATGACGGCAAATCCACGCTGATTGGGCGGCTGCTTTACGATACGAAATTGCTGTTCGAAGACACGCTGGCGAGCCTCGAGAAAGACTCCAGGAAATTCGGCACCACGGGCGAGGATATTGATTTCGCGCTTCTGGTGGACGGGCTGGAAGCCGAGCGCGAACAGGGCATCACCATTGATGTCGCCTACCGCTTCTTCGCCACCGACAAGCGCAAATTCATCGTCGCCGACACGCCCGGCCATGAGCAATATACCCGCAACATGGCGACCGGCGCCTCCAATTCGGACCTCGCGGTCATCCTGATTGATGCGCGCAAGGGCGTGCTGGTCCAGACCCGCCGCCATGCCTATATCGCCAGCCTGCTGGGCATCCGCCACATCGTGCTGGCGGTGAACAAGATCGACCTGGTGGGTTACAGCCAGCAGGTGTTTGACGACATCGTGGCGGATTTCACAAAGTTTGCAGCCAAGCTGGGCTTTGTGACCCAGGCGGCCATTCCGCTGTCGGCGCGCTATGGCATCAATGTCATGGCCAAGAGCCCGGAGACACCCTGGTACAAGGGTCCGGCGCTTCTGACCCACCTGGAAAGCGTGGATGTGGATACGGCGCTGGAAGAAAATCCCTTCCGCATGCCGGTGCAATGGGTCAACCGGCCCAACCTGGATTTCCGCGGTTTTTGCGGCACCATCGCGGGCGGGAAGGTCAAGCCGGGCGACACCATCGCGGTGGCCAAGTCGGGCCGCACCAGCAAAGTCACGCGCATCGTCACCATGGACGGCGACAAGGAGCAGGCCGTGGCCGGCGACGCGGTCACGCTCACCCTGGCCGATGAAGTGGATATTTCGCGCGGCGATGTGCTGGCGGACGCCCATGCCCGGCCCGATGTCTCGGACCAGTTTGCGGCGCATCTGTTGTGGATGGCGGACGAGGAAATGCTGCCGGGGCGGCAATATCTCCTCAAGATCGGCGCCGCCACCGTGCCGGCCGCCATTTCCGAGCTCAAGCACAAGGTGGACGTAAACACCCTTGAGCATATGGCGGGCAAGACCCTGGGCCTGAACGAGGTGGGCTATGCCAATTTCTCGCTGGCCCAGCCTTTGGCTTTTGATCCGTACAAGGACAATCGCGACACCGGCGGCTTCATCCTGATTGACCGCTTCTCCAACGCCACGGTGGGCGCGGGCATGATCGACTTTGGCTTGCGCCGCGCCACCAATGTCCATTGGCAGGCGCTGGACGTGAACAAGCAGGCGCGCGCCGCGCTCAAGGGGCAAAAGCCCGTGGTGCTTTGGTTCACCGGCCTGTCGGGCTCGGGCAAATCCACCATCGCCAATTTGGTGGAAAAGAAACTGGCGGCGGAAGGCAAGCACACCTATCTGCTGGACGGCGACAATGTGCGCCATGGCCTGAACAAGGACCTTGGCTTCACCGACGCCGACCGGGTGGAGAATATCCGCCGGGTTGGGGAGACGGCCAGGCTGTTCGTGGATGCCGGCCTGATCGTGCTGGTGTCCTTCATCTCGCCCTTCCGCTCGGAACGCCGCATGGCGCGCGACCTGGTGGGCAGCGACGAATTCATCGAGGTTTTCGTGGATACGCCCATCGAGGTGTGCATGCAGCGCGATCCCAAGGGGCTGTATGAAAAGGCCAGGGCGGGCGCGATCAAGAATTTCACCGGCATCGACAGCCCCTATGAGCCGCCGGAACATGCCGAGATCACGGTCAAGACCGTTGAGGCGGATGCGGAAAGCCATGCCGAGGCGCTGGTGGAGCATCTGCGTCAACGCGGGCTGCTGGGTTGATCATGCCAAATGGCGCCAAACCGCTGGCCGCGCGCGTCAGTGGCTGGCTGTCGGTCCACGCCCTGCCGCTATGGGCCGGCAAGGGCTTTGATGCGCAAGGCGGCGGCTTTGTCGATTGCCTGTCGGCCGATGGCGAGCCGATGCTGGGTTCGCCGCGCCGCTGCATGCTGCAGGCCCGCCAGCTTTATGTTTTTTCCCACGCCGCCATGCTAGGGCTGGTGCCCGACACCTCGGTGGCGCGCAAGGGCTTTGAATTCCTGATGCGCCATGGCGCGCCCGATGGCGCGGAGCAGGGTTTTGTCCACGTCATGGACCGCAATGGCCGGGTGCTGGACGCCCGCCGCGATCTTTATGACCATGCCTTTTTGCTGCTGGCGTTCAGCTGGTATTACCGCGCCAGCGGCGATGCGCGCGCCCGCCAGGCGATGGATGACGTGGTGACGGCAATCCAGGCGCTGCGCCATCCTTCCGGTATCGGCTACCTGGAAAACAACGAAGGCGCGCTGCCGCGGCGGCAGAATTCCCACATGCATTTGCTGGAAGGTTTTTTGGCGGCCTTCGCCGCCACCGGCCAGTTCGAAATGCTGAGCCTGGCGTCGGACATGGTGCAGCTGCTGGTGGAGCATTTCCTGTACGACGGAGTGCTGCTGGAATATTTCGAGGACAACTGGCGGCCTGCGCCGCAGGCCATCATGGAGCCGGGCCATCACCAGGAATGGGTGTGGCTGCTGCGGCAATTCAACAATGGCGGCGAGCTGGTGATGCGCCAGCTTTATGACAGCGTCCTGCGCCATGGCATGCCGGCGCAAAGCCGCCTGCTTTACAACGAAGTGTGGAGCGACGGGCTGCAACCCAAGGACGCCGCCAAGCGGTTATGGCCGCAGACCGAGCATCTGAAGGCCGAGCTGGCGCTGGGATTGCCGGGCGAAGAGACGGTGGAGCGGATATTCAAGCATTTCCTGGACCCCGCCAGCGTGAAGGGCGCCTGGATTGACCGGCTGGACGCCAGCAACGCGCCCATCCAGGGCACCATTCCCGCCAGCAGCCTGTATCACGTGTTCCTGGCGTTCAGCGAATTTCTCGCCGAAGCCTAGACCCCGTAATAATCCTTGTACCAGTCAATGAATTTGGGGATGCCGGCGCTGATGGGCGTGGCGGGCTCGAAGCCCAGATCGCGCTGGCTTTCGGTGATGTCGGCATAGGTGGCGGGGACATCGCCGGGCTGCATCGGTTCCAGCTGCAGCCTGGCCTTGCGCTGCAGGGCGCGTTCGATTTCGCCGATGAAGTCGGTGAGTTTTTCCGATTTGTGGTTGCCCAGGTTGTAGAGCTTGAAGGGCGGCGTGCCGGTTGCGGGCCTGTCGAGCACCCGCACCACGCCATTCACGATGTCATCGATGTAGGTAAAGTCGCGCCACATCTCGCCGCGGTTGAACACCTTGATCGGCTCGCCGGCGATGATCTGGCGGGCGAAAATGAAGGCCGCCATGTCGGGACGGCCCCAGGGGCCATAGACGGTAAAGAAGCGCAGGCCCGTGGAGGGAATGCCGTAGAGATGGGCATAGGCGAAGCCGAACAATTCGGTGGCGCGCTTGGTGGCGGCATAGAGCGAATTGGGCTGCTCGACGGGATCGGTGACGGCGAAGGGCATCTTGGTGTTGCCGCCATAGACGGAGGAAGAGGAGGCATAGACGAAATGCTTGAGGCCTTTCAGCTTCCGCGCCAGTTCCAGCATCACCGTCTGGCCCATCACGTTCGAGGTGACATAAGTATAGGGATCGGTGAGGGAGTGGCGCACGCCGGCCTGGGCCGCCAAATGGATGATACCGTCGATGGGCCGATCGCTGAGCTTCAACATCGCATCCTTGTCGGCGATGTTGGCCTTGAGGAACGTGAAGGCCTTGTCGGATGTCAGCCGCGCCAGGCGCGCGTCCTTCAGCGTGACGTCATAATAGTCGTTGAGATTGTCCACCCCGATCACGGCGTCGCCCCGCGCCAGCAGGGCACGGGAGACATTCGAGCCGATAAAGCCGGCTGCGCCTGTAACCAGAATGGTGGACATGGGAGACTCTTATAAAGACCAGTAGCGAAGATTGCCGGGGACGGCCTTGGGGTCAATGGCGGATTTGATGTCCACCAGGATGCCGTCGTCGCGCAGCATGGCCATCAGTTTGGCCGGTTTTTCCAGGTACTGGCGATGCGGCACGGCCAATATCAGCGCGTCCAGGCCCTTGAACTGGGCCAGCCGGTCCATGCCTAAGCCATATTCGTGGGTCACTTCCGGCGCGGACGCCAGGGGGTCATGGACCAGGGGCTGGATGCCAAAAGTCTTCAGCTCGCCCAGCACATCGGACACGCGGCTGTTGCGGATGTCGGGGACATTTTCCTTGAAGGTCAGGCCCAGCACGCCAACCTTGGCCTTGTGGATGGGGCGGGGGCCGGTGCTGAGGAAGCGGATCACGCGGCGGGCGATGATGTTGCCCATGGAGTCGTTGATGCGGCGGCCCGCCAAAATCACCTGCGGGTTATAGCCCAGCTCCTGCGCCTTGGAGGTGAGGTAATAGGGATCAACCCCGATGCAATGGCCGCCCACCAGGCCGGGCGAGAATTTGAGGAAATTCCACTTCGTGGCGGCGGCGTCCAGCACGTCGCGGGTGGGGATCTTCAGCACGTCGCAGATGATCGCCATTTCGTTCATCAGGGCGATGTTGAGGTCGCGCTGGGTATTTTCCAGCGCCTTGGCCGCTTCGGCCACCTTGATGGAGGAGGCGCGGAAGATGCCGGCCTTGACCACGCTGCCATAAAGCTCGGCCACCGCCTCGGCGGTTTTCTCGTCTTCGCCGGAGGTGACTTTCAGGATGCGCTCGAAGCTGTGTTCCTTGTCACCGGGATTGATGCGCTCGGGCGAATAGCCCAGCTTGAAATCCTTGCCCTGCTTCAGGCCGGAGATGCGCGCCAGGATGGGGCCGCAATATTCCTCGGTGACGCCGGGATAGACGGTGGATTCATAGATCACCAGCGCGCCCTTGCGCATGATCTGGGCCACGCTTTCCGAGGCGCCGCGCAGCGGTTCGAGGTTGGGGCGGCGGTCCTTGTGGATCGGGGTGGGGACGCAGACGATGAAGGTGTCGCAGGCTTTCAGCTTGGACAGTTCCGAGGTGACGACGAGGCCAGAGGATTTGAGGCGCGGGCCGCCCACTTCGCCCGTCCAGTCTTCGCCGCCCGCCAGCGCGGCGACGCGGCGCGTATCAATGTCAAAGCCGATGGTGCCGGGAAATTTCTCGGCAAAGGCGACCGCCACGGGAAGGCCGACATAGCCAAGGCCCAGAACTGCTATTTTACGCATCATAACCCGGAAGGCTTAAAATCACCGGGAACTTAGCGCAGCGGTTCTTACCAAAGCCCTCAGAAAGCTGGTTAACAGCGCGGGGGCGGGGTTAATTCCCTAGCTGCCGGCGCCGATGGCCAAGTGCCAGGCCGTGCCGGGATTGGGGCCGACCAGCGGCAGGGTCAAGGGCGTAGTGCCACTCAACATCCAGATGCCGGCCTGGCCGTTGGCGTTATCAGAACTTAGCTTTTGAACACAACAGCCTGGCCCGTCACCATGGCCAGAGGCTTGGCGCCGGTGCCGGCGAAGAATTCGTCGACCGCTTCGCGCGCGCCGGGGCAGGAGCGAAAACCGTAATCGTCATAAATGATGAAGCCGCCGCGCGACAGACGCGGCCACAAAAAGCGCGTTGCATCCTGGATTGACTGGTAGATGTCGAGGTCAATATGGCCAAAGGCGAAAACCTGGTCTTCTACGCCCTTGAACGTATCGGGCACGAAACCCTTGCGCAGTATGGCGACATCGGGGTGACCGACAAAAGCGGCCACGGATTCGGCGGAGGTGTCGGCAAATTCGCCGGCGACATGGAAATCCTTGACCGCATGGGTCTGCGGCATGCCCGCGAATGTATCGAACAGATAGAGTTTCTTGCCCGTGCCGCTGTCGGCGATCATCTGGGCGAACATGGAGGCCATGCCGCCGCGATAGACGCCGCATTCCATGAAATTGCCCGGCAAAGTGAGCGCCTGGCTGGCCAAGGTGTGCAGCACATAGGCGCGGTCCTTGCTGACCAGGGTGCGCTGCGACGGGCGCGCATACAGCTCGGCGAAGGACTTGCTGCGCCATGGCGAGTAAAGCGGCTTTTAGAGGTCCCGGTCCTTGAGCGTCTTGGGCGGCATGGGAAACATGTCGACATAAAGCCCGAAATTCATGGCAAATTCCCGGAAACGCAGCTTGATTGACATGTCAGCTCCTGCCCGGCGCGGCCCGGGCGGCAGGGTGGTTTCCGCGCGCGCCCTCTTAGCACAAAAAGCAGGATTGATAAGGCCCCGTAAGCCCTTTTAGCTGCTGCTGCCCAGAGTCAGATGCCATGCCGTGCCGGGGTTTGTCCCCAGCGTGGGCTGCGACAGGATCGTGGTGCCCGCCATCAGCCATACAACGACCCTGCCATCCGCATTCTGCAGGACGATATCGTCATGGGCGTCGCCATTGAAGTCGGCGCTTCCGGCAACATGCCAGCTGTCGCCCGGGGTATCGCCCAGCGTGGCCTCGGCCAGCACCCTGTCGCCATTCATCATCCAGATCGCGGCCTGGCCATCGGTATTCTGCCAGAGAATATCGGCCTTGCCATCGGCATTGAAATCACCGGAGCCCATCACGCGCCAAGCCGGTCCGGGATCATGTCCCACCAGCATCTGCGAAACGGGAGTTGCGCCGTTCATCAGCCAAATGCCGGCCTGGCCCCCGCTGTTTTGCCAGAGGATATCGGCCATGCCGTCGCCGTTGAAATCGCCCGCACCGACCACTTTCCAGTTCGGGTCGGAATTGCTGCCCACCAAAGGTTGCGCAGTTATGCTGGCGCCGTTCATGAGCCAGATGCCCGCCTGGCCGCTATCGTTCTGCCACAGAATGTCGGATTTGCCGTCAGCATTGAAATCGCCCGAGGAAATTGCGTGCCAGCTTAAGCCGGGATTGGAGCCGACAAGCGTCTGCAGGGAAGGGGCGGCGCCATTCATCAGCCAGATGCCGGCCTGGCCGCTATTGTTCTGCCAGAGCAGATCGCTGCCGCCATCGCCGTTGAAATCCCCCGCGCCGATGACATGCCAGTCAGCTCCGGGATTGGCGCCCACTGTCGGGCCCGAAAGGATTGTGCTGCCATCCATCAGCCAGACCGCGGCCTGGCCGTTGGCATTCTGCCAGATCAGGTCCGCGAAACTGTCGCCGTTAAAGTCGGGCGGCGCTGTCATGCGGGCCTGGTCATTGGCGATGCGCCAGTCGGCGCCGGGGCTTGTGCCCAGCACATCCTGGCTGGTGACGGCAAGGCCGTTCATCAGCCAGATGGCGCCCTGGCCATCGCTTTTCTGCCACAAAATATCCGCCTTGAGGTCGCCGTTAAAATCTCCTGCGCCAATGACTTTCCATTCCATCCCGGGTGTGGCGCCGATTGTGGATTGCGCGATTGTGGCGGTTCCGTTCATCAGCCAGATGGCGGCCTGGCCATTTCGGTTCTGCCACAAGATGTCGGCCTTGCCATCGCCATTGAAATCGCCCGCGCCAATTGCCCTCCACGCCGAGCCGGGATTGCCGCCGACCGTGGCCTGACTCGTCACCGTCGTGCCGTTCATCAGCCACACCTGAACCGCGCCGTCGCTGTTTTGCCAAAGTATGTCGTCCTTGAGGTCGCCGTTGAAATCTCCGGCTGCGATTACCTTCCAGTTTGCGCCGGGGTTCCCCCCAATGGCGGGGCTGGATGTGACCGTGCCGCCATTCATCAACCAGATGGCGGCCTGGCCGTTGATGTTCTGCCAAAGGATATCGGACAGGCCGTCGCCGTTGAAATCGCCGGAACCGATGATTTTCCAGCCGGGTCCGGGATTGGGAGACACAGGGGGCGACGACAGGAAGGCGGCGCCGTTCATCAGCCAGATCGCGGCCTGGCCGTTCAAGTTTTGCCACAACATGTCGGCATGGCCGTCGCCGTTGAAATCGCCTGCGCCGATCACGCGCCAGTCCAGCCCGGGGTTGCTGCCGACCAAAGGCTGGGCGATGGGGGTGAGGCCATCCATCAGCCAGACGCCCGCCTGGCCGCTGATGTTCTGCCACACAAGGTCGGATTTGCGCCCGCCGTCGAAATCAACCGCCACCATCGCGGCCAGCGCCTGGGATTTGTCGTTGAAGGCGATTCGATGGATGTTCGACAGCGTGTCGGCTTCGCCGCCGCCTGAAATTGTTCCCGTGCCATTGCCGGTGCGGTTGACCGTGTAGTTGGCGGCATTGCCCGCTATGCGGAAAATATTGGTGCCGCCACCGCCATTGATGCTGTTGGTCCCGATGCCGCCGCTGAAGCTGTCATTGCCCAGCCCGCCGGTGAGCGTGTCGTTGCCGGCGCCCCCGTCGATCACATTGCCATTGTTGTTGCCCAGCACGGTGTCGTTGCCGCTGCCGCCCACGAACGCATCTATCGCAGTGCCCTGGGCGATGCAGATATTGTTGATCATGCCGGCGCAGGAGCTGAAAGTCCCGGCATTCAAATTGATGTTGTTGGTGGTGGCAAAACCCGACAGGTCCAGCGTGTTGCCCGTACCCATATCCCACAGGGTGACCACCGGCGAGGTGTTCCGGGTGAAATCGAAGAATATGCCGCTGGCGCCCGCCACGTTGCTGTGAAAGCCAAACGTCTGGCCGCCCGACAGCGGTCCACTTGTGGCGGCGCCATAAAGCCGCTGGATTGCCAATATGTCGGCCTGCATCCAGGTTGTGGGAACGACATAGCCTGCTGGCGAGCCCGTTACTCCCCAGCCTGTATGGACCGGATATTGATTGTAATATGCTGCTCCGGTATCCGGCGATTCCGGGCTGATGTACGACATCAGGCTCCAAGCATAAGTGTCATATGGGCTGAACTGCTGCGTGGCCTCATTTACGGCGCCATTGTAAGGACCGGCATGGCCCAGCCCCAAAGCATGCCCGGTTTCATGCAATATCGTGTGGATGACGTAGCCGCCATATTGGGTAAAGCTGCCATTGATAGGACCGAAACCGCCGACACTGGTGTCTATGGAAACGGTGGCGTCGGTCAGGTTAGGGATCGCCGTGCTGCCGACGGTTCCCTGGCCGGTGACTTGGGGGTGCATGAAAGCGCGGCCGTCATTGCCCCTGGTGAAGGTGATGTCGGCCGCCGCGGCGTTGGCGGTGAGATTGAAACTGATATTCGCGATGTCCGACCATAGCGCCAGGCCCGCTGCCAGATATTGCTGTTCGGTGCTGTTCCAGGACGAGGCGGGATCGAAATAGTAATTGACCGTGCCGCCACCGGTGCCGGCCGTATTACCGCCCCATTTGTATGTCCATGAGCCGGGCCCGGAATAATCCGCTGGATTGGAGGGGTCGTTCCAGGCGCCAAAAGACGTTTGTGTGATGGTGCCATTGGCGGCAACGCCGCTGATAAAGGCGACTTCATCTTCCAGAGTCGGCGGCGGCGCCATCCGTTTTGTCTCAGGCTGCGAAGCAGAGAGGTTTGAATATCACGCTTCGAGAGAGGCGTAAAACGGCGCCCAAAAGGGGCGGTTAACGCGGGTCCGCTCGGAAACTCAGGCGTTGGGGCGTCCCACGCTGATGTAGCGGAAGCCCGCCTGGGCCATGGGGGTGGGGCGGTAGATGTTGCGCAGGTCCACCATCAGCGGGGTTTTCAGCGCGGCCTTGATCTTGGCGAGGTCCAGGGCGCGGAATTCGTTCCATTCGGTGAGGATCACCACGCCGTCGGCGTTTTTCGCTGCGTCATAGGCGTCGGCGCAGGCGGTGAGGGTGAGATGCTTGCCTGCTTCCTTCATACCTTCGGGATCATAGGCGCGGATGGTGGCGCCGGCTTTTTGCAGCGCGGGGATGATGACCATGCTGGGGGCGTCGCGCATGTCGTCGGTGTTGGGCTTGAAGGTGAGGCCCAGCACGGCGATGGTCTTGCCTTTCACGCCGCCGAACGCGGTTTCGATTTTCTTCGCCATGTCCAGCTTGCGCTGGTCGTTGACCGCCACCACGGCTTCGACAATCTGCACGGGGCTGCCGGCATCGCGCGCGGTTTTTACCAGGGCGAGGGTGTCCTTGGGGAAGCAGGAGCCGCCAAAGCCGGGACCGGCATGGAGGAATTTGGAACCGATGCGTCCATCCAGCCCGATGCCGCGCGCCACGTCCTGCACGTCCGCGCCGACCTTCTCGCACAGGCTGGCCATTTCGTTGATGAAAGTGATCTTGGTGGCGAGGAAGGCGTTGGCGGCATATTTGATCAGCTCGCTGCTTTCGCGGCTGGTGAAAAGGATCGGGGTCTCGCCCAGGTAAAGCGGGCGATAGACTTCGCGCATCACTTCGCGGGCCCGCTCGCTGTCGCAGCCCACCACCACGCGGTCGGGGCGGCGGAAATCGCCGATGGCCGAGCCTTCGCGCAGGAATTCGGGGTTGGAGGCCATGTCGAAATCGGCGCTGGGCCGCGCCTTGCGGATGATGTCTTCCACCTTGCGGCTGGTGCCCACCGGCACGGTGGACTTGGTCACCACCACGGCGGGGCCGGTGAGGGCGAGCGCAATCTCCTCGGCCGCGGCGAAGACATATGTCAGGTCGGCATGGCCGTCGCCGCGGCGGCTGGGGGTGCCCACCGCGATGAAGACGGCATGGGCGCCCGCCACGGCCTGGGCCAGGCCGGCGCTGAAGGTCAGGCGGCCAGCCTTCGCATTGGCGGCCACGACTTCGTCCAGCCCCGGCTCGAAGATGGGCATGGTGCCGGCGCGCAGGGCCTCGATCTTGGCGGCGTCCTTGTCGACGCAAGTTACGTCATGGCCAAACTCAGACAGGCAGGCACCCGACACAAGTCCGACGTAACCGGCTCCGATCATCGCGATGCGCATGAAATACAAAAACCCTTCGTAAGCCGGCCTTTTTGGCCCGGACGGCCCCCCAATTCAAGGGCCTAAAACGCTGGCCGGGGGACTAAAATGCACCCTTTTTTCACCACTAGGTTCCAAACTGAGGCCAGAATAACAGGATTAACAAATTATGACCCCTGCTGCATTGGCCATTGCCGAATCCCCCGAGAAGTTTGATCGCGGCGCGCTGACGCCCGCATCCTTGCTGCGCGACTTTTCCCAGCCCTGGATGGACCTGAATGACAAGTCGATCCTGGTCACCGGCGGTACCGGGTCCTTCGGCAAGCACTTTATCAAAACGGTCCTGAACCATTACAAGCCGCGCCGCCTGATCATCTTTTCGCGCGACGAACTGAAGCAGTTCGAGATGGAGCAGGAATTCCCCAAGGAAAAATATCCCTGCCTGCGTTATTTCATCGGCGATGTGCGCGACCGCGACCGGCTGGAGCTGGCGCTGCGCGAAGTGGATTTTGTCGTCCATGCCGCCGCCATGAAGCAGGTCACCACTGCCGAATACAATCCGTTTGAATGCATTCGCACCAACATCAATGGCGCGGAAAATGTCGTCACCGCCGCCATTCGCTGCGGCGTCAAGCGCGTGGTCGCGCTGTCCACCGACAAGGTCGCCAACCCGGTCAACCTGTATGGCGCCTCCAAGCTGGCTTCGGACAAGATTTTCGTGGCGGGCAACAATCTGGCCGGCGCCGAGGGCACCCGCTTCTCGGTGGTGCGCTATGGCAATGTGTTCGGCAGCAGAGGCTCGGTCGTGCCTTTCTTCAAGAAACTGATCGCGGACGGCGCCGAAAGCCTGCCCATCACCGACGAGCGCATGACCCGTTTCTGGATCACCCTGACCCAGGGCGTCAATTTCGTGCTGTCGAGCATGGAAATGATGCGCGGCGGCGAAATCTATGTGCCCAAGATCCCGTCCACCACCATCCCGGACGTGGCGACGCTGATCAGCCCGACCCTGAAGCAGCATGTCATCGGCATCCGTCCCGGCGAAAAGCTGCATGAGACCATGATCCCTGCCGACGACGCGCATTGCACCGTCGAGCTGGAGTACCGTTACGTGATCCTGGCGAGTTTCGCCCATGCCGCCCGCGAGGCTTATCTGCATCGCGGCGCAAAGCCGGTGGCGGAAGGCTTCTCCTATTCCAGCGACACCAACCCGGAAAAGCTGGACGTGCGCGGCCTTCAGACCCTGCTGGCCATGGCCTATGCCTGACCGCGACGGAGTCATCTCTCCGCCTTTTCTTCCCTATGGCCGCCAGGAAATCGGTGACGCCGATATCAAGGCGGTGGTCGAGACGCTGGTTTCCGGCTGGCTGACCACCGGCCCGCGCGTCGCCGAGTTCGAGCAGGCTTTCGCCAAATCCTGTGGCGCCAAGGAAGCCGTGGCTGTCAACTCGGGCACTGCCGCCCTGCATGCCGCCATGCGCGCCATCGGCGTGCGCACCGGCGATGAAGTGATTGTCCCGGCCATGACGTTTGCGGCTTCCGCCAACGCCGCCATTTACGAAGGCGCAAGTCCCGTCTTTGCCGATGTCGAGGAAGAAACGCTGCTGGTCGATGTGGCTTCGGTCAAGCGCCGCATCTCGCCCCGCACCCGCGCCATCGTGGCGGTGGACTATGCCGGGCAGCCCGCCGATTACGACGCGCTGCGCCAGATCGCCAGAAGCCGGGGCATCCGGCTGATCGCCGATGCCTGCCATGCGCCCGGCGCCACCTTTGATGGCCGCAAGACCGGCACGCTGGCGGATATTTCCTGTTTCTCCTTCCATCCGGTCAAGCACATGACCACCTGCGAAGGCGGCATGTGCACCACCGACGATTCTGAAATGGCCGCGCACATGCGCCGTTTCCGCAATCACGGCATCAACTCCGACCATCGTTCGCGCGAAGCGGCGGGCCAGCACGCCTATGACATGGCGGAGCTGGGCTACAATTACCGCCTGCCGGATGTGCAATGCGCCCTGGGCTTGGCGCAGCTGTCCCGCCTGCCGGGCTGGGTGGCGGCGCGCCAGAAGATTGCCCGCTTCTATGACCGCGCCTTTGCGCGCTTGCCGCAGATTGCGCCGCTTTATAATCATCCGAACCGCGAGAATGCCTATCATCTCTATGTGGTGCGGCTGGCGCCCAGCATCGATCGGGACAAGGTATTTGCGGCGCTGCGGGCGGAAGGCATCGGCGCCAATGTCCATTACGCGCCGGTCTACATGCATTCCTATTACCAGCAGCGCGGCTACCAGGCGGGCCTGTGCCCGGTGGCGGAGCGGGTCTCGAAGCAGATCCTGACCCTGCCCATGTTCCCGTCCATGACGGAAGAGGACGTGAACCGGGTGGTCGACGCGCTCACCAGAGCGACGGCGTAAGAATCTTTTCGTCACGGATCGCGCAGCCTGACCAGTTCAGCCCCGGCGGGACTGGCGCGGCCAATATCGCGTCCAGTTCCTTCACGCTTGTCACGCCCACCAGCCCGATGGCGATTTCCGGCCGCTGCAGCACGAAATGCAGCGCGGCGGAGAGCAGGGGGATGCCGGTCTTGATGATGTGGGATTTGACGCTGCGCAATTCGCGCGTGGCCCAGGCCAGCTTTTCGGGCGGCTCCTCCATGAACAGCAGCCCCTGCAGGAACAGCGAGCGGGCATGCACTTCAACGCCCAGTTCGCTGAGGCGCTTCAGGCTGCCATCGGCCAGCAACCGCTGGTCGAGGATGGAGAAGGGCAATTGCATCACATCCGGCTTGAAGCGGGCGGCCAGGGCGGCGGGATTGTCGTTGTAATAGGTGGAGATGCCGATCTTGCGGAACAGGCCTTCGGTTTTGAGGGCTTGCAGGGCGGGCCAGAGTTTTGCGTCTTCCAAGTCTGCGGCGGCGTGCACCAGCAGCGTGTCGGGTTTGAGGGTTTGGGCGGACTGGCGGGCGCGGGCGATCACGGCCTCGACGCCGTTCTTGACCGAGATGGTCTTGGTGACGATGCGGAACGGGGCGGTGTTCAACTCCGCCAGCACGGCTTCGGCGTCGCCATAATTGGCGGCGGTGTCCAGCAGGGTGACGCCGCCCGCCGCCGCGCGGGCCAGGATGCGCGCGGCTTCCTCTTTCGGCACCTGGCCTGTGGTGTTGGACACGCCATAGGCCTGCCCGAATTGAACGGTGCCGAGGCCGAGTTTGGAATGAGGATTCATGATGGTCGTGTCCGTGTCGGGCGGGGTTATGGATGGCCCGGATGAACCGGGCCATGACGAATGGGAATTATCCAGTCCTCAGATAGCGCACTGCTTCGTCGCGGCCGAAAAGATAGAGCAAAACCCGCAGGGCGTCGCCGCGGTCGCTTTTTAGCTCCGGGTCGCGGGCCAGCACCAGTTTGGCGTCGTCATGGGCGGTCAGCAGCAAGTCGCCATGCACGGCAAGATCGGCGAGGCGAAATTCCTCCATGCCGCTTTGGCGCTTGCCCAGCACTTCGCCGGGGCCGCGCAGCTTCAGGTCCATTTCGGCGATCAAAAAACCGTCATCGCTGTCGCGCATGGTGGCCAGCCGGGCCTTGGCGGCAAGGGTGAGGCCGCCATGATAGACCAGCATGCAGGAGGATTTTCCACTGCCGCGTCCCACCCGTCCGCGCAGCTGGTGCAGCTGGGCCAGTCCGAAACGCTCGGCATGCTCCACCACCATGATGGTGGCCTCGGGAACGTCCACGCCCACCTCGATCACCGTGGTGGCGACCAAAAGGCTGGTTTCGCCCGACTTGAAGGCGGCCATGGCGGCGTCGCGCTCGGCGGCTTTCATCTGGCCATGCACCAGTCCGGCCTTGCCGCCAAGCGCCTTGCCCAGCATCACGGCGCGTTCGCTGGCGGCGGCCAGGTCGATCACTTCGGATTCTTCCACCAGCGGGCAGACCCAATAGGCGCGCTGGCCTTCGGACAAGGCACGCTTGAGGTGGGCGATGAGGTCATCGAGCCTGTTGGCGTTCATCACCCGCGTCGCCACCGGCTTGCGGCCCGGCGGGCGGCCCATGATGCGCGACACATCCATGTCGCCAAAGGCGGTCAGCGCCAGGGTGCGGGGAATGGGGGTGGCGGTCATCACCAGCACATCGGGGGCTTTGGACTTGCTTTGCAGGCGCATGCGCTGGTGCACGCCGAAACGGTGCTGTTCGTCGATCACGGCCAGGCCCAGATCGCGGAAGGTGACATCGTCCTCGAACAGGGCATGGGTGCCGATCAGAATGTCGATTTCGCCCGCCGCCAGGGCCTTGAGCGTGGCTTCGCGGCCCACGCCTTTTTCGCGTCCCGTCAGCGCGGCGAGGCGGATGCCAGCCGCTTTCGCATAGGGTTCAAGCGAAGCGCAATGCTGGCGCACCAGCAATTCCGTGGGCGCCATCAGCGCGCCCTGCAGTCCCGCTTCCACGGCGGTGAGCAGCGCCAGCAGCGCGACAATGGTTTTGCCCGATCCCACATCGCCCTGCAGCAGGCGCAGCATGCGCGTGGGCGACGCCATGTCGGCTTCGATTTCCGCCAGCGCGCCCAGCTGGCCGTCAGTCAGGGCGAAGGGCAGGGCGCTTATGGCGCGAGCGCGCAATTGACCATCGCCCGTGACGGCGCGGCCGGCAGGCCCGCGCAATTGCCGGCGGATCAGCAGCAGCGCCAGCTGGTTTGCCAGAAGTTCGTCATAGGCCAGGCGCCGGCGATAGGCGCCTTCGGGCGCCAGGTCGGCGTCATGGCGCGGCGCATGCGATGAGAGCAATGCTTCATGGAAGGGCGCGAAAGCCTCGCGGCGGACAAAGGCTTCGTCCTGCCATTCGGGCATGTCCGGCACCTTGTCCAGTGCGCCGCGAATGGCCTTGGCCAGCGACCTGGCGGCCAGCCCTTCGGTCAAGGCATAGATCGGCTCGTGCAGCGGCATCTGGCCAGCGTCCTGCACCACGTAATCGGGATGCGCCATTTGCAGCCGGTCCTTGAAGCTTTCGATGCGGCCGGAAATGAAGCGGCGCGAGCCGGTGGGCAAGACGTCGTTCAAATATTTGGCGTCGGCGCGGAAGAACACCAGATCCATCATGGCGCTGTCGTCCGAGACGCGCACCTTGTAAGGCTGGCTTTTGACCCTGGGCGGGAAATGCTCCAGCACGCCAACTTCCAGCGTGGCGATGCGGCCCGGCGCGGCCTCCGCAATCCTGGGGCGATAGGAACGGTCCACCACCCCCACCGGCAGGTCGAAGATCAAATCCACCAGCCTGGGTCCCGCCACCTTGGCGATCAGCTTTTCCAGCTTGGGGCCCACCCCCGAAAGAGTGCGAATTTCAGCGAAAAGGGGAAACAAAATGGCGGGCCGCATGCCCGGGGAAGATAATCATTTGGGGCCGTTGTTCTCAACCTGTTCCACGGCTATATCCCCATCATGGATGACAGCGAAAAGGGTGGCTCTTCGGAGAACCGCCGCAAAAGGCTTTTGTTTCGGGCGCAGCGGCGCGGCTTCAAGGAGGTCGATCTGATCTTCGGCGCCTATGCGCAGGAAAACCTGGCCACGCTGGACGAGGCGGGGCTGGACCAGTTCGAGGCGCTGCTGGCCGCGCCCGACCAGGAATGCTTTGCCTGGCTGCGGGGGGCGCAAAGCGTGCCTGCCGCCCATGACAACAAGGTGTTCGCGGACCTGAAAGCGGTGCTGGGGCGCAAAGGGACCAAGTGGAACGCCTAGACTATATCGCCAGGCATGATGCGCGGCTGACCGTGACCGGCGCACCCGCCGGTTATGACGCTTACCTGGCCGTGGAAGCGGCGCGGCGGCGGGGCGGCGCGGTGCTGTTCGTCACCGAAGGCGAGGGCGAGGCGCAAAGCGCGCTGGCGGCCATGGCGTTTTTTGCGCCGGATGTGCGCCTGCTGTCCTTTCCCGCCTGGGACTGCTTGCCTTACGACCGCGTCTCGCCAAAGCCCGATGTGGAAAGCACAAGGCTGGCGACCTTGGCGGCCCTGGCCCGCGGCGTGGGCGCCTGCGTGATCGTCACTTCGGTCAATGCGGTGCTGCAGCGTGTGCCGCCCAAATCCGTGCTGGCGGAAAATTCCTTCCAGGCCAAGGTGGGCGATGATGTCGACCGCGACGCGCTGGTGCGGTTCCTGTCGTCCAACGGCTATGCGCGGGCGGGGACCGTGCGCGATCCGGGCGATTTCGCCCTGCGCGGCGGCATTGTCGATCTGTGGCCGCCGGGAAGCGACGAACCGCTGCGGCTGGATTTTTTTGGCGAAACGCTGGACGCCATCCGCCGCTTTGACGGCGTGACGCAATTGTCGGGCGGCAGCGTCCCCACCATTGCGCTGCTGCCGGCCAGCGAAGCCCCGCTCAGCCCCGAGGCCATCAGCCGTTTTCGCAGCGGCTATGTCGCGGCCTTCGGGCCGTCGGGCGATGATCCCCTGTATGAAAGCGTCAGTGCGGGCCGCAAGGCGCAGGGCATGGAGCACTGGCTGCCGCTTTTCTATGAAAAGCTGGACACGCTGTTCGATTACCTGCCGCGCGCCCTGGTGATGCTGGGTGCGGCGGCGGAAGAAACCGTGACGGCGCGGCTGGCGGTGATTGCGGACTGCTATGACACGCGCGAGCAGTTCCGCCACCAGAAAGCCGACAAGCATTCGATCAAGGCCGCGCCCTACAAGCCGCTGCCGCCAGGCTCGCTCTATTTGAACGATGCGGAATGGAAAGCGGCATTGGGCAGGCATCTGGTGCGGGCGCTGTCGCCCTTCCAGGCGCCGGAATCCATGAGCAGCGTGGATGCCGGCGGGCGCGCGGGGCGCGACTTCGCGCCGGAACGGCTGGCGGGCAATGTCAATGTGTTCCAGCTGGCGGCGGATCATTTGAAGGCGCTGCAGGGTGCAGGCAACCGCGTTGCGGTGGCCAGCTGGACCGATGGCTCGGCGGAACGCATGGGCGGCGTGTTGTCGGATCACGGGCTGACCGCCATCAAGCGGGTGAAGGATTGGCCCGAAGCCTTGAAGCTGCATGGCAGCGCCGTGGCGCTGACATGCTTTGGGCTGGAGCGCGGTTTCGAAGCGCCGGCCTTTGCCATCCTCAGCGAACAGGATGTGCTGGGCGACCGCATGGTGCGGGCCCAGGCGCGGGCGCGGCGGGCTCAGAATTTCCTGTCCGAGGCGTCATCGCTGGCGCCGGGCGATCTTGTCACCCATATCGAGCATGGCGTGGGGCGCTACCTGGGCCTGAAAGCCATCGAGGCGCTGGGCGCGCCACATGATTGTCTTGAGCTGCAATATGACGGCGGCAAATTGTTCTTGCCGGTGGAAAATATCGAACTTCTGACGCGCTATGGCTCGGACGAGGGCGCGCAGCTTGATCGGCTGGGCGGTGCGGGCTGGCAAAAGCGCAAGGCCGAGATGAAGCAGCGGGTGCGCGAAATCGCCGCCGGGCTGATCGCCATTGCCGCGGCGCGCGAACTCAAATCCATGCCGCCGGTGGAGCCACCTTCGGGCCTATACGACGAATTCTGCGCCCGCTTCCCTTACCAGGAGACGGAAGACCAGGAAAAAGCCATTGCTGACGCAATCAGTGACCTGGGCAAGGGCCGTCCGATGGACCGGCTGGTGTGCGGCGATGTCGGCTTCGGCAAGACGGAAGTGGCGCT
Source organism: Alphaproteobacteria bacterium (assembly GCA_947475445.1). Taxonomy (GTDB): domain Bacteria; phylum Pseudomonadota; class Alphaproteobacteria; order Micropepsales; family Micropepsaceae; genus Rhizomicrobium. The sequence continues at coordinate 174,966 of CANJLC010000002.1, forward strand.
GCGCACCGCTTTCGTGGCGGCCATGGCAGGGCAGCAGGTGGCGGTGGTGGTGCCCACCACGCTGCTGGCGCGCCAGCATTACCGCGCCTTTGCCGAGCGCTTCAATGGATTCTCGCTGACGGTGCGGCAGCTGTCGCGCTTTGTGGATGCGAAAGAGGCGCGCGAGACCAAGGAAGGTCTGGCCGATGGCAGCGTGGATATCGTGGTCGGTACCCATGCGCTGCTGTCGGAAGGCATTTCCTTCAAGCGGCTGGGCCTGGTGGTGGTGGACGAGGAGCAGCATTTCGGCGTCACCCACAAGGAAAGGCTGAAAAGCCTGAAGACCGACGTGCATGTTCTGACCCTGACGGCCACGCCCATTCCGCGCACGCTGCAACTGGCGCTGTCGGGCGTGCGCGACCTGTCGCTGATCACCACCCCGCCGATTGACCGGCTGGCGGTGCGCACCTTCGTGACGCCGTTTGATCCGCTGGTGGTGCGCGAGGCGCTGCTGCGGGAACATTATCGCGGCGGGCAAAGTTTCTTCGTGGCGCCCCGCATCGCCGATCTGCGCGAGGCGGAAGCGTTCCTGAAAGAGAATGTGCCGGAAGTGAAGACGGCGGTGGCGCATGGCCAGATGACGCCCGCCATGCTGGAAGACGTGATGACGCTGTTCTATGAGCGCAAGATCGACGTGCTGATCTCCACCAACATCGTGGAATCGGGCCTCGACATCCCCACCGCCAACACCATGATCGTGCAGCGCGCCGACATGTTCGGCCTGTCGCAGCTTTACCAGATCCGGGGGCGCATCGGGCGGTCGAAATCGCGGGCCTATGCCTATCTCACCACCCCGCCGGACAAGAAGTTGACCGACACCGCGACGCGGCGGCTTGAGGTGTTGCAGTCGCTCGATCAACTGGGGGCAGGCTTTTCCATCGCCAGCCATGACATGGATATCCGCGGCGCCGGCAATCTGCTGGGCGAGGAACAGTCGGGCCATGTGCGCGAGGTTGGCATCGAGCTGTACCAGGAAATGCTGGAGGAAGCGGTCTCGTCGCTGCGCCTGGGCGGCGACGGATCGGACGCGGCGGAGCAATGGTCGCCCACCATAAACCTGGGCGCCTCGGTGCTGATCCCCGAAGATTATGTCGCCGACCTGAATGTGCGCATGTCGCTCTATCGCCGCCTGTCGGGGCTGGAAACGCGCGGCGACATTGATGCTTTCGCCGCCGAGCTGATTGACCGCTTCGGCTCCTTGCCGGACGAGGTGCGCCATCTGCTGGAAGTCGTGGCGATCAAGCAGCTGGCGCTGGCGGCGGGCGTGGAGAAGATCGACGCCGGACCCAAGGGCGGCATCGTGGCCTTCCGCAACAACGCTTTCGCCAACCCCCTGGCGCTGATCCAGTTCATCGGCAAGCATGCCGGCACCATGAAGGTGCGGCCCGACCAGAAAATCGTTGTGTCGCGCGACTGGCCCACGCCGGACCATAGGCTGGAAGGGGCCAAGGCGCTGCTGGCGCAATTGGCCAAGCTGGCGCAAACAGGCTAAAAACCGGCATGCCGCTTGACCTGCCCGTCTGCTTTACGCTGCTCGACTATTTTGCGCTCCAGGCCTGGACGGTGCGGCCGCGCGTGGGGCAGAGCCTGGCGATTTTTACCTGTGCCCTGTTCGTGGGGGTGGTGGCGGTGCCGCTGGGGATGGGCGCGTCGCTCAAATATATCGGCTTTGATATTTTCTACCGCCGGACTTTCTATGCCGAGCTGTTTTTTGGCTGCCTGATCCTGACGCTGGGACTGCCGTTCCTGATGGTGGTCTATTACTGGGTGAGCGGGAAATTTTCGCGCACCGGGCGGTTTTCCGCGTCCACGCAAGGGCTCAAATTCATCGCCGAGGACATGGAGCTGGCGTCCGACTGGTCGCGCATCGAATGGGCGCTGGAAACCCGTGCCGCCTTCGTGGTGAAATTCAAGAAGCTGGTTTTCCGCATTCCCCGGCGCGAACTCAGCGCGGCGCAGCAAGCGGAATTCAAAACCCTGGTGCGGGCGCATGTGCCTGCCGCCGCCGACCGCCTGGCGCCTTAAGCCGTTACAGCGACGCCCAGTGATCAGCCATGCGCTTGCGCAAGGCGGCGTCGGGCATCCGGCCACGGCCGGCGGCCAGATTGTCCAGCATATAGTCGGGCTTGTCGGTGCCGGGGATCACGGCTGTGACGGCGGGATGGGAGAGGATGAATTTGAGGAAAATCTGCGCCCAGCTGGTGCAGTCAATCTCTCCGGCCCATTCGGGCAGGGGCTTGCCCGCCACTTTCTGAAACACCGATTTGCGGCCGAAGGGCAGATTGGTCAGCACCGCGGCACCGCTGTCCTTCGCCAGCGGCAGCAGGGTTTCCTCGGCCTCGCGGTCGCCGATGGAATAATTGATCTGGAAGAAGTCCGGCTTTTCGCGCCTGAGCACCGGGGCCAGCGCATCATAGGCCGCATCCATGCTGGAGGTGATGCCGGTATAGCGGATCACGCCCGCCGCTTTCCATTCGCGCAAGAGCCCCAGGTCGAAATTGGGATCGGCCACGTTCCAGGCCTGCATCAGGTCTATTTTCCGGGTGGTGAGGCGGGCCTGGGAATTTTTCAGCGAGGCCTGGGCGGCGGCGCGGTCGAAGCCGCCGCGCCCGCCATATTTGGTGGCCAAGAACAGCTTGTCGCGAATGCCCAGTTCGGCGGTGAGGCGGCCGATATGCCCTTCGGCATTGCCGTAGGCCGGGGCGGTGTCCACCAGGGAGCCGCCGCCCGCCACCAGGGTGCGCAGCACGGCCTTGCGCTCGGCATATTGGACGGGGTCGTCGGTGAATTCGAAGATCACGGCGGTGCCGATGCCGATCACGGGCAACATTTCGCCGCTGACCGGGATGGCGCGCTTGTGCAGGGCGGATGGGGCCTGCGCCAGGGCCGAAGCGGACAGAAAGGGCAGTGTGCCTGCGGCGGCCAGGATTTCGCGGCGGGACAGTCTGGTCATGGGTGAGGCTCCAGGGCTGCGCTCAGCCAAGTAGGGCCTGCGGAAAACGGCAAGATCAAGGCATGGGATTGGGCCAGCGCAAACTGCGCTATTTCCCCGGGGCTTCTGCGGCTTTGTCTTCTTCGTCTTCCTGCTCTTCCGCCATCACCGCCAGCGTGGCCGAGGCGCGGCGGATGGCGTCGTCGAGATTGTCGGCCTTGAAGAGGCTGTCGGCGCTGGGCAGGGTTTGCGGGAAGGCGCAGGCGGTGTCGCGCATGGCGCCGCCCACCGTGCCGGGGTCGAGGTCAACCCAGTCGCCCACCGCGCTGGGCGTGCTGGCGCCGCCGCCGTCATGGGTGATGCGGGTGAGTTCGCGCCAGCGCGGCGCGCTGCAATCCAGTTCCACCCGCCGCTCCAGCCAGGCCTGGTATTCATAGACCCGCGCAAAGGTGACCAGCTTGTGGCCGGCATCGCCGGGCTTTACCGACGCCGGGTCCATCAGGGTGACGGTGGCCGCCGGGCCGTCCATGTCCAGATCGACGATATAGAAATCCGTCGCCAGGGCGGGGCTGCACAGCATTGCCAGAAGCGGAAGGAGGAATAATTTGCGCATTATTTTTTCTGGCCTTCCTTGATCTTCCTGTCCGCCATCTCGCCCAGCACGAAGGAAGCCCGCTCGACCAGGTCCTGGACAGTGCCGGCCTGGATGATGTCTGCGCCTTGCAACGTGTTGGGCCAGCTGCAGACGATTTCCTTTTCCCACGCGCCCACCGATCCCGTCTTGATCGCCGCCCAGCTGTCATCCGGCGTGCCGGGCGTGGTCTTGCCGGATTCGTCATGCCAGATGCTGGAGAGCTGGCGCCAGCGCGCGCCGCTGCAGTCCAATTCCATGAATCGCTCGCGGTAGACATTTTCTTCGCGGATGGCGAGGAAAGTGGCGAGGCGGTGGCCGTCCGGGCCCGGCTTGATGGTGCCGGGGTCCATCATGGTGGCAACCGGATCGCTCAGATCGTTCAGGTTGATGTCCATGCTGATGAAATCGGTGGCGAGGGCCGGGGTGGCCGCCAGCAGCAGGCAGGCGGCATAAAACATGGTTTTCATGGCTTCGTCCCCCGTACCGGCAGCCACATTAGCGTGATTGGGCAGGGTTGGAACAGGGCCGCGGGCTACAACCCTTCATCATGCTTAAGCGACATGGCGGCGGCGCCGTGCTGCATGGCGTCTTCCTACCAGCGCAGCGTAAGCTTGCGGTCGCGGAATTCAAAGGATTTGAGGCGGCGCAGGAAGGTCATGCCCAGCAGCGAGCCGTTCATCTCGGCCTGGTTGACCGAAACCGTCACATTGGAAAAAGCGATCTTGCCGGCGGTGAGCTCTTGCACCTTGACCCGGGCGCCGCCGCCCGTGCCGTTGGCGGTCTGGTAGGCCTGGATATAGGTGAGGGCGCCGGTGTCGATGCCGGCGCGGCGCGCATCGGCGGGCGCCAGGACGATGTCGCTGGCGCCGGTGTCCACCATGAACAACACGCGCGCGCCATTGACCGTGCCGAACAGGAAATAATTGCCGCCGTCGCTTTCCGAGACCGTCATTTCGCGCGGGCCGGTCTGGATGGCGGTGCCGGGAATGATTTCCGAGCGCAGGCGGTTGAAGAGTGACAGGAGGGGCTCCTGGAAGGAAAAGCCCAGCATCAGGATGCCCGCGATGCCCGCCCAGCCGAGAATCTGCTTGGCCTTTTTCTTCAGGTCCCAATCCTTGACGAACAGCAAGCCGCTGGACATCACCGCCAGGATGGCAACGAGTTGCACGATGGAGGCGGTGTCGCTGGGCGTGGTGGCGCGGCCGGGAAAAAAGTCCACCAGCGCCCAGATCAGAACGCCGATACCGATCAGCGCCGCCAGCCACAGAAAGTGGCCGAGGCGCGAGGGCTTGCGCGGTGGCTTGGGGGGATGCGCCCAGGGGCTTGGAGTGGACAATTACTCCAGCGCCATTACCACGGCGCTGCCGGACTGGATGCGTTCCAGCAGCATGGGGCATTCGGGCACCATGCGTTCCATCCAGTAGCGGGCGCACATCAGCTTGTCCTTGTGCAAGGGGTCATCCTTGCCGAGGCTGGCCTTGGCCATCTTGCCCCACATCAGGGCGAAGACCGTATTGCCCATCAGGCGCAAATAATCCACCGCGCCTGCGCCGGCGTCATTGGGGTTCTGGATGGCGTTGGCGGCCAGCCACATCGTCGCCCCTTGCAACGCTTCGGTGCCGCGCTTGACGCCTTTGACATAGGGCGCCATCGCCGTGTCTTTTTCGTTTTCCGCAATCCATGTGGTCAGGGTGTTGAACAGGGCCATGGGCGCTGCGCCGCCCTTGCGGCCCAGCTTGCGGCCTACAAGGTCCATCGCCTGCACGCCATTGGCGCCTTCATAGGTCTGGTTGATGCGGGCGTCGCGGACAAACTGCTCCACGCCATTGTCGCGGATATAGCCATGGCCGCCATAGACCTGCATGGCAAGGTTGGTGGCCTCGAAGCCCATGTCGGTGCAGAAGGCCTTGATCACCGGCGTCATCAAATCGGCGAGATAGCCGGCGGCTTCGGCGTCCGGGCGCACCGAATGGGCAATCGCCATGTTGAGCGTGGTCCAGCAGGCCAGGGCGCGGGCGCCTTCCACGAAGGAGCGCGCCTGCAGCAGCATGCGCTTGACGTCGGGATGGACGATTTCCAGATCGGCGGACTTGTCCGGCTCCTTGGCGCCGGTGAGGGCGCGGCCGACGCGGCGTTCATGGGCATAGGCATAGGCATTCTGGTAGGCGACATCGCCCAGGCCGATGGATTGCACGCCCACGCCCAGCCGCGCCGCATTCATGATGATGAACATGCCCGCCATGCCGGCGCTGGTGGAGCGTTTTTCGCCCGGCTTGGGCGGAACGGGTTTGGGCCCAAGCCGCCACGCCTTGGCGCCGTCGAAATTCAGCACGCAGGTGGCCTGGCCCTTGATGCCCATCTTGTGCTCGATGCCGCCGGTGTTCACCGCGTTGCGCGCGCCCATCTTGCCGTCTTCATCCACCAGCACCTTGGGCACCATGAAGAAATTCACGGTGGAAAGATCGTCGTGGATCTGGCCGTTTTCGTCCGGGATCTTGGCGATCACCATATGGATGATGTTGCCGGTCAGGTCCTGGTCGCCGCCCGAAATGAAAATCTTGGTGCCGGTCATCTTGTAGGTGCCGTCCGGCTGTTCCACGGCCTTGGTCTTCATCAGGCGCAAATCCGTGCCGCAGCCCGGCTCGGTCAGGCACATGGTGCCGGCCCATTCGCCCGACACCATTTTGGGGCCGATAGTCTTTTTCATCCAGTCGGGGCCGATGGCGAACAGCGCCGTGTAGGCGCCCGCCGTCAGCATGGGATACATGGCGAGGCTCTGGTTCGCCGCCATGCCCATTTCGCTCAAGGCCATGGTGAGTAGTTCGGGCATGCCCGCGCCGCCATATTCTGCCGGTGCGCCAAGCCCGCCCCAGCCGCCTTCGACATAAGCCCGATAGGATTCCTTGAATCCCTTGGGCGTGCGCACCGTGCCATTTTCGAAATGGCAGCCTTCCTCGTCGCCCGACTGGTTGATGGGCTGCAGCACCTCTTCGCAGATCTTGGCCGCGCCGGAGAGGATGTCGTCGATCAGGTCGGGGGAGAGGTCTTCAAACTGGGGCAGGTCGCGGTGCTTTTCCACCTCCAGCATCTCATGGATGATGAAGCGGAAATCCTCGACCGGCGCGCGATAGATGGGCATTTGTTTTTGTCCTCCCGAAGACGAGTCTTTTACGCCGGGAAGGCATAAATAAACAGCCGGTTGCCAGCGGCATCCGGCCGTTCTTGCCGCGGGCTGCCGCGCCTAATCGGGAGCGCGGGTCCGCACCGTGCCGTCCGCCCAGATGTCGAATGGCGCAGCGTCGGCCGGGTGGGGGCGCACCGTGCCGTCCGCCCAGATGTCGAACCGGGGCTGAGGGGCGGCGGGGCTTGTGGTGGTCTGGGTGACCCTGGCCTGGGGCGTTGCGCCGGACTGGGCCATGGCATTGCCGGCAAATGCAACGGCGCCACACAGCAGGGCCGCTGTCCAGGATATGCGGTTGAAGGACATGGTTTTCTCCTACCTCCTTGAGACTGAGACGCGCGGAGCGCGCAGGGAGATGGAACCCTGCAATTATGAAATTTGTAAGGAGGGGCGAAATTTCAAGTCCAAAAAAACGGCCGGGCGCGAGGGCGACCGGCCGTTTCCGTCCTTGGCTTGGGGTTTTGACGCCCCGGCCTTGGAAATTGCTTACGGCACCGCCGCGCCGGCCGTGGCCGAGCCATTGGCCGAAGCGCCCACGCTCTGCTGGCGATTCAGTTCCTGGGTGGTGGCTTGTTCGGCGGAATTGACCGAGCCTTGCGCCATGCCGGAGGTATTCTTGGCAATGGTGGTGGCGTTATTCGTGGCGGCGGTGGCGTTCACGGTGCCGGCGGAGGAGACACTGCCGCTGGCCGAGGCATTGTTGCCCATGGCGCTGGCGCCGCCCTCGACCGAGGCGGTGTTGTTCAGCGCGCTGGCGGCGTCAGCCTGGGCGGCTTCGGCCTTGCTGGTGGTGGCGTCCACCGTGCTGTTGGCGCAATTTTCGACATTGGTGGCAGTGTTGCTGGCCGCATCGGTGACCGGCGCCATGGACGGTGTGGTGGCCGAACCGGAGACCGAGCCGTTGATGCCGGTGTTGGCGGTGGACGGCGTGCTGCTCATCGAGCTGGCCGAGCCGGACAATCCGCCCGTGGCGGCGGCAGAGCCCATGCCCGAGGTGACGCCACCGGCGCCGCCAACTGCGCCGCCGACAGCGCCGCCCAGCTGGGCCGAGGCAGGCGTGGCCAGCGCAACCGCGCCGCAAAGCAAGGCGGCGGTGAAAGTCATTTTCGAAACGTTGGTCATTGTGAATCTCCTGGGATTTTTCCGGGCATGAGGAGCCGCGCACCGGATTGATCGTTCCCTCACCAGGACACAACGAATAATCGGCTGGCGGTTTCCCGGTTGAACCGGGAAACACCAAAATTTCATACTTTAAGGCCGACGTACCATTTGGAACCCTGGGAAAAAATCCGCCAAAGGCGGCGAGTGAGTAAGCGCAGGCAACATCGCATAAAAGCGACAAACCGTTGTAAATGCTGAAAGAAGCGCAAGGTGCGCCAATGCCGCGCAAACCGGGCGAAGATTAAATTTCGCAAGGACGCCTAGCGCGGGCGGATATCGATGACCCGCGCGGCCCAGGCGAGCTTGACGTCTTCGCGCGGCGGGGCGTTCCAGCTTTCCAGCCGGAAGAAGTTTTTGCGGCTGCCGCGCTTGAGCGTCTTGAGCAGGGTGGGGCCGTCCTTCACCTGCACCACGCAAAGCTTGCCCATGCAGTCTTCGGGCACGCCCTGGTGCTCGGGGCCCCAAGATGTTCGCCGATTTCGGGATGGAAAATGGCGTGCCGGTGATACGGGTCAGCGCCGCGCGCAACGGGTTTACAAACATGCTTCTGGCGACGCTCGCCCATGAGATGTGCCATTTGCGCCAGGAAATGATCGGCGACCGCGGCCATCACACCGCAAAATTCCGCCGCATGGCGGCGCGGGTGTGCGCCGTGCATGGCTTCGACCCCAAAACCTTCTGAAGACTTCACGAGGTCTGCGCTCCGGCTGGTCCCCTCCCGGTCTGTTCGAGCGCGACACTGGCTCCTGCCGGCGAAAGCCGGCGGGGGCCTTTTTATTCCACTCAGCACAGGAGCTTCCATGGCCGGCTTTATGGACGATATTTCCCGCACCTATCAGGACATGCTCACCAAGGCGGAAGGAGGCGCAAGGGCGTCTATCTCGATAGCCTGGGCTATCCCACCGTTGGCATCGGTCACAAGGTGGGGCCTGACGACAATCTGAAGGTCGGCGAGCAGATCGATGACGCGCGGATCGACGCGTTTTTCCAGCAGGATGCGGCATCGGCCATGACGGCGGCGAAAGCCCATGCGGCGGAAGCGGGCATCGCGCATGGTGATTTCTTGCCCGCCCTGGCCTCGGTGAATTTCCAGCTGGGGGATGGCTGGCGAAATAAATTCCCGGCGGCGTGGCAAAAGATAAAAGACGGTGATTATACTGGCGCCGCCAGTGATGTGGCATTGAACGGCAACGGAACGGGCCCGTCGATATGGAAAGCGCAAACACCGGATCGCGTGCAGGATTTTCAGAGCGCCTTGTGGGCCCTGGCGGGAAAAAGGCGCTAGCGCCGGTCCGCCGGGGGAAAGGCTTTGGCGCCGCAGCCGCCATCATCCTGTTTTTGTCCTGTGACGCCGCTGCGGCTCCGGCGCTGCATGCCGGCGGGCTTTACTGCATGAACAAAGGCGCCAAGGCATTGGCGGCAAAAAACCTTCCCAATGGTGACCTGCAGTTCAACATGACCTTGTGGGGCAGCCGCGCAGTCCTCATTTCCGGAATAGCGCATCGCAAGGATGGGGGCTGGGAATTTTCCGAGAAGCTGGATTCGCCTAACGATAGGGAGCGTTGCAAATTGCACATCACCCGCCGCGCGGATGGCACATTCCTGTTGCAGAGCGACCGTGAAGCCAACTGTACGAATTATAATATCACCTCGCTGGCGGTGGTCGAGTTCCCCGAATCCGCCTATTTCAAGCCGATCACAAATGAGTTTGAGATGGAGGGCGGCAGGGTGGCGGAAAATTGTCCGGACACTTGAATCCTGTTTTTCCGATTCAGCCCGCCGCCCGAAAGGGTGGCGGGCTTTTTTGCGTTTCAGCCAGTGAGGCGCGACCGGCGTAGCCGCTCAAATCGATCTTTCAGATCGATTTGAGCGCCGAACGCCCCGAGCTCGGGCGAGGGGCCGCGGGAGCCGGCTTTGTCAGCCGAAACGAATCTTAGCCACGACCACCGCCAGCATCAGCACCAGCGACGCAACGTTGGTGGCGATGATCGGCATGTCGTCCAGCATGAACCCGTATGCCAGCCAGAGGCTGGCGCCCAGCGCCATGACCACAAACATGACCAGCGAGATATCGGCGGTGGAGCGCCGGTGCCATGCGCGATAGACCTGCGGCAAATAGGCGAGGGTGGAGCAGGTGCCTGCCGCCGCGCCAATCAGTCCTGCCAGTGTCATGTGCGCCCCGCCTGAAAGTGTGATGGTGACCCCGGGAAGACTCGAACTTCCGGCCTACGGTTTAGGAAACCGCCGCTCTATCCGGCTGAGCTACGGGGTCGCCTTCACGACCGGAGAATTGCCCTATTTTTTCAGCCAAAGCCAGCGCGTCGGTTGAAAATCCCGCATATTGGCCTGCCAGCCGCCCACCCGGCTGGCCACCACGTCGCTTTGTGACGGAATGCGCATGACCAGCCAGGGATAATCGGCCAGCGCGATTCTTTCCGCCGCCGCCAGCGCCGCACCGCGCTTTGCCCTGTCGGGCTGGCTTTCCGCGGCATCCATCGCCGCGTCGAAACGCGGATTGCTGTAGCCGGCATAATTGTTGCCGCTGCCGCTCCTCAGCAAATCGAGGAAATTGCTGGCGTCGTTGAAATCGGCATACCAGCTGGCCGAGGCGATCTGGAACTGGCGCTGGCGCAGGTTGCGCAGATGCACCTGCAATTCCGTGCTGCGGATCTGCAGGTCGATATGGATGGGCTTGAGCATGGCCTGGAAAATCGCCGCCAGCTTCTTGTTGTCGGGATTGACGGTGGTTTCGAATTCGAGGGACAGGCGGTGGCCGGGGCCATAACCGGCGGCCTGCATCAGCTTTTGCGCCTGCGCGATCCGGGCCGGAAAGGGCATGGTGCGGAAGTCGAGCGTCACGCCGCCCGCATAATTGGCGGTGCCGGGCGGCACGATGGAATAGGCGGGTACTTCGCCCCGCTTCAGCACCTTGTCCGTCACCGCCTCGCGGTTATAGGCCAGGTTGATGGCGCGGCGCACCCGCACGTCTTTCAGTTCGGGCACCGACAGGTTGAAGGCGGCATAGATCAGCGCCAGCGACGGGGTGACATGCAGCACGCCGGGCATGTTCTGCTGCAGCCACTGGGTCTGCGCGGCGGGCACGGGCGTCTGGGTGTCCAGCTCGCCGGCGCGAAACCGGCGCAGCGCCGCTTCCGCGTCGCCCATGGGAATGAAAGTGACGGCGGGAATTTTGACATTGGCGGCGTCATAAAAGCGGGGGTTTTTCACCAGCGTGATGTGGTCGTTCGGCGCCCAGTCCTTCAGCATGTAGGGGCCGTTGGAGACATGGCTGCCGGCCCGCGCCCAGGCGGCGCCTTTTTTCTCCACCACCCGGCGGGGCAGGGGTGACGCGGAAGGGTGGGTGAGAAGCTCGGGCAGATAAGGCGCGGGATGTTCCAGGTTAAGGATCAGCGTGTCGGGCTTTGGCACGGCCACGCCCAGCGCCTTGTACTTTGCGGGGCTGTAGTTCTTCGCGCCCTTGATGATCCAGAGGTTATAGGCATAGCGCGAGGCGGTCCTGGGATCGAGCAACCGGCGAAAGGCGAAATCAAAATCATCGGCGGTGACGGGCTGGCCGTCCGACCACAGCGCCTTGCGCAAATGGAAGGTCCAGGTCAGGCCGTCAGGGGAAGCCGTCCAGCTTTCCGCCATGCCGGGAATGGGGCAGGCCTTCGCATCCAGCGTGGTCAGCCCCACCATCAGATCATTGAGGATATTCTGTTCCGCACTACTGCCGGCAAATTGCGGATCAAGCGATTCCGGCTCGGCGCCATTGCCGCGGGTCAATGTCTGCGCATTTGTCTGCCCTTGGGCCGGAAGCGCCATCAGCACCAGCAAGGCCAGGATTTTCTTCATTTCGCCCCGCCCGCGAAGGTGGCCTTCTGCTCTTCCGCATCAATCGAAACCCAGCGGTCGCGGTGAGTATCCATCTTGTTGGCCTCCCAACCCTTCACATAGGGCCTCACCATGTTGGTGTTGGTCCAGAAGAAGATGGGCACGAAGACATGGTCCTTCAGCAAGATGGCTTCGGCCTCAGCCAGCCTTTTGCCCCGCACGTCCACGTCCACGTCCTGCCGCGAGGCAGCCAGCATCGCGTCGAAGATCTTGCTGGCATATTCGCCGTAATTGTTCGCGCCGCCTGTGACGAACAATTCCAGGAAGGTGGCTGCGTCGTCGAAATCCGCGGCCCAGCCCACCTGGGCCAGATCGTAATCATGCTCCTGGACAGTGTTGTAGAAGATCGCTGCATCGAAAGGCAGGATGGTGATGTTGATATAGATCAGCGCCAGCGCCTGCTGGAAGGCCGCGGCTTCCGCCCGGTACACGCCCGGCGCGGTGGAGCGGATGGCATAGGTAAGCTTGATGCGGTTGTCGGGGCCGAAACCGGCTTCCTGCATCAGGCGCTGCGCCTGCGCCAGTCTCTGTTCATAAGGCGTATCTTTGAAAGGCAGGAAAACCCCACCGGGATAATTGGCGGTGCCAGGGGGCACGATATTGTAAGCCTCCTGCTCGCCGCCGCGGCGGATGCGCTGCACATCCATTTCGCGGTTGACGGTCAGGGAGATGGCGGCGCGCACCCGCACATCATCCAGAGGCTTGCGCTTGAAATTGATGGAAATGAACTCCGCGGTCATCTGCGGCAGCGGGGCCAGCAATTCGGGCATGTTTTGCTTGATCCAGGCCAACTGGCCGCCGGGATAGCGGTCCTGCACGTCCAGCTCGCCGGCGCGCAGCGAGCGCAGCGCAGCGGAATAATCGGTGCTGGGATAGAAGATCACCCGCTGCAGTTTCACATTGTCGGCATCGTAGAAGCGCGGATTCTTCTCCACCACCACCTGGCTGTTGGGCACCCACTCCTTCAGGACGAAGGCTCCGTTGCCGACAAAATTGCCGGGGCGGGTCCATTCCTTGCCCTTGGCGGTCACCACATGGCGGGGCTGGGGATAGAAAGTGTGGTGCATCAGCATGTGCACCATGTAGGGCACGGGATGTTCCAGCGTGACCTGAAGCGTTAAAGGATCAACTGCCCGTGCCCCCAGGGTGTCAGGTGGCGCCTTCCCGGCATTGACCGTTTGCGCATTCTTGATCGGATACAGGAAATAGGCGTAGGGCGCGGCAGTCTTGGGATCGAGCGTGTGCCGCCAGGAAAAGACAAAATCCTCCGCCGTGACTTTTTCTCCGTCCGACCACAGCGCCTCGCGCAGGTGGAAAGTCCACACCAGTCCGTCGGGCGTGGTTTCCCAGCTTGTCGCCATGCCGGGAATGGGTTCGTCTTTGGCGTCGGCGGTGGTCAGCCCCACCAGCAGATCGCCCAATATCTGGTCTTCCCATGTGCCCTGGATCTGCGACGGGTCCAGCGTGTCGGGTTCGGCGGCGTTGCCGCGGTGGAAGGTGGTGGGATCGAGCGTAATGCGCGGCCCCGTGCCCTGGCCGGGGCGCAGCGCGAAATAGCCAAGGGCCGCTGCGGCTGCCGCGCCGCCGCCCAGCGCCAGCCGCCTTGTCCAGTTTTTCCCGTCATGCGCCATGGCGGCAAGCTTAGCATGCTTGCCAAAAGCGCCAACGCCGATAAATTTGCGGCGCGAAAGGGGCGGTGCGCGTGTTGGACAGGAAGCTGGCGATCATCGTGCCCTACCGGGGCCGGCCCGAGCATCTGGCCCGTTTCGTCCCCCACATGGCGGAGTATTTCCAGCGCGATCCGAACCTGTCGCTGCATATCGTGGAGCAGGCGGGGACAGGCATCTTCAATCGCGGCAAGCTGAAGAATGTGGGCTACGCGCTGGCGCGGAACGCCAGCGACTATGTCTGTTTCCATGACATTGATTACCTGCCGCTGGCGGCGGATTATTCCTGGTCGCCGCGGCCCGCGCGGCTGATCTGGCACGGCCTGACGCATGGGGAGGATTGGCACACTTTCCTGGCGGCGGTGGTGCTGTTCGACAAGCCGTCCTTTGAACGCATCAATGGTTTTCCCAATGGCTATTGGGGCTGGGGATTCGAAGATGCCGAACTGGGCGTGCGCTGCGATATGGCCGGCATTGCCTGGGACAAGCGCGACGGCACATTTGAAAGCCTGCCGCATGCCCATCAGGGCATTGACCCGAACGGCGTGCCCACCAAAGAAGCGTTGGCGACACAGGCGCTGTTCTGGCAGCGGCGGCCGGGCCTTAAGGCGCTGATGCCGCAGGATGGCCTCAGCGATCTGGAATTTACCAGTTTACCGGCGGCGCCCCTGTTGCTGGCGGGCCAGCCGGTGCCCAATTTCTGGCATCATATTGTGGACATTGGCGGCCCGGGTTAGGCATGCTTGGCCGGACGGAAGAGGGGCGGATGCGTTCACATTATATAGTGCTGGCCGCGCTGCTTTTGGCCCCTTTCATGACATCTGGGGCCTGGCAGCCGCGCCCGCCAGCCAGGTCGCCCGGGTGCCGCCGGCGCCCGGCGCGCCGCGCGCCGCGGCCGGCCCCGGCCCCCAGCGTGCGGGTTTCATGGACCGGCTGTTCAGCGGGATCACCCCGAAAACCCAGATGGCGTCCTATAATTTTGACACCGCCGGCCGCTTTACCGTGTCGCTCAGCAATGGCGCGACATGGCAACAGGAGGCCAGCGACGTGAATTACGCCCATTGGAAGGGCCCGGCATCGGGTTATAACGTCACGGTTGTGGAAGGCACGTTCGGCCGTGCCGACTTTTTTGTTCAAAATGACGGCGTTACCTACCAGGTCCGCCGCAAGTAATTTCGAGGAGCTTAGGACATGAAACATATTTTGCTTGGCGCGCTGGGCCTGGTGGCTTTGACGGCGCCCGCAATGGCAGGCCCGCGCGAAGATGTGCTGTATGGCATTTCGCGCTGCGGCGGCATTGCCGAAGACCGCTCCTGGCTGGATTGCGTGTATGGCGCGGCCCAGCCGATGCGCGCCCATCTGGGCCTGCCGCCGGCCCCGGCCGCGCAGCAGAGACTGGTGCCCGTAGGCATTCCCGGCATGGCGGCGCCCGCCGGCCCGATATTCCAGTCCCCGCAGCCGCAACAACAACAAACCTATATTTCACCCAACGCCGGCTGGCTCGAGCGCAATTTCGCGCCCACCCCCGCGCCCAAGCCCGGCCCCGTGATGGCGCTGAAATCCTATGAGTTTGATGGCGCCGGCTATGCCACCATCACTTTGGCCAATGGCGAAGTGTGGGAGCAGGACAATGGCGACAACACCAAGCTGCGCCTGAAAAACCCTCCCGCCAGCTACAAGGGCCAGATCGTTCCCATGGCTGGCAACCGCACACGGCTTAGAATCGGCAACGACCTGATCCTGGTGAACAAGGCCAAGCCATAGGCTCAGTCAAACTCCGCCACGAAATGGCCGGGCTCTACCTCAAGCAATTGCGGGCGGTATTGCTCGGCGTCGGGATTGTCTTCGCCCAGGCGTGATTTCAAAAAGCTGAGCTGCGCCCGGCGGTCCAGCGGCGAGGGCGGATCGCCGGCCAGCAGCACGCGTTTCTTCGCCCGCTCGGCGCGCGGATCGGGCGTGGGCACCGCCGACAGCAGGGCGCGGGTGTAAGGGTGGCGCGGCTGGCGGTACAGCGCCGCGCTGGACGCCATTTCCACCACCCGGCCCAGATACAGCACCATCACCCGGTGGGCCAGCTGGCGCACCACCGACAGATCATGGCTGATGAAGATCAGCGACAATCCGGTCTGCGCCTGCAAATGCTTGATCAGCGCCACGATCTGCGCCTGGATGGAGACATCGAGCGCGCTCACCGCCTCGTCGCAGATCACCATCCTGGGTTCGACAATCATGGCGCGGGCGATGCCGACGCGCTGGTTCTGGCCGCCGGAAAGTTCATGCGGATAACGGTTGATCCAGGCGGGATCGAGCCCAACCTTGTCCATCATCGCCCGCACCCGGGCGCGGATATCATCGCGCGCCAGCCCCGGCATCAGGGCCTTCAGCGGTTCGGCAATGGAAACACCCACCGGCTGGCGCGGGTCCAGGCTGGCCAGCGGGTCCTGGAACACGATCTGGAAATCCTTGCGGGCCTTGCGGATTTCCGCCTGGGTTTCCTGTGACAGGTCACGCCCCAGCCACACGACATTTCCGCCATTGGCCGGAAGAAGCTGCAGCACGGCGCGGGCGATGGTGGATTTGCCGCTGCCCGATTCCCCCACGATGCCCAGGGTTTCGCCCTCAGCCAATTCAAAGTTGACGCCATCCACGGCGCGCAATTGTTTGGGCTTTCTGAACGGGCCCTGCGCCACGGGGAAGCTGACCTGCAAATCCTTCACTGCCAGCAGCTTTGCTCCGGTTGCGGTGTGGTTGGGCTCGCCCTTGTCGATGCGCGGCATGGCATCCAGCAGCATGCGCGTATACGCGTGGGCGGGCGCAAAGAAGATAAGGTCCACTGCGCCTTCCTCCACCACTTCGCCATGGCGCATCACCGCCACCCGGTCGGCATTGCCGGCGATCACCCCCATGTCATGGCTGATCAGGGCCATGGCGGTGTGCTTTTCGCTTTTCAGGGCGCGCAAGATTTCCAGGATCTGCGCCTGAACCGTCACGTCTAGCGCGGTGGTGGGTTCATCGGCGATCACCAGGTCGGGCCCGGTGATGGTGGCCATGGCGATCATCACCCGCTGGCGCATGCCGCCGGACAGTTCGTGGGGATATTGGGCCATGCGGCGGGCGGCTTCCGGGATGCGGACATAATCCAGCATCTCGCGCACCCGCAGCCGCGCTTCCTCGCGCGGCATGTGGCGGCCCAGCGCCTCCATCACCTGGTTGCCGATGGTCATGTGCGGCGTGAGGGATGTCAGCGGGTCCTGGAAAATCATGGTGATCTTCGAACCGCGCAGGGCATGGACCTTGCGCGTGCCCAGGATTTCCTCGCCCCGGTACAGCACGCTGCCCGTGGCGCGGCCATTGGCGGACAAAAGCCCCATGGCGCCCAGGAACAACTGGCTCTTGCCCGAACCGGATTCCCCCACCACCCCAAGGCAGGAGCCTTCGGGAATATCCAGGCTGACATTCCTGACGGCATGGATGTCGCCGTCCGGGGTGGAGAAATGCACGTTGAGGTCGCGGATGGAGAGAAGCATCAGCGGTCCCTCGGGTCGAGGGCATCGCGCAATCCGTCGCCGATGAAGTTAAAGCAGAACAGGGTCACCGCCATGAAGATGGCGGGGAAGGCCAGCATCCAGGGCGCGGTTTCCATGCTGTTGGCGCCTTCGGAAATCAGCACGCCCCAGCTGGTCAGCGGTTCCTGCACCCCAAGGCCGAGGAAAGACAGGAAGCTCTCGGTCAGGATCACGCCGGGCACGGTCAAGGTGACATAGACCACAACCGGTCCCACCACATTGGGAATGACATGGCGGCGGATGATGGCAAAGCCGCCCACGCCGCCCGCCCGCGCCGCCTCGATGAATTCCTTCTGCTTGATGGAAAGTGTCTGGCCGCGCACGATGCGCGCCATGGTCAGCCATTCCACCGCGCCGATGGCCACGAACAGCAATATGAAATTGCGGTCGAACACCACCATCAGGATGATGACGAAGAACACGAAGGGCAGGGAATAAAGCACGTCCACCGCCCGCATCATCAGCCCGTCAATCCGCCCGCCCAGATAACCGGCGGTGGCGCCATACAGCACGCCGATCAGCAGCGAAACCAATGTGGCGACCAGCCCCACCGCCAGCGACACCCGCGCGCCATACAGCACGCGCACGAACAGGTCGCGCCCCACCGCATCGGTGCCGAAAATATGCGCCCCGCCGGCATGGCAGGCGGTTGCGCTGGGCCACCAGCCGGGGGCGCAGGAGACAATCTCGTAATTGATCTCGTCATAGGCATAAGGCGACAGCAGCGGCGCGAACAGCGCCAGCAGGGCGATGGTGCCCAGCGCGATGATGCTGGCCAGCGCGGCGCGGTTGCGAAACAGGCGGCGGCGGGCATCCACCCATAAACTTCGGCCTTTTAAAATTGCTTCTGCGTTCAACGTGCTGCCGGTTGCGATCATGACAAGCGCACCCGCGGATCAAGCAGCGCCAACAGGATATCCGCCACGAAATTGAGAAGGATGATCAGACCCGCGTAACAGATCACCACCCCCATCACCAGGGTGTAGTCGCGGTTCAGCGCCCCTTGCACGAAATAGCGGCCAATGCCCGGCAGGCCGAATATCTGCTCCACCACCAGCGATCCGGTCAGCAGCGCGGCGACAGCCGGGCCCAGGTAACTCACCAGCGGCAGCATGGCGGCCCGCAGCGCATGGCCCAGGACAATGCGGTGGGTGGAAAGCCCCTTGGCGCGGGCGGTGCGGATATAATTGGCGCGCAGAACTTCCACCATGCTGCCGCGCATCAGCCGCGCAATCACCGCGATCTGCGGCAGGGCCAGCACCGTCACCGGCAGGATCATGTTGCGCAAGGCGCCGCCGCCCCAGCCGCCCACCGGCAAGGAAAATTCCTGCCCGAACAGATGCACGCCATAAATGCCGATTATCAGAGACAATATGGGCGCGGTGACGAAAGTGGGAATGGTGATGCCGAACATGGCGATGGTCATGGCGGAATAATCCTGCCAGCGGTTCTGGCGCAGCGCCGCCCAGATGCCGGTCAGGCTGCCGAAGAACAGCGCCAGCGCCATGGCCGAAAGGCCCAGTCTCACGCTGACCGGAAGGCCCGTGACGATCAGCTGGGTGACTGTGAAATCCTTGTTCTTGAAGCTGGGGCCAAGGTCGCCATGCGCCAGCTTGCCCAAGTAGAGCGCATATTGCTGCCACAGCGGCTTGTCGAGGTCATAGGCGGCCTTGACGTTGCGCTCGACTTCCGGCGGCAGCCGCCGGCTGGCGTCAAACGGCCCGCCCGGCGCGGCATGCATCATGAAGAAGGTGATGGTGATGATGATGAACAGGGTTGGCAGCGCGCCGAGAAAACGCCTGAACGCGTAGCCTGCCATATTCATTGGTCGCACGGCCTACGAAAGTTGCCTAGCGGCAGCGTGGGCAACGCTTCGCACTTTTTCGGGCCGCTGCTCAACACTCACCTCTAATGCGCCGGATCCGCCAGCCAGTTGCGCCAGGAAAAATCCACCCGCTCATTGTTCACCCGCCACCATTCCTCGTCCACCGCGAAGGCGGTCGCAAAATGCGAAGTGGGCAAATAAGGGGCCATGACGAAGCCCAGTTCGGGGTTGTTGTCCTGTGCGCCCATGGCGCTGCGCCGTGCCGGGCCATAGGGCACCCAGCTTGCCACCTTTGCCAGCGGCCCCGCGCCGGTGGCGAAGCGGATGTAATCCAAAGCCATGTCGCGCTTCTCATTGCCCCTGGGAATTGCGAAGGCGTCCATTTCGTAAAGCTGCCGGTCCCAGATCACGCCGAACTTGGGCGCATAGGGGGCGCCGCCATGCGCGACCGCGTCGAACAGCTGCCCGTTCAGCGCCGTGGCGAAGGCAGCCCCGCCGGTGCGGATAAGCTCCAGCGCCTGCGCGTCCGTCTCGTACCAGACAAGATTGGGGTTCAGCGTATCGATCTTGTGCAGCGCCCGCGCCAGGCCAAGGTCGGTGGTGAGGGTGGCATAGACTTCGCGCGGCGGCACGCCATCGGCCAGCAGCGCCATTTCCAGATTGTATTTGCCGCTGCTTTTCTTCAGGGCGCGCTTGCCGGGATATTTCGCCGTGTCCCAGAAATCCGCCAGCGTGGCGGGCGCGGTGGGGAAGGTGTTCAGCGGATAGACGATGACCTGCGAATAGATATTGTTGCCCACCCAGCAGGGGCCGATGGCGCCGGGCACGAAATCATCCGGGTTCTCCAGCGCGATATCCTCGATATGCTCCAGCTGGCCCTTGCGGCAGGCCTCCACCACGGCGGGCAGCTCGAAATCCACCACATCGCCCTTGAGGTCCTTGGCCGTGCCGTCCCATTGCGCCAGGCGCACATCCACGCGCTTGGCGCTGGCATAGGCGCGCATCTGGGAGGCAGCCTGGGCGCGGCCATAGGGCCCGGCCCAGCTGGTGACGGTCAGGACGGGAAGGGGGCGGGTGAACCAGAAGAAGGCGCCAATGCCCAGCACGAGCAGGACAAGGGCGATCAGGGGCAGCTTGCGGCGCATGGCGGCAATGCTGGCACAGGCTTTTGGACTTTCCTAGGCGGCTAGAGGTCCATCTCGATGCCGAAATCCACGCTCTGGGTGGTCAGCTTGGGACGGCAGGTCGCGGTGGGCACGCCGAAGGCGCCGCACTTGCCCCGGACATCTTCCACCCGCAGCCAGCTATACATGGCCGACAGGCGCGAGGTGTCGTTGAGCGCGAATTCCGCGCCGGTGAGGAAGTTGTAGGCCAGGTTCCAGGTGGTGGAGCGGAAATAGGTGGTGCCGATGCTGTCATTGGGATTGGACGCGACATAAAGCGCGCCAACGCCCATGCCGATCACCGGCGTG
Organism: Alphaproteobacteria bacterium; assembly: GCA_947475445.1. Classification (GTDB taxonomy): domain Bacteria; phylum Pseudomonadota; class Alphaproteobacteria; order Micropepsales; family Micropepsaceae; genus Rhizomicrobium. The sequence goes on from CANJLC010000002.1 coordinate 195,337, forward strand.
ATCGGCACGCCGGGCATGGCGGGCATTTCCCACAGCAAATTGATCATGGGGCCCGCAACATGGGCATGGCCGTCGCTGGCGATGGCCGGGCCGCCAAGGTCAACCTTGTTGAGCGGCAGATAGCGGTACAGCCCTTCAATCTCCAGCTTGAAATTGTAGGGCAGGCGCGTGCCGACATAGAGTGAGCCGCCGCCGCCGGTTTGGGCCTTGGCTTCAAAGCCGCGCGGCGGGCTGCCGGGAATGGTGCCATGCACGTCGCCGGAAAAGGCCAGGCTGCCGCGAAGGCCGGTGGTCATGGGCAGGCCGGAAATGAAGGCGGAATCCTCTTCGCCGGGCAGGGGCGGCGGCGGACCGAAGTCCTGCGCGGTTGCGGCGGCGGGCAGTAGCAGCGCGAAAGCTGCGGCGACAACACCAGAACGCATGGAATTCCCCTACTCACGGACCGGGGCAGCGTGGCCCGCCACGGTTAAGGGCAGGTTAATATGATTCTGTGGATGGCAGAAAAGCCCTATATTGCGGGAACTTAGGTACAGTGGGAGCTGTTTCTCGGGCTCTGCTTGCTTTTAAGTGTCCGAGGGGCAGTAAAGCCCCGAGGACGGGCGGGGCCCATAGCGTCAGCGTCGTTTGGGCCCGGCCCCGGGGGTAAATCCAGGGGAGGGTCTGCCTTTTGGACGGCAAACGTAGATTTTCGAGCCTGAAATGAGCGGGCCGGAAGCGACCTTCCGGCCTTGCTTTTGAGTACCCCCAAACATAGTTTCCCGGCCCGTCTGGTGGAGTATTCCCAGACCGCATGTGCAGTTGTAGCTCAGTTGGTTAGAGCGCCGGATTGTGGATCCGGAGGTCGGTGGTTCAAGCCCACCCAACTGTACCATGCCCCCTTTCCTCCGGAATTCAGTCACCCCCAGCAATGCAGCGGGCGGAAGCGGAAGGCGCCTGATGCGGGCCGCCCTCGCCATGCGGCCACTATCATTTCAGTCCTTCGCCAGATACGCCGCAACTGCGTCCAGGGAATGGGCGGAAATGTTTTCGGCATTGGGGTGCATCAGTTTGTTGTCGCGAAACTTGACGCTGAACAGCATGATCTCGTTTTTCATATAGTCCTTGTGCTGGCCTGCAAGCCGGGGGACATCACCGTGACCCTTGCCATGCGCGTCATGGCACAATTTGCAGGCAATGACATTCTCCGACTTGATTCCACTCTGATAGATGCGCTCACCTTCGGCAGCGAGCGGAGTGGAAATGGCATCCGGTTCTGTCGGCGGCTGCTTTGCGAAATAGTTGGCGACAGAGGATATTGCCGCATCACTCAGGTGAGAAACCGCCCCAAGCATGTCCGTTGAGGGATGCAGGGGTTTTGTGGCGGTCTCCCTGAAGAGCCTCAATCGCCTGGACAAATACGCGGCTTGCTGGCCATTCAGACGGGGCGTGGAGCCGATGCTGCTGTTGCCGCCGGCGCCATGGCATGTCTGGCAGCTCTTGATCACGTCCGGCCCGGGGGACGCGTTCAATTTGCCATTATCCTGGGCCGACGCGATCGCTGGGGCGAGAAGGAGGATTGCAGACACGACAGCAAAAATAGCTTTTCTCATTTGGCCGGTTCCCGTGCCCATGTTTCAATCGTCCAGTTCAAATGTATCCATGACCTTTTGCACGCGATTGGAAAAAAGCCGTGCCACGGAAATGCAGCGGATTCATCTTTCCTCTCACCATGAAAATGTCCCGGATCGCCGGAATCATTGATTTGGATCAAAGTCATTGGTCCGGCACAATGAATAATATTCCTGCCGGGATTTTTAAGGCGGTCCAAGAGAACACCATGAAACCGATGCTGTTCTTGTGCACCACGCGCCACTGCTGCATTGTGCAGGCAATCGAGCCCTATCCCAACGAGATGGAACAGGCCGGCATGCCATCCCGCGTTCCCCACCCGCACAGGAACAAGCCATGAAAATCATCCTGGCAAGCGCAATCATCCTTTTGGGGCCCGTCCTGGCCCTGGGCCCTGCCTGCGCCCAGAATGCAACCGTGGGGCGGCAGATCGCAGAGCAATGGTGCAGCGCCTGTCATCAAATTGAGCCTGCACCCAAAACGGACAGCGACAAGATTCCGCCGTCCTTCGCCTCTGTCGCGGCCATGAGTTCCACCACGGCCCTGTCGCTGCATGCCTTTCTCAGCAATCCGCATGGCCGGATGCCGGATTTTGCCCTGACGCGGGCAGAAATTCGTGATGTTTCCGCCTATATCCTCAGCTTGAAATCCAATTAGGCCCAGGCTGACGCCAAGGTCTTGGCGTGGCGGGCGAATCCTGTTCCCGCGATAATCAGTCTACGGATTAACACCCGCCGCCGCGGGGTGGCCGGCAACGGCGGTCCCACGCCCTGCGGGAACTAGCGCCAATCGCCACGATAGGGACGGTAATAGCCGTCCCAGGGATCGGTGCCGCTGTCGTCATGGCGGCCGCGATAGCCATGGCCGTAAGAGCCGTAGCCGTAACCGCCGCCGGCATAGGCCCCGCCGCTATAGCCGTAATAAGAATCACCGCTGCGGCCGTTATAGCCATAATAGGCGCGTCCATAGGGAACGCAGCCGCCAAGGGCCACAAGCGACGCAAACGCCGCGAGAATCACCAGCTTTTTCATCGCAACATTTTCCATCTTGCAAAGCGGTTCCAAGCTTCTTGATAAGAATACGGATAATGCCGAATTAAGTTTCGCCGGGCGAGAGTTCCCGGAACTCCCCCGGCTTATGCCCGTTGCGTGTGCAGGCATTCAACCGGGAGAATTTTCATGACAGTTGTAGTCAACAAGGACGGCGGCGGAAGCGGCGGCAGCGCGGTGCTGGGTTTCATCCTGGGCGCCGTTGTGCTGGTCGTGGCCGTGGTCGGCTTCTTCATGTGGGACAATTACAAGAGCGGCGGCGCCCCCAAGGCCATCGTGATCGAGCAGCCGAAGTAATCGCCTTCACGCAACCCGAACACAGGAGATGATCATGGGCGACACAGTCACCATTATCGACGACGAACCGAAGCCCGCACCCCAGGTGGTCGTGGTCCAGCCGAAGCCGGACGAAAAAGTCGAGAAGGTCGTAACGGAAAAGACCACCGTCACGGAACTCAAGACCTCTTGAGTCCTGGCCTATTGAACAGCACAGCGCGCCGGTCAGCCGGCGCGCTGTTTGCTTTTGGAGTCCCCTTGCGGCGTGCCTGCTCCGGGCGCACCCGCTCAGGGCGTATCCGGGTCCCAGAACTCCGACGCCGGGTCCTTGGAGATATAGGTGCAGTTGGCCAGCGCCTTTTGTGACGGTTTGATCAGCGCCTGGCAGCCCTGGTAGCTGGACGAAGGCCCGGCCAGGATGGTCTTTCCGGCTGCGGCATACCATCCCGCCCCGTGCCATGACGGTTCCTGCGCCGCGGCGGGGCTGGCGCAAAGCAGCAGGGCCAGGGCCAAGATGAATTTCCCCACAGAATTGCCGTCCCTTGCCATGTCCAAGGGATAATCTAACATATCCGCAACAAAAATGCGCTTTTGAACGCGCACCGGGAAGGGGACACATCATGAATTTTCGCCGCAGCCTCATTGCGTTTGCTCTGCTCGCCGCGCCCTTGGCCGCATCCGCCGCCACGCCAACCGAGACGCTGAAGGCCCCCGGCCTCAGCCAGTCGGTGGAAATCCTCAAAGACAAGTGGGGCGTTTCCCACATCTACGCCAAGACCGAGAACGACCTGTTCTTCGCCCAGGGCTACAACGCCATGCGCGACCGCACCTTCCAGCTGGAGATGTGGCGCCGCCAGGGCAACGGCACCGTGGCCGAAATCATGGGCCCCAAGGAAGTCAAACGCGATATCGCCAACCGCGCCTTCATGTTCCGCGGCGACATGAAAAAGGAGATGGACATCTACCATCCCCACGCCGCTGCCATCGTGGACGCTTTCGTGGCGGGCGTGAACGCCTATATCGGGGAAACCGAAAAGAACCCGGCCCTGCTGCCGCCGGAATTTCGCATCCTGAATTTCAAGCCGGGCAAATGGACTGCCGCCACCGTCATCACGCGTTTCAACGCCCTGGCCGTGAACAATGTGGACCGCGAGCTGGCCACCGCCAAGGCGGTTGCCGCCATCGGCGCCGACAAGGTCAAGGATCTGCAATATTACCAGAATGGCGACCCGGACCTGAAGATGGACCCGTCCATCGACGCGTCACTCCTGTCCAACACGATCCTGGACATGTACCACAATTTCACCACGCCGCTGAAGTTCAGCCCCGAGCAGCTGCAGCCGCCGTACCGCAACAACAAGACGGTGTCGCAGCTGAACGCCAGCGCCAACCGGCTGGCTTACAACGAAGCGGTGGACCCGCGCGCCGACATGGGCTCCAACAACTGGGTCGTGTCGGGCAAGCTGACAACGTCCGGCTATCCGCTGGTGGTGGGCGATCCGCACCGGGCGCAGCAGATTCCCTCCATCCGCTACTGGGTGCACCTGGTGGCGCCGGGCTGGAACGTGATCGGCGCGGGCGAACCCTCCATCCCCGGCGTCTCCATCGGCCATAATGAATATGGCTCCTGGGGCCTGACGATTTTCGGCACCGATTTCGAAGACATCTATGTCTATGACATCAATCCCGCCAATCCCAACCAGTACAAATACAAGGATGGCTGGGAAGACATGAAGGTGGTGCGCGAAACCATTCCCGTGAAGGGCCAGGCGGCGCAGGTGGTGGAACAGAAATACACCCGCCATGGTCCGGTGCAGTGGGAAGACAAGGCGCATCACAAGGCTTACGCCATCCGCGCCGCCTGGCTGGAGCCGGGCAGCGCCCCCTACATGGCGTCGCTGCGCATGGATCAGGCCAAGAATGTGAACGAGTTCATGGACGCCGCCGCGCACATGCAGATTCCGTCCGAGAACATGATCTGGGGCGACCGCGAAGGCCATATCGCCTACCAGGCCACCGCCATCACGGCGCGCCGTCCCAACTGGAGCGGCCAGGTGCCGGTGCCGGGCGACGGGCGCTATGAATGGAGCGGCATCATGCCGGTGCCCGAACTGCCGCATGTGATCGACCCCGACAAGGGCTATTACAACACCTCGAACGAGAACCAGGTGCCGCTGGGCTGGGGCGCGACCCACAAGGACGCCATCGGCTATACCTGGACCGATCCCTATCGCGGCCAGAGCGTGGCCGAGGTGCTGGGCTCGGGCAAGAAGTTCAGCATTGCCGACATGATCACGCTGCAGAACAACGACATGTCGATCCCGGCGCGCAACCTTGTGCCGCTGTTCCGCGACCTTAAGCTGGGGAGGCCCGCTTCGCAAAAGGCGGCGGACCGGCTGCTGCACTGGAATTTCGTGCTGGACAAGGATTCGGTCGAAGCCGGCATCTATGAAATGTTCCAGCGCCATCTCGTCACCAATGTGCGCGACAAGGTGGTGCCGGCCGCGGCCAGGGAATTTATCGGCCCCGGCGGCATCAACATTCCCATGATCCGCACCGTGCAGCTGGTCACGGCCCCGGACGGAAGCTGGGGCGCCGACCCGCTGGCGGCGCGCAACGATGTGCTGGTGAAAAGCCTGGACGAAGCGGTGGACGACCTCACCAAGCGCTTTGGCGCCGACATGGAGAAGTGGAAGCTGGGCGCCTATCACTATGCCAAGATCTTCCATCCCCTGTCGGGCGCGCTCAGCCCCGAGCTGGAAGAGAAGTACAATGTGGGTTCGCTGCCGCGCGGCGGCGACGCCTACACCATCACCGCCACCGGCGGCGGCGACAACCAGAATGGCGGCGGCAGCTTCAAGCTGATCATCGACACCGAGAACTGGGACAATTCCGTCGGCCTCGACAATCCGGGCCAGTCGGGCAACCCCGAGGACCCGCATTACCGCGACCTCTACGAATTGTGGGCCACGGGGCGTTACTTCCCGGTCTTCTATTCGCGAGGCAAGATCGAAAGTGTCACGGAGAAGGCGTTCACCCTCTCGCCCAACTGATCGGGGTGCATTGAAAAGAAAAAGGCGGGCTGCGAGGCCCGCCTTTTTTATTGCCTATGCCGTCTCGACGTTTTGATGCTCGACCTTGTCGAGTGGTTTTTCATGCAGCGTGGATTCGAAGGCCAGCAGGCGCTTGTAGATGGAAATCAGGTCAATCATCGTCGGCCAATTGGTCACCAGATACTGGAAGGACGCGCTGACTTCCCCGAACGCCGTGGCGATCTGTTGCCACAGGCCCAGCGTCAAGGCACCCGCCACAAAACTGGGGGTGAGAAGCACATAGACGAACATGGCGTCGAGCTGCAGGTAGAGGATGCGGCCCAAATTGAAATAGACGGTGTGGAAATAATAGCGGTACCAGCTGCGCCGCACATTGCCGAACATTTCAGCCACGGTGGGCGGGGTGGCGCGGCTGGCATCGTCTTCGCCATAGACCAGTTCTTTTCTCAACGCCGCTTCCGTGCGCTGGTTGAGGAATGCCAGTCCCGGCAGCTTTATGCCGATGGACGCCAGCCATGCGGTGCCGAGCGCCGACCAGAGCAGGGCCGATACGACGAGGGGGTGACTGATCTTGCCCACCAGCGGCAGGGCGGTGATATGGACCGACAAATCCACCAGCAGGGGCAAAAAGGCGATCAGCGTCATGACCGAATTGATCATGCTGACGCCCATATCCTCGGTGGTCATGGCAAAGCGCATCGTGTCGTCCTGCACGCGCTGGGCGGCGCCTTCGATGGTGCGCAGCCGGTCCCAGTTGGACATGTAGAAATCATTCATCGCCGTGCGCCAGCGGAAGCAATAATGGCTGGTGAAGAAGGCGTTGAGGGTGGCCAGGAACACGCCGACCATCGCAAAGCCCATGAAGGCCGCGATGCCGGAATAGAACTGGCCTTCCGTGACGCTATGCGGCTTGGAAACCGCCAACTGCAACATGTCGAAAAATGGTCCGCGCCAGGCATTCAGCAGCACGGTCACTTCGACCTGCATGTAGACGCCCAGGATGATCAGGGCTGAGCCCAGGATGGACCAGCGCCACCAGGGATGCGGCGCAATGGCTTGCCAGGCGGCGGCGAACAGGCCAACCGCCACCGCGTAATAAAGGTAGAACCACAGGAAAGAGGGTGACACAAAACGGATCGCGCTGATCGCCAGCGGTGCTTCTGCCAGCCCGACATGCATGCCCCAATGGCGCGCCCCGCCATACCAGAGCGCCATGACCAGCGCGGCCCAAACCGCCACGGAAATGAAGTACGGTTTTGGACGCGGGAAGAAGGAAACGAACATGGCTTAAGACCCACCGTTTGATTTGCCCCGATGCTAGCAGGGAAAGCGCGTTTGGCAGCCCCATTTTTCCGGCCGGGGAGAGCGCAAACGCCGCATTTTCTCCTGTTGGCGGGCCGGGGCCCCGGGGCCTAAGCTTGGACCAAGACAAAAAATCAGGAGGGGTTTGATGCGTGCGATCCTTAAAACTCTGACACTGCTGGCCTGTGCCGGCAGCATGCTGGCGCCGCTGCCGGCGCTGGCCGCCGCCTCCGCCGATATGAAGGCGGCCGCGCAGGCCGATGTGGAAAAGAACGCCAAACTGATCCAGCAGATGGTGGACCAGGTGTTCTCCTATGCCGAACCGGGTTTCCAGGAATATCGCACCAGCGCCTATCTCACCGGCATCCTGGAAAAGAACGGCTTCAAGGTGACGCGGGGCGTGGCGGGCATGCCCACGGCCTGGACTGCCACCTGGGGCGAGGGCGGGCCGATGATTGCCTTGGGCAGCGACATTGATGACCTGCGCGGTCTTTCCCAATATCCCGGCATCGCCAAGCCCACCGCCATGGTGGATGGCGCGCCCGGCCATGGCGAAGGCCATAATTCCGGCATGCCGATGCAGATCGCCGCCGCCCTGGCCGCCAAATCGGTGATGGAAAAGAACCACCTCAAGGGCCGCATCATGCTGTGGCCCGGCGTGGCGGAAGAATTGCTGGGCGCGAAAGCCTTTTACGTGCGCGACGGCGTCTTCAAGGATGTCGATGCCTGCATCTTCGCCCATGTCGGCAATGGTTTCGGCACCAGCTGGGGGCCCAGCAATTCCACCGGCCTGGTCTCGGTGGAATATACCTTCAAGGGCCGCACCTCCCACGCCGCCGCCGCGCCCTGGGATGGCAAGAGCGCGCTGGACGGCGTCGAGCTGATGGACATCGCTTGGAACATGAAGCGCGAGCATCTGCATGTCAGCCAGCGTTCGCACTACATCATCACCAATGGCGGCGACCAGCCCAACATCGTGCCGGGCGAAGCCTCGGTGTGGTATTTCTTCCGCGAGCATGATTTCGCGTCCGTCCGCGAGCTCTACGACACCGGCAACACCATTTCCGAAGCCGCCGCCATGGCGACCGGCACCACCGTCACCCACCGTCTGGTGGGCGAGGCGGCGCCGTCCTATGGCAACAAGCCGCTGGCCGAACTCGCCTATGCCAACATCAAGGCGGTGGGCATGCCCAAATGGAGCGATGACGACCAGAAATTCGCCCGCTCGGTGCAGGAAGCCAACAAGCTCAAGGTCGAGCCGCTGCGCTCGGAGGTGGATGAACTGCGCCCGCCGCGCACCGGCGAATCCACCGGCGGCGCCTCGGACGATATCGGCGACATCACCTGGAATGTCCCCACCATCACGGTGCGCTATCCGTCCAACATTCCCTCCAGCCAGGCGCACAACATCATCGCCGCCATGACCATGGCCACGCCCATCGCCCACAAGGGCGCGGTGGCCGGGGCCAAGGCAATTGCAATGACGGTGCTGGATTTGGTGACCAGCCCGGAGGCGGTCAGCGCGGCGAAGGACTTTTTCAACAACGTCCAGACCAGGGACCAGAAATATGTCTCGATGCTGTCGGCGCAAGACGTGCCCGACATCCACCGCAATGACGAGCTGATGACCAAGATGCGCCCGTCGATGGAGAAATTCTATTTCAACTCTGCCAAATACGGCACCTATCTCGACCAGCTGGGGATCAACTATCCCGATGGCACGACCAAGGCGCCGCTGCCCTCCAGCAAGCCCACGGGTCCGGCCATGGTGAATTAGGACGTCACATGCCTGTCACGGGGAAAGGCTAGAGAAGCCGTCCCCGGGCCTGCTCCCTCGGCAGTCCCCGTTTGTTTTTGACTTGGGCCCCGCTTTTTCAGCGGGGCCTTTTTCTTGTGTCGGGCTGCTAGATCGCGCTGGTATAGGCCGCTTCGGTCTTGGCCTTGACGTCCTCGGCGGTCACGCCGGGCGCCAGTTCGATCAGCCTCATGCCGCCGCCCTTGCGGTCCACGCTGAAGACGCAAAGGTCGGTGATCACCATGTCGATGCAGCCGCTGCCGGTCAGCGGCAGGTCGCATTTCTTCAGGATCTTGGAATGGCCCGCCTTGTTGGTATGCTCCATCACCACGATGACGCGCTTGACGCCCGCCACCAGGTCCATGGCGCCACCCATGCCCTTCACCATCTTGCCGGGGATGGTCCAGTTGGCGATGTCGCCTTTTTCCGAAACCTCCATCGCCCCCAGCACGGCCATGTCGATATGGCCGCCGCGGATCATGGCGAAGCTTTCGGCGGAGGAAAAATACGAGGATGAGGGCAGGGCCGTGATGGTCTGCTTGCCGGCATTGATCAAATCGGGGTCTTCGTCGCCCTCAAAGGGAAAAGGCCCGATGCCCAGCATGCCATTCTCGCTCTGCAGCGTGACCTTCATGTCCTTGGGAATGTAGTTGGCCACCAGGGTGGGAATGCCGATGCCCAGGTTGACGTAATAGCCGTTTTTCAATTCCCGGGCGGCGCGGGCCGCCATCTGTTCGCGGGTCCAGGACATTATACGGCCTCCCTTTTGCGAACCGTGCGGTGCTCGATGTAATTCTTGTAGTCGCTGCCCTGGAAGATGCGTTTGACATAGATGCCGGGCGTGTGAATGGCGTCGGGATTGAGCGAGCCCACGTCCACCAGCTCTTCCACTTCGGCGATGGTGATCTTGCCGGCGGTGGCGATCATGGGATTGAAGTTCTGCGCCGTCTTGCGATAGATCAGGTTGCCCTCGGTATCGCCCTTCCACGCCTTGACGATGGAAAGGTCCGCCTTGAGCCAGCTTTCGCGCACATAGGTCAGCCCGTCGAATTCTTCCGTCGGCTTGCCTTCGGCGACCACCGTGCCAACCCCGGTCCTGGTATAGAAAGCCGGAATGCCCGCGCCGCCCGCCCGGATGCGCTCGGCCAGCGTGCCTTGCGGGGTCAGCTCCAGATCCAGCTTGCCCGACAGGTACAGGCTCTCGAACAGCTTGTTCTCGCCCACATAGGAGGAAATCATTTTCTTGATCTGGTGGTTGTCCATCAGCGTCCACAGCCCGCGATCATCCGCGCCGCAATTGTTGGAGATGATGGTGAGGTCCTTGACGCCATTTTCGCGCAGGGCGGTGATCAGGTTTTCCGGCGTGCCGCACAGGCCAAAGCCCCCCGCCATGACCGTCATGCCGTCAAAAGGAATGCCGTCCAGCGCCGCTTTGGCGTCCGGATAAACTTTGTTCGCCATGAGGCCTCCCATGTTGCGCCGCACAATGTAGGCCATGTGCCGTGGCGTTTGGCAAGGCCCGGCTCTGTCATAAGCCTTTGACATAACGGTTATTTAAAGCCGGCCGGCACGGTTCCTTGCCCGGCTGGCAGGGCCCCGTTACAAACCCCTGCGATTCAAGACAGATTTCGTGTGATGGCCGACTCAAAACCAGAAGCCAAGAAAGAGGGCCGCCCGAAGGCGCGGCTGCCGCGCGGCTTCCGCGACCGGGGGGCTGCCGAAATCGCCGCCGAACGGGCCGTGATCGAGACGGTGCGAAAGGTCTATGAGGGCTATGGCTTCGAGCCGCTGGAAACACCCGCCTTCGAATATACCGACGCGCTGGGCAAATTCCTGCCCGACTTGGACCGGCCCAATGAAGGCGTCTTCTCGCTCAAGGATGATGACGGCGACTGGCTGTCGCTGCGCTATGACCTGACCGCGCCTTTGGCCCGTCATGTTGCGGCCAATTTCCAGCACCTCACCAAGCCGTTCCGCCGCTACCAGACGGGGCCGGTGTGGCGCAACGAAAAGCCGGGGCCCGGCCGCTTCCGCGAATTTCTCCAGTTCGACGCCGACACGGTGGGCAGCGCCTCGCCGTCCGCCGATGCCGAGCTGCTGATGATGCTGTCCGATGCGCTGGAGGCGCTGGGCCTGGCGCGCGGCGATTACGTCATCAAGCTGAACAACCGCAAGCTGCTGGACGGCGTGCTGGAAGCCGCCGGCATCGCGCTGGATGACCGCGCCCGCCGTGGCACCGTGCTGCGCGCCATCGACAAGCTGGATCGTCTGGGCATCGAAGGCGTGATCGCGCTGCTGGGCGAAGGCCGCAAGGACGAGTCCGGCGATTTCACCAAGGGCGCGGGCCTAAGTCCCGACCAGGCGCAGCGCATTCTTTCTTTTGTCGCGCCCGATGCGAAGGACGAAGAAGCCCATCTGAACCAGATCGGCATTCTGGTGGGCCAAAGCGCCGTGGGCGCCGCCGGCCTGAACGAGCTGGAACAGATCGTCAAATTGCTGATGGCCTGCGGCTATGGCCCTGACCGTATCGTGTTCGATACCGGCGTGGTGCGCGGGCTCGACTATTACACCGGCGCGGTGTTCGAAGCGCAGCTGACGTTCCCGGTCCAGAATGAAGCGGGTGAAACCGTGATCTTCGGCTCGGTGGCGGGCGGCGGACGCTATGACGACCTGGTGGCGCGCTTTACGGGGCAAGCCGTTCCCGCCACGGGCGTATCCATCGGCGTGTCGCGCCTGATTTCCGCGCTGGCCTCGCGCGGCGCAAAGCCCCAAGCCCTGCAGCCGCTGGTCGTGGTCACCGTAATGGACAAGGCGGATGCGGCCAATGCCTTCCAGACGGTGGCTGAACTGCGCGCCGCCGGCCTGCGCGCCGAAGCCTATGTCGGCACGCAAAAGTTCGGCGACCAGATGAAATATGCCGACCGGCGCGGCGCGGCCATTGCCGTGATCGAAGGCGGCGACGAGCGCGCCAAGGGCGAAGTCACGCTCAAGGATCTGGCGCTGGGCGCGGAACTGGCGAAGTCGGTGGAAAGCCGCGCCGCCTGGACCGCCAACCGCCAGGCGCAGGTCAGCGTCCCGCGCGCACAGCTGGTATCGCAGATCAAGAAGCTGCTGGGCCGGTCATGACCGGCGCCTTTCCCTATTATTATGGCGACGATGTCATCGCCCTGAACAACCAGGCCGCCAAGCTGCTGATGCGCTTCACCGAGCGCGGCTACAGCCGCGAGGAACCGTCCATCCTGCAGCCGGCGGAAATCTTCCTCGACCGTTCGGGCGAGGAAATCCGCCGCCGCACCTTCACCCTCAGCGATCCTTCGGGCCGCGAGCTGTGCCTGCGTCCTGACCTCACCATTCCCATCTGCAAGCACGCCGTGGACGTGAAGGCGCAACTGCCCGCCCGGCTTTGCTACAATGGCCTGGCTTTCCGCTATCAGCCCAACCGTCCGACGCGCCCCGTGCAATTCTTCCAGGCGGGCGTGGAATTGCTGGGCGAGCCGGATGCGGCAAAGGGCGAAGCGGAAATCCTCGACCTGGCCTTTGGCGCCATGAAACAGGCGGGGCTGGATGATTTCGAAATGCGCTTCGGCGACCTCGCCCTGTTTGGCGCATTGGTGGACCAGCTGGATTTGCCGGCGCATTGGCGCGCCCGGCTCAAGCGTCACTCCTGGCGCCCCGGCTATGTTGAAACCTTGCTGACGCGTCTGGGGCAGGGCGGCGCACCTGCGCCGTCGCGCGCCCAGATCGTGGCCAGGCTGGATGCCGTGGGCAATGCGCCGGCCGCGGGCCGCACCCGCGAGGAAATCGTCGAACGCGCCATGGAACAGGCGGCGGAAGCGGCCAGCCTGAAACTCGATCCCGCCATCGCCGGCGCCATCACCAAGCTGTTCGGCATTTCCGGTCCCGCCACCGGGGCGCTGGCGGAAATCCGCGCCTTGCTCAAGGCGGCGGGCATCAAGCTGGATGCGCCGCTGGCGGCGATGGATGCGCGCCTGAAAACCATCGCGGCGCTGGGCGTCGATCTTTCGCGGGTGCGTTTCACCGCCCATTTCGGCCGCAATATGGAATATTACACCGGCTTCGTGTTCGAACTCTGGTCGAAGGACGCCGAAGGCCCGGTGCAGGTGGCAGGCGGCGGGCGTTACGACACGCTGATGGAAACGCTGGGCGCGGGCAAGCCCGTGACCGCCATCGGCTGCGCCTTGCGCACCGAGCGCATGCTGGTGGCCCGCAAGTTCAAGGGAGGTGCGTGAGATGCTGACGCTCGCATTGCCCTCCAAGGGCCGGTTGAAACAGTCCTGTGACGAATGGTTCGCCGCGCGCGGGCTGGTGCTGGAACAGACGGCAGGCGCACGCGGCTACCGCGCCCAGTTTGCCGGCCTGCCGGGCGTCGAAGTCATGCTGCTGTCGGCAAGCGAAATTGCCTCGTCCCTGCTGGCGGGCGATATTCACCTGGGCATAACCGGCGAAGACCTCCTGCGCGACAGCGCTCCCGAACTGGAAGGCCGCATGCAGCTGGTGCTGCCCATGGGCTTTGGCCCCGCCGATGTGGTGGTGGCCGTGTCGCAGGCCTGGATTGATGTGAGCACCATGGCCGACCTGGACGATGTCTGCGCCCAATATGCCGCCACGCACCGGAAACGCCTGCGCGTTGCCACCAAATACGCCACCCTGACGCGCAGCTTCTTTGCCCATAACGGCATTGCCGATTACCGCATCGTGCCCAGCAGCGGCGCCACCGAAGGCGCCCCTGCCGCCGGCACCGCCGAAGTGATCGTGGACATCACCACCTCCGGCGCCACCCTGCGCGACAATGGCCTGAAAGTCCTGGATGACGGCGTGATGCTGAAAAGCCAGGCGCAACTGGCCGCCTCGCTGACGGCCGACTGGGACGCCGACGCCCGCGCCGCCTGTGAAAGCCTGCTGCGGAAACTGGATGCGGACTACGCGGCGCTGGCAGCGCGGCTGCCCAAATAGCTAACGCGGATTGCTCGACACCGTCTCGCGGATGTCGATGTCCGAGACATGCTCTTTCTTCCAGTCCATCATGGCGCGGATGCGATTGCGCCCCGATGGATGGTCATAGAACAGCACCTCTTCCAGGTGGCTGGGGTCCAGCTTGCGGTAGTTGGACATTTTCAGCACCACGCTGGCGAAGGCGTCGGGCTTCCTCACCGCATTGACGCCGAAGATGTCCGCCTGCGCCTCGGCGCTGCGGATGATGGCGTTGGTCACGGGCGTGGCGAAGAACAGGAAGATCGACAGCAGCGCCATCATCAGCGGCAGGCCGGCAATATCGTCGGGATAGCGCACCTGCCAGTTGCCGCCGAACAGGTCGGTGGCGCGCAGGAAACACCATCCCACAAAGCCGAAGCCCAGGATAATCACCAGCCCGAACATCAGCAGCTGGCGGGTGGCATGGTCCATCACATAATGGCCCATCTCATGGCCCACCACCGCCAGCACTTCGTCGGGCGTGCCCTGCTTGAGCAGATTGTCATTCAGCGAAATCCGCGTGGTGCCCAAAAAGCCCGAAACATTGGCTGAGATGCGATTGGACTGGCGCGATTCATCCACCACCCAGACATTGTCGGCAGGAATGTCGTTGGCCCGCGCCAGCGACAGGATCCGCTCTTTCAGCGGCCCGGCGGGCAGGGGCGAGGAATGGTTGAACAAGGGCGAGATGGCGATGGGCGTGATCACCAGCGCCAGCACCAGGCACAGAATCGTCAATCCCGCCGTCCACAGCCACCAGCTTTCGCGCGTGGCGCGGATCACGGCATAGAAGATCGGCAGCACGATCACGCCCGTCACCAGCGTCACGGCAAAGCTGGTGGCAAAATCCCCCGCCCATTGCAGCAGCGTCAGGTTGGACAGGCCATAGGCGTGTTCGCGGAAATAGGTCTCATACAGCGTCAGCGGCAATGTCGCGATGGTGACGGTGGTGATGGTGATCACCGCATAGAGCATGGTCTGGTAGGAGCGGCTGTGGGTGCGGTCCTGCGCCCAGTCGCGGATGCGCGCCGATATCTGGAAGAACAGCAGCAGCCCCGCCACCACCAGGCCATAGAGAAGATCGATGACCTTCAGGCCATAGCCGCCTTCGTAATAGGCGTCGGATTTTTCGCGCGCCGATCCTTCCAGCCGCGTGACGTAGATCTGGCTGGCCTTGGCGGCGTCGAAATCCGGCTTCTCGTTCAGGACGGGAAGCAGGCCGCCAATCTCCACCTTGGACGTGGGGGCGGCGCGCGGCGGTAATTGCTGGTCAATCGGCAAATCCTGCGCCAGCGACGGCGCACACAAAAACAAAAGCGCCGCAAGCGCCAACGTAATACGCGAAGCCATGCCGTCCTCCCGCCGCCAGACTATCAGAAGCTTTGCTGTTTTCGCCCCCGAAATCTGTGGCATGATCGCCCGCATGTTCCGCAACATCTGCATCACCCTGGCATTGATCCTGGCGGCGGCGCCCGCCCTGGCTGCCCCCGCTCCGGCTGCCGGACCCGGCGACAAGAAACGCTATGAGGATTGCCTGACGCTGGCGGGGCTGAACCCCAGCGCCGCGCTGGGCGTGGCCGGCAAATGGGCCGGCGAGCGCGGCGGCCCACCCGCCCAGCATTGCGCCGCCCTGTCGCTGATCGCGCTTAAGCGCTATGGCGAAGCCGCCGCGAAGCTGGACGCCATCGCCCGCGCCCCCGACATGGGGAGCCTGCGCTCCTCCCTGTTCGGCCAGGCGGGCAATGCCTGGATATTGGCGGGCGAGGCCAGCAAGGCAGTGGCAAGTTTCCAGGGCGCCCTGGTGCTGTCGGCCAGCGATCCGGATCTTTACGCCGATCTGGCCCGCGCCCAGGCAATGCAGTCCGACTGGGCCGATGCGGAAGCCGATCTCACCGCCGCGCTGGCGATCAGCCCCCGGCGCGCCGACCTGCTGATCCTGCGCGCCAGCGCACGCCGTGCCCAGAACCATTTCGCCGATGCGCGCAAGGATGCCGCGGCGGCGCTGGCCCTGTCGCCCCGCAATCCCGAAGCGCTGATCGAACGCGGCAGCATCGCGCGCGACAGCGGCGACCTGAAAGCGGCGCGGCTGGATTTCGTGGCGGCACTGTCCAGCAATCCGTCACCGGCGGCGGCGAACACGGCAAAGCGCAATCTCGCCGCGCTCGACAAGGCCGCAAAGCCTGTTCTCAAGAAAAAGTAGCGGCCCATTCCGACAGCACATTGGCATCGCTCTCCTGCTGCGAGGCGGCCAGGGCCGCGAAATGCTCGCGCGGCAATAATTGCTTGAGCGCCCACACCGCCGCGCCGCGCACCAAAGGCGATTCATCGCCCAGCAGTTTTTCCGCCGCCTCCGCCAGCGATTTGTCGCCGCTGTTTCCTATCGCCGTCAAAACATTGCGCAGGAAGCGGTTGCGGCCAATGCGCTTGATGGGCGATTTGCGGAACAAGGCGCGGAACGCGGCATCGTCCAGTTGCGCCAGCTCCGCCAGGCGCGGCGCCGACAATTCCTCGCGCGGGTTCAGCACCGCGCTGGCGGCGGCAAACTTGTTCCAGGGGCACACGGCCAGGCAATCGTCGCAGCCATAAATGCGGTTGCCCATCTTCGCGCGGAATTCCTGCGGGATGGGGCCCTTGTGCTCGATGGTGAGATAGGAAATGCAGCGCCGCGCATCCAGCTTGTGGGGCGCGGGAAAGGCGTTGGTGGGGCAGATGTCGAGACAGGCGCTGCAATTGCCGCAATGATCGCTTTCGCCCTCATCGGGCGGCAATTCCAGGGTGGTGAAGATCGAACCCAGGAACAGCCAGGAGCCGAATTCGCGGCTGACAAGATTGGTGTGCTTGCCCTGCCAGCCCATGCCCGCCTTCTGCGCCAGCGGCTTTTCCATCACCGGGGCGGTGTCCACGAACACTTTCACCTCGGCCTTGTGCTTTTCATAAATCCAGCCCGCCACGGCCTTCAGCTTTTTCTTGACCACATCGTGGTAATCATCGCCCACCGCATAAACGGAAATCGCGCCGCGGGTCTTGTGGTTCAATATCGCCATCGGGTCGCGCTCCGGCCCGTAATTCAGCCCCAGCACGATGGCGCTTTTGGCATCAGCCCAAAGGGCTTTGGGATCGGCGCGCTCATCCTTGCGCGCTTCCATCCAGTCCATGCTGCCGTGATGCCCGGCGGCGAGATAGGATTCCAGCCCGGCGCGGTTTCCCGCCGCCGCCTGTCCATCGGTAAAGCGCACGACATCGAAGCCTTCGGCCAAGGCCCGCGCGATGATGTCTTCTTTAATAGTCAAGTTCGGCATAATGCGATGCCGGCGGCTGGCCCGGCACGCGGTCGGCCAGCAGGCTGCGGAAGCTGGGGCGCGATTTCATCCGCACATACCATTCACCCGCCGTGGGAAAATCGGCCCACGGCACTTCCCCGAAATAATCCAGCGCCGACAGATGCGCCGCCACGGCCAGGTCGCCCAGCGAGGCGCCGCGTCCGGCCAGGTTGCCATTCGCTTCCGCCGCCCGGCCAATCTCGTCCAGCGCCAGCTTCAGTTCCTCGCGGCCCTGGCGGATGATGTTCATGTCGGGGGCGCGCCGCGCCGGCGAGCCGGTGAAGCGCTGCCCCGCCTTTTCATAGACGATGCGCATGGTGACCTGCTCATGCAGCGGCCCCATCGCCCAGTCCAGCCAGCGCAGCGAGGCGCGCCGTTCATTGGCGTCTTCAGGCGCCAGCGGATGCTGCGGATAATGATGTTCCAGGTGATCCAGTATCGCCCAGACGCCCTCGCAGCGCGTTCCGTCCAGGTCCGTCAGCACCGGCATGGAATTGCGCGAGTCTTCGGCCTGCATGGCATCACAGGCGACACGCTTTTCCGCGATCATCAGGCGGGCCAGGCGGCAGCTGGGCGACAGCATCAGGTGAATCAAACGGCGCATCAGGGTTTGTAAGATAGCGCCCTGCTGAAGGCAAAATTCCCTATTTGACGCACGAATCAAGGCCGTCACGCGCCACCACGCTGGCCTGGCCGATCAGGAACCCGGCCCGTCCCGCCACATAGGGCCCGGGCGCTGACGCACTATATCTGTCGGGGCTGGGCAGCACCGCCGCCAGCCGCGCCGCCTGCAGCCGCGTCAGCTTTGGCGCGCTGGTTCCAAAATAGGCCCGTGCCGCCGCTTCCGCGCCGAAATTGCCATGGCCCCAATCCACCGTGTTGAGATAGGCCTGAAGGATGCGCTTCTTGGGCCACATCGCCTCGATCAGCACGGTGAGGTAGGTCTCAAGCCCCTTCCGCACCCACCCGCCGCGATAGCCCAGGAACAAGGTGCGGGCGGTTTGCTGGCTGATGGTGGAAGCGCCGCGCAGCCGCCGGCGGGGATTTTTTTCATGCGCCTTCACCGCCTTGTCGATCTGCTCGAAATCAAAGCCGTAATGGGAACAGAAATTCTGGTCTTCCGAGCCGATCACCGCCCGCCCCAGCACCGGCGGCAAATCGCCCGACCATTTATAATGTGCGCCCTGTCCTGACAGCAGGCTGAACAGCATCTGCGGCGTGCCGGGCAGGGGAATAAAGCGAAAGACCAGCAGCGCCAGCAAAGGCGCCGCCACCAGAAGCACGAACAGCGCCAGGATGATCCGGCGGCCCAGCTTCATGCCTTTGATTCCCCCAATCCCCATGCCCCACCATACCAAAAAGACATGGAGACGGGTTATCGCTCCGTGCTAGTCCAAGCGCCATGGACCACACCATTGTCGCCATCCTGCTGGGCATATTGGAAGGATTGACCGAATTCCTGCCGGTCTCCTCCACTGCCCATCTTCTGATTGCCGAGGATATCCTTGGCTTCCACCCGCCCGGCGAAGTCTTTCCCGTGGTGATCCAGCTTGGCGCGATCTTGGCGGTGGTGGCGGTCTATTGGCGCAAATTCGCTCAGGTGCTGGTGCAATTGCCCTCCTCGAAACAGGCGCAGCATTTCACCCTGACGGTGCTGATTGCCTTCGCGCCCGCCGTGGTGATCGGCCTGGCGCTGCACGGCTTTATCAAGGACGTGCTGTTCGCCCCCGCCATCGCGCCCTGGGTTATCGCCATCTCGCTGCTGGGCGGCGGCATCCTCATCCTGGTGCTGGAGAAGCTGCGGCCCGCGCCCCGTTTCACCGATGGCGACAGGCTTCCTTACATCAAGGCGCTGCAGATCGGGCTTTGCCAGGTGCTGGCGATTTTTCCCGGCGTGTCGCGCTCCGGCGCCACCATATTGGGCGGCGAGCTGCTGGGCGTGGGCCGCGAAGCGGTGGCGCATTTCACCTTTTACCTGGCTGTCCCGACCATGGTGGGGGCCACGGTGCTCGACATATATAAGAACAAGGACGCGCTGGCCGCTGCCGCCTGGGGCGATATCGCCATCGGCTTCGTGGTGGCGTTCCTTGTGGCGCTGGTGGTGGTGAAGGGTTTCATCGGCTTCCTCAGCCGCTATGGCCTGGCGCCGTTCGGCTGGTACCGCATCGCCGCCGGCTTGAGCCTTCTGGTCTGGCTTATGCTTTGAACTTGGCCGCGTCGGCCAGCAGCGCATATTCGCCCTTGGCGCGATAACGCCAAAGATAAGACGGCACTTCGGCTTCCACCGAATTTCCCGTGATGCCCAGATCGGCCAGCGTCAAGGCGCCGGGCGACACCACATTGTCGGATTTCAGCAGCCGCACCTGGTCCACCGTCAGCAGCGGGCCCGGACCCATCTGCAGGAAAAACGCGTTCCACATGGCAAGTCCGAAAGGCACCGGCACCAGGAGGCGCTTGCGGCCGGTTTCCTTGCACACGATCTGCAGCAATTGCTTGAAGGTGTAGATGTTGGGCCCGCCTAGTTCATAGGTCTTGCCCCGCGCGGGTTCGCTGTCCAGCGCCCTGGCGATGGCGGCGGCGACGTCGCCCACGAACACCGGCTGGAATTTCGTCTTGCCGCCGCCGATCAGGGGCAGGACCGGGACAAAGCGCGCCAGCGAGGCGAACAGGTTGAAGAAATTGTCTTCCGGCCCGAACACGATGGACGGGCGCAGGATGGTGGCGGCCGGGAAGGCGGCCCTCAGCCGTGTTTCGCCCAGGGCCTTGCTCTGGGCATAGCGCGAATCGGATTGCGCACTGGCGCCAATGGCCGAGACATGCACCACGGCCTTCACCCCGGCGCGCGCCGCGGCCTCGCCGATATTGTGGGCGCCGTCGGAATGGACATCCTCGAAACCCTGGCCGCGCTGGGTCAGCACGCCGCACAGATTGACCACGGCATCGGCGCCGGAGAGGGCGGCGGCCACCTGGTCGGGGTCGGTGACATCGCATTTCACGGCGGCGATCTGGCCCACCGCACCGGCAGTCTTGAGGAAAAATGTGCTGTTGGGGTGGCGCACCGCCACCCGGATGCGCCAGCCGGCCTTGGCCAGGGCGCGGACGGTATGGCGGCCCAGAAAGCCCGAACCCCCGAAGATCGTGACCAGCCTGGTGTCCATGACTCAAACCCGTGGGAATTGCCGGGCCTGTTTAGCCAAACCGGGCCCCCGCGGAAAGGCCCCAAATTGCCCCGGGAATAGGCCGGGAATCGAGGCAGTTGACGGGGGGATCAGCCCCCCCTAAACATCGCGCCCTTCGGCATCTGCCCAGATGGCGGAATTGGTAGACGCACTAGTTTCAGGTACTAGCGCTGCAAGGCGTGGAGGTTCGAGTCCTCTTCTGGGCACCATTCTTTTGTGCGCCCCTGGCGCACAAAAGAATGACAAGGCCGGGCGGCTGTCTGCCCAACTTCGCCTGCATGGGCGAGCATCCCTCCAAAGACGAGAAGTGTTTAAGCCATGCAGGATCAGCAACTGACAGGATTGATCCGTGAAGGGATCGAAGCCCTCAACAACAACCATCTGGAGCCGGCCCGCGACGCGCTCAAGAAAGCTGTCGCGCTGGAAGCCGGCCATCCGGTGGCGCTTTATTTTCTTGGCCTGACGCTGTGCAAGCTGGGTCAGTGGCAGGAGGCCGAGCCCTATTTGCGCCGCGCCTGCCAGATCAGTCCCGAAAAGGCCGATGTCACCTTGCAGCTGGCCCAGTGCCTGCGCGCCCAGCGCCGCGCCGGCGAGGCCATAGTGCTGTGCCGCAAGCTGCTGCTGCAGGTGCCGGGCCATGCCGGGGCGGTGCTGGAGCTGGCCAAGGCGCAGCAGGACTGCGGCGATGTGGCCGGTGCGGAGCAATCCTTCCGCGCGCTGCTGGATTTTCCGCCCGCGCTCGAACTGGCGACGCTCAACCTCAGCGACCTGCTGGGTTCGTCCGGCCGCGCCGCCGAGGCGGAAACGCTTTTGCGCGCCGCGCTGGCCAGGCCGCGCGACAATGCCCAGTTGCAGGACGCCCTGACCTTCCAGCTTGCCAGGAGCCTGCGGGCGCAACTGCGCTTTGCAGAGGCGCTGGCCCTGCTGGGAACGCTGGGCGCGGAATTCACGCAAAGCGCCATTGCCGATGTGCAGCGCGAACGCGCCGTCAATCTGCAACATCTGGGTTCGACGGCGCAATAAAAGTCCTTGAGCCGGTGCTGGGACGGGGCGGGGGCCGATTGCCGTCTTGTCACATGCCAGGCGGCTTGAACCAGCCATGTTTGCGGAGCAGTGTCGCTTTCAACACAGAACAGTGACGAGGGGCGCTATCGAAGGAGTTGCTCGTGCATCGTTTTGCGCTCGCCGGAATTTTTGCCGTTCTTTCCACGCTCGCATTTTTCGGCTGCGCCAACGCGCAGGACGCCCCTGCACCTGCTGCCGCTGCGCCCTCTGCTGCTCCCGCCGATGGCGGCGCCGCGCTGGCAGCCGATGAGTCCTACAAGCGCCTGCCGCCCGGCGAGGGCCGCGACACCAAGATCCGCGTCTGCTCGGTCTGTCATGACCCCGAGCGCGCCGCCGACGAACGCCGCGACCTGGAAGGGTTCCAGGCGCTGATGAGCGAGATGCAGGGCAATGGCGCGGCCGCCACGGGAGAAGAGTTCGAGAAGATTGCGCAGTACCTGGCCAAGTCCTTCCCGCCGGGAAAGCCCAAGGATGCCGCACCGCCGGCGCCCTGACTTATCTGTAATCTGAAAATTCGTTGTGCAGCTTTGCGCGTGCCTGCGCGGAGTGCGGGTTTTTTCGCGATTTGTTGCAAAAGTGTGTCGGGGCATTGCGCGCCGGGGGGTTGGCAAAGACCCGGGGTTAACTCAATTTGCGCAACACCGCCTTTCAAGGCGGATGAAAAAAGACGGAAAATTCAGGGCGCATGCGCGGTCGGTCGGGGCAGGGGTTCGGGGCATGCTTGCCCGCGGCAGGACGCGGCCTTGCGGTCCTGTTGCTGCTGATCGCGCCGATGCATGCCGCGCGGGCGCAAACCGATATCCGCGATCACATCACCGCCTATGCGCCGGCTTTTTTCGCGGCCCAGCAACCGTCCAGCGCGCTGGAGATGGTCAACCTCCTGCCGGGCTTCACCCTGGTGGAAGGCGACACCAATGTGCGCGGCTATTCCGGCGCCATCGGCAATGTGCTGATTGACGGCCGCCCGCCCGCCAGCAAGCAGGACACGCTGTCCGATACGCTCAAGCGCATTCCTTCCAATTCGGTGGGCCATGTTGAACTGATGCGGCCGGGCGTGGCCGGCATCGACATGCAGGGCTATGCGCTTCTCGCCAATGTGGTGCGCAAGGTTTCCACCGCGCCGCGCATCCGGCTGGAAGCCGAATACATGCAATATCCCCACGGCAAATCCGCGCCCAAATGGGCGGGCGAGATTTCGCTGGGCAAGACCTATGTGCTGGACCTGCAGGGTTCGATCTACCGCGACATCCTGGTGCCGTTCGGGTACGGCTCGAAGAACCGCTACCGCTCCGATGGCAGCCCGCTGCAGCTCGCCAACTATGACCATCCCAAGTACCAGGACACGTGGTTGCTGCAGGGCACCTATCGCATGCCGTTGCTGGGCGGCAATTTCCGCGTCAACGGCCTGGTCAATGACGGCCGCGCCATCGGCGTGATCGACGAGCAGGATTTCTATCCCGTGCGTACCTTCAGCGGCGGCGGCGAGCGCGAGATGCGCAGCAACAACGAATTCGGCGTCCAATACACCCATCCAATGTGGGGCGGGGCAGAGGTGGAGGTCATCGGCATCCGCCGCAGCACCAACCTGCACCTGGCCCAGGGCGTGACGGCGGCCGGCAGGCCACAGCGTGCTGCGCCAGAAACTGGACGACTGGAACTTCGAAATGGGCGTGGAAGGCGCGCTCAATGGCATGAACAACCGCATCGCCTGGCGCAATCAGGGGGTGCTGGTGCCGCTGCCCAGCGCAAACGTCAAGCTGTACGAAATCCGCGGCGAGGGTTTCCTCAAGGCCACCTGGCATGTGCTTCCCGAACTGACGCTGGAGGCGGGCAGCCGCTATGAAAAGTCCCAGCTCAAGCAGCAGGGCGACACGGTGCGCACGCGCAAGCTCTCCTATCTCAAGCCCAGTGCGCTGGTGACCTGGGAATTTGCCCCCAGCGACGAAGTCCGGCTAGGCTATGAGCGCCAGGCCGGCCAGCTCGACTTCAACAATTTCGTCTCATCGGTCAATCTCAGCCAGGGCCAGGTGTCCAGCGGCAATCCCAATTTGCGTCCTTATACGCTGTGGCAGACCGAACTGGCCTGGGAGCATCGCTTCTCGCCCGGCTCGCTGACGCTGACGGCGCGCGACCAGCGCATTTCCGATACTTATGACCGCATCATGCTGGCCTCGGCGGCGGGCTTGCTCGACGCGCTGGGCAATGTCGGCAGTGGCAAGCGCCGCGAGTTCCAGGCCAATTTCAACATGCCGATGGACTGGGCCAATCCGGCCCTGGCGGGCGTCACCATCCAAGGCAGCTGGCTCAGGCGCTTCAGCAGCGTGATGGATCCGCTGACCGGCGAGGAACGCCGCATCTCCGGCGACAATGGCACCGAAGGCAAGGTCACCATCACCAAGGACGTGCCCGCCGCGCGCATGCGTTACGGCGTCACCTACACTCACTCCGTGGACAAGCCGAACTGGCGCTTCAACGAATTCATGCGCAACCTCAACCCCGAATTCATCGACGCCTTTGTCGAGTACAAGCCGGCGCCGGACTGGCAGATAAGGCTGATCGGGGAAAACCTCACCGACCGGCCCATAAGCCGCATCCGCGACGTCTATGCCGGTCCGCGCAACAGCGCCGCCAAGAATTACATAGAGTTTAATCCCGAGGACACGGGCATGCGGGTGGGCCTCAATATCCAGCACACCTTGGGCCAATAGAGGCAAAATCGGGGCGCCAAGGCCGTTTTGCCGATTTTTGCGACAAAGCTTTACAAGCTTTTGCCCATGGTGGCCCCCAAGCCACTGGAAAAACACCATAAACATGGCATAACGGCTAATGTTGCTGATAATTGCGTCGGCGCAGGGGCCGACGAAGAGGGATTGAAACCAGGTGTTTAAACGCCCGCATGGACCGGTGCTGGTCTTTGCTGCGCTTCTCGCTGCCGCCCCTGCCGGGGCGCAAACGGAAATCCGCGAGCACGTTACCGCCTATCCCCCCGCCTATTTCGCCGGCAACCAGCCATCATCGGCGCTGGACATGGCCAACCTGCTGCCGGGCTTCACCCTGGTGGAAGGCGACAGCAATGTGCGCGGTTATTCCGGCGCGGTCGGCAATGTGCTGGTCGACGGCCGCCCGCCGGCTTCCAAACAGGACAAGCTGTCCGACATCCTCAAGCGCATTCCCGCCAGTGCGGTGGAACGCGTCGAGCTGCTGCGTCCCGGCGTGGCGGGCATCGACATGCAGGGCTATGCGCTGCTGGCCAATGTGGTGCGCAAGGTCTCGACGGCGCCGCGCATCCGCGCCGAAGTGGAATATCTGCAGTTCGGCCACGGCAAATCCTCGCCCAAATGGGCGGGTGAAATCTCGCTGGGGCAGACCTATGTGCTGGACCTGCAAGGCTCGATCAGCCGTGAGATTGCCGGCGGTGGGGGTGGCCCGGGCGGTGGCGGCGGCGGCGGTGCCGGCGGCGGCGGCCCGACCGGCTACGGCGTCAAGAACCGTTTCAAGCCGGACGGCAGTCCGCTCCTGCTCAATACCTTCGATCATCCGCGCTACAACGACATCTGGCTGGTGTCCGGCACCTGGCGCCAGCCCTTGCTGGGCGGGGCGCTGCGTTTCAACGCCCTGGTCAACGAGAACCGCGGCCGCGGCGTCATCGACCAGCAGGACTACTATCCTGCCATCAGCCGTACCGGCGGCAGCGAACGCGAGAACAGGTCCGCCAACGAATTCGGCATTCAATATACCCATGCCCTGTGGCCGGGCGCGGAAGCCGAAGCGATCGGCATCCGCCGCAGCACCAATTTCCACCAGACCCAGACCCAGACCTCCACCACCAGCACTCTGCAGGCGATCAAGGCGGCAGGCACCGACGAAAGCATCCTGCGCAGCGTGCTGCGCCTGCGTGGCGGCAGCTGGAGCTTGGAGAGCGGCGTGGAAGGGGCGCTGAACGGCCTCGACAACCGCATCGCCTATCGCAGCAATGGCACGCTCATTCCGCTGCCCTCCGCCAATGTCAAAGTCTCGGAAGTGCGCGGTGAGGGTTTCCTGATCGGCACCTGGCATGTGCTGCCGGTGCTGACGCTGGAAGCCGGCGCGCGCTATGAAATGTCCCAGCTCAAGCAGCAGGGCGACGCCATCCTGACCCGCAAGCTCTCCTATCTCAAGCCGCATGGCCTGCTCACCTGGAATGTCACCGGCAGCGACGAGCTGCGTTTCCTTTATGAACGCCAGGCGGGCCAGCTGGACTTCAACAATTTCGTGTCCTCGGTGCAGATTTCCCAGGGCAATGTGCAGGGCGGCAATCCCAACCTGAAGCCTTATACCCAATGGGTATCCGAACTGACCTGGGAGCATCGCTTCGCCCAGGGCTCTCTGGTGCTGACGGCGCGCGACGAGCGCATTTCCAACGCGGTGGACCGCATCATGCTGAGTTCGCCCGCTGGTCTGCTGGACGCGGTGGGCAATGTCGGCTCCGGCAAGCGCCAGGAATTCCAGGCCAGCTACAATGTCCCGCTGGACTGGGTCGCGCCCCTGTTCAGCGGCACGACGGTGCAGGGCAGCTTCCTCAAGCGCTTCACCCATGTCACCGATCCCCTGACGGGCGAGGGTCGCCGGATCTCGATGGAGAACGATCCCGAGGGCAAGGTGACCGTCACCAAGGATGTGCCCGCCGTGCATATGCGCTGGGGCGTCACCTTCGCCAACCAGAGCGAACGCCGTTCCTTCCGCTTCAACGAACTGGGGCGCAACCACCAGGCCGAGAATTTCGACGCCTTTGTCGAATACAAGCCCGCGCCCGGCTGGCAGATCCGCCTGTTCGGCGAGAATCTCACCGACCGGCCCCAGACCCGTATTCGCCGCGTCTTTGCCGGGCCGCGAAACCTGTTCCCCGTCGAGACCTACACCGAGTTCAATCCCCAGAGTCAGGGTACCCGGATCGGCCTGAACATCCAGCACACCTTCGGGGAATGAGCCCCGGCGCGCCGCTGGCACGCCCAAACAGTGGCAACATTACACGGGCGCAACGGGCCGGAACCCGTTGATTCTTGCCGCGGGTTTTCTGGATATCAACGGCAAATCTGGGCATAAGGGCATCCTGGCGTAATCTGACGAATCAAAGGGCAAGAGCCGAGGGGATGTATAAGCCGTTTTGCAGGGCCCTGGCGCTGCTTGCCCTTTTGTCATGCCCGGCGCTTGCGCAAACGGACGTGCGCGAGCATGTCACCGGCTATGCGCCGTCCTATTTCGCCGGTTCTTCTCCCGCCTCGGCGCTGGAGATGGTCAACCTGCTGCCGGGCTTCAACCTGGTGGAAGCCGATACCTCCGTGCGCGGCTATTCCGGCGCCCAGGGCAATGTGCTGATCGACGGACGCCCGCCGGCCTCCAAGCAGGACAAGCTTTCCGACACGCTCAAGCGCATTCCCGCCGCCAGCGTCGAGCGTATCGAACTGATGCGCCCCGGCACCGAAGGCATCGACATGCAGGGCTATGCGCTGCTGGCCAATGTGGTGCGCAAGGTTTCGACTGCGGCGCGCATGCGCACCGAAGTGCAGTATGTGGCGTTTCGCCATGGACAGAACGCCCCCAAGCTGGCGGGCGAAATGTCCATCGGCAAAACCTATGTGCTGGACCTGTCGGCCCAGATGTATCGCGACGTCAAGACCGACCCTTTCGGCTATGGCCCGCGCAACCGCTACAAGCAGGATCTCGTCACCCCGATCCTGCTGGCCGATTACTCCCATCCCAAATATGAGAATATCTGGACAGTGCTGGGCGGCTGGCGCCAGCCGCTGATGGGAGGGGCGCTGCGCCTGAATGGGCTGTACCGGGGCTCCCGTTCCATGGGCAAGATCGACGAGAAAATCAGCTTCCCGTCCGTGCAGCGCAAGCTGGGAGAGGAGCGCGAAATGCGCTTCGCCAACGAGGCGGGCCTGCAATACACCCATCCTTTGTGGGCGGGCGGCGAGGGCGAGCTGATCGGCATCCGCCGTTCCACGGGTGAATATACCACCCAGAGCACCTTTGATCCCCTGGGCGATACAAGCCAGACCAGGAAGGCCCATACCAGCGAAACCATCGCGCGCCTGGTGGAGCGCCAGCGCGGTGGAAACTGGAGCACGGAGTCGGGCGTGGAAGGCACGCTCAACACGCTGGACAATGCCGTGTCCTTCAAGGTCCTGGGCGTGCCGATTGTCCTGCCGGCGGGCAGGGTGCGCCTGTCGGAACGGCGCATCGAGGGTTTCACCGAGGGCACCTGGCATGTCCTGCCCACCGTGGCGCTGGAAGCCGGCGCGCGCTACGAAATCTCCTTTTTCAAGCAGCAGGGCGACAATTCCCTGAGCGAGCCCCTGGGCTATCTCAAGCCGCGCGCCCAGGTGAGCTGGAATGTAACGCCGTCCGACGAGCTCAGGCTCCTTTATGAGCGCGAAGCCGGCCAGCTCAATTTCAACAATTTCGTCACCACCATCCAGATCGCCTCGCTGCAGGTCCAGGCGGGCAACGTCAATCTGGTGCCCTACACCCAGTGGAAGACCGAGCTGACCTGGGAGCATCGCTTCAAGAGCGGCTCGCTGGTGCTGCGCGCCCGCGACGAGGCGATCAAGAACACTTGGGACCGCATTCTCTTCGTCGCGCCCACCGGGGCCTTCGACGCGCTGGGCAATGTCGGCGATGGTCGGCGTCAGACGCTGATCGCCAACCTCAATTTGCCGCTTGATTTCCTGGGCGTGGAGGGTTTCACCCTGCAGGCCAACGGCACGCTGCGCTCCAGCCATGTCATTGATCCCATTACCCGCCAGCGGCGGCGCATTTCCGAAGACGTGCCGTCGGAGGGCGCCGCCACGCTGACCGACGACATCTCGTCCCTGCACCTGCGCTGGGGCGTGACCTTCACCCAGCAGCTTGACCGCTGGGGCTACCGGTTCAACGAGATCCAGAACAATCACGCGATGGAGAGCGTCGACGCCTTCATCGAATACAAGCCCGATCCGCAATGGCTGATCCGCTTCTTCGGCGAAGGCCTGATGGACCGGCCCGGCGGGAACCGGACCCGCTTTATCTGGAGCGGCCCGCGCAACATCGCCCCCTTTGCCTATGCGGAACGGCGGCCGGCCAACAACGGCGCCCGCCTCGGCCTGAATATCCAGAGGACTTTTGGCAATTGACAAGAAGGTATCGCAGAGACAGACGATGAGAAAATTTCGGGACGGCGCATTGGCGGTGCTTGCCCTCCTGCCGCTTGCTTTGCCCACCCCTGCCACGGCGCAGACCGAAGTGCGTGAACATGTCACTGCCTATGCTCCGGCCTATTTCGCCAGTTCCGAACCGCCTTCGGCGCTGGAAATGGTCAATCTGCTGCCGGGCTTCAATCTGGTGGAAGCCGACACCACAGTCCGCGGCTATTCCGGTGCCCAGGGCAATGTTCTGATCGATGGCCGCCCGCCCGCCTCCAAGCAGGACAAGCTCTCCGACACTTTGAAGCGAATTCCCGCCGCCGGCATCGACCATATCGAGCTGATGCGCCCCGGCACGGCGGGCATCGACATGCAGGGCTATCCCCTGATTGCAAACATCGTGCGCAAGATTTCCACCGCCCCGCGCATGCGCGTGGAGATCGAGGACGAGTTTTTCCGCCATGGCCAGTCCGCGCCCAAGCTGGCAGGCGAAATCTCCATCGGCAAGACCCGGGTGCTGGACATTTCGGCCCAGATGTACCGCAACATCAAGCTCGGTGCGTTCGGCGATGGGCCGCGCAATTATTACAAGCAGGATTTCGTCACGCCGATCCTGCTGGCCGATTTCTCCCATCCCAAATATGAGAATATCTGGACCCTGCTGGGCACCTACCGCCAGCCGCTCTGGGGCGGTGCCGTGCGCATCAACGGGCTTTACCGGGATGCGCGCACGTCGGGCAAGTCGGATGAGCAGGACTATTTCCCCAAGGTCATTCGCAAATTCGGCGCGGAACGCGAGGTGCGTTTCGCAAATGAATTCGGCCTGCAATATACGCATGGCTTGTGGACGGGCGGGGAGGGCGAACTGATTGCCATCCGGCGCGGCAATGGCGAAGTCATCAACCAGAGCAATTTCGATCCCGCGGGCGAGACCCGTTCATCCAAGAAAGACCATACCGGCGAGACCATCCTGCGCCTGGTGGAGCGCCAGCGTGGCCAGGGCTGGAACACCGAGGCGGGCGTGGAAGGAACGCTCAACACCCTGGACAACACTGTCAGCTTCCAACAGCTGGGCAAGGTGATCGTGCTGCCCGCGGCCGATGTTCGGCTGCAGGAGCAGCGCGCCGAGGGATTCCTCAACGGCACCTGGCACATTCTTCCCGTTCTGGCACTGGAGGCAGGCGCACGCTATGAGATGTCATTCTTCAAGCAGCGAGGCGACAGCGTCCTGACAGAGACGCTGGGCTATCTCAAACCGCGCGCGGAATTGACCTGGAATGTTCTGCCCACCGATGAACTGCGCCTCAGCTATGCCCGCGAGGCCAGCCAGCTCAATTTCGGCAATTTTGTCACCAACGTCCAGGTGGCATCGCTGCAGATACAGGCGGGCAACGTCAATTTGGTGCCTTACACAGAATGGAAAGCCGAATTGACCTGGGAACATCGCTTCCAGGCGGGCTCGGTGGTCCTCAGCGCACGCGATGAGGCCATCAAGGATACCTGGGACCAGATTGGCTTCGTCTCGTCCACCGGCACGTTTGATGCCCTGGGCAATGTCGGCCCCGGCCGCCGCCATACCCTGACCGCCAACGTCAAATTGCCGCTCGACTTTATGTACCTGGACGGTTTCACGCTACAGGCCAGCGGCAATTTGCGTTACAGCCACGTGATCGATCCAACCACGCACGAGCGGCGGCGGATTTCCAACGACGTGCCCTCGGACGGTGTAGCCACGCTGACCGACGATATTTCCTCGTGGAATCTGCGCTGGGGGGTGACGTTTACCCAGCAACTGGACCGCTGGACCTACAAGTTCAACGAAATCCAGGGCGGCCACGAGATGGAGCAGGTTGACGTCTTCATTGAATACAAGCCCCAGCCGGACTGGCAGATCCGCTTCTTCGGCGAAGATTTGATGGACCGGCCGGCCCAAAACCGGGTGCGCTATACCTGGACTGGACCGCGGCCCACGGCGCCCTACTTCCATACCGAATGGCGCCCGGCTAGGAACGGTCCCCGCTTCGGCCTCAATATCCAAAGGACTTTTGGCAATTGACAGGCTTGTAAACCCTGGTTCGGCTGGCTAACCGCAAAAAATCTAGGCATAAGGGTCACAGGCGCGTAGGCCATAGATATAAAGCAGGGCAGGGACAGCAGAAGGACAATGAGCACCAGCCCGTACGGCGTCTTGGCGCTGCTTGCCTTCCTGCCGCTTGCCGTGCCCGCCTTCGCGCAGACGGAAGTGCGCGAGCATGTCTCCGGCTTTGCTCCGTCCTATTTCGCCGGTTCCGATCCCTCCAGCGCGCTGGAGATGGTCAATCTGCTGCCGGGCTTCACCCTGGTGGAAGCCGATACCAGCGTGCGCGGCTATTCGGGCGCCCAGGGCAATGTGCTGATTGACGGCCGCCCGCCCGCCTCCAAGCAGGACAAGCTGTCCGACACCTTGAAGCGCATTCCCGTCGGCAGCATCGAACGTATCGAGCTGATGCGCCCGGGCACCGCCGGCATCGACATGCAGGGCTATCCGCTGCTGGCCAATGTGGTGCGCAAGATTTCCACCGCGCCGCGCATCCGCACCGAAGTGGAAGCGGTGACCATGAACCACGGCCAGTGGTACCCCAAGCTGGCGGCGGAAATTTCCATGGGCAAGATCTATGTGCTCGATGTCCAGGCCAGCCTCAGCCGCCGCTTCTATATCGAGACCTTCGGTTGGGGTCCGCGCAACCGCTACAAGCAGGATTTCGTCACCCCCGCCCTGATCGCCGATTACGAGCATCCCAAATACGAAAATATCTGGCTGCTGCAGAGCACCTACCGCCAGCCGCTCTGGGGCGGCAATGCGCGCGTCAATGGCCTGTTCCGCGAAGGCCGCACCCGCGGCCGGCTGACCGAGTTTGACTTTGCCCCCGCCGCGCCCACCAAGAATGGCGTAGAGCGCGAAATGCGCTTCGCCAGCGAATTTGGCGTGCAATATACCCACCCGCTCTGGGCGGGCGGCGAGGGCGAGGCCATCGCCATCCGGCGCGGCAATGGCGAAACCAACAACGTGACCAACGCCGATTCCGGCGGCGGCACGCTGGCGACCAAGAAATCCCAGACCGGCGAAACCATCATCCGCCTGGTGGAGCGCCAGCGCGGCCAGGGCTGGAACACCGAAGCGGGGATCGAAGCGGCGCTCAACACGCTGGAAAACGTGGTCGGCCTGGCCAAGGGTGGCGTGACCGTGCCGCTGCCCGGGTCCAATGTGCATTTGTCGGAACAGCGCGCCGAAGGCTTCGTCAACGGCACCTGGCATGTCACGCCGGACATCGCCCTGGAGGCCGGCGTGCGCTACGAGATTTCCTATTTCAAGCAGCGCGGCGACAGCCTGCTGACCGAGACGCTGGGCTATCTCAAGCCCCGCGCCCAGCTCACCTGGAATGTCACGCCGCATGACGAGCTGCGCCTGCTGGTCCAGAAGGATGCCGGCCAGCTCAACTTCAACAATTTCGTCACCTCTGTGAATGTCAGCTCCAACCTGGTGACCGCCGGCAACGTCAACCTGGTGCCCTACACCAACCTCAAGGGCGAGATCACGCTGGAGCACCGCTTCGCCGCCGGTTCGCTGGTGCTGGTCGCCCGCAATGAACAGATCAAGGACACCTGGGACCAGGTCCCCTATGCCGCGCCCAGCGGCATCTTCGACGCGCTGGGCAATGCGGGGGGCGGGCGGCGCACCGAATTCGTGGCCAACCTGAACTTGCCGCTGGACTGGACGGGCGTGGAAGGCTTCACGCTGCAAGGCACCGCCACGCGGCGCTGGAGCCATGTCTATGACCCGCTGACGCATGTGGCGCGGCGCATTTCCGGCGACCTTCCCTATGAAGCCAGCGCCACCCTCATGGAAGACATCTCCTCGCTGAATGTGCGCTGGGGCGTGACCTTCACCAACCAGAATGACCGGCTGAACACCAAGTTCAGCGAAATCCAGATCAACCATTCTACAGACCAGATCGACGCCTTTGTCGAATACAAGCCGCAGCCGGAATGGCTGGTGCGCTTCTTCGTGGAGGACGCCACGGGCCGCCCCAACACCAGCCGCACCCGCTATATCTGGACCGGCAATCGCCTGACTGCGCCCTACCTCTATACCGAGTACCGCCCCTCCGGTTACGGTCCGCACCTGGGGCTGAATATTCAAAGAACTTTCGGGGGCTAACTCTTGCGATTCTTGATGCTCGCTGCTGTGCTGATGCTGGCCACCCCCGCATTGGCGGTGTCTCCCGCCTACACACCCAAGGCCATCGCCCCCGCCATGCCTGGCGGCGATTCGCAACTGGTGAAGGGCGCCTGCACCCCCAAGAGCCACACCGCGTCCGGCGGGCTAAAGGAAGACATCCGCGGCAAGCACACCGCATTCCTGTGCGACAGCGTCATCGTCACCTTCCTCGACAACCAGCGAAAGCATGTGCTGGTCCAGTTTACGCTGCAGAATTCCAGAAGCGCCAGGGTGATCGGCTTTGAAGGCGTGGTGGAAGGCGGGGAGGGGGTCTTCCGGGTGCGGCAGATGTTCCTGGAGCGCGGCAAGACGTTTGCGGCCGATGACGGGGGCTGCCGCATCAGCTATTCTGGGCGCACCCCCAATGCCCTGGCCTGCGGCGCCAGCATGCACCAGGAAAAGAGCCGTACCGTGGCCATAGTGGAATTCAAGGCTGCCGCCAGATAGACTGATTCAACTTTTTGGAGATTTGAACCCTACCATTGGAGATTTTCGCCATGCGCAACATGACATTTGCCTTCGCCCTGACTTTGATGCTTCCGGCACTTCCCGCCCTGGCGGCCACCGCGGCAAAGCCCGCTGCCGCCCCCGCCGATACCCAGACCGTTACGGGCGGCTGCACCCAGCGCAGCAACACCAGCTATGGCGGCCTGAAAGCCGCCCCCACGGACGTGAAAACCATGTTCGTCTGCGACAGCGCCGTGATCACGTTCGCGGACGCCAAGCGCCAGGCTGTGACGGTCGAGTTTGGCCTCAGCGGCGGCAAGAAGGACAGCAAGGTGCTCGGCCTTATCGGCGCCATGGGCAAGGACGGCGTGACCATGAAAGTCAGCCAGATGTACATGGTGAAAGGCATCGTCAATCCCGCCGATGACGGTACGTGCAAACTGACCTTTGCCGGCCGCGCCGTGACGGCGGCGGATTGCTCCGCCAGCATGCACCAGGACAATAACCGCTGGGCCGCCAGCGTGGTTTTCAAGGCCATCAAGTAGGGCCCGAAAAGCGGCTTTTCCGGCCGGTCTGGACGAAACCATGCGCCGCGCATTTTCAAGCGCGGCGCATGCGCTTTATGGGGGCGGATTCCGCTCCCCCCAAGGCCTGTTATTTTGCCCAAAATTGCCCCAGACCATGCTGGCGCTGACGGCGGACAGCAACCACCGCCAACATGTCATAAGACCGGACGCTGCCCTGGCAGCTCGGTGTCAGGCGGGGAGCCATTGCAGTGTCCAGATATGTGTTCGGACCGGGACTGATTTTTCTTGCCGTTCTGGCCGCCTTTCCGGCCCGCGCAACCTGGTCCCGGTGCCGGTCTACCAGGAAACCACGGGCCAGAATGCGGGCATGCGCCTTGGCATCAACGTCCAGCACACCTTCGGCCAGTAGCCGGCGCGGGCTGAAAAAGCCCCTTTCCAGGGCGGAAAAGCAGGTTTTAGGGGCATTTGGCACCAGGCGCATTGTAAATTCGCCCGCCATCGCGTAGAGCTTTGGCCCTCGTGGTTCTCGTCCCTCAGGCGAAGCGCTTTTCCGTTCTTTCTGTCACGCCGCAAGCGCGCCGGACGTACCGAAAAAACTTCCTTTAGATTCGTTGTTGCCACGGCCGCCTTCGCATTTCGCGTTGGTGGAATCTGATGATCAAAGGAAAAAACATGACCATCGGTACCGTGAAGTTCTTTAATGCCGCCAAGGGTTTTGGTTTCATTGCGCCCGACGATGGCGGCAAGGACGTTTTCGTCCATGTCTCCGCTGTTGAAGCTGCGGGCATGCGCTCGCTCAATGAAGGCCAGAAGGTCTCGTTCGACATCCAGCCGGATGCGCGTGGCGCCAAGGCTGCCAATCTCCAGTCGGCCTAAGTCCGGCAGGTGAATGACTAAAAAACGGGCGGCCGGTGGCCGCCCGTTTTTCTTTGCTGGTGGGAACTCCGGCGACAAGCCATGCGTTATGCAGGTGTCGGAGGGTGTTTTGCTTATTAAAGCCGGTTTTGAAATTGCTTTCGAGTGCAAGGCGCCCACGCCCATGCTGCTGCAGGTCCATGTCCGGCCTGAGCGCGAGGCCGATCTGGTGACGCCCGATACGCTGCGCACGAACCCGAAAATTCCCTACAGCCTCTACACCGACCAGTTCGGCAATCGCTGCACCCGCATCCTGCTGCCTTCGGGTGTCACCCACCTGCTCAATGATTTCACCATCCGCGACAGCGGCATCCAGGACACCATGCCTTGGGGCGCGAAACAGTCGCTGGTCAACTAACTGCCCGATGACGTGCTGGTCTTCCTGCTGGGCAGCCGCTATTGCGACACCGACAAGATGGCGACCCTGGCCTGGAGCCTGTTCGCCAAGGTCGAGCCGGGCTGGGAGCGCGTCCGCGCCATCCTCGAATACAGCCACAAGCGCATCAAGTTCAATTACCAGGACGCCCGCTCGGACCGCAGCGCCTTTGAAGGCCATAATGAACAGGTCGGCGTCTGCCGCGACTATTCCCACCTGGCGATCACCCTGTGCCGCTGCATGAATATCCCGGCGCGCTACTGCACCGGCTACCTGGGCGATATCGGCGTGCCCGCCGATCCTTCGCCGATGGATTTTTCCGCCTGGTTCGAAGTGTTCCTGGACGGCAAGTGGCACACGGTGGATGCCCGCCACAACAAGCCGCGCATCGGCCGCATCCTGATGGCGCGGGGGCGCGACGCCACCGACGCCGCCATCTCCACCGCCTTCGGCTCGGCCAAGCTGCTCAAATTCGATATCGTCACCTACGAGATGAAGCCGTCGCCTGCATCTGCGTGAAGGCCGCTTCCAGCGCGCGGGTGAAGCGCGCGGTGTCGAACAGGGGTGCAGATCTGCGCTGCGCCGCCAGCTTTTCCTTCAAACCCGCCAGCCGCGCAGGATTTTTCACCGGCGCGATTGCCCGTTCTTCAAGCGCCGCGCGGTTTTCCGCAATCAGCTCGGGCATTCCCATCGCGGCCCGGACCGCAAACTCCTCGCGCCCCTGTGCTAAAGAGGGATGCGCGCGGCGGCCTTTTCCAGATTGGCCGCCGTCGCCGCCAGCATGTCCGGCAAGGGCTGCTCGACAGCATTGATGCAATACGCCGCCTTCAGGCCGATGGCCTTGATCTGCTCCGCCGTGGCCGACAATTTTCCGCACAGCGCGATCACCGGCGTTTTTCCGGCCCGCTTGCAGACACCCTGCACCAGTTTTCCCTGCGCGCTCTGGCCGTCAATCTGGCCTTCGCCGGTGATGACGAGGTCAGAGGCCGCGGCAGCCGCGTCGAAGCCGGTCATGTCCAGCACCATGTCGATGCCCCGTCGCAATTTGGCATTCAGGAAGGCCAGCGCGCCAAAGCCAAGCCCGCCCGCCGCGCCCGCGCCCGGCACCTGCGCCAATGCCGTGCCGCCCGCGACAAGCGAGGCGACATGCGCCAGCCCCGCATCCAGCGCCTTGAGACTTTCTTCCGTGCCGCCTTTCTGGCGGCCATAGGTAAAGGCCGCGCCGGTGGGGCCGAACAGCGGATTGGTGACGTCGCACAGCACCTCGACGCTTTCGAACGGCAAAGCCTGCGGCGGCACGATGCGCACGATATCCTGCAGGCCGCCGCCCGTGATGACCGCACCGCCTTTGCTGTCGAGAAATTGCCAGCCCAGCGCTGCCGCCATGCCGATCCCGGCATCGTTGGTGGCGCTGCCGCCGATCGCCAGAAAAATGCGTCTTGCGCCGCGCGCTTTTGCGTCGGCCAGCAACTGGCCGGTGCCGAAGCTTGAGGTCAGAAGCGGATTGCGTTCCTGCGCCGCCAGCAGCTGCAGGCCCGAAGCCTGCGCCATTTCCACCAGCGCCGTGCCGCCATCCGCGGAAAGTCCATAACGGGCGGAAAGCTTGCGGCCCAGCGGATCATCCGCCGTCACGGTGACCGATGCCAGCGACAGCCGCTCGCGGGCAATGTCCAGCACGCCTTCGCCGCCGTCTGACAGCGGCATTTCGGTGATGATCGCATTTGGGTGGGCTGTGCGCAGGCCCCTGGCGATGGCCCGGCAAACGCCGTCCGCCGGCAAGGCATCCTTGAAGCTGTCGCAGGCAATCAGAATGCGCATTGCGGCAGGATAGCAAAAGCCGGGGCGGCGGCTAGATGCTCATTTCCATCACGCAGATCACGCCTTCGGGGCGGAAATCGAAGCAGGCGCGGCCCTGTTCCTGCTGCAGCGCGCGCTCGATCAGGCTGGAGCCGAAGCCCCGCGTGCGGGGCGCATGAACCTGCGGCCCGCCGCGCTCACGCCATTCCATCGCCACGGTGCGTCCGTTGGGGCCATACTTGATCCCCCAGCTCACGCCGACCGTGCCGATATTGTTCGACAGCGCGCCATACTTGACCGCGTTGGTGGCCAGCTCATGGATGGCCAGCGCCAGAAGCAGCGCCTTGTTGGTGGTCAGGCTGGCGTCCTCGCCGGTCACGATGAAGCGCTCCTGGCGGTTTTCCTGGAACGGGGCCAGCGCACGCTGCACCATGCCGCGCAGCCGCCCGGCAAAGGCGTCGCGCTCCTCGCGCGGCCCATCGCGAAAGGTCTGCAAGGCGATGGCCTGCACCGTGCCCAGCGTGTTCTTCACCCGGTGCTTGATCTCGTGCAGCAGCAGGTCCTTGGCCGCCTCGGCCTTGCGGCGATCGGTGATGTCGCGGGCGATCTTGGAGGCGCCGATCACCTGGCCCGCCGCATTCTTCACCGGCGAAATGGTGAGCGAGATATCGATGTTCGATCCGTCGCGGTGGCGGCGGATGGTTTCGTAA
Organism: Alphaproteobacteria bacterium; assembly: GCA_947475445.1. Lineage (GTDB taxonomy): Bacteria > Pseudomonadota > Alphaproteobacteria > Micropepsales > Micropepsaceae > Rhizomicrobium. Next base: position 233,172 of record CANJLC010000002.1, read on the forward strand.
TGCTCGATGCGTTCGCCGCGGCGGATGCGCTCGATGATGCCCGGCTCTTCATTCTGCCGGTCCGCCGGGATCAGCATGGAGACATGGCAGCCCACCGCTTCGGCGGCGGTGTAACCGAAGATGCGCTCGGCGCCCTTGTTCCAGCTCTTGATGATGCCATCCAGCCCCTTGGAGATGATGGCGTCGTCCGAGGATTCCACGATGGCGGAAAAATGCGCCCCGGCATGTTCGGCGGCCTGCTGCTGGGTGATGTCCTGCAGCACATTGAAGCCGCCGGTGATGTTGCCGTGCCTGTCCTTCAGGGCGGTGGGATGGGGGGAAAAATGCACCCGGCTGCCATCGGGCCGTTCCAGTATGGCCCTGGCGCCCCGCACCGCGTTGCCGGTCTGCAGGGTGGCGGCCATGGGGCACTGGTCATGCGCCATGGGCGTGCCGTCGGCCCAGAAAAGCTTGTGGGAGCCGCACCAGTAATCCTCGCCCAGATGGGGCTCCCGGCCCCACAGCAGGGCGGCAGCCTGGTTGAAGCCGGTAATCCGGCCATGGGCGTCGGTGGTGTAGGCGGCGAAGGGCAGGGCAGCCAGCATCTCGCTGGAGATGGGGGCTGCATCCAGAGGCATATCGTCGGGGACTAAATGCAAGGACATGACATGTCCTTCCTCCAGCAGCCCATAGAAACTGCCATCGGTGCATTTCCGAAAACTGTTTGTTTGCAATGACTTAACATCAAGCCGCCCATGCCCTGCAAGTGTACCTTCAACCAACGCAGGAAAGGCCGCTCCGTTCCATGCCGTACAAAGATTGTCGGGACCGGAACAAAGGGCTAGTCAGCCTGTTGGTTTGGTTGAAGTTTTGAATTTACAGGTCATGGCACAGCTCACCGGATTGGTTGTCGAGGATGAATGGTTGCTCCGCATGGAGCTGACCGAGGAGCTTGGCGCGTCCGGCTGGCTGCTGCGCGAGGCAGGCAGCGGCGAGGAAGCCCTCCAGCTTGTCGAAGACCTCCAGGCGCAGGGCGGCCGCATCGACTTCCTGGTGACCGATATCCGGCTGGGTGGTCCCGTGGATGGCTGGACAGTGGCCGAGGCCTGCCGCGAGGTGTGGCCCGCGCTGCCGGTGCTGTATGTCTCGGCCAATCCCATCGACCAGATCCGCCAGGTGCATGGCAGCGCCTTTCTCTCCAAGCCTGTCCAGGTCTCCAATCTCCTGGCCGCCATCAAGCGGCTGATCGGCGGCGCTGCCTGACGCGCGCGCTGCTGCTGATCGCGTTTGTCGCGCTGCTGGCCCCCGCCGCGTTGGCGCAGCCCTCTACCGCGTTCAAGGAATGTCCTGATTGCCCCGACATGCAGGGCATCCCGTCCGGAAAATTCCTGATGGGCAGTCCGGCCTCCGAGCCGGGCCGCTTTGATTCCGAAGGGCCGCAGCGCGTGGTGACGGTGAAGGCCTTTGCGCTGGCGAAATATCCCGTCACCAGCGCGCAGTTCCTCACCTTCCTGAAGGAAAGCCGCTACCAGCCCAAGCCCTGCAATCCGTTGCTCAACCTTGGCTGGAAAGTGCAGGGGCGCGACCTGGCCTATCCGCCGTCACAGGATGAACCCCCGGCATGGCCGGCCGTGTGCCTGTCCTTCGATGACGCCAATGCCTATATCGCCTGGCTGAACAGTAAGGCGAAGGAAGCCCGTCCCGCGCTGGCAAATCGCGCCGGTCCTTACCGCCTGCCCAGCGAGGCGGAATGGGAATATGCCGTCCGCGCCGGCACCAGCACGGCGCGCTGGTGGGGCGACGCCATCGGCACCGCCAACGCCAATTGCAACGGCTGCGGCAGCATCTGGGACAATCGCGTGCTGGCGCCGGTGGACGCTTTCGCGCCCAATGCTTTTGGCTTGTCCGGCATGCTGGGCAATGTCTGGCACTGGACGGCCGATTGCTGGCATCCGTCTTACGTGGGCGCGCCTGCCGATGCCACGCCCTGGATGACGCCCGGCTGCGTCAATCATGTGCTGCGCGGCGGCGCCTGGAACAATGTCCCCATCTTCATCCGCTCCGCCGCGCGCAGTTCCTCCGGCGGCGACTATGACTATTCCACGCTGGCAGGTTTCAGGGTGGCCAGAGACTTGCCTTAAACTCACCATGGCGGCCTCCGAGCCGCCCATCCAGTGAACAAGATGGATGGCCGGGTCGAGCCCGGCCATGGTGACATGGCAGGGAAGTTATTTTGCTGCGAAAACAGCTCTGGCCTTCTCGATGCGCGCGGAATTCTTCACCACCCAGTCGGCCAGTCCGTAAACCGGGTTGAGGAAATCGCGGCCCAGATCGGTGAGGGCATATTCCACTTGCGGCGGGATGGTCGGCGTCACCGTGCGGGTGACAAAGCCATTCTCCTCCAGGTCGCGCAGCGTGGACGACAGCATCTTCTGGCTGATCGCGCCGATCTCGCGCTTCAGCGCATTGAAGCGCACCGGCCCCTTGCCCAGGGTGCGCACAACCAGGATCGTCCATTTGTCGCTGATGCGCGCCAGCATCCGCGAGATGTGCTCGCAGGTGGCGGTATCTTCCCGGTGCCTTGGTACCCTTCGCGTGCCGTCTTGCGGGGCCATGGAAAACCTCCAACATGGTATCGAACAGAAACCATGTTACACGAGGCTACCATGTCAACAAAGCCCAGGATTGCCCTGATTATCGGCTCCACCCGGCCCACCCGCTTCGCCGACAAACCCGCTGCTTGGATGCTCAAGCAGGCCCAGGCGCGGGGCGACCTGGATGTGGAACTGGTGGACCTGCGCGATTTCGCGCTGCCCTTTTTTGACGAACCCGCCTCCAACCGCTGGATGCCGTCCGCCAATGCGCAAGCGGTGGGCTGGCAGCAGGCTATCGCCCAGTATGACGGCTTCATCTTCGTGGTGGCCGAATACAACCATTCCATCACCGGCGCCCTGAAGAACGCCCTGGACCAGGCCTACAAGGAATGGGACCGCAAGCCTTTCACCGCCATCGCCTATGGCGGCGTCGGCGGCGCCCGCGCCCTGGAACATCTGCGCGGCATCGGCTCCGAACTGAACATGGTCTCCACCCGCTCTGCCGTGCATATCGGCGGCGCCGACCTGATGGCGGTGCATCCGATTGGCGGCAAACCCAAGCCTATCGAAAGCATTGAGGCGCATCTGCTGCCCTCCGCCAAGGCGGCGCTGGATGAACTGGCCTGGTGGGCGAATGCGACCAAGGCTGCGAAGGCTGCCGACGTCGCGAAAGCGGCCTAGCGCAGCACGGCGCGCGGATCGAGGGTGATGGCGATCTCTGTCGTTGCCTGATAATTGCCGGGCGGCAATTGTATGGGGGACGCCAGCTGCGCCGCGTTGCGGGCGCTGAGCGCCAGGCTGCGGAACAGCGGGTCGTTGTCGAAGCGCGCCTGGTCCATGATGCGCACGTCGGAAATCACGCCGTCGCGGCTCATGGTCAGGCGCAGCGCCACCGGCGCGCCGGTTTGCGCATCGGCAGACAGCGATGGCCACCAGCGCCGCAAGATCTGCGCCCGCACATAATCGGCCAGCGCGTAACCGCCGCCGCTACCTGCACCGTTGCCCGTGCCATTGCCCGGCGCGGCAAAACTCGGCGATATACTCCGGTTTGCCAGCGCCGCCAGTTGCGCCTCCATGGGGTCCACCGGCGGCGTTTGCGCTTGGGGTTTCACGCCGGTGATTTTTACCGCCGTCGCAGCGCGCGGCGGCGCGGCGGCGGGCGCACCAGCGGACGCGCCCACGCTGATGGGCATGCTCACCAGATCCACCAGCATGGCCTTGAGCGGCGGACGCGTCTGTGCGGGATGCGCCGCCGACCACAACAGCCACAGCGCCATGGCCAGCAAATGCAGCAGCAGCGAGCCGGTAAGGCCGTATCGGTTATCGGTTCGCGCCATCATGTCCCGCATGGGTTCATTTTAGCGCAGGAAAAGCGATGCAGCCTGAATTTTATTTCAGGACGCGCTCGATCCGCTTGTCCGGGATCAGCCAGATCATGGCCACCAGCGCATAGCATCCCACCGAAATCGAGGTCTGGAAGGGCGCCGCCACGATCCCTGCCACATACAGGGCCAGCGACATCCAGCCCTTGGTGTCGCGCCCGATGGCCTTGGCCACCAGGGAGCCCTTGCCGTCCTGCGCGATCAGCACGCGCACCAGGATGGTATAGGCGATGGCGGTCATGAACAGGGTGCCGCCATACAGCGCCACCGGCGCCTGGGCAAAATGGTTTTCGCCCATCCAGGCCGAGGTGAAGGGCGTCAGCGACAGCCAGAACAGCAAATGCAGGTTGGCCCACAGCACCGCGCCATTGACGCTCTTCACCGCCTGGAACAGATGATGATGGTTGTTCCAGTAGATGCCGGCATAGAGGAAGGACAGGCCATAGATGGCGATGTGCGGCCACACCTGCAGCAGCGCTTTGAGGCTGGCATCCTCCGGCGCTTTCAGTTCCAGCACCATGATGGTGATGATGATGGCGATCACGCCGTCGCTGAAGGCTTCCAGCCGTCCCTTACCCATTGGCCTTGCCCATTTTAACCCCGGTAAATTCGCTGTCCCTTCATAACATGGCTGGTAGAACTTGCGATATTGAGGGGGGAGGGAGTAGGACAGGGCCATGAAGATTCACCTGCACAAGGGCGATTTGCCCGCCGGGCTCGACCTCGGCCCCCTGGTCGCCATCGACACCGAAACCTTGGGCCTCAACCCCAACCGCGACCGGCTCTGCCTGGCGCAATTGTCGGCCGGCGACGGCGTCTGCCATGCCGTGCAGTTCGCCGCCGACAGCTACGCCGCGCCCAACCTGAAAAAGCTGCTGACCGACGCCAGGGTGACCAAGCTGTTCCACTTCGCCCGCTTCGATGTCGCCATGTTCCAGAAATATCTCGGCGTGGAATGCAAGCCGGTCTATTGCACCAAGATCGCCTCCAAGCTGGTGCGCACCTATACCGACCGTCACGGCCTGAAAGACCTGGTGCGCGAATTGCTGAACATCGAAATGAACAAGGAGCAGCAAAGCTCCGACTGGGGCGCCGCCGAGCTTTCGGAAAAGCAGCTGGCCTATGCCGCCAGCGATGTCGCCCATCTCCACCAGCTCAAGACCATCCTCGACACCATGCTGGCGCGCGAAGACCGCACGCATCTGGCCAAGGCGTGTTTTGATTTTCTCCCCACCCGCGCCGCGTTAGATCTCGAAGGCTGGGAAGAGACGGATATTTTCGCGCATTGACGCCACCGTTTGAGCCTTAGACGTAGCCCCCGCGCCAAACTGGCACGATTCTGGCTTGTAGCCTTTCATCCTTTGGTACGCTAAGCTGCGCCGTCCGGGAATCCCGGAGTGGAATCAAAGGGTTTTCATGTCGAATTCCAAGCTGACCCCCATCAAGCCGGGCGCCACGGGCGACCTTGGGGCTGCCACGCGTGTCCTGTCCTATGCCGCCGACGCCCTGAACGCGCTCTCCGCCGCCCTCAGCAACGGCCTTGGCGCCGACTTCACCCGCGCCCTCGATACCCTCCAGGCCACCAAGGGCCGCGTCATTGTCAGCGGCATGGGCAAGTCCGGCCATATCGCCCGCAAGATCGCCGCCACCCTGTCCTCCACCGGCACGCCGGCCCATTTCGTCCATCCCGCCGAAGCCAGCCATGGCGACCTTGGTGCCATCGCCAGGCATGACAGCCTGTTGCTGCTGTCCTGGGGCGGCGAAACCAGCGAGCTGGGCGACCTGATTTCCTATTCCCGGCGCTTCGCCATTCCCCTGATCGGCATTGCCGCCAATCCCGACTCCACGCTGCTGCAGGCCGCAGACGTGAAATTGCTTTTGCCGCGCGCCCCCGAAGCCTGCCCCAATGGCCTGGCCCCCACCACCTCCACCACCATGATGCTGGCGCTGGGCGACGCGATTGCCGTGGCGCTGATGGAGCGCAAGGGTTTCTCGCCCGACGATTACCGCGATTTCCATCCCGGCGGTTCGCTGGGCCGCGCCCTGATCCGCGTCTGCGACCTGATGCACGGCAAGAACGAGCTGCCCTTGGTGTCGCCCGATGCGGTGATGCGCGACGTGATCGTGAAGATGACCTCGGGCGGCAAGGGCTTTGCCGGCGTGGTCGGCGTGGTGGATGCGGGTGGAAAACTCGTCGGCATCATCACCGACGGCGATGTCCGCCGCCATGTCGAGCGCGACCTGCTGGACCGCAAGGCGTCCGACGTCATGACCGCCTCGCCCCGCACCGTCGCGCCGGGCATGCTGGCCGCCGAGGCGCTGGGCCTGATGAACAATGGCACGCCCAAGGTCACCAGCCTGTTCGTGGTCGAGGCGGAAAAGCCGGTCGGCATCCTGACCGTGCATGACTGCCTGCGCGCAGGCCTCGGATGAGCGTGGTCCCGCCGGTTCACGACTGGTCGGCCCGGGCGCGCACCACCGCCATCGAGGCGCTGCGCTACACCCAGTTTGTCAGCTTCATGAAGCGCGCTTTGTCCGTGGCGGCTTTCGCCGTGATCGCGGCGGTGCTGGCCTTCTTCTTCATCCAGCGCCAGCCCGCCCGCGTCACCATGGGTTTTGAGCGCATGGGCCTGGTCAAGGACGACCTTGCCATGGTCAAGCCGCGCCTCACCGGTCAGGACCATCAGGGCCGCCCCTTTGTCATCACCGCCGATGCCGCCATCCAGGATGCCAAGAATCCCAAGCGCGCCCGCCTCACCAGGGTCGAAGCCGATTTGACGCTGGACAAGGGCGGCTGGCTCAACGCCGATGCCGCCAATGGCGTGGTGGACATGAACACGGGCAAGCTGGAAATGAATGGGGGCATCAGCGTCTTTTCCGGCGACGGCTATGAACTGCACACCCAAAGCGCCTCGGTGGACCTCAAGCGCGGCATGGTCCAGGGCCGCGAGGAAGTCACCGGTCATGGCCCGCTGGGCACGCTGCGCGCCGACCAGTTCCAGTTCGACCAGAACGCCAAGACCCTCACCCTCATCGGCCGCGTGCAGATGAGCATCCTCACGGGCAAGACATGAAACGCGCCGCACTTATTTTCCTGATGCTCTGCGCCGCCGCGCCGGCGTTGGCGCAAACCAAGAGCTCGATCCTTGGCAAGCGCGACACCAGCCAGCCCATCAACATCGCCGCCGACAAGGTGATGGCCGACCTCAACGCCAAGACCGTCACCTATAGCGGCAATGTCGTGGTCACCCAGGGCAATATCCGCATGCACGCCGACGCCATGAAGGTGAACACCGATCCGTCCGGCAAGGCGCAGAACATCACCGCCAACGGCAAGGTGGTGGTGGATTCACCGGCGTCGGGCACCGCCACCGGCGACAGCGCCATTTATGAGGTCGCGCTCCGCACCGTCACGCTCAGCGGCATGGTTGTCCTCACGCGCGGCAAGGACGTGATGCGCGGCACCAGGCTCACCGTCAACCTGGTCACCGGCCAGGCGACCCTGGGCGCGCAAAACCTGCCCGGCGCCCCCGGAAATGGCCGGGTGCAGGGCGTATTCACCCCCACAGGGAACCAATTAGGAGTTCCTTAAACACGAACAGGCATGATTTTCGCATGACATATTCCGAAGGCCCCCCGTCCAACGAGAATGCCGCCGAAACAGGCACGCTTCCGCGCGTCATCGAGGGTGGCAAGGGGCTTGTTGTCACCCGCATCGGCAAGAGCTTCAGGCAGCGCCCCGTGGTCCGCTCGGTCAGCCTGTCGGTCAAGCGCGGCGAAGTGGTGGGCCTCTTGGGCCCCAACGGCGCGGGCAAGACCACCTGCTTCTACATGATCTCCGGCCTGCTCCCCGCCGACACCGGCAGCATCGAAGTGGATGGCCATGACGTCACCAAGCTGCCCATGTACCGCCGCGCCCGCATGGGCATCGGCTACCTGCCGCAGGAAGCCTCCATTTTCCGCGGCCTGACCGCCGAGCAGAATATCCGCGCCACCGCCGAACTGGTCGAACCCGATCCGTCGCGGCTGGAAGCCGCCGTCGAGGCGCTGCTGGCCGAATTCGGCATCACCCATATCCGCAACACGCCCGCCATCGCGCTGTCGGGCGGCGAACGCCGCCGCGTGGAAATCGCCCGCTGTCTTGCCACCCATCCGTCCTATGTCTTGCTGGACGAACCGCTGGCCGGCATCGATCCCATCGCGGTGGGCGAAATCCGCGACCTGGTGATCCACCTCAAGGATCGCGGCATCGGCGTGCTGATCACCGACCATAATGTGCGCGATGCGCTGGAAATCATCGACCGCGCCTACATCCTTCACGACGGCCGCGTGCTCAAGGAAGGCACGCCGTCAGAAATCGTGGCCGACCGCGATGTGCGCCGCGTCTATCTGGGCGAGAAATTCTCGCTCTAGGATGGATTGATATGGCTGGGGTAGGGCAAAGACTAGAAATCCGGCAGGGCCAGTCCCTGGTGATGACGCCGCAATTGCAGCAGGCGATCAAGCTGCTGCAATTGTCCAATGTCGAACTGGCCGAATATTGCGAAGCCGAGCTTGAGAAGAACCCGCTGCTGGAGCGCGACGATTCCGCCGCCACCGCCGAAAGCCGCGACGCCGCCGAGCCCGCCATCGCCGCCACCGAGCGCGCCGATGAAAGCCTGAACCGCGAAGACTTTTCCAAGGTCTCCGAGCTCGACTCCGCCGCGCATGAGAATATGTATGACGGCGATACGCCCCAGCCGAATGCCGGCCCCAGCGCCGCTTCCAGTTCCCTGACCGACTGGACCACGGTGAAGTCGGGCGGCAGCTTCGAAGGCGACGAGGATGGGTTTGAATCCACCATCGCCGAAAGCGCCACGCTCAAGGATCACCTGGAAAAGCAGGTTTCCATCGCTGCCTTCACCGATGACGACCGCCTGATCGCCATGTCCATCATCGACGGTATCGACGAGGCCGGTTATTTCCGCGGTGACGTCAAGGAAATCGCCGATCGCCTGGGCACCGAATGGGAAGATGTCGAAGCCGTGCTGGGCGTGGTCCAGGGCTTTGATCCCGTGGGCGTGGCGGCGCGCGACCTTGCCGAATGCCTCACCCTGCAATTGAAGGCCAGGGACCGTTTCGATCCGGCCATGCAGGCCATGATGAGCCGCCTGGATCTGCTGGCCCGCCGCGACATGGCGCAGCTGACCGCGCTGTGCGGCGTGGACGCCGAGGACATTGCCGACATGATCGCGGAAATCCGCGGCCTCAACCCCAAGCCGGGCCTGGCCTTTGGCACCGAGCCGGTGACGCCGGTGGTGCCCGATGTCTTTGTGCGCGTCGGCTCCGACGGCGCCTGGCTGATTGAACTGAACACCGACACGCTGCCGCGCCTGCTGGTCAACAACCAGTATTACGCCAAGGTCAACAAGGGCGCCCGCGACAAGGATTCCAAGAATTACCTGGCCGACTGCCTCAACACCGCCAACTGGCTGGTGAAAAGCTTGGACCAGCGCGCCCGCACCATCCTCAAGGTGGCCAGCGAGATCGTGCGCCAGCAGGACAATTTCCTCACCCATGGCGTGCGCCATCTGCGGCCGCTGAATCTGCGCACCATCGCCGACGCGATCCAGATGCATGAAACCACCGTCAGCCGCGTCACCTCGAACAAGTACATCGCCACGCCGCGCGGCGTCTTCGAACTGAAATATTTCTTCACCGCCTCGATCCAGGCCGTGAACGGCGCCGAATCGCACAGCGCCGAAGCGGTGCGCGACCGCATCCGCGAAATGATCGACAAGGAGGAGGGGATCGAGATCCTCTCCGACGACCGCATCGTCTCCCTGCTGACAGCCGATGGCGTCAACATCGCACGCCGCACCGTGGCAAAATACCGGGAGGCCATGCGGATTCCCTCCTCGGTCGAGCGCCGCCGCCAAAAGGGCGGCGAGGCCGTTTACCGCTAAAATCCAGCGGCAGCCTTATCCATTTTTGCAACGTTGACTTTAACGGGGCCCGGGCCTATTGAACCGCCGCTTTTGGGGGCAGACCCCACGCTAAGGTTGGGGAACCAGGCGAATCGTCATCGGCGCACGTCGCGCGGCCTTCAACGGATCTCTAGATGAATATTTCCGACCTGCTTGCCCCGGACGCTGTCATTTCCGCGCTGAAAGCGCAGAACAAGAAGCAGCTCTTGCAGGAACTGGCGGCGCGCGCCGCGTTGCAGACGCGCCTGCCGGAAAAGCGCATTTTCGAAACCCTGCTGGAACGCGAAAAGCTGGGCAGCACGGGCGTGGGTTCGGGCATCGCCATTCCGCATGGCCGCATGCCGGGCGCCAGCGGCATCACCGGGGTCTTCGCGCGGCTGGAAGGCCATCTCGATTACGAAGCGGTGGACGGCCAGCCGGTCGATCTGGTGTTCCTGCTGCTGGCTCCCGAAGACGCGGGCGCCGATCACCTGAAGGCGCTGGCGCGCGTCTCGCGCCTGCTGCGCAACAAGCAGGTCTGCGAAAAGCTGCGCGCCGCCACCACGGCCGAAGCAATCTACGCGATCCTCACAGACCGCGCCTCAAGCTCGCAGGCCGCTTAATACAAACCCGCCATGGGCGGACTTGATCCGCCCATCCAGCCTCATTTTTTTGCAGGCTTCGCTGCCGCCGGTTTCGCCGCCACGGCCCTGCGGACGGGCTTTTCCACCTCGCCGATGATCGAGACTTTCTTGATCAATATGGGATCAATCGGCGCCTGGCCGGGCATGGGGCCATTGTCGCCCACCGGCACCACGTTGATGGCATCCGCCACGTCCATGCCGGATATCACCTGTCCGAACACGGCAAAGCCGGTGGTGTTTTCCTTGTCGTTGGGGTTCTGGTCCAGGGCGAAGCTGTTGTCGCCCACATTGATGAAGAATTCGGCGCCGCCGCTGTCGGGCGCATCGGCCCGCGCCAGCGCAATGGTGCCTCGGATATTCGACAGGCCGTTATTGGCTTCCAGCGGAACCACGTCGGGCTTGACGATGCCGCGGCCCTTCAGGTTGGCTTCCCAGCTGCCCATCTGGTCCACGAAACCTTTTTGCACCCGGTAGAACACGGTGCCGTCATAATGCTTTTCGCGCACATAGCGCAGGATGGTCTTGACGGTTTTCGGCGCGCGCACGGCGTCCAGCTGCAGGGTGATGTCGCCCATCGAGGTTGCGATCAGCAGCTGCGGCCCCGTCATGGGCGGATTGGTCTTGGCCACGGGCGCGCCCGTGGTGGTGGACATGGACGGCACCTTGGTGATGGTGCTGCCGTCGGGAAGGGTGGTGACGGTGCTGCCGTCGGACATGGCCTGCACCGTGCTGCCATCGGGCATCTTGGTGGCTTCGCCCACCGGCGTCGCCCCGCCGGGCGCCGGGGCGGCTTCCGCGGGCGCTGCCGCGGGCGTGGCCTCCTGGGCATGGATCGGTGCCGACAGGCACAGCAGGGCGGCAATGGCGAAAATGGTATGGCGCATGAAGTCCTCCGGACGCGCCCTTATAAAACAAAAAAGCCGGACGCGGTAAAGCGTCCGGCTTTCCTGTTTCGGCTTGCGGCAAATCCTAGTGCAGGCTCACCGGCGTCAGCTCATTTTCCACCGCCGCGCCATAGGCGCTGGCATAGGCGTCGGTGAAGCCCAGCACGCTGCCATCCTCGGCATGCAGCACGTAAAGCTTCATGCCGATCGGCAGCTCGATATTCTCCGGGATCAGGCCAAGACGGTGGGCTTCATCGCTGCCCGTGGGCTTGATGTAGGCGATCCGCCCCCGGCTGGGGACGACGTTGTCGCTCTCATAAATGTCCGTCATGGCTGTTCTCCATTGCTAATCTCTATGACCCTCACATCCGGCTGAACCTGGGTCCTGACCAAATCCACTCTCAGCAATCCATTTTTCAACGCGGCGGAACTCACTTCGATGCCTTCCGCCAGCACGAAGCTGCGCAAAAATTGTCGCGCTGCGATGCCCCGGTGAAGGAACCTTTTGTACTCGGCCTCCTGGCTGCGGCCGCGGATGACAAGCTGGTGGTCTTCCACCGTCACGCCCAGCTCCTCCCTGGCGAAGCCGGCCACGGCCAAAGTGATGGCGAGACCGCCATTTTCGGCCGCCTCGATATTGTAGGGCGGATAGCCTTCGCCCGCGTTCTTTGCTGTGCGCTCCAGCAGCTTTTCGAGGTTCTCGAAGCCCAGCAGGAACGGGCTGTTGAAAAAACGCGTCATGTGCGAAGCCCTCCTTTCGAGCAGCTTGCCTGGCCAGCCCCTCCAGGGGGCGCCGGCCTCCTGTAAAAATGGGTCTGTTTTGTTCTCCTTCAAGACCCCCATTTGGCGCCTGCGATTGTGTTCCATTGGGGCCCGAACGGAGGCAAAAAGTGACCATGCTGGTGATTCTGGATGACAGCGTTGGTCGCAGGGTCTTTGCCGCGCCCCGGGCGGTCATTCGCGCCGACAGCGCGGATCAGGTGCCCGGCGCCCTCAAGGCGCTGGAGGCGGCCCGCGGCCATTGGCTGGCGGGCAGTTTCGCCTATGAGCTTGGCTATGCGCTGGAGCCGCGTTTGGCCCGCCGCACCCCCGCCCATGGCCCGCTCCTGCAGTTCGGTGTCTACGACGCTCCGACCGAGGCGCCGCCGTCCGGTGGGCGCGCCTATGCCGGGCCGCTCAAGCCGGAATGGGATGAGGCCGCCTACACGCAGCGTTTTGCAAAAGTGAAAGAGGCCATCGCGGCGGGCGACATCTACCAGGCCAATCTCAGCTTTCGCGCCGGCTTCGCCTTCGCCGGTTCGCCCCGCGCGCTTTACGAGCAGCTTCGCGCCAGCAGCGCCGCGCCGCACTGCGCTTTCGTGGATGACGGGGTACGCCAGGTTGTCAGCCTCTCGCCCGAGCTTTTCTTTGAAATCGAGAATGATGAAATTCGCGCCCGCCCCATGAAGGGCACGTCTGCCAGGGGAAGTGGAGGCGCACGTGCCAAGGACGACGCCGCCGAACGCGCCGCGCTGGGATCTTCCGAAAAAAACCGCGCCGAAAACCTGATGATCGTGGATTTGATCCGCAACGATCTGGGCCGTATCGCCCAGACCGGCAGCGTGAAGGTCAGCGACCTTTACAGGATCGAAACCTATCCCTCGTTGCACACCATGGTGTCCACCGTCACGGCGACGCTGAAACCCAAACTGACGATTGCCCAGATCGTGGCGGCGCTGTTTCCCTGCGGCTCCATCACCGGCGCGCCAAAAATCCGCGCCATGGAAATATTGCATGAACTGGAATCCTCGCGGCGCGGCGATTATTGCGGCGCCATCGGCTTTTTTGCGCCGGACGGCTCGGCCCACTTCAACGTCGCCATCCGCACCCTGTCGCTGGACGGCAATCGCGGCACACTGGGCATCGGCGGCGGGGTGGTGCAGGACTCGCGCGCCAAGGACGAATATGCCGAATGCCTGCTCAAAGCGCGTTTCTTCACCGGCCAGCGCCGTCCCCTGACGCTGATCGAGACGCTGCGCTATGACGGCTATTATGTCCGGCTGGCGCGGCATTTGTCGCGCATGGCGGGTTCGGCCCGGCACTTCGGCATCGCCTTTGACGAAGCCGCCGCCCTGGAGGCGCTGGAAAGTGCGGTGGGCGAGGGGCCATTGCGGGTGCGCCTGACGCTCGATGAGGCGGGCAAGTTCAATGCCACAGCGGCCCAATTGCCGCCGAACCCGACGCACTGGACCTACACCATCGCCTCAGACCGTCTCGATAGCCGCGACGCCCTGCTGCATCACAAGACCGACTGGCGTGATCTCTACGAGCGCAAGCATGACGGTGATGAAGTGATATTCCTCAACACGCGCGGCGAAGTCTGCGAAGGCGCCCGCAGCAACATCTTTGTCCGCCAGGGCCATATGCTGCTGACGCCGCCTTTGTCATCGGGCCTGCTGCCGGGCGTGCTGCGCGCCGAACTGCTGCACAGCGGCCAATGCGTGGAACAGGTGCTGACGCAGGACGATTTGAATGGCGAAGTGCTGTTCGGCAATTCGCTCCGGGGCCTGATCCCGGCGCGGCCTCTCTAAACCGCCGCCGCCAGCTGCGCATAAAGCGCCAGCGTTTCCGGCACCACCCAGCCTTTTATCTCCGTCACCCGGCCCGCCGCCGCGTCCTCGCGCGAACGCTTGCGCAGGGCAAAGCCCGGCTGGCGCAATTTTTCCGACAGGGTGGTGGAACTGGCCTTCGGCATCGCCTTGCCCAGCGTGATGGCCGGGGCGCGGTCGATGATCTGGTTCAGCAAATCATCGAAGGGAGTCTTGGGATAGCCGGTGGGGCCAAAATAGCTCCAGGCCGCCAGGCCCACAGCGACGGCCCCGCCCAGCCCCATGACGAAATCGCGCCGCAGGATCTTGCTGGTCATGCCAGCACCGTCTTGAGGTGATCGGCCAGGCGCAGCGTCATCGCCACAAGGTTCAATGTCGGGTTGGACGCGCCATAGGTGGGAAACACGCTGCTGCCCGCCACGAACAGGTTTCCCACGCCATGCACCTTGCAGTCTGCGTCCACCACGCCGGTCCTGGCGTCCGCGCTCATGCGGGTGGTGCCCAGATGGTGGTTGCCCCAATCCATCGCCGCCAGCCATTGCGCCCGGGTGGAATAATTCAGCCGGATCATCCCCGTGCGCGCCGCCAGCAGCTGGCGTCCCATTTCCTTCATGGTGGCGCGATAGGAATCAAAATCACGGTCCGACAAGGTCATGTTCAGTTTCAGCCGCGGCAGCCCCAGCGCATCACGCTCGCCGGTCAGGGTCAGCCGCCGGTCGGGATCGGGCGCCAGCTCCAGCCCGCAGCCCAGCGCATAGGCCTTGGCGTTCGCGGCATTGACGCCCAGCGCCTGCGCCGTCGCCACCACGGCCGCCTTGCCCAGCTCGTCCAGCGCAACCGGATTTTCCACCGTGCTCAGCGATCCCAGCACGCCTGTCCGGCGCGCGAACTGCGCCGTGGGCGCAAACACGGCCCGCAGCACGGGCCCGTCCGCCACGGGGGAGGAGTTGAGGTAGAATCCGGGCAGCGGCCCGTCGAACATCACCAGCGTGGCGGTATCGCGCGGAATGGGATTGTCGGCGAAGAACCGCCCCACCAGGTCATGGCTGTTGCCGATGCCGTTCTTCATCACGTCGCTGGAGGCCAGCAGCAGACGCGCATTCTCCATCCCGCCGCAGGCCAGCACGCAAAAGCGCGGCTTCACCGTGAAATGCTTGTCCGCCCCGCCCGCCGCATTCAGGGTGGCGATGTCGAGGTGATCGACGCGGCCGCCATCCTTCGACAGGCGGATGCCCGTGACATTGGCATGCATCAGCGGCTTTATTTTCTTCGCCGCCTTGAGGTCGCCCTCATAGCGGCTGCCGAAATGGGTGGGCAGCACGCTGCCGCGCGTCTTGGAGAACTGGAACCAGCTTGTGTAAACCCCGCCATCCCCCAGGCCGGCAACATCGCCATCCACCAGTTTGTCGGCGCCGTCATAGATCCAGGGTCCGGCCTCCACCAGCTCCTGCGCCCGCGCGTAATAGGGCTGCAGCGCGGTCTGGGAGAAGGGCCAGCCGGAATGGGCCAGCCCGTCGCGCACGGTAAAATCAATCGCGTCCAGCGGACGGCACCAGCCGCCCCAGTGATTGGAGCTGCCGCCCAGGAAGCGCAGGCGCCCGCCATCCAGTGCGGTATAGGCCACGCCCGACTGCTCGCCGGCATAAAGCGACTGGGTGGGCGCTTCGAAAGCCGTGCCGCCCGATTCAATCAGCAATATCTCGTGTCCGCTGTCCGCCAGCGCCAGCGCCAGCGAAATGCCCGCGGGCCCGCCGCCGATAATGGCCAGGTCGGGCGTCAGGATGGTGCGGGCAGGAAGGGTGCGGGCGTCGAGGAGGGCGGTCATGACGAATCGACATTAAAGCGGCAAGGCACAACTGTCTTGCCGGAATTGCAGCGCCGGGGTTCCGTTTATCATTTTGAAAGAATTGGAAGATTTGACCTTATCGGGAACGGCTGCCGGATTCCGGCGTTCCCTTGTCATGGAAAAGAACAACACCAGCTCTGCGAACAGGAAACCGGCCGACACCGCGCGTTCCCAGCAGACGCCCGAGGATGCGATTGATTTGCATCGCCAGGCGGACCGTTGCCGCCGCCTTGCCCGCAGCATCGGCGACCAGCCGACCGTCGACCTGCTCAACCATCTGGCCGATGATTACGAACGCATGGCGTCGGAGCTCGACATCAAGGGCATCCTCGACACGAGGCATTGACCCAGAGCGATGCCGATTGATGCGCCGATGCGCGCCATGCCGGCCGCTCGTCATCGCCCTGCACCAGCGGCAGGTGCGGCATTGGTTCCAGCCCGCTGAAGCCGTCGCCAAAGCCGTCACCCATCCCGAACGTGACGCCTGCCACCGCGGCGGGGAACGGGCGCCGCCGGGATTGGTTGTCTCCTGACACCGCGAAAGGACCGCAGCATGGCGACCAACGAGAACAAGAGCAGCCACGAAAGTTCCATCCACCAGGACCAGACGGCCAAGGCCAAGCAGCAGGCGCAGCAGCAAAAGCAGGATGCCCGGCAGCAAAAGGCCCATCATGACGAGCCCCATGGCGACAATCATGACGGCAGCAAGAGCGAAGATGGCCGCGGCGACAGCGGCCTCAAGGGCAGCGCCGCCTGATCACGATTCGGGCTTGAGAGATGGGCGTGGCCGCAACCAGCGGTCACGCCCAACCTTTACCAGCCACGCTAGGGCAAGTCGCCCATGGGCCATGAGCCCTTGAGGGCGCAAAGTTTATCGCCCAGCTTGTTGGTCACGCCGCCCATCACCGGCTGGGCAACGGACTCGGGCTTTTTCTGCCAGTCCGCCGCGACCGCGGTGCCACCCTTGTCCGAGGGCGAGCCCACATAGAAGACGTTTTTCGCGGTGCAGTCATACGCCCACAGGTACCACTGGCTGACCTTCGCCGCGGCGATCGAAGCCGGCGTCTGGTAGATGAGCCGCGCCGCCACATAGCCGGTCTTGCGGTCCTCAAAGGCGCTGTCGATGTCGAAATGGTGAAACACGCCCTTGTCGCCAAAGGGATCGCTGGGATCCACCCTGAGCCACTTCGCTGCCAGCACAGGCGTGGCGCTGGCGGCAAGGATAAGGAAAATGAAAACGGCAAATCGCGTCATGACAATCCCCATCGGCAAAATGCACAGTCAATATATGCGCGAGCTTACGCCAGCTGGCGACCTTCTGGCTATGACGGGGAGGCCGGCAATCCAGCCGCGGTCAGGCGGCTGGATTGATTTGGATTCAGGCGTCGACCGGCTCGCCGACCTTGAGCGCAATGCCCTTCATCGAGCGCGTGGTCGGCACCGGCAGGCCCTGGCTCTTGAACTGCGCCATCAGCTCCTCCTTGCGCGCGGCCATCTGCTCGCCCAGCGCATCCAGGTCCAGTTCGGAGGCTTTGGCCTGGGCGAAAATGCCGTCGCGCATTTCCTCTTCCTTGACATGGTGCTTGATTTCTTCCGACAGCACCTTGACCTTGGCGTCGTAGAATTCGTCGGCCGGCGTGCCGGCGCTGATTTCCGCGATCAGCTGCTTGGCGCCGTCATGCTCGACATAGGCTTCGTCCAGCTTGTCGTCCTCCACCGCTTCCTTGCAGGCGGGATAGAAAATCTCTTCCTCGATGGTGGCATGCACCGTCAGTTCCAGGCAGATCTGCTGCGCGATGTCGGCCTTCTTGCCCTTGGCATTCTCGTATTTTTCAAACAGCTCCTCGACCTTGCGGTGATCGGCCTTCAAAAGGGCGATGGCGTCGGGGGCGGGGGACTTTTTGGTGTTGGCCACGGGCAAATTCCTTGTTGAGGTCCCATGACGAACGCGCAATTTTCAGGATAGTTTCAAGGGTGCGTTGGTGTACGTCCGGTGGCGGACAATTATTGCCCGAAAGGCCCAAATGACGCTGGTGACGGTCCGCGACAGGATGCAGAGGAATTACAGGTATGAGCGTACCGCGCCGGTGGGCCGGGGCTTTGATCCCGAATTTGCGCCAGACCTGACCCCGGCCCAGATGCTGGCGCTGGGGGTGTTCGGGGGCAAATACATGACCGACTGCAGGAAGGAATTTCCCGCCAGCTGGTTTGCCAGGGCCAAGCTTTCGCCAAAGGCCAAGAATCCCAAGCTCAATTATTTCGGCGTGGACGCCAGCCAGCCGCTCAGCGTGTGGCAGGCCAAGGGCTGGATCAATCCCCAGGACCCGCGCGGCTGGTTTCAATGGTACTGCCGCTATTACATGGGCCGCCGCAGCGCCGACGATGCGCGCCAGATCAAGCGCTGGAAGGCGATCCGCCGCCATGCCGCGCAGATCCGCGCCAATTGTGACTGCGGCGATTCCTGGTGCCGCCCCCGCCAGCGCCAGGCGCTGCTGCACTGGGCTTATGACAGCCGGAAAATCTGAGCCGGCGCAGAGGGAACCGTGGTCCCGCATGACCCGTTCCTCCAACATGCCGCGCAAGTTTCAGGTCTTTGTCACCAATCTGGGTTTTTTCGAGCTGGCCATCGCCGCGCCGTCCATGAAGGCGGCGCTGGATGCCTGGGGCATGAACCACAATGCCTTCGCCCACGGCTTCGCCAAAAAGACCGATGATGCCGCCATTGTCGAAGCGGCCATGGCGCATCCCGGCACGGTGGTAAAGCGTGCCGTGGGATCGAAAGGCGCCTTCAAGCCGGATACCGACATGCCCGACAAGCTGCCTGCGATTGCGCCAAAACTTGCTTCCGCCAAAACCAAACCGGCGCCCAAAGCCAAACCGCGTCCCAAAACCAAGCCCGAGCACAAATCCCGCGCCGTGCTTTTGTCCTTCCAGGCCGCCAAAGAAAAGCGAGACCGCCAACGGGCGCGCGAGGAAGAACGCCGTGCCGCGCAAGCGCAGAAGCAGCTGGTCCGCATCCAGCAGGCCACCGAAAAGGCGCAAGCCGCGCTGGAAGACGCCGCCGCTCATCAGGAAAAGGCGCTCGCCGCGATGGAACGCGAGCAGGAAAAGCTCGAAGACCGCGCCCGCAAGGAGAAGGACCGCTGGAACGCGCAGCGCCGCAAATTGCAGGCGTCTGTGGATGCGGCTGGGTAGGGTGCAGTAACATTCAGCAGGCCCGGCCTCGTGGTTCGCGCGATGCGCTCACCACTGCGGCGTGAACCGGGCAGAACCTCCACTGGAGGTTCTGCTTTCCCGGTTCACCCACCCGGCGCCATGTCATCATCCGAAGCGGCACCGGGCTCCGGCAGCATGCCCGACCCGGGTGCCGATGTGGTATTGGCCAGTTCGGCAGTGTCGTGCGGCCCGGCCTGGGGCATTTCCGGCGCTACTCCCGGCTTGGGCGGCAGGCTGGGCTGGTCAACCCCAGCCACTTTTTTTCGTGCTCATGACATTCCTCTCACAATTTCGCCGCCGGAATGCGACCTCATTGCAACGTGCGGAAGCAGGGGCTGTTCCGAAGTTCCCAAAACCACAGGTCGCTCTTTCGCCCCATTCGTGTATATAGTTCGTCTATCGCAATTTCGGCGACCGAGGTGGCCGTGAATAGCAGCAAGCTGACGGCCCAAAATGCCTATCTCACCGAGATGCTGCGCCAGGCGGGTCTTGACGCCGAGGCGCAGGCGGTCGCCGCCCGCATCCAGGGCGTGCTGACCGACGAAATCCACCATCGCATGAAGAACATGCTGGCCATGGTGACCGCTGTTGTGCGCCGGTCCATGCGCTCCGCCACCAGTATTGCCCAGGCCGAAGCCGCCATCAGCACGCGGCTGATCGCCATGGCCAAGGCGCATGACATCCTGCTGAAGGCCGAATTGAAATCCGCCGCGCTGGATACCGTCATCCACGGCGCCATCGAGCAGCATGACACCGCCGCCGCGCGCATTTCGATACAGGGCGATGCGGTTCAGATCATTCCCGCTTCCATCCTGCCGCTGTCGCTGATCCTCAACGAACTTTGCACCAACGCCACGAAATATGGCGCCTTGTCCAATCACCAGGGCAGCGTCGCCCTGACCTGGGCGCTTTCTGAAAAGGCGCGCGCACTGATCATCCGCTGGGTGGAAAAGAACGGACCGCCGGTTGCGCCGCCCGTCGCCCGCAGTTTTGGCATCCGCCTGATCGAGGACGCCATTCCCCGCCAGCTGGGCGGCAAGGGGCAGTTGCTGTTCGCGCCCACCGGCGTGGAATATGAGCTGCATATTCCCTATGAGGCGGTCCAGCCGCAGGTGATGGCGTGAAGCGGCCCAGCGCTCCCTTCGGCTCGAAACCGGCCCGTGGCGCGTTACCTGCCATGGACAAAATCAAAACCACTGCCGCCGGCCTTGCCGCCCTGCTTGCATTTTCGCTGGCGCCGCCTGCCTTGGCGCAGAACAATGCCGCACCCGCCGCCCGGGCGATGCGCACGCCCCCCGAAACATTCATCGCGCAGAATATCACCCAAAGCCTTGCCATCCTGAACGACACGACGCTGTCCCCGGCGCAGCGCAGCCAGCAGTTCGAAGCGCTGCTGCTCAGCCTGACCGACACGCGGCGCATCGCCTTGTTCGCGCTGGGCCGTCATGTGCAGACCGCGCCGGAAACAGACCGAGAAGCGTTCGTGGCGGCCTTCCAGGACTATTCGGTCGCTGTCTATCGTTCCTATCTGGGAAAGTTCAGCGGCCAGACCTTGACCGTCACCGGCTCGACCGAACGCGCGCCCGGCGACTTTATCGTGTCCAGCACCATGACCGGCGGCCAGAACAGCGCGCCCTTGGTGGTGCAGTTCCGCGTCCGCACCGATGCCGGCAAGCCGGTGGTGACGGATCTGGGCATCATGGGCATCTGGCTTGCCATCACCCAGCGTGACGACTTCGCCGCCTATCTGGGCGCGCATAATGGCAGCGTCCCTGCCTTGACCGCCTATATCCGCGACGTCACCGCCCGCTATCGCTGAAACCATCGCCGTCCTTGTAATGGTGCACTGCAGCATTATATTGATCGAGAGCCTATCAGGTTGAACATGCGCCAAAACCTATTTCGTCCCAAGGGCTTGGCGCCCGTCACGCCCTGGCCAGCCTCCGCCCCGGCTTTCGCCTCCCGCCTGAAAGAACAGCCGGAATTCGGCGACAATCCCGGCGCGCTGCGCATGTTCGCCTATGTCCCCGCCACGCTCAAAGCCAGGGCGCCGCTGGTCGTGCTGTTGCATGGCTGCGGCCAGAGCGCCGCGGACTATGACCTCGGCACGGGATGTACGCAGTTGGCCGACCAGCTCGGCTTTATCGTGCTGGCGCCGGAACAGACCCGCGCCAACAACATGAACACCTGCTTCAACTGGTTCCAGCCCGGCGATACCGCGCGCGGCGAGGGCGAGGCCGCATTCATCCGCGCCATGATCGAATGGATGGCTGTGCAGCATCCCGTCAACCGCGCCCGCATTTTCATCACCGGCCTTTCGGCAGGCGGCGCGGTGATCGCGGGCCTGCCGTCCGGCGGCGCTGCCAACATGTCCGAGGCGTTCAACCACATGCGCCAGGCGCCGCAACGCACGCCGCGCCAATGGGGCGACCGCGTCCGCCAGGCCTCACCGCACAAGGGCGCCTTGCCTGTTCTGTCCGTCTGGCATGGCGATGCCGACACCACCGTCCATGCCAGCAACGGCGAGGCCGTGGTTTCGCAATGGCTGGACCTGCACAATCTGCGCGCCGCGGATGCAACCACCCAGCAGTTGGGGCCGCACCGCCGCCAGCAATGGCGCGCGCCCGGCGGCAGCGTGGTGCTGGAATCCATTCGCCTGGCCGGCATGGGCCATGGCGTGCCGGTGGGCGGCCCGCCGCAGCAGCGTTACGGCCAGCCCGGCATGTTCTTCTTCGATGCCGGCATTTCCTCCACCGTTCACATCGCCGTTTTCTGGGGGCTTGGCATCAAGCCGGTCCAGGCCGCGTACGAAAAACGCGGGCTGAAAGCGCTGCCGGCAACCGTCGGCAGCGTGATCACCGGCGCACTCAAGGCAGCAGGCTTGCGCCTATGAGTTTCCTCATCGATGCCGGCTGGCTCCTGTTCAAGATTCTCAGCGTATGCGGCCTCATCACGGCGCTCGCGGGCGTGGCATTCTTCGGCT
Organism: Alphaproteobacteria bacterium; assembly: GCA_947475445.1. Lineage (GTDB taxonomy): Bacteria > Pseudomonadota > Alphaproteobacteria > Micropepsales > Micropepsaceae > Rhizomicrobium. The sequence goes on from CANJLC010000002.1 coordinate 255,233, forward strand.
GGCACTTTGTCCGCATCAACGCCCATGCCGCGCGCGGCGAAAGCGGCGAGGTACCGTCCGAATCCTGGCGCGGCCCCGGCGCAAGGCTGGGCCTTTATATACTGGCGGGCGGCGTCGCCATGTCGGTGGCGTCCATGCTGCTGGCCGCTGCCCTGCCAAGCCGCTACTGAAGGCTCGATTGGCCGGCAAGAGTTCCATGTGCGGAAATCCAGGCTGCTCACGCCTTCACCGCAACCAACCCAAACCAGCGGCGTTACCAAAACGGCTTTGCGCTGCCGGAACTTTCTTCGGCGGGCGGTGTCACACCAAACGGGGCCGACACAATGCGCAGGTGGACATATTCCCTTTTTCTTTGCTCCACCTTCCTGGGCTCAGCGCCTGCCATGGCGCAGCAAACAGTGCGCGCCGATTTTGCCGCCACCCCGGCCCCCGCTTTCATCCGGCTTTTCGCCAACTGGGTTGTCGCGTCGGCAGACAATCACGGCATGTCATTCCTGGTGCTCGACAAGGTGAGCGCGCAGGTTTTTGCGTTCGACCGCCTTGGCAAGATATTGGGCGCGACACCCGCCTTGCTGGGGGCTGCGCAGGGCGATGACTCTGTGCCGGGTGTTGGCAACAAGCCGCTTTCCGCCATCAAGATGTCGGAACGCACCACACCGGCAGGACGCTTCGTGTCCTCCCTCGGGCGCGATTTGGGCGTCAAGAATATCCTTTGGGTGGACTATCCCAACGCCATCTCCCTGCACCGCGTGGTCAAGGGTACCAAGAAAGACCGGCGGCTGGAGCGGCTGGCGACCCCCACGGCGCAGGACAACCGGATTTCCTTTGGCTGCATCAATGTCCCGGTGAATTTCTTCGACAGCGTGGTCGAAACGGCCTTCACCGGCGCCAGCGGGGTGGTCTACATCCTGCCGGAAAAGCGCAAGCTGGTGGAGGTTTTCCCCACCTACCGCGATATCGCCAGCTGATATTGCCCAGGCGGCAGGGCATTTCTCCCGCCCCCGCCGATGCGCTAGCATGGGGCAATACAGGGGGAAAACAATGAACCGCATTGCCGTCGCCGCCTTGATCTTGCTTGGCACCTTTGTGCCCGCCGGGGCCGCCGAATTCACCCTGCCGCCCGCAACGCCCCAGCCCGAAAGCCTGACTGTGGCGCCCGACGGCAGCGTGCTGATGGGCAGCGGCAACGCGCCGTTAGTCTGGCGCGTGCGCCCCGGCGCCACCACGCCCGAAACCTTCATTGACGACAGTGCCGGTGCACCCGGCTCCTTCTTCTCGGGCGTGCTGTCCGATCCGGCCAGCAACACGCTATGGGCCTGCCAGTCGGTGAACGTGACCGGCGGGCGTCATGCCGGCGTCAGCGCCTTCGATCTCACCACCGGCAAGAACAAGCTGCGCTGGTTCATGCCGGGCGACTTGAATTTCTGCAATGATATCGCGCTGGGGCCGGACAAGGCGCTCTACATCACCGACACGCGCAATGCGAAACTCTATCGCCTGGCGCCGGGCGCCGCCGCCGCCGAGCTGTACCTGGAGAACAGCCAGTTCAACGGCATTGATGGCGTCACATTCCTGGACGGCATTCTCTATGTCACCAACGTGACCTTCGGAAAAATCTACCGCGTACCCGTGGATGCCGTGGGCAAGCCCGGCGCGCCGGTGGATATCTGGGTGGATGCGCCCTTCGCCGGCCCTGATGGCCTGCGCGCCGAAAACGGCCATATGTATGTTACCGAAAGCCGCCCCGGCCGGGTGGATGAACTGGTCATCAAGGGCGACACCGCCCATGTCGTGGTGCTGAAGGACGGCCTGAAACAGCCCAGCGCCGTGCAGCCGGCAGGTGATGTCATCTGGTTCAACCAGCGGGCGCTGGGCAGCGCGATGTCTATTCCAGCGCCGAAATAGGGCATTCGCGCCATGACGCCGCGCGCCGCCATTGTCACCACCTTGCGCGACGTTGCGGCAACGCTCAAATCCTTCGTCGCGTATCACCGCGCCATCGGCTTTGGCCATTTCTTCTTGTTCTTCGACGACCCGGCCGATGCGATGCTGGAATGGGCGCGCGCCCAGCCGGATGTCACAGCCATCCCCCGGGACAGCGACCTTCAGCGTCTCTGGCGCGGCCTGGTGAGCTGGGACGAAATCGGCGCGCACGTCGAGAAGGAGGTCATGGCCCGCCAGATCCTCAACGTCGAGCATGCCATGACGCTGGCCCGCGCCATGGGCCTGGGCTGGCTGCTGCACATTGATGCCGACGAGCTTTTCCATGTGCCGGGCGGCGCGGCGCAGCATTTCGCGTCGCTGTCTATGCAGCTGGTGGACGTGGCAAGCTATGCCAACCTCGAGGCCGTGCCGGAAGCCGAAGACGCCGATGATTGTGCGGGCGATGTTTTTCGCAGCGTCACGCTTTTCAAGACGCCCTTGCCGGCCTCCGTGCCGCCGCAGGCGCAGGCGCTCATTGTCCGCGCCGGTCAGCGTGTTGACACGTATTTCCATTTCTACGGCAATGGAAAATCGGCGGTGCGCCTTGCCGCACCCGGCATGTTGCCGCGCAACGTGCATGAGTTTGCCAGGGACGGAAGCTTTACCGTGGCGCGGTTTTCCGGGCCGTTCATCCTGCATTATGCCTGCAGCAGCTTTGCCGCCTTCTGGCAGAAATATGTCACGCTGGGGCGTTTCCCCGACACATGGTGGGGCCAGGTTGATATCGCCCAGGCCGTCGGGCCCTTTCACCTGGAGGCGCGCGACGTGGTGGCGGACGCCGTTGCATCGCGCGAGCCTGCGCTTGCCAGGCGCTTCTATTGCGACCGGGTAATGATTGCCGATCCGGTGCTGGTGGAAGAGATGATGCGCCACGCTCTCTTGCTGCGCATCGATGCGCCGCAGCGCATCCTCGCCGGCCTCTAGCGCGCCAGCCAGCCATTCAGGGTCAGGCGCTGATCGGCCAGCGCGCCGGAGGCGCAAGCGATGGGCGTGACCTCGTGGCTGATGGAGGATGGAAAAACCATCAACCCGTTGCGGGGCGGCTCGATATCGGCGGCAAGGCTGCCGCACGCCACGCCGTCCTGCCTGAACAGCGTGTTGTAGAGGCGCAGGTGCCCGCCGCTGAACTGCTTGGGGTCGCGGTGAAAATAAAGCACATAGCTGACTTCGCGGTGGGCGATTTCCGCCGGGCTGTTGTCGGTGTGAATGGCGAAAAAATCGCCGTCGCCATGCACGGAAATCTGGGCTTCCAGCTTGTTGAAAATCACCGGGTCCAGGCCCAGCTGCGGCCAGAGCCGGGGCATCAGGGCTTTGAGCTTCGGCATGATCAGCGCCGCCATCTGCGCATTTTCCGGTCCGTCCAGGATGCGCGAGCGCCGCCGCTTGATGGTGTCGGCCAGGTGAGGCTCATAGGTTCCGGAATCCTGGAAGCCCTCCACATGCGCCTCAGTGAAGGCCCAGATCTGCTCCAGTTCGGCTTCGCTCATGAAATCGCGGACCAGCACATGCGGCGGCGCGACTTCCAGGCTGGCGATATTGTCTCCCGCCACATTCACGATCCGTCCCTGGGGCGCCATCAGGTGCAGCACCTTTCCGGCGCCGTCGGCGGGCACGGTCAGGTAATGCAGGATTTGCTGGAACTCCTGCGGCATCGGCACACAGATGGTGTGGGCTGGGCCATCCTTGAGATGAAGGGTCGCTTGGTTCAAGGCCGTGGTTTTCCGCAGGCAGGGGCTGAGGATCGTCGCGGAGATCGTGGGGGAGTTCAAGACCGAAGGCGCCGGGGCGGGGTGGAAGAAAGCCCTGAAACAGCCCGGCGCCTGCCGCCGGCCGGCGATGTGATCTGGTTCGGCCAGCGGGCGCTGTGAAGCACCATGCCGATTTCAAAACCGGACTGGGCGCGTCATGAGCATCGCCGCGCTTTCTGGACGAATTGTACGATAAAGTACCCCTGCGAGCGCCTGTCCCCCGAATCTGGTCAATAGTGAACTGTCGGCGCGCGCTGTGTTGCTATTGTCATCCGGCTATGACTGACGGGTGATCCGCATCAGCGGCAGGGGATTATCTTCATGAAAATCAAGTTTTTGCCGCTCGCGCTGTTCGCCCTGCTGGGCAATAGCGGGCCTGCCCTTGCCCAACAGGTCGTCAATGGTGCGGTGCCCACGCCTCATTCTGCGACCGGCATAACCAGTGGCGTCACCATGACGGGGCAGGGCGGCGGCGGAAGCCTGCTGGTCGGCACCGTCGGCGGCCCGCAAACCGACATCTTCACCAACAATTCCGCCGGCGCCGCCGTGACCAGCAGCCTGCTGCGCGCGGTATCAACCGACACCTCCAGCCAGTCCAATATCGTGTTCAACAGCAGTTCGAGCGTGTATGGCGCGATGGGCGTGACCCAGCCCGGCGGTCCCTTCCTCCTCAACGTCAATGGCGGCTGGCCTGCCGGATATTTTGTACCAGCGTGAGTGAGACTACTGCATAGCTGGCGTTCCATCCAGATGGGGTGGCGCGGGCATAAAAGTCTGTGGCGCAGGTGGCCGATATCCCAGCGATGAGTGGGGTCTGACGGTGTTGTAGTGGTGACGCCATTGCTCGATGAGGACCTTGGCTTCCTTGAGGCTGCAGAAGATTTCGCCATTGAGCAGCTCATCACGAAGCTTTCTGTTGAAGCTTTCGCAATAGCCGTTTTCCCAGGGGCTGCCTGGTTCGATGTAGAGCGTCTTGGCACCAACATTCGCCAGCCAGCTCCGGACGATCTTGGCGGTCATCTCCGGGCCGTTGTCAGATCGGATGTGTTCGGGGATACCGCGCGCCAGCATCGCGTCCGCCATGGTTTCCAGAACGCCCAGGCTGTTGATCCGCCTGGCAACCCGGATCGCCAGGCATTCCCGGGTGAACTCGTCGATCAGCGTCATCAGCCGAACCTTGCGGCCATCCTGGGTCTGGGCCTCCACAAAGTCATAGGACCAGACATGGTTGCGCCGCTCCGGACGCAGCCGGATGCAGGAACTGTCATTCCGCCACAAGCGCCTTCTTGGCCTTTGTTTACTGGGTACTTTTAGCCCCTCACGGCGCCAGATGCGCAGGACACGATCCACGCCGACAGACCATCCGGCCCGCTGGAGCAGCTCGGTGATCCGCCGGTAGCCATAGCGACCATACTGGGCTGCCAACTCCAGAATGGCATGCGTCAGCGCACCCTCATCAGCACGCGCTATGACCGTGTAACGCTGCGTGCCACGCGGCTGACCGACGATCCGGCAGGCTTGGCGTTCCGAGAGCCTGTACTTCTCACAAGCCCCCGTAACCGCCTGACGGCGCCGGTCGGGGCTTACAAGTTTCCCGAGGCAATATCCTTGAGGACCTGCTTCTCCAGAGACAGGTCGGCCACCAGCCTCTTCAGCCGGCCATTCTCCTTCTCAAGGTCCTTCATGCGGCGCGCCTGGTCCAGATCAAGCCCGCCATACTCCTTGCGCCACCGGTAATAGCTTTGTTCCGATATCCCGGCCTCCCGGCACGCAATCTGGGCAGACTTACCCTGGCCCATCGTCACTTCAATCTGCCGCAGCATCGTAACGATCTGCTCCGGGCTAAACCTTTTCTTCGGCATCACAAAAGCTCCTTTCCAAGCCAATTTCTATCAATTCGCTTGGTACAAAAAGAGCCAGGCAGGTCAAACAACTGCGGACGGGGAGTCGAGCCCATTTTTGGCGGAAAGGGAGGGGGGATTTGGGCACAAATTGCCGCTGAAGCGTACCAAACGCGTACCAGGAGAATATATTTCCGGCCCGCCAAACAGACCTCGGGAATCTAATATATTGGTTTAATTGATATAAATATGGTGGAGCCAAGCGGGATCGAACCGCTGACCTCCTGCATGCCATGCAGGCGCTCTCCCAGCTGAGCTATGGCCCCGTACCATGTCAGGACCGGCCTGGTGGTCCGGTCCTTCGCAAACTGACTTAGGCTTCGTCCTTGGCTATGCCCGGATCGATGATCCCGGCGACATCGTCTTCTTCGTCCTCGACTTCGGCCAGGAGCCCGTCATCGGCTTCTTCCTCGTCATCGTCCTCGACTTCGATGTCTTCGATGGCGACTTCTTCATCACCTTCGACAACGCTCATGCCCGATCCCGCCTCGGCTTCTTCTTCCTCGGCGGCTTCGTCTTCATCTTCGCCTGTGGCGGCCACGATCAGCGGCGCTTCCACGACGGCTTCTTCTTCCTCTTCCTCCTCGGAATCGGTCTCGCCGTCTTCGTCTTCGTCCTCGTCTTCATCCTCGGAATCGGCGGCGCGCACCACGGTGGCGGCGGCTGCCACGGGCTCGGGCTGGCGGCCGCGGCGCTGCTTGTAAAGCGCCTCCGGCTCGAAGCTGAAGCCGCATTTCGGGCATTCGATGGGCCGCTTCGTCAGGTCATAGAAACGCGTGCCGCAGCTGGGGCAGCCCCGTTTCACTCCAAGATCAGCCTTGACCAAAATGCGTGTTCCCATGAGAAGAGGGTTGCAGGAGGGGCGCGTTTGCCACGGGTGCAGCCCCTTGTCAAAGGTATTAAAAGGCCCCCATGCACCCGGAAGCGCCCACCCCCCTGACAGCCCGGAAAGCCAGCCCCCTTAAGGGTGTTGCCGCCGTGCCGGGGGACAAATCCATCTCCCAGCGGGCCCTGATCTTGGGCGCCATGGCAAAGGGCCAAACCCGCATCACCGGACTGCTGGAATCCGAAGACGTCCTGAACACCGCCCAGGCCCTGCGCGACCTGGGGGCCAGCATCACCCGCACCGGCCCCGGGGCGTGGGACGTGACCGGCGCAAAGTGGCAATCCCCCGCCGCCCCGCTGGATTTCGGCAATTCCGGCACGGGTTCCCGCCTGGTCATGGGCGCGGTGGCCGGCAGGAACCTCACCGCCACTTTCACCGGCGACGCTTCTTTAAGGTCGCGCCCCATGGCCCGGGTGGTCGAACCGCTGCTGGCATTCGGCGCCACCTATGAAGGGCAGGGGCCCAAGGCGCTGATGCCGCTCGCCCTGCACGGGGCGAAGGACGCGCAAGGCATTACAAAAGAAATCACCGTCGCCTCCGCCCAGGTCAAATCGGCCCTGCTGCTGGCGGCGCTCTCCGCCAGGGGCACAAGCCGCATCACCCAGACCACGCTCACCCGCGACCACAGCGAAAAGATGCTGGCCGCCTTTGGCGCCAACATCAGCGTCACGCCGCAAGGGGATGGCGAGACCATCACGCTGGAAGGCCCCGCATCGCTCATTGCCACCGCTGTCGAAGTGCCGCGCGATCCTTCCTCCGCAGCCTTCCCGCTGGTGGCGGCGCTGATCGTGCCGGGTTCGGAAATCTCCATTCCCGCCATCCTGCTCAATCCGCGCCGCACCGGTCTGATCGATACGCTGCTGGAAATGGGCGCCAACATCACCATCACGGGCCGGCGCAGCAGCGGCGGCGAAGAGATTGGCGACCTCACCGTGCGCCATTCCCATCTCAAGGGCGTCACCGTGCCTGCCAGCCGCGCGCCTTCGATGATCGATGAATATCCCATCCTCGCCGTGGCCGCCGCCTTCGCCACGGGCGAGACCAAGATGCTGGGGCTGGAAGAACTGCGCGTAAAGGAAAGCGACCGCCTGGCCGCCATCGCCCATGGCCTCAAGCTCAACGGCGTCGCATTCGCAATCAGCGGCGATGATCTGACCGTCACCGGCATGACCTTCGTCCCCGGCGGCGGCACCGTCCCCACCCACATGGATCACCGCATCGCCATGAGCTTTTTGACGATGGGCCTGGCCTCGCTGAAGCCCGTGACCGTGGACGATGTCGCCATGATCGCCACCTCCTTCCCCGAATACCGAGATTTGATGAAACAGCTCGGCGCGGTTATGGAAGCGCCATGAGCATCGTGATTGCAGTCGACGGCACCGCCGCATCGGGCAAGGGCACGCTGGCCAAGAGGCTGGCGCAGCATTTCGGTTTCGCGCACCTGGATTCCGGCGCGCTTTACCGCCTGTCCGCTTTCAGTGTCCTGGAAGCCAGGGGCGATCCCAAATCCGAAGCCGATGCCCTGCGCGGCGCCCAGACCATCGACTTCAATCTCGCGGGCGATCCGCGCATCCGCACCGACATTGTGGGGCAGGCGGCGTCTTATGTCGCCGCCATCCCGGCGGTGCGCGCCGCCCTGTTCGATTTCCAGAAGAACTTCCTCGACCATCCCCCCGGCGGCGCCGGCGCGGTGATGGACGGGCGCGATATCGGCACGGTCATTTGTCCCACCGCCACCGCCAAGCTGTTCATCGACGCCCGCCCCGAAATCCGGGCCCGCCGCCGCTGGGCGGAACTCAAAGCCATGGGCATCCGCCGGGGCGAGGCCGATCTTCTCAATGAACTCAATGCCCGGGACGCCGCCGACCGTTCCCGCCCGGTTTCCCCCCTGGTCCAGGCCCCCGACGCCGCCTTGCTCGACACCTCCGATTTTGGTATTGACGCGGCGTTCGCGGCAGCTCTGGCCCTGGTTTCTCCCAAGGTCGCGAGCGCGCTCAAGGACCGCCACAGGGGCTAAGGAGGTCCGGCGGACTTCGGGCATCCCGCTTACTTATCCAACCACACACCGCCCATGCACCCGCATGGGAAGTCCAGCGACCTGACGTCGTTCGGCATGACCGTATTTAAGGATTTCCATGGTTCGCGTTCCCACTCTTTCCCGTCCCGCTTCGGCCAATTCCATCGCCTCGCCCAGCAAGGACGACTTCACCGCCATGCTCGAGCAGAGCTTCGTGACCCAGAGCCCCCAGGAGGGCCAGGTCATCAAGGGCACCATCGTGTCCATTGAAAATGATTTCGCCATGGTCGATGTCGGCCTCAAGACCGAAGGCCGCATCTCGATCAAGGAATTCTCCATGCCGGGCATCCCGGCCTCGATCAGCGTCGGCGATACCGTCGAAGTCTATCTCGAGCGTGTCGAGAACGCGCTGGGCGAAGCCGTGCTGAGCCGCGACAAGGCCCGCCGCGAGGAAAGCTGGATCAAGCTGGAAAAGGCCTTCAACGACCAGAGCCGCGTCCAGGGCGTGATCTTCGGCCGCGTCAAGGGCGGCTTTACTGTCGATCTCGACGGCGCCGTGGCCTTCCTGCCGGGTTCGCAGGTTGACGTTCGCCCCACCCGCGATGTCGGCCCGCTGATGAACCAGGCCCAGCCCTTCCAGATCCTGAAAATGGACCGCCGCCGCGGCAACATCGTCGTCTCGCGCCGCGCCGTCCTGGAAGAACGCCGCGCCGAGGAACGCACCTCGCTGGTCGCCAGCCTGGTCGAAAAGCAGATCGTCGAAGGCGTGGTCAAGAACATCACCGATTACGGCGCCTTCGTGGACCTGGGCGGCGTGGACGGCCTGTTGCACGTCACCGACATCGCCTGGCGCCGCGTCTCGCACCCCACGGAAGTCCTGTCCGTCGGCCAGACCGTCACCGTGCAGATCATCAAGATCAACCACGAAACCCAGCGCATCTCGCTGGGCATGAAGCAGCTGCAGACCGATCCCTGGGAAGGCGTCGCCGCCAAGTACCCGGTGGGCGTGCAGTTCAAGGGCAAGGTCACCAACGTCACCGATTACGGCGCGTTTGTTGAACTGGAGCCGGGCGTCGAAGGCCTGGTCCATGTCAGCGAAATGTCCTGGGTCAAGAAGAACCTGGCCCCGTCCAAGCTGGTCACCCCGGGCACCGATGTCGATGTGCAGGTGCTGGAAGTCGATTCCAACAAGCGCCGCATTTCGCTTGGCCTGAAGCAGACCCAGGAAAATCCCTGGAATGCCTTCACCGCCAACCACCCGGCCGGCACCATCATCGAGGGAGAGGTCAAGTCGATCACCGAGTTCGGCCTGTTCATCGGCCTGGATTCGGAAATCGACGGCATGGTCCATCTCTCGGACCTGTCCTGGTCGACCCCGGGCGAAGAAGCCATCAAGACCTATGAAAAGGGCCAGATGGTCAAGGCGCAGGTTCTCGACATCGATGTCGAGAAGGAACGCGTCAGCCTTGGCATCAAGCAGCTCGACGCCGCCGGCCAGAAGGCCGAAGGCGCCAGCCCCAAAAAGGCCTCGTCCAGGTCCTCGGCCAGCAGCGCACCGTCGGCCGACGGCTCCTTCCGCAAGAACCAAATCGTCACCGGCACGGTCACCGAGGTCAATGACGGCGGCATCGAAGTGGAACTGGAAGGCGGCATGCGCGCCTTCATCCGCAGGGCCGACCTGTCGCGCGACCGCAACGACCAGCGCCCTGACCGCTTCGGCAAGGGCGACAAGGTCGACGCCATGGTGACCAGCGTGGACAAGGCCAGCCGCAAGGTCGGCCTGTCCATCAAGGCCCGTGAAGTGGCCGAGGAAAAGGAAGCCGTGGCCCAGTTCGGGTCCTCGGATTCCGGCGCCTCGCTGGGCGACATCCTTGGCGCAGCCCTGAAGAAGAAGACGAAAAAGGGCGACAAGGACGAGTGAGGCGGACTAGCGAAAGGTCCAGTGGACCTTTCGCCCGCCGAACGCCAAGCCAGACGAAGTCTGGCGCGGCAGAGCCTCATCGACTGACAAAGGGCGCGGGAACTTCTCCTGCGCCCTTTGCATTTGTAATCCATCGGACCGGCACGCTTTGTGCCGTGCGACAGAATCACATAGCGTCCCGCCACCAATAGTTTGAGGGAGTTGATTTCATGGCTGCGAAGAAGAAGCGCAAGCTGGCCCAGCGGGCGAGCGAGTTGGAAGATGCGGTTGCCCGCCTGTTCACGGGTGTTGCGCCGGCAAAGAAGAAGCGCAAGAAGGCCAAGAGGGCCAAGATTGTGAAGAAGGCCAAGAGCGTTGCGAAGAAGGCCGTCAAGGCCGTGAAGAAGGCCGTCAAGAAGGCCAAGCGCAAGGCTTCGAAGAAGAAGTAAGGCCTGTTTTATTACGTTAAAGGCGCGTCCATTCCGGTGGGCGCGCCTTTTGCTTTTGGCCAAAGCAGGTTCACCGCCAGCCCGCTCATCACAAGAGCCGCCGCCCCGATCTTCCAGCCTTCCATCGGTTCGCCCAGCCACGCCCAGGCAGCGGCAAAGCCGAACAGCGGCACCAGCAGCGACATGGGCGATATGGTGGCGGCGGGGTAGCGGGCCGTTAAATAAGCCCAGCAGCCATAGCCGAACATGGTGTTGCCCACGCTCTGCCACAGCACCACCGCCCAGGTGGCAGGGGTGGCATGGGCCAGCCCTGCGGCAATGGCCGGCCAGCCGTCATGCCACAGCGCCAGCAGGTAAAGCGGCGGCAGCGAGAAGATTGCCGACCACACCACATAGGCCAGCATGTTGATGCCCGGATGGGCCGCGCCCGCTTCCTTGGCCGCCTGGTTGGCCAATGCCCAGCTAGCCGCCGCCGCCAGGGTCAAGAACAGCCCCATCAGGGTGGTGCCATGCCCCGCATGCGGCCCGTTATGCGCCGCGATCACAGCCATGCCCGCCAGCGCCAGGGCGAAAGCCAGCAACTGGTGCGGCCCCAGCCGCTCGCCATTGCGCAGCATGGAAAAGCCGATGGAGAAGAACACCTGCATCTGGATCACCAGCGAGGCCAGCCCCGGCGAGATCATGCCGTTCATGGCGATGAACAGCAGGCCGAACTGGCCAAAGCCGATGGCCACGCCATACAGGCTGAGGTTGCCCCAGGAAATTTGCGGCCGCTTCAGGAAGAACGCGGCCGGCAGCAGCACAAAGGTAAAGCGCAGCGCCGCGAAGAACAAAGGCGGCAGGGTATCAAGCCCGATGCGGATGATGACGAAATTGGTGCCCCACACCAGCATGATCGCCAGCGCCAGCAGGGCATCGCGCAACGACAAGGATGATTTCACCAATGCGACTCCCCTTGGGGACGCGCACTATAGCGGGGCGTGAACGCGCGGGGACCCGCGCGGCGCGCATGCCGGGGTCTTGACTCAATGCGATACTTCATGAATTGTTGAAGTATGGACAATGACGCCGCCCTCAAGCGCCTTTCCGCCCTGGCCCAGGACAGCCGGCTGGCGATTTTCCGCCTGCTGGTGAAGGCCGGTCCCGCCGGCGTCGCCGCCGGCGATATCGCCCGCGCCCTGGATACCGCGCCCAACACCATGTCGGCCCAATTGCTGGTGCTGGCCAATGCCGGTCTTGTCCGCGCCCGCCGCGCCGGGCGTTCGATCATCTATGCGGTGGATTTTTCCGCCATGAGCGCGCTGCTGGTCTTTCTCACGGAAGATTGCTGCGGCGGCCGCCCTGAAATCTGCGCCCCGGTTATCGCCAGCGCCGCTGCCTGCTGCCCGCCAAGGAAATCCCGCCGTGCCTGACCACACATACAATGTCCTGTTCCTCTGCACCGGCAATTCGGCGCGCTCAATTTTGGCCGAAGCCATCCTGAACCGCATCGGCAGCGGCAAGTTCACGGCTTTCTCGGCGGGCTCTGCCCCCAAGGGCGCCGTCCATCCGCAAGCCCTCGCGCTGCTGGGGCGGCTGGGCTTTCCCACTGAAGGGCTGCGCTCCAAGAGCTGGGAGGAATTTTCCGGCGGCCCGAAACTCGATTTCGTGTTCACGGTTTGCGACAATGCCGCCAATGAAGTGTGCCCGGTGTGGCCGGGCCAGCCCATGACGGCGCATTGGGGCATTCCCGACCCTGCCGCGGTGGAAGGCAACGAGAAAACCGTGGCCTTCGCCTTCCGCGATGCCTTCCAGACGCTGCAGCGCCGGATCGAACTTTTCGCCGCGCTGCCGGTGGAAAAGCTGGACCGCATGTCGCTGCAAAAGCGGCTGGACGATATCGGCGCGCACGCCGATGCCTGACAATCTGCGTCCGCTGGCCTCAGAGGCGCTTGGCACGGCCTTCCTGCTGATGGCCGTGGTGGGTTCGGGCATCATGGCCGAGCGTCTTGCGGGCGGAAATGTTGCGCTAGCCCTCTTGTGCAACGCGCTGGCGACCGGCGCGGCGCTTGTCGCGCTGATCTCGATATTCGGTCCCTTGTCCGGGGCGCATTTCAATCCCGCCGTCACGCTCTATTTCACCCTTCGCCGCGAAATGCCGCCGGGCAGGGCGCTCGCCTACATGGCCGCCCAGGTCACGGGCGCCATCCTTGGCGTCCTGGCAACGCATGTGATGTTCGCCCTGCCGCTGTTCGAAGTTTCCCAAAAATTGCGCGATGGCCCGCCGCAAGGACTGGCGGAATTCATCGCCACCTTCGGCCTGCTGGCAGTCATTGCCGGTTCGCGACACGCCAAGGGCGCCACGCCCATGCTGGTGGGTCTCTACATCACAGCGGCCTACTGGTTCACGGCTTCGACGTCCTTCGCCAACCCGGCGGTGACGCTGGCCCGGGCCCTCAGCGACACCTTTGCGGGAATCGCCCCGTCCTCGGTCCCGGCCTTTGTGGTGGCGCAGCTGGTGGCCACTTTGTTGGCCTGGCCGGTTCTGGGGTGGCTCTGGCGCCCGCCATCCCCCTGAAATCGCAGCCAGACTGGCCCCGCAGGCTGCCAAAAGCTCCGTGAATGGCCCAAAAAGCTCCTTGTACCCCGCAAAAGGGCCAAAAAATACTTACTTTTCAGCGGGTTCCCGTTGACGGCCCCCGGCCCCTCTGACAGATTTACATCTGCCGGACGGCATTACACGACCGGTTTTGTCCCTTCAGGGGCTGGGATGATCAAGTCAGAACTCGTTGCGCGGCTAACCGCGCGGTATCCGCATCTGTACCACCGTGACGTGGAACGCATTGTCACGACGGTACTGGACAGCATCACCAAGGCGCTGGCTGACGGCCATCGCGTGGAGTTGCGCGGCTTTGGCGCTTTCTCGGTGAAAGTCCGCCCCAGCCGCATGGGCCGCAACCCCCGCACCGGCGAGCCGGTTGCTGTGGGTGAAAAGCGCGCGCCCTTCTTCCGTACCGGCAAGGAATTGCGCGAGAGGCTGAATGGCGGTACCCCCGAAGCCTAAGTTTAGGACTCGGCGATGACCACCAATCCCGTCTTTGTTGCCCTTGATACCACCGACCTCGACTATGCGCTGCAGCTCGCCGCGAAAGTGCGCCCCCATGTCGGCGGCTTCAAGCTGGGCCTGGAGTTCTTCGTCGCCAACGGTCCGGCGGGCGTGCGCGCCTTTGAAGATGCGGGCCTTCCGGTCTTCCTCGACCTGAAATTCCACGACATTCCCAACACCGTGGCGGGCGCCGCCCGCGCCGCGGCCGCGCTGGGCACCTCCATCATCAATGTCCATGCCGGCGGCGGACAGGCGATGATGAAAGCCGCGCTGGATGCCGCCCGCGACGTCAGCCCCAGGACCAAGGTCATCGCCGTCACGGTCCTGACCAGCATGGCGGACGGCGAACTTCCCACCATCGGGGTTTCCGGTTCGGCCAGCGATCAGGTGCTGCGCCTGGCCAGGCTCACCCAGGCCGCGGGCCTTGATGGCGTGGTCTGCTCGGCCCATGAGATTGTTGCCCTGCGCGCGGCCTTGGGACCGGACTTCATGCTGGTGGTGCCAGGCATCCGTCCCGCCGGCAGCGATGTCGGCGACCAGAGCCGGGTCATGGGCCCGGCGCAGGCCCATGGGGCAGGGGCCAGCATCCTGGTGATCGGACGGCCCATCACCCAGGCCCCGGACCCGCAAAAGGCCGCCCGGGATATTGCCCAAAGCCTAGGCTTCTGAACGGCTTAAGCATGGGTTTCGGGTTTGCTTGATTTATCCCCAGCACGGGACCATAAGCCCCATCCCATGCCTTCCTTATCCTCAGTCTCGGTCAAGATTTGCGGCATCAACTCGGCCAGTGCGGCCGACGCGGTGATGCGCGCCGGGGCCGATTTCGGCGGGCTGGTCTTCTTCGACAAAAGCCCCCGCAACCTGATGCTGGAAAGCGGCGCCTCGCTGGCGGCCCGCATGCGCGGCAAGCTCAAGCTGGCGGCGCTGGTGGTGGATGCCGATGACGAAATGCTGGGCCGCATCGCAGCCCAGGTAAAGCCCGACTATTTCCAGCTGCATGGCAAGGAAACCCCGTCCCGCGCTGCGGATATCCTGGCGCGTTTTTCCATTCCCCTGATCAAGGCGCTGCCGGTGGCAGCCCCCGGCGATGTCGCCAAAGCCAATGACTATGACATGGCCCAGATGTTCCTGTTCGACGCCGCCCCCGCCGAGGGCGCCACGCGCCCCGGCGGCAACGCCGCCGCCTTCGACTGGCAGCTGATGAAGAACGCCGCCGTGACCAAGCCCTGGTTCCTGGCCGGCGGCCTCACCCCCGACAATGTCGGCCGCGCCATCGCGGTCAGCGGCGCCGCCATGGTGGACGTATCCTCGGGCGTGGAAAGCGCGCCGGGCGTGAAAAGCGATACGGCGGTCGAGCATTTCGTCAGCGCCGCCCGCCACCGGAGCGCCGCATGAACAATATGCCCAATTCCTACCGCACCGGCCCGGACAGCAACGGCCATTTCGGCGCCTATGGCGGCCGCTTTGTCGCCGAGACCCTGATGCCGCTGGTCCTGTCGCTGGAGACGGCGTACGAGGCCGCGAAAAAGGATCCCAGCTTCCAGGCCGAACTCGACGGGCTGCTCAAGCATTATGTCGGCCGCGAAAGCCCGCTTTATTATGCCGAGCGCCTGACCAAGCATTTCGGCGGCGGCAAGATCTATCTCAAGCGCGAAGACCTCAACCACACCGGCGCGCACAAGATCAACAATTGCCTGGGCCAGATTTTGCTGGCCATCCGCATGGGCAAGACCCGCA
>CANJLC010000003.1 GCA_947475445.1 Alphaproteobacteria bacterium
CCCAATTCAAAGGGACGGATGACCAGCGCCAGCAGCGGGATCAGGACAATGGAAGTGAGGTAGAAAAGCGTAAAGCCCAGCGACAGGCGAAAGCCCGGCAGAACCCGGCGATGGGGAAGGCGCATCGGGGGGAGGGCAAGGCCGAAGCTGCTCATTCACTCATAATTCCGTGTGGGCCCGGGAGTGTCATGCGGATGGCACCGAAAGAAAAGTCCCAGGCTGGCATTTGGCCGACACGGGGAGTTGGGAGAGACGAAAAATCCTTATTTACCGGGCTGGTAAATCTGGTCGAAAATTCCGCCATCGGCGAAATGGGTGGCCTGCGCCTTGCCCCAGCCGCCGAAATCGCCGTCAATCGTGGCCAGCGGAAGGTCGGGGAAATTCGCCTTGTATTTGGCGGCCGCCGCCGCATCGCGGGGGCGATAGAAATCCCGGGCTTCAATTTCCTGCGCCGCAGGCGAGTAAAGGAAATTGAGGAAGGCTTCCGCCACTTTGCGCGTGCCGTGCTTGTCCGCATTCTTGTCCAGCAGCGCCACCGGCGGTTCGGCCAGGATGGAGCGCGAGGGATAAACGATCTGATAGGCGCCCGGCGTTTCCTTCATCGCCAGATAGGCTTCATTTTCCCAAGACAGCAGAACGTCACCCAGGCCGCGCTTGGTGAAGGTGATGGTCGAGGCGCGGCCCCCGGAATCCAGCACCGGGACATGTTGGTAGAGGTTGCCCACGAACGCCTTGGCTTTCGCGGCATTGCCGCCCGGACCCTTCTCGTGCGAGGCCCAGGCCGCCAGGTATGACCAGCGCGCGCCGCCGGACGTTTTGGGATTGGGCGTAATCACGTGCACGCCCGGCTTGATCAGGTCGTTCCAGTCCTTGATCTGCCTGGGATTGCCCTTGCGCACCAGGAACACGATGGTCGAGGTGTAAGGCGTGGAGCCGTTCGGCAGGCGCTTTTGCCAGTCGGCCGGAAGAAGCCTGGCCCGGGCCGAAATGGCGTCGATGTCGGCGGCCAGCGCCAGGGTGACGATATCGGCCTGCAGCCCGTCAATCACCGCGCGCGACTGGGCGCCCGAGCCGCCATTGGACGTGTTGACCGTAACCTTGTCGGCTTTCCACTGGGCGGCGAAGGCCGCGCCCAGATCCTTGTAGAGTTCGCGCGTGGGGTCATAGCTGACATTGAGCAGCGTGACGTCCGCCGCCTGCGCCGTGGCCGCGGCCAGAAGTCCCGCCGCCACCAGAACAGAAAGAATGCGCTTCATGAAAATTCTCCGTTTGAACCCGGATCCCAGCTTTTCGCGCCGGGAGAATGCCGACTAATCCCTAGTGAAACAATAGACTTATAGGAGAATAAAGGCGAGCCCTGCGGTCACAACGCGCAGTCCGGGACTTTGTGCCCGGCCGCCAGGACCCAAAATTTCTCTTTCTAAAACAATATCTTAGTAAGACGGGCCGGACGCCAAAGCGCCCTGCCCTTCCGCTTGCGATCAAAACTTGAAGCCCAGCGTCAGGCCATAGGTCCGGGGATCGGCGGGCTGGCCCACGATCAGGCCGGTGTTGCTGGGGGTGACGATCAGCTGCTCGTAATAATCCTGGTCCAGGACGTTGCGAACCCAGGCGGTCAGGCTGAGCCCGTCATGGGCGCGGAAGCCCAGGCGGAAATTGTGCAGCGTGTAGCCGGCCACGTCCGTATAGCGCGAGCGCGACGCATTCGACGAGAATTTCGAACGGTAGCTGCCATCATAACCGAGCACCACATCGCCAGCCTTGGTCGCGAACTGGGCCGGAATGTCATACTCGCCGCCCCAGGAGAAAGACCAGTGCGAGATACCGGGCAGCCACTGGCCGGAAATGTCGCAATTGGCCGGGCTGTTGCCGCCGGCCACGCCGGGCGCCGAAATCGGCGTGCCGGTGTTGCCGCCGGACAATTCCGGCGGGCACGGCGCATCCACGAACTTCACATATTTGTGATCGGTGTAGGCGCCGCTGACATAGGCGGTCAGGCCGTCGCTCAGGATTGCCGAAGCCTCGGTCTCGATGCCGCGCACTTCCACCTTGCCGGCATTGGCAAGATATCCGCGCACCAGGCCCAGCGCCCCATTGGTCACATTGGCCTGGTAGTCCTTGATGTCGGTCCAGAAGCCCGTGACATTCAAGGTCACGCGGCGGTCCCAGAATTGCGACTTGAGGCCGGTTTCATAATGGTTTTCGCTTTCCGGCTTGATCGTAGCCGCGGCCAGGATCGGCGCGCCGGCGGCGTCCTGGGGAAGGCCGTTCAGGTTGATGCCGGCGGTCTTGAAGGTCTTGGCGTAGGTGGCATAGGCCAGCACGTCCGGCGTCCACTGATACGAAGCGTTCAGATCGTAGGACACGTTCAGCTTGTCCAGGTTCGGCGCATAGGCCTGCGGCGCGCGGATGCTGCGTTGATCGACAATCCAGGTATCGTTTGCGTAAGGCCCGGTGAACAGCACCAGCTGGCGGGTGCCGTCAGAGGCGGTGCCGGTCACGATCGAGCTGTAGCTGCCTTTCTTTTCGTCATAGTTGAAGCGAATGCCAGGCGAGATCGTCAACTGGTCGGTGATCTTGTAGTTCAGCTTGCCGAACACAGCGGCGCTCGTGTTCTTCAGCGTGATGTCGTTGTTGGCGGTGAGGCCGTTCAGGACCGCCGGGTTGCAGGCACGCGTGGTGGGCGTGGCGCAGCCCGGAGCGCCCGGGGCGACATTGCCCGGATTGAGCGACCAGCGGCTGGCCGCTATGCCGTTGCTTTCGAGCCCGCGGGTATGAAGCTGCTGGTAGAAGCCAAAAGCGCCGACCACGAAATCAAAAGACTGCGCGTCGTAATTGTAGCGGAATTCCTGGCTATACTGGTTCTGGTGGGTGGGGTTGTTGGAGTTCGGCGTGATGGGAAGGCCGGTATAGTCGCGGTCGTTGCGCGGCTGCCAATCCCAATAGCGCCACGCCGTCACGGACGTGAAGGTGCCAGGGCCGTCACGCCATTCGGCGCGGGTGGAAAGACCACCCAATTCGCTGCGGGCCTTGAGCGGGGCGTCCACATCGGCGAGACGGTCAAAGCCATTCTTGCTGGGAACCACGTAATTCAAGGCAGCGGCCAGCGAGGCATATTGGCGGTTCAGCGCCTTTTGCGTCGCACCTTCGCGAACATAGACCTGGCCATAGGAATTGGGCGCATCCTGCAAATTGAAGTCTGCGGAGAATGTCAGATCGAGATTCTGGTTGGCGCGCCAGGCGACCACACCGCGCAGGCCCAGATTGTCCTGGCCGTTGATCCATTGCTGCGTGGTGACATTCCAGATGGCGCCGCGGCGGCTGGTGTGGGCGGCGCTGAGGCGGAACGCCACATCATCTGAAATCGGCGCGGACACCGAGACCTTGGCCTGTTTGAGGTTCAGGTTGCCAATGGAAAATTCGCCGCGGCCTTCGAAGTCGTCGAAGTTCGGGGCGCGGGTGGTCACGTTGAGGGCGCCGGCGGTGGTGTTCTTGCCGTAGAGCGTGCCCTGCGGGCCGCGCAGCACTTCGATCTGCTGGATGTCGACAAAGTCGAGCGTGGTGGCGGCGACGCGGTTGTAATAAACCTGATCGACATAAACGCCTACGCCCTGCTCGATGCCGTCATTGGTCAGGCCCAGCGGCGCGCCGATGCCGCGGATGTTGACCGAGGTGTTGCGGGGGTTCTGGCTGAAGAACTGCAAGGAGGGCTGGAGCTGCGCCACCTTGGACAGATTGTATGCGCCGGCGTCCTGAAGCGTCTGGGCGCTGACGACGGAAACAGCCGCCGGAACATTCTGCAGGTTTTCCGTCTGGCGGCGGGCGGTAACGGTCACGGTTTCGATTTTCAGCGGATCTGCGCGGTAGATCGTGCTGGCCTGGGCAGGCTTCACATCGGCAAGGGCGCCCGTGCCGGGCTTTTCATTCTCGGCAAGCTTCACCAAGGCAGCCGAACTGAGCGGCTGGCCTGTTTCACCCTGCGCGTCAGCCTGGGGCTGGTCCGCAGCCAGGGCGGCCTGGGCGGAAATGATGGTGAGCGTCAGCGCTGCGCTGCCAAGAAAGAAATTGCGAAACGTCATGTCGGTCGTCCCCTGTGTGTTGGGACGGAACGTAATTTAAATCACTAGTTAGTCAATAGAGATTTAGCAGATTCTATTGGGGTGCGCCAATTCCGGCAGCAAAACGCGCAAAACCCCTTTGGTGCGGGGTTTTTCGGTATTTCACAGAAGAGGGATTGGAGTTTTTAAAGCGCCCCGGAACGGCGCATCTGGCTTGCTGCGGCAGCCAAAGAGCGTGATTCCAGCACCTCGGCGGTGGCATCGCGTGCCGCCAGAAGGGCCTTGCGGATGCCGCAGACCGCTTCGTCAAAACAATCGTCGCATTTGCGGTAGGCCATGACGCTGACGCAGGGGCTGAGCGCCAGGGGGCCGTCCGTGACCCGCAAAACATCCGCGAAGCTGATGTCCTTGGCGCTGCGCCCCAGGGCATAGCCGCCCAATCGGCCGCGATGGCTGCGCACGATACCGGGCTTTTTCAATTCCAGCAGGATCTGCTCCAGGAATTTGCGCGGAACTTTTGCGGCCTCTGCGATGT
Source organism: Alphaproteobacteria bacterium (assembly GCA_947475445.1). Classification (GTDB taxonomy): domain Bacteria; phylum Pseudomonadota; class Alphaproteobacteria; order Micropepsales; family Micropepsaceae; genus Rhizomicrobium. The sequence goes on from CANJLC010000003.1 coordinate 4,594, forward strand.
CCGAAATCTGCATCGGCTGGGTGTCGCCCTTGGTCGCCAGGACCAACAGCGCACGCAGGGCATAACGGGATTTCTGGGACAGCATGGCCTGAATATAGGCGATTATGCCGATAGAGTATACCAGTTGCGGCGCGGGCCGCTGGCAAGTCCTTGCAAGCGCATGATTTTCGGGTAAAACCGCCAGCATGAGATTGCAAAAAACGATAGCGTTGCTCGGCGTTGGGTTCTTGTTGGCGAGTTGCGGCGAACCGGCCGCGCCAGCCAAATCCGTGCATTACACGCTGAGCCCGCAAGACAATGCCCGCTACCTCGCCGATTACGCCGCCAGGCCCGGCGTGTTCAAGACGGCCGACGGGCTGGAATACCGCATCCTCAAATCCGGCACCGGCAAGGGGCCGCAATCCGGCGATGACCTGGTGACCGTGGATTACAAGGGCGCGCTGATTGACGGCACCGTGTTCGATCAGAGCGAGGCGGGCCAGCCCGCCACCTTCCCTGCCGGACGGCTCATACCCGGCTGGGTGGAAGCGCTTTCCATGATGAAGGAAGGCGACCAGTGGGAATTGGTGATCCCATCGGATCTTGGCTATGGCCCCGATGGCGCGGGTGACGGCGCCATTCCCGGTGACCAGACGCTGGTGTTCCAGATGACGCTGCTGGCCGTGATGCCCACGCAACCCTAGAAAATGCAAACGCACGGCCGGAGGGACCAGCCGTGCGTTGCAAAAACCCGATCGCGGCCGGTCCGGTCCTAGTTGCCGGGCAGCGCGAACACTTCCACCGACTCGGTGCGGGCGGGCGGCGGCTTGATCTCGGGATGGAGATTGTCGAAGTCCACCGAATGGGTGCCGCCAGTTCCCGTCACGATGGCGATATATTCCTTGCCATTCACGCTATAGGCGACGGGGGTGCCGTTGGAGGCGTCGGGCAGGCGCGTGGTCCAAAGCTTCTGGCCGGTGCTTTCATCATAAGCGGAGAAATACCGGTTGATGTCGCCGACAAATACCAGGCCGTCCACCGACAGCACGCCGCTCTGGAACGTTGCCCGCTGGCGCGTTTTCCACAGCGACTTGCCGGTGGTGATATCGAAAGCTTCCAGCCGCCCGTAATTGCCGTCACCGTCGGGACGGGGGCGCACGCCCTGCCGGATGCCGGTGGAGAGGGTGCCGCGCACACCCGGCTCGACCGGAATGAAATCGGCGCACACTTCCGTCAGCTGCGTCACCAGCACATGGGTGTTGGGGTTCAGCGCCGCGGGCATCAGATTCTTGGCGCCGGCGGTCGAGGGACAGATGAAATGGATCTTGCCGTCGCCCGGCAGGGTTTCCGGATTGATCTTCTTGGCCCCGGTCTTGGGATCCACCGACAGGATCACATTCTGCAGGCCCGGATCGAAGGAATAGGCGAACTTGCCGGTACTGGCGTCGAGCACATCATACAAAGCCTGCTTGCCGGCAGTGGCCACCAGGCGCTTGCCGCCGGAATTGAACAGGATGCGCTCGAACACCCAGTCATGGTCCCACTGGTCGTTGGGCAGATGCTGGAAATACCAGACCAGCTTGCCGGTCTCGGGATTGAGGGCCAGGGTGGTGTCCATGTAAAGCGCGTCATTGTTGCCGCCCTTGATTTTCTTGGCCAGGGGGCCGGTGTCATAGGTCTGGGCGGTGCCGAAATAGACCAGGCCGGTGCCTTCGTCATAGCTGCCGGGAATCCAGACGGTGCCGCCGGTGCGCTTTTCATAAGGCATGCCGTTCCAGCTATCGCCTTCCTTGCCGTCCTTGGCGATGGTGCCGAAGCGCCAGGCTTCCTTGCCGGTCTGGGCATTGACGGCAGCGATGAAGGGATGACCGCCGCGCGAGCCCAGGATCACATTGCCCTTGGCGATGACCGGGCCGCTGTCGGTGCCGACACTGACGCCCTCTTCCTGGCCCAGGTCTGTGTCCCACTTCACGTTGCCGGTCTTGACGTCCAGCGCGATCAGGTGGCCGTCCGAGGTGCCGCTGTAGAGCATGTTGCCCAGGATGGCGACCGCCTTCTTGACCGAGGAATTGACCCCCTTGGGCAGGCGGCGGGTATATTGCCAGAGCAGGTCGCCATTGGCGGCGTTGAAGGCCTGGATGGTGTCGCGATAGCCGGCCACGAACATCACGCCGTCATGCACCAGGGGCGTGCCCTCGGCGGGACCCACCGGCAATGCCCAGGACCAGACCCGCGTCAGGCCCTTCACATTGGCCTTGTTGATCTGCTTCAGGGGGCTGTAGCCCGAGCCATCGCGGGTGCGGCGCCAGTTCAGCCAGTCGGCATCCACCGGATTGGCCAGCATGGCTTCGGTGACGGGCGTGATCTTGTCCAGCGGATTGGCAGTCGGGTTGGGATCGGGCGGCAGCTTGACGCCCGGCGCCAGCACCGAAAGGCCGCCGACATGGCCCGGCAGGCTCATCTGCTTGGCGTTCTCCGCAGTCAGTTTGTCCGCGTGGGGGGTAATGGCGTTGCCCTGAAGCAGATAGGCCAGGATGTTGATATAGGTCTCGTCGCTGAGCGAGCCCCCCATGCCCTTGGGCATGTTGTCATGGATGAAATCATTCAGTTCGCCGGCCGGCTTGCCGCCCCAATGGGCCAGGAAGTCGGGGCCCTTGAGGGCGGGAGCGAACTGGCCGTCATCCAGCGCGGCGCCGTGGCAGGATTGGCAACTCTCGGCATAGGCGGTTTTGCCGGCCACGGCCTGTTCCGCGGAATAGCCGGGGCTGATCTGCGCGCTCGCCGAATAAATGCCAGCCAGGCACAGCGTGCTTGCGGTGAGACCCAGCGATATTTTCAGCCAGCTGCGCATGATCGACTCCTGATGACGATTTTCGTTGGCGGTAATGAACAGCAAGACCCTGCAAGAAATACCCGGCGGCTTGCGCCACCGGGTTTAAGTTGGAGGGTAGACCGCGGGTTTGTTGCAAAACCCGCGGGGAAACACACGAAACACTAGTAACTGGCGCGCACGCCGATGCGGAATGTGCGGCCCAGCTGGTCATAGACGGAAGTGTAGGTTCCCTGCGGATGGATGGTGCTGGTCGTGAACATCAGCGCCACCGGAGGCGGGTTGCCCAGCGCGTTGTCGAGTGCGCCATAGAAGCTGATATTGTCGTTCCAGCGATAGTTGCCGCGCAGGTCCATGAAGGCCGTCAGCGGAACATGGAACCACTTCGGATCGATGGCTTCCGGATCGCCGCCTGCCTGGTTGGCCAAATTGCCGGTGTTCCACTGGTTGTTGAGGGTGCCGGTGCCGAACCAGCGGCCTGAAATGGTGGCCGTCAGGGCGCCTTCCTCATAAGACGCTTCGACAACGCCCTTCCATTTCGGCGTGCCGGTGGACAGCGGCGCTCGGCCGCCGCCCATGACGCCGGCATAGTTGTTGGTCTGGGTTCCGGGCTGGGACTGGGTGAGCTGGTCCTGGTAGGTATCGGTGCTCATCAGGTTGAGCTGTCCATTCCAGAAGTCGAAGCCGTAATTCGCCTGGATGTCGAAGCCTGAGGCCGAAATCGTGGATATATTGACGGTGTATTGGTCAACGCCGCTGAGCGCGGGACCTTTCGCGCCAACCGGACCGGCGAAGGTCAGGCGCGCGCAAAGCGGGTCGTTGATGTTGGTGGTGCAGGTGTTGGTGATAATGGTGTTGGAGATCGTGCCAAGCGCCTTGGTCAGGTTGATGCTGAAATAGTCCACCGAGAGCTGCAGGCCGTCGATCCAGCGGGGTGACAGAACCACACCGGCTGAGATGGTGCGCGCAACTTCAGGTTCCAGGTTCGGATTGCCATGCGTGTTGGTGAAGGTGGCAACCAAAGCCTGCGTCTTCGGATCGATGTTGGTGCCGCTGGATTGGAGCGCCACGGCGAACAAATCGTTCAGCGAAGGCGCACGAATGTCCACCGACCAGGTGGTGCGCAGCTTGACGTCGTCATTGATCTGGCTGGTGGCGCCCAGCTTCCAGGTCTCGACCATGCCCGAGGTGGAGTAGTCGGTGATGCGGCCCGCCATGGAGATGTCGAGCGACTCGACGATATTGTTCTTCAGGATCGGGGCGTCAATTTCGCCGAAGGCTTCATAGGTGATGTAGTGAACCGAGGGGAAGCTGGTCCAGTTGCCCGTGGACCATTCGGCGTTGAAGCCGCGCGGATCGGCGAAGGAGACCGCCGCTTCCATGCGGTAACCGCCACCGAACGCGACGGCGACCTTGCCGGCCGGCAATTCCCAAGGAAGGACGCCCTGGACCTGGCCGGCGACTTCGTCCTGGTTCATCTGCGTGTTCTGGTAATCTTCGTTCGGCGGCGCAACCCAGCGCAGCGATTCCGACGTGATGCCCTGCTCGCCAAAGACGCTGTAGGGGATACAGCCATTGGTGGGCGCAGTGAGGGTCGAGCGGCAGGCAATGACGCCCAGCGCAAGACCGGATGTGCCGCGGTTGGCGGTTGTGACGGTGATCGCGTCCTGCGCCAGGGCGCGGCGGGCGATCAGATCGTTGGACCAGGCATGGGTGACGTAACGCACCGTGGAATGCTGGTAGAAGGCATTCCAGGACCAGTTGTCGCCGATCGTGCCGTCCAGGGTGAAGACGCCGCGCATCAGCTGATGCTGGTTGGTGGTGATGGACGGTCCGAGGGCCTGCATTCCCTTGGAGAAGAACTCGTCATTCTTGACATTGGAGGGCACCCCGGCCTGTTCCATGATGCCCATGGTGAAGGAGGTAATGCCGCCGGTCGTCATGGCCGCGCGCACCGATGCGGGGATGTAGGCATTGTCGGACTTGATCACCAGGCCGAGCTGGTAGTTGGCCTGGCCGAAATTCTTGGCGCTGGTATTGCCATAATTGAGCTGCAGCGAGGCGCTGATGGTGTCGCTCAGCTTGTATTTGGCATAGCCGAAGAAGGTATAACGACGGTGCGGCACGCCCGAGAAGCTGACCGGGACCTGGGTGTCATTCTTGTCCAGCGATCCGCCATTGGAGATAGTGCCCAGCGTGACATTGCCAAAATCCACGCGCTGCGGATTGCCGTTGCCGACGAATTCGATGCCGCGCAGCGCATTGGCGGCCGCGGCATTGGCGCCGCTGCCGGCCGGGCTGGAGACGATCAGGCCGCCGATGGTGAAGGTGGCAAAGCCCACATTGTTGGCCACGGTGTAGCGGTATTTGCCCGTGCCGGGGACATAAGACGGATCGCTGACGATGAAGGAATCACTGAACCATTTCAGGTTGCCCTGCAGCACCAGGTCGGGACGATATTCAAACTCGGCGCCCAGGATGATGTGGCCGCGGCCGCCCAAAACATCCGAGCCATAAGCACCCGATGTGTTCAGCGTGCGGTAGCTGCCCTGCGAATTGTTGCCAACCATAAGGTTGGCTTTCCAGCCGTCGAAATTCTTGTTGAGCACATAGTTCACGACACCGGCCACGGCGTCAGAACCCCAGGTGGCCGAGGCGCCGGCCGTCACGATGTCGACGCGGGAAACCACCACGCCCGGAATGGTCGACGTATCCACGCCGCCGGACAAGGCCGACTGGACCACGCGCTGGCCGTCGAACAGCACCAGGGTGCGGTTGGCGCCGATGCTGCGCAGGTTGATGGTATTCAGGCCTTCGGTGCCGCTGATGGCGCCGCCATTGTTAATGCTGTTGGAGCTCGGGGGCGACGTCACCATCGGCAGGGCGCGCACGGAGTCGGAAATATTGGCGAAGGCCGCCTTTTCCAGCTGCGCTGTGCCGACCACCGTCACCGGGGTGGGCTGGGAATAGCCGGCGATGGAAATGCGCGAGGCGCTGACCACCACTTGCTCGATATCGTCCTGTGCCTGTGCGCCTGTCAGCGACATGGCCGTCATCAAGGCCGCCGTCGAGCCGCCAAGCATCAGCTTCTGAAGAAGATTATCCATGCTGTCCCCCTGTTTGCGCTGTTTTTCGCGCCGTTTAGGGGGCCAATGTTTGGGAATTGCCGGAAGCGATCAACATGCGCCAAAAGCATGTTTTTTGTGTAAGTGGAACACCTACAAGATCAGAAGTCCGAGCTGTCATGGTGCCAGCGCGTGGCCTCGCGCAAAAGCTCCGTGGCGGTCGAAAAATGCAGCTTTTGCTTGATTCTATGGCAATAGGCCTGGACCGTCTTGACGTTGACCTGCAGGCTTTCGGCGATCTTGCGGCTGGCCAGGCCCTGGCCCAGCAAATTGAAGACTTCCAGTTCCCGGTCGCTGAGCTCGCTCAAAAGGGCCCCGCCCTCCGGCTTGCGGCCGGCCAGGAACTTTTCGGCGAAAACACTGGCGATCTGGTCGCTCACCACGGTTCGCCCCGCCAGCACTTCGTGGATGGCGTTCAGGATCTGGCGGGTGGATTCGCGCTTCATCACATAGCCATGCGCCCCCGCCCGGATGCAGCGCTCGGCATAGAGTTTTTCGTCATGCATGGACAGGATGATGATCTTGAGGCGCGGCAGCTCCGCCTTCAGGACTTTGATCAAGTCGAAGCCGGAACTGCCATTGAGGGAAATGTCCACGATCGCCAGGTCCGGCTTCTTGGCGATGATCTCGCGCTCGGCCCGCAGGGCGTTGTCGGATTCGCCGCAGATTGCCAGGTCCGGTTCCTGCGCGATCAGGGAGGCCAGGGATTCGCGCATCAAAGGATGGTCGTCCACCAGGTAGATAAGTGTCTTCTCAGCTTTCCCCTTAGGCATCCATCAGCTCCGGTACCAGGCAGATGAGTTCGGCGCCGCCATCCTTGTTGCTGCCGAACGAAAATTCCCCGCCCATGAATTTGGCGCGCGCCGCCATGATTTCCAGGCCCATGCCCCGGCGTTCCGGCAGCGGCTGGGCAAAGCCGCGGCCATTGTCGGAAATGCGCAAATGCAGCCCGGTGTCGGTGTCTTCCAGCAGGATGGTGATTTGCGTGGCCTTGCCATGGCGGATGGCGTTGCTCACGCCTTCCTGGACGATGCGGTACAGATGCGCCGCCTTGGCCGGCGTCGGCACCAGCACCGGCAGGTGGCATTCAAAGCGGCACTGGATGCCAAACAGGTTGGAGGTGGCTGTGGCATATTCCTCCAGCGCCTGCATCAGTCCGTCATCGCGCATTTCAACGGGATGCAGCCCCTTGGTGATGGCGCGCGCCAGCGGAATGGCATCTTCGATGAGATTCACGATCTGGCGGGCCTTCAGGGCCTGGGGCAAATTATCGCTCTCCAGGCTGCGGGCATGGGCGTAGCCGGCCAGCGCCGTGGCGCTCAGATGCTGGCAAAGCCCGTCATGCAGGTCGCGGCCGATGCGGCGCTGTTCGCGCTCGCTGACATTGAGCATCTCGCGCTCCAGTCTTTCACGCTCGGCGATTTCCTGCGCCAGCGCCACGCCGCGCGCATTGGCGAGATTTTCAAGATTGTGCTGCAGGTAATTCAGCCGCGCCAGCACCACGCTCAAGAACGTATAAAAAGTGATGCGCGTGAGCCCGATAAAAAAAAGGACAATCGGCGCGGCGGCAGGTCCCACCAAATGTTCCGTTGCCGCGAATAAGACCAGGCAAAGAATGGACAGTACAAAGGCTGCCAAAGAACCCACAAACCAGGCCATCACGGAAATCGGTATGGCGTACAGAACCGTCAGCGACATCTTCATCCGCACGCTGTATTCGAGCCATGCGATTAAAAAGGCTAGCGCTATGCAGCCCAAAACGACTTGCCAGTGCGCACGCCGCGCGATCACGCTGCCAAGCGGCTTCACGCAGTCTTCCCAGAGATATCTACGAATGCGCCCAAGGCTCATCAGAACCTCCCCTTCCGGCGGTCATCTGTCGCAACCGCTCACGTCGATAATTTAGCACGGATGGAATAAAACCCAAACCCGTAATAGGATTACCGGGTTCCAGCCGGAGTTCCGATGCCCGACACGATCTTCAAAAATGTGCCCGGCATGAGGAATGCGGCTGCGGTTCCCGTGGTGGAGGTCGACAGCCTTCCCGAAAGCCTGTTCAACAGCAAATATGTCGACAAGAGCCAGCCCTGCGTCATCCGGGGCGCCGTCCGGGGCTGGCCGGCGCGGGAAAAATGGCGCGATGCGCAATACCTCAAGCGCCGCGCCGGGCACCATCCCGTGCTGTTCTTTCCCCATGAGAACCACATCACCTATGACCGGATGATGGCGGGACGCGAGGAGATGCGCTTTGCCGATGCGGTGGACCGGCTCTTTTCAGACAAATGGAGCGTCGCCACCCTGGGGCTGCAGGAGGAACTGACCGAACTGCGCGCCGATGTGGGCCGTTTTTCCTTCCTGACCCAGGCGCAGCAATCCTTTCTCTATCCGCCGATCCGCTTTTTCGTTTATCGCAATGCCGGCTCGACCTGGCATTACCATCCGATGGACGAGACCCTGATGTGCCAGGTGATCGGCTCCAAGCAGGTCGGACTGGTCAGCGCCAGGACGCCGTTCCAGAAAACCCTGCAGGAGATTTTCCTCAGCGAGGATTATTACGAGGACGCCTCGGCCTGCCTGCGGCTGGACAATGCCGATCTCAGCTGGTTCACCGCCACGGTGGAAGAAGGCGATGCGCTGTATATCCCGCCGCTATGGTGGCACGGCATCATTCCCAAGAGCGAAAGTTTTGGCGTGACGGCGGCGGTGCCGTGGCGTTCGCCCCTGCCCGTGATTGCCGACACCATCAGGAAGATGGCGAGCGGCGATATCGAAATGCTGGGCGGCACCAGCGAGGCGCAGGTCCAGGCGCTGGTGGACGTGGCGAAGCAGCTGGGGCTGGAGCGCGAGCTGGAAAAAGTCTTCCAGCTCGCCCAGGTCAGGAAGCTTGGCTGACGCCTAGAATTTATATTCCAGCGACATTCCCGTCATGCGCGGCGGCAGCGGCACGCATTGCAGCACGCCGGCCGTATTGGCGATGCCAAAGGATGCGTTGGGCGCCGAATTGAGCACGCCATTATATTCCGGGTAGCAGGCTTCCGTATTCACCACATTGGTCATGAACAGCGACAGGTCCATATGGCTGCCGGCCAGATTGACCGCCCGCATGCGCAAATTGAGCAGGCCATAAGGGCTGGTGCGCTGGCTGGGATCAAAGTTGCGCATGTCGGCCAGGTAGCGCCCCTGCCAGTAATAATGCGCCATCAGGATCAAATCATCCACGGGCAGGATGAGGTTGTGCACGCCCGTGGCGTAACTCGCCGTTCCGTTCATCTGCCATGTCGGAAGCGGGAAAGGCGTGCCGGAGAGGTTGGTGGTGCCGGACGGCAGCAGGTAACCCGGCGGCGGGCTGAAAGTGTAGTCGGTGTAACGTGCGTCGAGATAGCTGCCCGAGTAATTGAGTGTCAGGCCCGGCAGCGGAATGGCGGTGATATCCCATTCCGCGCCATAGATATGCGCCTTGTTGGCGTTGAGCGTGACATTGTCATTGGTGGCGGCGGGACAGGCGGCGGCATTGTAGAGCGCCTGGGTGCAGGGTACGCCGCCGGGGCCGGTGGCGAGCGTGACGTTCGGCAGCGACGTCAGGATCTGCAGATTGTGATAGTTCGAGAAATAGCCCGCCAGGTTGGTGCGCACGGGAATGCCCAGCAGGTCCCAGTCGGACTTGATGCCGGCTTCGTAGTCGGTGACCTGCTCCGGCGCCGCCACGATCACGGCCGGCTGGATGGCGGAACTGTTGATTGCGCCGGCGCGATAGCCGCTGCGCATGGTGGCATAGACCAAAGTGCCATCCCACACATCATGGTCCACCGCCAATGTATAGGTCGGCTTGTGGAAGCTGCGGTTGATGTCGACGCTGCAGTTGGCCAGCGGCAACGGCTTGCCGTTCACATCGGTAAGTGTGCAGGAGCGGGTCTGGCCGGAATAGGAAATGCCGTTGAGCACATAGGGCGTGGCAGAAAACTGGCCAAGGGGCGGCAGCGGCGCCATGGTCGCGAGGGAGGGGAAGGTGACGGTCTGTGTCGCCAGATGGGCAAAGCGTTCGTCATAGGTGTAACGCACGCCCGCGGTGACGCGGGTATCGGACCAGATACTATAAGTGGCCTGGGCATAGGCGGCGTAGCTGGTATTGCGCAGGTCGTTGGTGGTGCGGTCCTGCAGGGTGATCTGCCGGCCTGCCGCGGCCGCCGGTGTGTTGGCGCTGGGCAGATAGAGATAGAACAAGCCGCCGTCATTGGGGCTCTGCTCCTGGAAGTAGAAGGCGCCCGCCGTCCATTTGAGCTTGTCTTCCAGCGCGGTTCCATTGACCGTCAATTCCGACTGCCAAGACGTATAGTTGGGCGTGTCATAAATATAAGTGGCGGTGTCGTAAGGCAGGCCGCGGCCCACCGAAGTGCCGGCATTGTCCCACCAGCGATAGGAGGTCAGCCACTTCACGTTGATATCGTCGCTGAAGCTCTTGTTCACTTCGCCCGAAACCGTCTGGTAGTGACCGACATCAAGATTGCTGACGGTCTGTTCCACGCTCCAGAAGCCCGCAGCCTGTTCGCGCGCAATCGAGGACAGCAGCGAATTGTAGGTGGCGGCGGCCGGGTTGAGGCCCGTGACAGTGTTCGGCAGGGCGACCGTCAGATAGCTCGGCGCAATGACATGGCCCAGCAGGTCGGTGAAGCCGGTGCAAGTGCCGGGAATGTTGCAGATCGAGGGACGGTTGTTGCGCGGCACGGTGCCTACGAAATAGCCCAGATCGTGATAGGACGAGCCGGTGTCATGCTCGCCCGCCAGGTTGACGCGCAGGATGACGTTGAAGCTTTCGTCGCCCACATATTTGAGCGACAGGTTGGCCGCCATCTTGTTGCTGCCCATCGCCGGCTGGCGATTGGTGAAGCCGGTGGCCGGGTCGGTATACATGTTGGTCAGGTAGCCGCGCTGGTTGCTGGTCAGCACCGCGGCGCGGAAAAACAAATTGTCGGTCAGCGGAATGTTCAGCGCGCCTTGCGCTTCGGCGCGGCCATAATCGCCGCCCGTCACCTTGAGGTAGCCGCCAAATGTGTCGTCGGGCTCGCGGGTCCTGTAGAGGATCGCGCCGCCGGTGGAATTGCGTCCCACCAGCGTGCCTTGCGGCCCCTTCAGCACATCCACCGAATCCACATCGAACAGCGCGCCGGTAAGGCCCACCGGGCGGGCCATGTAAACGCCATCCACGTAAATTGCAGCGGCGGTGTCGAACGACATCACCGACTGGCCCGAACTGGAATCAAAATCGCGCTGGCCGCGAATGGTGACGTTCAGCGTGTCCTGGCGGAAGGTGGTGGGCGCGATATAGACCGACGGCGTGGCATAGCGCAGATCCTCGATGGTGCGGACGCTGAGCCGGTCAAGCGCCGCCTGGTCGAAGGCCGTGATGGAAATCGGAACGGCCTGGAGATCTTCGGCGCGCTTGCGCGCCGTGACGATCACCGTCTCAAGGCCGAGGTCCTGCGCCAACAGCGGCTGCGGACCGAGAAGGGCAACAATGCCCGCCGACAACATCATGATTTTGCGCATAATATATTCCCGCCCTATTCTTTTATGGGCGCAGATTTACAGGGGAAGGCGGCAAAAATGAAGTGCAGAACGGCAACAGGCCCCCGCCAAAGGCCCGGTTGCGCGCTTTGACCAAGCACGGCTTTCCAAAAGGCGCAGGCCTGACGGCCCTGATCCTGAGCCTTGGTTTTGGGGTTGCGGTCGTGCAAATCCCGCCTTTGGCGGAGGCGCCGCCCTTGTCCCAGAATGATCTGGCCAGCCGCCCGGAAATCAGGTCACGCCCGGAAAATCTGATGTTGCGGAACCTGCGCCGCCATCCCGAGCCCCATCCTTGATAGCTGGGGACGAATTGCGGCAGTGCTACCCCGTGACCTTGCCCTATGCTGCAATCGTGCCTGACATTCGGTCGCAGGGTCGAAAATGACGGAACTTCCCCTTGTTCCCGGCGCTACCAATCCCGATATTCAACGTTAACGGAATCACCGCGTAACCATTTTTTATTGAGATTCCAGCGTATTGGTCGGCATGAAGACGCAATTTTCCATCCTGGCAGTGCTTTGCGCGACGTTGGCGCTGAGTGCCTGCGCCTCGCCGGATCCCGCCTCGCTGGCGCAAAACGACCCGTGGGAAAAGACCAACCGCGCCGTCTTCAAATTCGACATCCAGCTCGATCACGCTGTCGCCACCCCGGTGGCGAAGTTCTACCGCGCCGCCGTACCCGAAGTGGCGCGTGACGGCATTCACAACGCGCTGACCAACCTCAATTCGCCCGTGATCTTCGTCAATGACACGCTGCAGGGCGATGGCAGCAAGGCCACCGATACGGTGGGCCGCTTTGTTATCAACTCCACCGTCGGCCTGGCCGGCCTGATGGATGTCGCCGCCCGCATGGACATTCCCTATCATGACAATGATTTCGGCATCACCATGGGCAAGGGCGGCGCCGCCGAAGGCTCGTACCTAGTGCTGCCCTTCGTCGGCCCCAAGCCGCCGCGCGACCTGATTGGCACCGGCGTGGACATTGCCTTCGATCCCCTCACCTACATGACCTGGAACAATTCCACGCTCTACATGATCGTGCGTTCCGGCCTTGGCGTGCTGGACAGCCGCGCCGCCACTATTGACGCGGTGGAATCCATCGAGCGCTCCTCGATTGATTTCTATGCCACCACCCGCAGCCTGTACCGCCAGAACCGTGCCGCCCAGATCAATGACGGCACCGCGGCGGAAAATTCGGACCTGCCGAATTTCTGAAGGCGAACGTATTAATTAAAATGAGCGCCCGCGGAACTTTGCGTTTTTAACGCTAGTTCAAAGTGGACGTACATCACATCACCCATCGCTGCTATCCAACCTCCCGTCAAAAGGGAGAACTTTTCATGCGTGGAATTTTTGCCAAGTTTATTTCAAATGAAGATGGCGCTACGGCCATCGAATACGGCCTGATCGCAGCCCTGATCGCGGTGGTGATCATTACCGGCCTGACATCGGTCGGCACCAATTTGAACACCAAGCTGGATTCGATCGCCAATAGCCTGCGCTGATTTTGCGAAACAGGCCGGCGCGGCGCGCCGGCCTATTCGGCGGGCGCAGCCCGCGGCCGCACCAGCCCGTGATACCAGCGGTTCCAGCCATTGCGGGCGCGCGTGCCGACGCGGTCGAGATAGAGATAGACCACCGGCGTGGTGTACAGCGTCAGCGCCTGGCTGAGGAGCAAGCCGCCCACAATGGAGATGCCCAGCGGCTGGCGCAGTTCCGAGCCCTCGCCCAGGCCGATGGCGAGCGGGATCGCGCCCAATATCGCCCCCACCGTGGTCATCATGATGGGACGAAAGCGCAGCAGGCAGGCCTGGTGAATAGCCTCGCGCGGCGGGATGTTTTTTTTCCGCTGCAGCGTGATGGCGAAATCAATCAGGATGATGGCGTTTTTCTTGACGATGCCGATCAGCAGGATGACGCCGATCATGGCGATCAGGCTGAAATCGGCCTTGAAGACCAGCAGCGCCAGCACCGCGCCCACGCCCGCCGATGGCAGGGTGGACAGAATGGTGAGGGGATGAATCAGGCTCTCATACAGGATGCCCAGCACGATATAGATCGTGAGCACGGCCGCCAGCAGCAGCAGCGGTTCATTTTCCAATGATTTCTGGAAGAGGCGGAAGGTGCCGGCGGCTTCGCCGTGCAGGCTGAGGGGAACATTGAGCCGCGCCATGGTGCGCTGGATGGCGGCCTGGGCGACACTGATCGCCTCTCCTTCCGGAATGCTGAAAGAGAAAGTGGTGGCGACAAAGGGGCCCTGGTGATTGACCGACACCGGGGTTGAGCCCGGCCCGAAACTGGCAAAGGCGGAAAGCGGGATAATCGTCTCCACCCGGGTGGAGACAGAGGCGCCGGTCGAGGCGCCGCCGCGCGCCGTGTTGGTCAGGGCATTGAGCTGCTGGTTGCGCACCGCGTCGGCAGCCGCGGCGTCACTCGTGCTGGCGCTGGTGGTGTTGCTGGCGATGACGGTGGTGCCGCCGGCAGCGGCCGTGGCCTGGGTGCCGCTGATGGCGCCCCCGGATTTGGAGACATAGATCTCGCGCAGGGTTTCGGGACTCTGCCAGAATTCCGGCGCCACGCCCATCACCACATGATACTGGTTCTTGTCCTTGTAGAGGGTCGAGACCTGGCGCTGGCCAAAGGCGTCATACAGCGTGGAATCGATCTGGCTGGTGGTCAGGCCCAGGCGCGCCGCCGTGGGGCGGTCAATCTTGAGGGCGATCTCAAGCCCCTTGTCCTGGGTATCGGAATTGACATCTTCTATTTCCGGCACATTCTCCAGCGCCTGGGTGATCTTGGGCACCCATTCATTCAGATCCTCCAGCGTGTCGCCCAGGATGGTGTACTGGTAATTGCCGTTGCCGCCCCGCCCACCCGCGCGCACGCCGGTGATGCTGGCGGAGTTCAAAAAGGCGCGGGCGCCCGGGATAGTGGCGAGCTTGGGCCGCATGCGGTCGATCACCTGGGCGCTGGTCATGTAATCGCGCTGCGCCGGTGGCTTCAGCGTCACAAACAAATTGCCGCCATTGTTGCCGACAAAGCCGCCGCTGGATTCCACCGCCGGATCGGCGCGGATGATATCGGCGAACTGGACGAATTTCTTCTGCATCAGCTGGAAGGAAATGGTCTGGTCACCGCGGATATTGCCCTGCAGGCGTCCCTCATCCACTTCCGGGAAAAAGCCCTTGGGAACAATAGCGAGCAGGTAGAAATTGAGCCCGATGGTAACGAACAGGATGAAAAGCACTGTCCTGGGATTGTCCAGCGCCCAGCCCACGGTGCGGCGGTAGAAATCCAGGCTCTTTTCAAACAGCAGCCTTGAGGCGCGCAAGATGCGGCTTTCGCGCAGCGCGGGACGGATGTCGAGGAAGGCGCACATCATCGGGGTGACGCTGAGCGAAACGACCAGGGAAATGACGATGGCGATGGTCAGCGTCACGGCGAATTCATGGAAAATCTTGCCCACGATCCCGCCCAGCAGCAGCACCGGGAAAAACACCGCCACCAGCGAAATGCTCATGGACAGGACGGTGAAGGAGACTTCCTGGGCGCCCTTGAGCGCGGCGTCCATGCGGCTGGCGCCCATCTCCAGGTGCCGGGTGACATTCTCCAGCACCACGATGGTGTTATCCACCACAAAGCCGGTGGAGACGATCAGGGCCATCAGGGAAAAATTGTCCAGGCTGAAATCCACCAGGTACATGATGCCGAAGGTGCCCAGCAGGGACAGCGGCACCGACACCGCGGTGACGAAGGTGGCGCGCATGTTGCGCAGGAAGAAAAACACCACCACGACCACCAGGATGGTGGAAAGAATGAGCGTAATTTCAACGTCATGGACCGAATTTCGGATGGACACGGTGGGATCGTTGATCACCGCGAGATTGACGGCATTGGGCAGCGCCGCCTGAAGCTCGGGCTGCAGGGCGCGGATGCGGTCCACCACGTCGATCACATTGGCGCCGGGCTGCTTGGTGACCGTGACCAGGACGGCAGGTTCGCCATTGGCCACACCCATGTTGCGGATATTCTCCACGCTGTCACTTACGACTGCGACATCGGACAGGCGCACCGCCGCATTGTTGCGATAGGCGATCACCAGGCTTTTGTAGTCCGCGGCCTCGGTGGCGGAATCATTGGCATAAAGCTGGAAACGCTGCGTGCCCTGTTCAATCGCACCCTTGGGGCTGTTGGCGTTGGCGGCGCTGACGGCGGCGCGCACATCTTCCAGGCCAATGCCGTATTTGAACAAAGCGCGGGGATTGAGGTCGATGCGGATGGCGGGCAGTGAGGCGCCGTTCAGTTCGACATTACCCACGCCATCCACTTGCGACAGGCGCTGCTGCAATATGTTGGAGGCCTGGTCATAGATCTGTCCCGGCGTCAGCGTCCTGGACGTCAGCGCCATGGTCATGATGGGAAAATCGGACGGATTGAATTTGCGATAGGTGGGATTGGAGCGCAGCGCCGCGGGCAGATCGGCGCGCGAGGCGTTGATGGCCGCCTGCACGTCGCGCGCCGCGCCGTCGATGTCGCGGCTGATGTCGAATTGCAGCACCACCTGGGTTGAGCCCACCGAGGAGCGCGAGGTCATTTCCGTGACGGCGGCGATGGAGCCCAGGTGCCGTTCCAGCGGCGTGGCCACACTGGTGGACATGGTTTCAGGGCTGGCGCCTGGCATGCTGGCCTGCACCACCAGGGTGGGGATATCGATATTGGGCAAAGGCGAAACCGGCAGCAGGAACAGCGCGCCCAGCCCCGCAAGCGCAAGGCCGAGCGCCAGCAGCGTGGTGGCGATGGGGCGGAAGATGAAAAGCCTGACCATCAGCCCGCCCTCACGGCGTAGTGGGCGCGGGCTGTTCGCCCCGCCGCCGGGCGCGCCAGGCGCGGAATTCGCAGCCCCAGCGGTCGAAATAGATGTAGATCACCGGCGTGGTGAAGAGCGTGAGAAGCTGGCTCACCAAAAGGCCGCCGACAATGGTGATGCCCAGCGGATGGCGCAGTTCCGAGCCCATGCCCCAGCCCAGCATCAGCGGCAAGGCGCCGAACAGCGCCGCCACCGTGGTCATCAGGATGGGCCGGAAGCGCAGCAAGGCTGCCTGGTGGATGGCCTCGGTGGGCGACTTGCCCTCGTTGCGTTCCGCCTCCAGCGCGAAGTCGATCATCATGATGGCATTCTTCTTGACGATGCCGATCAGGAGGATGATGCCGATAATCGAGACGATGTTGAGGTCATGGCCGGTGATGATCAGGGCCAGCAGCGCGCCCACGCCGGCCGACGGCAAGGTGGACAGGATGGTGATGGGGTGGATGAAGCTTTCATACAGCACGCCCAGCACGATATAGACGGTGATGATGGCGGCCGCGATCAGCAGCAATTCATTGAGCAGCGCCGACTGGAAGGCCAGCGCCGAGCCCTGGAACTGGGTGGTGACGCTGCTGGGATTTCCGGCGGCGCTTTCCGCCTTTTTCACGGCGTCCACCGCCGCGCCTAGCGAATAGCCTGACGCCACATCGAAGGAGATGGTGGCGGAAGGGAACTGGCCCAGATGGGAAATCTGCAGCTGCACCGGGCGCTGTTCCACCGTGGCGATGGTGGACAGGCGCACCTGGCCGCCGCCGGCGGACGGCACATAGATATCGTTCAGCGAGGCCACGCTGTTCTGCAGGCGCGGATCGGCCTCCAGGATGACGCGGCGCTGACTGGACTCGGTGAAGATGGTCGAGATGATGCGCTGGCCGAAGGAATCATACAGCGCATTGTCGATGGTGGCCGCCGTGATGCCGAAGCGCGCGGCAGTGTCGCGGTCGACTTTAAGATAAGCGGACAGGCCCTTGTCGAGGAAATCGGTCGAGACGTTCGTAAGCGCGCCGGCCTTGTTCAATTCCGCCATCAGCTTGGGCACGAAGGCGTTGAGGTCGGAGGCCGTCGCGGCCTGCAGCACGAACTGGTACTGGGCGCGGCTGACAACGGAGTCGATGGTGAGGTCCTGTATCGGCTGCAGGAAAAAGCTGATGCCCGGGACCTTGCCGGCATCCGCCTGCAGGCGGGCCATCACGGCGGAGACGCCGTCACGTGTCCCCTTGGGCTTGAGATTGATGAGAAAGCGTCCGGCATTGAGGGTGGTGTTGGTGCCGTCCACGCCGATGAAGGAGGACAGGCTTTCCACATCCCTGTCCTTGAGCATCTCCGCGGCCAGTGCCTGCTGGCGCCGCGCCATTTCGTCAAAGGACACGGTGGGGCCGGCGGTGGTGATGGCCTGCACGAAGCCGGTGTCCTGAACCGGGAAAAAGCCCTTTGGGATCAGGATATAAAGCAGGACGCTGCAGGCCAGGGTGACGATCGCCACCAGCATGGTGAAACGCTGGTGCCGCAGGACCCAGATCAGCAACCGGTCATATTCACCGATGAAGCGCTGGTAATATGCTTCTGTGCGGCGCTGGAAAGCGCCCTGGCGCTTTTCTTCCACCTCATGGCTGCGCAGCAGCTTGGCGCAAAGCATCGGAACCAGGGTGAGCGATACCACGGCCGAAATCAAGATGGTGATGGCCAGGGTGACGGCGAATTCGCGAAACAGCCGCCCCACCACTTCCTGCATGAACAGCAGCGGGATCAGCACCGCGATCAGCGACACGGTCAGCGACACGATGGTAAAGCCGATTTCGCCCGCGCCCTTCATGGCGGCGTCGAACGGCTTCATGCCCTTTTCCAGGTAACGGGTGATGTTCTCGATCATCACGATGGCGTCATCCACCACAAAGCCGGTGGAAATGGTCAGCGCCATCAGCGACAGATTGTTGAGCGAGTAGCCCAGCAAATACATGGCCGCGAAGGTGCCGACAATGGATAGCGGCACCGACAGCGACGGGATGAAGGTGGCCGGCAGGTTGCGCAGGAAGACGAAAATTACCAGCACCACCAGCACCACGGCCAGCAGCAGTTCGAATTCGACATCGGCGACCGAGGCGCGGATGGTGTTGGTGCGGTCGGTCAGCACCTTGACGTCAATCGAGGCGGGCAATCCGGCCTGGACTTCCGGTAGAAGCTCCTTGATCGAATCCACCACCGAAATCACATTCGCGCCGGGCTGGCGCTGGACATTCAGCAGCACGGCCGGGGTGGTGTTGGCCCAGCTTGACAGCTTGGTGTTCTCGGCGCTTTCCACGATCTTGGCGACATCCGACAGATGCACCGGCGCGCCATTCTTGTAGGCCACCACGATGTCGGCATAGTCGCCGGCGCTTTGCAGCTGGTCGTTGGCGTTGATGGTGTAGGATTGCGCCGCGCCGTCGAAATTGCCCTTGGGCCCGTTGAAATTGTTGTTGGCGATGGTGGAACGCAGATCGTCGATGTTGAGCCCATAGGAAGCCAGCTGCTGCAGATTGGCCTGCACCCGCACGGCGGGTTTCTGGCCGCCGGAAATGCTGACCAGGCCCACGCCCGATTGCTGCGAGATTTTCTGGGCGATGCGGGTGTCGGCGATTTCCTCGACCTGCGTGATGGGCAGGGTGGGCGAGCTGACGGCAATGGTGATGACCGGCGCGTCGGCGGGATTGACCTTGGCATAGACCGGCGGCGACGGCAGCTGCGGCAACAGGCTGCCGCCGGCATTGATCGCCGCCTGGACTTCCTGCTCGGCGATATCGAGGCTGAGATTGAGGTCGAACTGCAGCGTCACCACCGAGGAGCCCGCCGAGGAAACCGAGGACATCTGCTTGAGGCCCGGCATCTGGCCGAACTGGCGCTCCAGGATGGCCGTCACGGAGGTGGTCATCACGTCCGGGCTGGCGCCGGGATAGAAGCTCTGCACCTGGATGGTGGGATAATCCACTTCCGGCAGGGCCGACAGGGGCAGGAAACGATAACCCGCCAGGCCCACCAGCATGATGGCGATCATCAGCAGCGATGTCGCGACAGGCCTTTGGACAAAAGGTGCGGAGATATTCATGGTGCTGGACTATCCGCGCCGGGCGCTGGTCACGGCGGACCGCCGCCGCCACCGCGCCGTCCACCACCGTCGCCGCGCCGTGCCGACGCCATCGCCTTGGTGCAATCGCCCGACAGGTCGGCGCGATTCTGGAACAGGCATTGCCGCGCCTCGCGCGAACCCGGCGCGGCGCCGGCGCACAGTTTGGTGATGTCGGCCTTGCAGCTTTCCATCATGGCGGCCTGCGCCTTCTGGCGCGCCGCAACGCGCGCTTCATCGCCGGCGGCGCCCGATGGCGCCGCAATCTTCACGGGCGCGGGGCCTGGAATTTCCACTTCGGCGCCATCGCGCAGGCGATCCGCGCCATCCACCACCACGGTATCGCCGGGCTTGAGCCCTTCGGTGATCGCCACCATGTCGCCATCCTGCACGCCCAGCTTGACGCTGCGCTGGTTGGCGACCTTGTCGGGCGAGACCACGAAGACAAAGGCGGCGTCCGCGCCGCGCTGAACCGCCGAATAGGGAATCACGGTCTGGTGCTGCAGCGTGTCCACCAGCAGGTGAATATTGACGAACTGGCTGGGAAAAAGCTTGCCATCCGCATTGTCGAACAGGGCGCGCAACTTCACGGTGCCGGTGGTAGGATCGATCACATTGTCCACCGTGACGAGCTTGCCGCTGGCGAGCTTGACAGACTGGCTGCGGTCATAGGCGTCGGCGAGAAGTTCGGCGCCGGAGGAATTGCGAGCCATCACCTGGGCGATATTGTCTTCGGGCATGGTGAAAAGCACCGAGATCGGCGCCAGCTTGGTCACCACCACGATGCCGCCCGCCTGGCCCGCCGAAACGATATTGCCCACATCCACCAGGTGCAGGCCGACACGGCCATCCACCTGCGCGGTGATGCGGGTATAGCCAAGGTTGATGGCAGCGGAATCCACATTGGCCTGGTCGGCCTGGATCACGCCCGCGGTGGAGCGCACCAAAGCCTCCTGCGCCGACAGCTGCTGGCCGGAGATAGCGTTCTGCGCCGCCAGCGCCTGGTAGCGGGCAAGATCAACCTTGGCATTGGCGAGATTGGCCTGGTCGCGCGCCAGCTGGCCGCGCACCTGGTCCAGCGCCGCCTGGTAGGGACGCGGATCAATCTGGGCCAGCAGGTCGCCCGCCTTCACCATCTGGCCTTCGGTGAAATAGATCTTGGTCAGCATGCCGCCGACCTGCGGCCTGACGGTGGCGGTGGCCAGCGGCGTCACCGTGCCCAGCGCATTGAAGGTGATATTGATGGGACCGTCCTTGGCGGCGGCCACGCCCACCGGCTGGGGTCCGTTGTTGAAGCCGCGCCGCGGCGCAGGCTTGGGATAGATCACCCAGATCAGCAGGGCCAACATGGCAAGACCAAGCCCGATGAAAAGCACGCGCGAGGCGCGCGGATGGGCGCCACACCAGCGCTTGAAATCGCCCCACCAGCCCGTACGTCCGGCATGAAGGCTTTTGTTGGTGCTTTCGATATTCATGGGATGATCCCAAATGCGGGCCAAAAACAAAGGAGGCAGTACGCGGCTTTTATGGGCCTTGTATGTGTTTTGGCCCCAATCCGGCCATGTTAAGGCATGTAACTGGATTATGCTGTAATCCGATTATAGCCAGTTTCCAGTGAATTTGCCGAAAGTAACATGAACCTGACCTGAACAGGCCATTTTCCCAACACCAGCCTAGGCATTACGCGTGATCCACGATTTCGTTCATTGGCTATTTGAAAGCGTCATCCCCTGGATCACGGACCTGGCCAAGAACCACCACGCCTGGTGCTTTCCCATCGCCTTTGTCGTGGCCTTTTCCGAATCCTTTATCGGCATCTCGTTTATCGTGCCGGGCACTGTCATTCTGGTCACCCTGGGGGCGGTGATCGGCGCCAGCCATATCAGCGTGATTCCCGCCTGGGCCGGCGCCGTGCTGGGTTCACTGGCAGGGGACTGGATCTGTTACTGGCTCGGCTGCCGTTATGGCCACCGCATCCGCCATGTCCGGCCCTTTAACCGCTTTGAGAAGCACATCGAGAAGGGCCTGCAATTCTTCCACGACAAGGGCATCTGGGCCATCATCATAGGCCGTTTCCTGGGCCCTTTTCGCGCCGTGGTGCCCCTGGTGGCGGGAATTTCCCAGGTGGAATTCTGGTCCTTCCAGATCGCCAATGGCGCGGTCGCCATGGTCTGGGCCTTTGCCGTGCTCTCGCCCGTGGGGGCGCTTTTGCGCCACCTGTTGCCCTGAGCTGTTGCGGTTAACCCGCCAAGTGAACGGTGTTTGCATTGGCCTAAAGCGGGACTGGTAACGCCAAAATCTCGCGAAAATCCCCCTTTGCGTGCCAAAGCGGGGCGCAAGCCGCGCCGCTGGGCATTATCGCCACGACCTGACGCTTAACGCGGCAGTTCGCTCGAACCCATCAGGAATTCATCCACCCCGCGGGCGCACTGGCGGCCTTCGCGGATCGCCCAAACCACCAGAGACTGGCCACGGCGCATGTCGCCGCAGGCGAAAATCTTCGCCGCGCTGGTCTTGTAGTTTGTGGTGGCGGCCTTGACGTTGCCGCGCGGGTCCAGCTCGACGCCGGACTGCTCCACCAGGCCCGCCGTGCGGGGTCCGACAAAGCCCGCCGCCAGCAGCACCAGGTCGGCCGGAAGGGTGAATTCGCTGCCCGGCACTTCGACGAGAGTTATTTTCCCGCCATCGCCCAGCTTCCATTCCACTTTGACGCATTCCAGCGCCGTGATCTTGCCGTCCTTGCCCACGGCGCGCTTGGTGTGAACGGAGAAATCGCGTTCGCAGCCTTCCGCCTGGCTTGAGGAGGTGCGCATCTTGAGCGGCCAGTCGGGCCACACCAGCATCTTGTTTTCCCGGGCCGGCGGGGCGGGCATGATTTCCAGCTGGGTCACCGACAGCGCGCCATGGCGGTTGGAGGTGCCGATGCAGTCCGAGCCGGTATCCCCGCCGCCGATCACCACCACATGCTTGCCCTTGGCGCTGAGGGTGCCGCGCGGCGCGGCTTTTTCTTCCGGATCGCCGGCGACGCGCTTGTTCTGCTGGGTGAGGAAATCCATGGCGAAGTGGATGCCGGAAATCTCGCGGCCCTCGATCGGCAGGTCGCGCGGCGCTTCCGCGCCGCTCGACATCACCAGCGCGTCATAATCGGCCAGCAGCATGTCCACCGAAATACCCACGCCCACTTCCACGCCGGTGCGGAACACCACGCCTTCCGCTTCCATCTGGCGGATGCGGCGGTCGATCAGATGCTTTTCCATTTTAAAGTCTGGAATGCCGTAGCGCAGCAACCCGCCGATGCGGTCATTCTTTTCAAACAGCGTCACCGAATGGCCGGCGCGCGCCAGCTGCTGGGCCGCCGCCATGCCGGCAGGGCCCGAGCCCACCACGGCCACGGTCTTGCCGGTCTTTTTCGGCGCGACAACGGGCTGGACCCAGCCCTCTTCCCAGGCGCGGTCCACGATCTGGCATTCGATGGTCTTGATGGTGACCGGATCGTCCTGGATGTTCAGGGTGCAGCTGGCCTCGCAGGGCGCGGGGCAGATGCGGCCGGTGAATTCGGGGAAATTGTTGGTGGAGTGCAGATTGTCCGCCGCCGTGCGCCACTGGTCGCGATAGACCAGATTGTTCCAGTCGGGGATCTGGTTGTTGACCGGGCAGCCCTGGTGACAGAAGGGGATGCCGCAATCCATGCAGCGCGCCGCCTGGGCGGAGACTTCGGCATAAGGCAGGGGGTGGACGAATTCGCGGTAATTCTCCAGCCGCTGTTCGGGCTTGTCATAGGGGCGCTCTTTGCGCTCGATCTCCAGGAAGCCGGTGATTTTTCCCATCTGCGCTACTCCGCCGCCACGGCTTTGCTGCGCGCCGACTTCAGGTCAGCCAAGGCGCGGGCATAGTCGGTCGGCATGACTTTGACGAAATGGGCCAGTGTCTGGTCCCAATTGTCGAGCAGGGCGCGGGCGCGCGGGCTGCCGGTGTGCAGCAGATGGCGCTCGATCAGAATCTTCAGGCGCTCGGCATCGAAACGCAGCAGATCGCCCATGCCCGGATCGTAAACGCTGAGGGAACGCTGGCGCGGCATCTCCGGATCTTCGGCGCCCGAGGCGGGGCCGAATTTTTCCAGCTTGACCTGGGCCAGGTTGCAGCGCTTTTCGAAATCGGCGCTTTCGTCATAGACGTAAGCCACCCCGCCCGACATGCCGGCGGCGAAATTGCGCCCGGTCCTGCCCAGCACCACCACCACGCCGCCGGTCATGTATTCGCAGCCATGGTCGCCAGTGCCTTCGACGACGCAGATGGCGCCGGAATTGCGCACGGCAAAACGCTCGCCCGCCACGCCCTGGAAATAGGCTTCGCCGGCAATGGCGCCATACAGGACGGTATTGCCGACAATGATGTTGTCGGAAGGATCGCGCTTGAGGCCGGTGGGCGGCTTGACCACGATGCGCCCGCCCGAAAGTCCCTTGCCGACATAGTCGTTGCCGTCGCCGATCAGTTCCAGCGACACGCCGCGCGACAGGAAAGCGCCGAACGACTGGCCGGCGGTGCCGGTGAAACGGATCTTGATCGTGTCTTCCGGCAAGCCGGCATGGCCGTGGCGGCGGGCGACTTCGCCCGACAGCATGGCGCCGACGGTGCGGTCCACATTGCGGACCGTGCGTTCCAGCATGACCGGCTGGCCGCCTTCGATGGAGGGCATGCTGGCCTTGATCAGGTCGTGATCCAGCGCCGATTCCAGGCCGTGGTTCTGCTTTTCGCAATTGTAGATCGCCACGCCAGGCTTGGGTGTAACCTGGTGCAGAATGCGCGACAGGTCCACGCCCTTGGCCTTCCAGTGCGCGATGGCCTTCTTCATGTCGATCTTGTCCACCCGGCCGATCATTTCGGTCACGGTGCGGAAGCCCAAGTCCGCCATGATCTCGCGCAGTTCCTCGGCCACGAAGAAGAAGTAATTGATCACATGCTCGGGCGTGCCGGTGAAACGGGCGCGCAGCACCGGGTCCTGGGTGGCGACGCCGACCGGGCAGGTGTTGAGATGGCATTTGCGCATCATGATGCAGCCGGACGCGATCAGCGGCGCGGTGGCGAAGCCGAATTCGTCGGCGCCCAGCAATGCACCAATGGCGACATCGCGGCCGGTGCGAAGTCCGCCATCGACCTGCACGGCAATGCGGCCGCGCAGGCCGTTCAGCACCAGGGTCTGCTGGGTCTCGGCCAGGCCGATTTCCCAGGGGCTGCCGGCATGGGTGAGCGAGGTCAGCGGCGACGCGCCGGTGCCGCCTTCAAAGCCGGAAATGGTGACGTGATCGGCGCGGCATTTGGCGACGCCTGCCGCCACGGTGCCGACGCCCACTTCCGACACCAGCTTGACCGAGATGCGCGCCTTGCTGTTGGCGCTTTTGAGGTCGCGGATCAGCTGCGCCAGGTCTTCGATGGAATAGATGTCGTGATGCGGCGGCGGCGAGATCAGGCCCACGCCGGGCGTGGAATGGCGCACCTTGGCAATATGCTCGTCCACTTTATATCCGGGCAGCTGGCCGCCTTCGCCGGGCTTGGCGCCCTGCGCCATCTTGATCTGGATGTCGTCGGCATTGACCAGGTATTCCGTGGTGACGCCGAAGCGGCCCGAGGCCACCTGCTTGATCTTGGAGCGCATGGAATCGCCGTTTGCCATCGGCACGAAACGGTCGGATTCCTCGCCGCCCTCGCCCGTGTTGGAACGCCCGCCGATGCGGTTCATGGCGATGGCCAGGTTGGTGTGCGCCTCGCGCGAGATCGAGCCGAAGCTCATCGCGCCGGTGGAGAAACGCTTGACGATGTCGGCGGCGGATTCCACCTGGTCCAGCGGCACGCCTTCGCCGGTCTTGAACTGCATCAAGCCGCGCAGCGTCAGCAAGCGCTCGCTCTGCTCGTTGATGGTACTGGCGAAAAGCTGATATTCGGCCGGATTGTTGCCGCGCACCGCATGCTGCAGGCGTGACACGCTTTCCGGCGTCCAGGCATGATCTTCGCCGCGCAGGCGGAAGGCATAATCGCCGCCGACATCGAGCATGTTGCGATAGATCGGGCTGTCGCCATAGGCGGTGCGGTGACGGCGCACGCATTCCTCGGCGATTTCCTTCAGACCCACGCCTTCAATGGTGGTGGCGGTGCCGGTGAAGAATTTCTCGATGAATTCGCTGGACAGGCCGACCGCGTCGAAAATCTGCGCGCCGCAATAGGACTGGTAGGTGGAAATGCCCATCTTGGACATCACCTTCAAGATGCCCTTGCCCACCGCCTTGATGTAGTTCTTCTGCACTTCGTAAGGCTTGAGCGTGAGGCCCTGGCGGACGCGAATCTGTTCCAGCGTCTCGAAGGCCAGATACGGATTGATCGCCTCGGCGCCATAGCCGGCCAGGGCGCAGAAATGATGCACTTCACGCGCTTCGCCGGTTTCCACAACAAGACCCGCCTGCATGCGCAAACCCTGGCGGATCAAATGATGATGGATGGCGGCGGTGGCCAGCAGGGCCGGAATCGGCACCCGGTCCGGCGACACGGCGCGGTCGGAGAGAATAAGGATGTTGTTGTCGGCCAGCACCGCATCGGTGGCGTTGTGGCAGATGCGCAAGACCGCGTTGGAAAGACCTTCGGCGCCTTCACTGGCGGGCCAGGTGCAGTCAATCGTGGCGGTGCGGAATGCACCGTCCACCAGTTCGGAGATGGACCGGATTTTTTCCACATCGGCATTGGTCAAGACCGGCTGGTGCACTTCGAGGCGCTTGTGCACGCCCGCTTCGCGGCCCAGCAGGTTGGGGCGCGGGCCGATCATGGACACCAGGCTCATCACCAGTTCTTCGCGGATCGGATCAATCGGCGGATTGGTGACCTGGGCGAAATTCTGCTTGAAGTAATTGTACAACAGCTTGGATTTGGATGAGAGCACGGCCAAGGGCGTGTCCACGCCCATGGAGCCGAGCGGGTCATCGGCCACCTGCGCCATCGGCTCCAGGAAGAATTGCAGGTCTTCCTGGGTGTAGCCAAACGCCTGCTGGCGATCGAGCAACAGGCCCGGATCATTGGCCTTGGCCCGGTGGTCTTCGGGCAGGTCCGGCAATTCTTCCAGCTTGTACTGGGCCTTCTTCAGCCATTCCTCATAGGGTTCGGCCTGGCTGAGTTTCTGCTTGATCTCTTCGTCTTCGACGATGCGGCCTTCTTCCAGGTCGATCAGCAGCATCTTGCCGGGCTGCAGGCGCCATTTGCGCTTGATCTTCTCTTCCGGCACCGGCAGCACGCCGGATTCCGAGGCCAGGATCACCAGATCGTCGTCCGTCACGATATAGCGCGCCGGACGCAAGCCGTTGCGGTCCAGCGTGGCGCCGATCTGGCGGCCATCGGTGAAGGCGATGGCGGCGGGGCCATCCCAGGGCTCGATCAGGGCGGCGTGATATTCGTAGAAGGCCTTGCGCTTGGCATCCATGCTCTTGTTGCCGGCCCAGGCTTCCGGGATCAGCATCATCACGGCATGGGCCAGCGGATATCCACCCGCCACCAGCAGTTCGAGCGCATTATCAAGACAGGCGGTATCCGACTGGCCGTGCGGAATCAGCGGCCACATCTTGTCGAGATCGGGTCCCAACAGTTCGGATTCCATGGAACGGCGGCGCGCATTCATCCAGTTGACGTTGCCGCGCACCGTGTTGATTTCGCCATTATGGGCGATGAAGCGGTAGGGGTGCGCCAGCTTCCAGCTGGGGAAGGTG
Source organism: Alphaproteobacteria bacterium (assembly GCA_947475445.1). GTDB lineage: Bacteria > Pseudomonadota > Alphaproteobacteria > Micropepsales > Micropepsaceae > Rhizomicrobium. Next base: position 31,799 of record CANJLC010000003.1, read on the forward strand.
TTGGTCGAGAAACGCTGATGCACCAGGGCAATGGCCGAGGTGGTGAGCGGGTTCTGCAGGTCGCGGTAGAAGCGGCCCACATCATGCGCCAAGAGCAGGCCCTTATAGACCACGGTGCGGGTGGAGAAGCTGGGCATGTAAAGTTGGGTGATGGCGGGCAGCTTGTGCTTCTTGGCCAGCGCTTCCAGCGGGTTTTGCGCCTGCTTGCGGATGGTGAGCAATTTGCGCTCGAACGCGTCCTGGTCCTTGGTGTGCGGACCCATCGCCACGATGGCCTGGCGGATCAGCGGCATCTGGTCGAGTACGGTCTTGCCCAGGCCCGTGGGATCGGTCGGCACATCACGCCAGCCCAGCAGCTTCTGGCCTTCGACCTTGATGAAATGCTCGAACTGCTTGACCACGATTTCGCGCGCCTTGGCTTCGCGCGGCAGGAAGCACATGGCCACGGCATACTGGCCGGGCGCCGGCAGGGTGATGCCGGTGTCTTTCGCCCAGTCGCGCAAGAGCGCGTCGGGAATCTGGATCAGGATGCCGGCGCCGTCGCCCACCAGGGGATCGGCGCCCACGGCGCCGCGATGGTCCAGGTTGATGAGAAGCTGCAGGCCCTGGCCGATGATTTCATGGGACTTGGCGCCCTTGATGTTGGCCACAAAGCCGACGCCGCACGAGTCATGCTCGTTGCGTGGATCGTAGAGACCCTGCTTGCGCGGAAAACCCATAAAACCCCAACGACTTTATTACGTCATGAAAATCCGCCCGCCTCCTCCGAAAAGGAATGCGGCCAGACATTCAGGCCTGCAGAATGCTGGATATTTCAGCATTTCGGGAGTTGCGCCGCAACATGACAGGTACGCGCACCTGGCTTGACGCTGCAGGACGGCAGAACCAGACTGAAACATATCATGAACAAATCTTAGAAAATATAGGATTTACGACATTTTTTGGCGCGCTATGGCCTTCCCCAGGAACGGCCCTTGCTGCCCTTGGGGCTGGAGAGCCTGGACCAGGCGCTGGGCGGCGGATTGATGCCGGGCGCCCTGCATGAAGTCCATGCCGGAGACTGGAGCGCCGGCGGCTTGGCCGCTTGTCTGGCCATCCGGGCAGCGGGCGGCAAACCCGTTTTCTGGGTGCGGCCCGATTATGAGGCGCTGGAATATGGCGCCCTCCATGCGCAGGGCTGGGCGATGAGCAGGCTGGCGACAAAGCCCACGCCCATGATGGTGCTTACAATGGCAACGATCCAGCCGAGCGCAGAGATGCGGGCCGCGCGCCGGCCGGTGGCATCATAGAAGACGGGTTTGCTGGCCATTGCATCTTTATGGAGCAGCCGGTTTTGCGGGTGCCCCTGTGTAGCCGAGCCGCAGCGTCAGGGCGTGGCAAAATTCCGGCAGGAACCTTAAAGAAAAGCAAGATGACCGCTGGCCGGCTGTGCTATCGGTGATTTGCCACCAACTCGGGAAGGTCATTTTTAGTGGGTTACAATTGTGCGAAATGTCCAGGTTATTGCTGCTCCTATCCCGTGATCCCCCTGACCAAGAAAGACGTGACCAGGCTGGCCGATCATTTCGGGCTGGGCTTCAAGGAGGCGCGCAAGAAATTCACCAAGGTTGATGGTGACGAGCCCTATGCCATGCGGCGCAAGGAAGACGAGCATTATGGCCGCATCTGCCGCTTCTTTGACACGGAGGCCCGGCGCTGCACCATCTATACGGCCCGGCCCACCATCTGCCGTTCCTATCCCGGCGGCAATTCCTGCGGCTATTTCGATTTCCTGCGCGCCGAACGCAATTCGCAGGAAGACCCCACCCACGTCGCTTCCACATGGAATAAGTGAGCCGGTCCTGGCCGGCCGTCCCGCCTTGCGGGAATGGTGCAGTGCAACAGCGCGATGGCCTTGGCCGCAGCGACTTTTTTTGCTCTAACGGGCTCACAAAATCGTAATGCCGAAAAGGCACGGGGAACAAATGGACAATCTGCCGAAGCCGGGCCAGCCACAGGCCCAGAAATTTCATCCAGTATATCTATTCCTGGCGGTGCCGTTCGTGTGCCTGCTGTGGGTGCCGCTGTACAACCGCATCGAACCCAGCCTGCTCGGAATTCCCTTCTTCTACTGGTACCAGATGCTTTGGACCATCCTGGGCGCCCTGTGCATTTTGCCGGTCTATCTGCATGAGGAGCGTCTGCGCAAATGACCGTCAATCCTGTCGCACTTACGGTATTTCTGCTGCTCTTCGCGCTGGTCGCGTGCCTGGGCTTTGTCGCCACCAAGTGGCGCAAGGCCGACCTGCACAGCGTTCACGAATGGGGCCTGGGCGGCCGCAGCTTCGGCACCCTGATCACCTGGTTCCTGCTGGGCGGCGACCTCTACACCGCCTACACCTTCATCGCCGTTCCTGCGGCCATGTATGGCGCGGGCGCCACCGGCTTTTTCGCGGTGCCCTACACCATACTTATGTACCCGCTGCTGTTCCTCTGCTTCCCGCGTCTGTGGGCCGTGGCGCGCAAGCACAATTACGTCACCGCCGCCGACTATGTCCGTGGCCGTTTCGGCAATCGCCATCTGGCGCTGGCTGTCGCGCTCACCGGCCTCATGGCCACCGTCCCCTATGTCGCCCTTCAGCTGGTCGGCATGCAGGTGGTGATCGCCGCCCTGGGCATCCCCTCCTCCTGGGCGCTGGGCGGCTTTGCGGTTCCCGTGCCGCTGCTGATCGCCTTCATGGTGCTGGCGGCTTACACCTACTCCAGCGGCCTGCGCGGCACCGCGCTGACCGCGGTGGTCAAGGACGTCCTGATCTATGTCACCGTGCTGACGGCGATCATCGTGATCCCCAGCCAGCTCGGCGGCTATGAGAAAGTCTTCTCGACCATCGATACCAAGATGCTGCTGCTGGTGCCGCCCAGTGAAACCAGCGCCGGCCAGGGCATTGCCTATGCCAGCCTGGCGGTGGGCTCGCTTCTGGCGTTGTTCCTGTATCCCCACTCGCTGACGGGCATCCTGTCGTCCGCCAGCTCGTCGTCGATCCGCAAGAACGCCATCCTGCTGCCGATCTATTCGCTGGCATTGGCGCTGCTGGCCCTGCTCGGCTACACGGCGGTGGCGGCGAACATCAAGGGCATGCCGGAATATGCCGCGGGCTTCACCGCCTTCGGCAACAATTTCGCCATTCCCGCCTTGTTCCTGCACTCCTTCCCGGGCTGGTTCGCGGGCGTCGCCTTTGCGGCCATCGCCATCGGCGCGCTGGTTCCCGCATCGATCATGGCGATCGCCTCGGGCAATCTGTACACCCGCAATATCTACAAGGAGTTCATCAACCCGAACTGCTCCGAGGCCCAGGAAGGCCGCGCCGCCAAGCTGGCGTCGCTGACCATGAAGCTTTTTGCGCTGGGTTTCGTGCTGCTATTCCAGACCTCCTACGCCATCCAGCTGCAGTTGCTGGGCGGCGTCTGGATCTGCCAGACGCTGCCGTCGGTGCTGATCGCGCTTTATACGCGCGCTTTGCATCCGGTTGCGCTGCTGGCGGGCTGGGCCACGGGCATGATCTCCGGCACCGTCATGGTGTATCAGCTGAGCCTGAAGAGCACGACCTATCCGCTCGACCTGTTCGGCTACACCGTGCCCTGCTATGCGGCGATCATCGCGCTGATCCTCAATATCGCAGTGGCCGTCATCGGCAGCGTGATCATGAACGCGATCGACAAGTCGCCCCGTCTCGACCAGACGGTGCCGTCCGACTATGTCGGCTGAAGCTGCGCATAATGCATGAGTAAAAAGGCCGCCCGCATGGGCGGCCTTTTTTTTGACAGACGTTGGGCCTGGGGGAATGAAGATGGGTGTCTGGAATCAAGTCTATGACCCGCTGGGCAATGTGGTCCTGTCCACCATCGTGGCGGCATTTCCCATTGTCCTGCTGCTGGGGCTTATCGCCAGCGGCAAGGTCAAATCCCACTGGGCGGCGCTGATCGCCCTGGCCGCCATGATGGCGGTGGCCATTTTCGCCTATGGCATGCCGGCGCAGATGGCGGCCAAGGACGCCGCATACGGTTTCGTTTCGGGCTTCTTCCCCATCGGCTGGATCATCGTCAATGTGATCTTTCTCTATCGCCTGACGGTGGAAAAAGGCCATTTCGCGGTTTTCCAATATTCCATGGGCCGGATCACAACCGACCGGCGCCTGCAGCTGATCATCGTCGCCTTCTGTTTCGGCGCGTTCTTCGAGGGAGCGGCGGGGTTCGGCACCCCGGTGGCGGTTTCCTCCGCCATCCTGATCGGCCTGGGATTTTCGCCGCTGGCGGCATCGGGCATTGCGCTGCTGGCTGATACCGCCACGGTGGCCTTTGGCGCCCTGGGCGCGCCCATCACCGCGCTTTCCGCCTCCACCGGGATTGATCCGTTTCTGCTGGGCAAGATGATCGGGCGCCAGTCCTGCATCTTCGCGATGACTGTTCCCTTCGTGATGGTCTTCATGTTTTGCGGCTTCCGGAAAATGCTGGAAGTCTGGCCTGCGCTGCTGGTGGCGGCGCTGGGCTTCACCATTCCGGCCTTCCTGATCTCCAACTATTCCAACCCCTATATTGTGGACGTGGTGGCGGGCGCCACGGCGCTGGCCAGCATGGTGCTGTTCCTGCGCGTGTGGCAGCCCAGGGAGATCATGACCAACGCGGCGCTGAATTTCGCCGATGACTCCCATAGCGACTTGAAGCCGCCCGTCGCCCTGGCCGTCGCGCCGACCACCCGGGAGATGGTCAATGCCTGGATTCCCTGGCTGATCCTGTGCGTCGTGGTGGCCTTCTGGTCCAGCGATACCCTCAAGCACCTGGTCAATCCGCTGTTCTCGCCCAGCTATCCGATCCCGGGCGTGGACAAGATGATCATCCAGATGCCGCCGGCCTTCGCCCACCCAACGCCGCTGCGTGTGGGTTTTTTGCCCTTCGCCTTTCTCAGCTATGCCGGCACCGGCATCCTGGTGGCGGCGCTGATCGCCGGCGTGACGATGGGCTTTGGGCCGGCTGCGCTGCTGCGGCACTATCTGAAGACCTTCTATGTCGTGCGTTATCCGCTGCTCACCATCACCGCCATGCTGTCTCTGGCCGCGGTCACCAGCGCCAGCAGCGCGGACGGCACCTTGGGGCTGGCATTCGCCAACACCGGCGTCCTTTATCCCTTCTTCGGCACCTTGCTGGGTTGGCTGGGCGTGGCGGCGACGGGGTCCGACACGGCATCCAATGCGCTGTTTGGCGGCATCCAGATGGTGACGTCCGGCCAGTTGGGAATTTCGCCCCTGCTGATGGCAAGCGCCAATGCGGTCGGCGGTTCGGCGGGCAAGGTGATCTGCATCTCCTCCATTGTGGTGGCGGTGGCGGCCACCAACTGGCATGGCGGCGAAGCGCGGATCCTGCGCTTCGTGTTCTGGGTGTCGGTGACGTTGGGTTGCGCCATCGGCGTCCTGACCATGCTGCAGGCCTATGTCTGGCCCTTCACCCTGACTGTGCCGCTGGGCTGAACTTCAAAACAGTAAATCCTGTAAAGGCCGGTGCGACATTGCCCCGGCCTTTTCTTTTTGACCCTGATGGCTTGCCGCTTTACGGTCCAAACGAAGTCAAAAAGTCGAACGTCATGACGGACAGGGTTCAAATTCACGGTCTGCAGGTCGCCCGTATCCTGTTTGATTTTGTGGAAAAGGACGTCCTGCCGGGTACGGGCATTCCAAGCGGCAATTTCTGGAGCGGGTTCGCCGGATTGGCGAATGCCCTCACTCCAAAAAACCGGGCGCTGCTGGCGACCCGCGACCAGCTGCAAAGCCAGATTGACGAATGGCATGACGCGCGGCGCGGCAAGACGCTCGACCGCGCCGAGTACGAGGCTTTCCTGCGCGCCATCGGTTACCTGCTGCCGGAAGGACCGGACTTCACCATCACCACGCCGGACGTGGATCCAGAAGTGGCATTGCTGGCAGGGCCGCAGCTTGTTGTGCCGCTTTCCAATGCGCGCTTTGCGCTGAATGCCGCCAATGCACGCTGGGGCAGCCTTTATGATGCGCTGTACGGCACCGACGCGATTGCGCTGGACGGCGATCTGGCGCCCGGCAAGGGTTACAATGAAAAACGCGGGGCAGCCGTGATCGCTTTCGCCCGCGCCTTCCTGGATGAAGCCGCGCCGCTGAAGGGCGCATCACACAAGGACGCGAAGTCTTACGCCGTGAATAACGGCGTCCTGACAATCGCGCTGGGCAATGGCTCCGAAACCGGGTTGGCAACGCCCAGTCAACTGGCGGGCTATTCCGGCGACGCCGCCGCGCCCGCTTCGATCCTGCTCAGGCATCACGGCTTGCATGTCGAGATCCTGTTCGACCGCAGCTCCAAGACAGGCAAGACGGATCTGGCCGGCATCAGTGATGTGGTGCTGGAATCCGCCCTCAGCACCATTGTGGACTGCGAGGATTCCATCGCTGCCGTGGACGCCGAGGACAAGGTCGCCGCCTATCGCAACTGGCTGGGCCTGATGCGCGGCACCCTGACGGCCCGCTTCGAAAAAGGCGGCAGGGTGATGGAGCGCGCGCTCAATCCCGACCGCGAATTCACCGCGCCCGATGGCGGCACGCTGACCCTGAAGGGCCGCAGCCTGCTGTTCATCCGCAATGTCGGCCACCTGATGACCAGTGATGCGATATTGCTGGCCGATGGCAGCGAGATTCCCGAAGGCATGCTGGACGGCGTGATCACCAGCCTGATCGCGCTGCATGACCTGAAAGGCAATGGCAGCTTGCGCAACAGCCGCAAGAATTCCGTCTATATCGTCAAGCCCAAGATGCATGGCCCCGCCGAAGTGGCCTTCGCCGGCGAAATCTTCGATGCGGTGGAAGACCTGCTGGGCCTGCCCCGCAATACCCTGAAAATGGGCGTGATGGACGAGGAGCGGCGCACCTCGGTCAATCTCAAGGAATGCATTCGCGCCACGGCGGGGCGCATTGTCTTTATCAATACCGGCTTTTTGGACCGCACCGGCGACGAGATGCACACCTCGATGCGGGCAGGCCCCATGATCCGCAAGGGCGACATGAAGGTGTCGGCCTGGCTGAAGGGCTATGAAGACCGCAATGTCGACATCGGGCTGGCCAGTGGTTTCCAGGGCAGGGCCCAGATCGGCAAGGGCATGTGGGCGATGCCCGACCGCATGGCCGACATGCTGAAGGCCAAGATCGGCCATCCCGAATCCGGCGCCAACACGGCCTGGGTGCCCTCGCCCACGGCCGCCACGCTGCACGCCATGCATTATCACAAGGTGGATGTGAAGGCGCGGCAGGACGCGCTTCTGTCACGCGCCAAGACGCCGGTCAGCGCCATCCTGAACATTCCCGTGGCGGACCGCCCCAACTGGTCCGAAGCCGAAATCCGCGAGGAGCTGGACAATAATATCCAGGGCATTTTGGGTTATGTGGTGCGCTGGATCGACCAGGGCGTGGGCTGTTCCAAGGTGCCGGACATCCACAATGTCGGCCTGATGGAAGATCGCGCGACTTTGCGCATCTCCAGCCAGCATGTTGCCAACTGGCTGCTGCACGGCGTGACCAGCGAAAGCGAAGTGCGCGCCGCCTTCCAGCGCATGGCCAGGATCGTGGACCGGCAAAATGCCGGCGATCCGCTGTATCAGCCCATGGCGCCGGGCTTTGACGGCATCGCTTTCAAGGCCGCGTCTGACCTGGTTTTCAAGGGGCTGGTGCAGCCCAATGGCTATACCGAGCCGCTGCTGCACCAGGCGCGCCGGGATAAAAAGGCTAGTTCGGCTTGATGCCGCGATTGACCAGCATGGGGCCGATATCCGGGTCCTTGCCGTAAAAGGCGCGGAACATGGGGCCATAATCCAGGGTGTGGCCCCTGGATAAAATCAGGTCGCGGAAGCGCTGGCCGTTCGCCCTTGTCAGCCCGCCATGCTTTTCAAACCAGTCATAGCTGTCGTCATCCAGCATCACGGTCCATTGATAGGCATAATAGGCGGCCGCATAGCCATTGCCCCAGATGTGCAGGAAATAGCTGGACCGGTAGCGCGGCGGCACGTCAGGATAGTCGGTGCCAGTGCCTGCAAGCGCGGCTGCTTCAAACTTCGCAGCGTCTACGGGCGGTGCCCAAGGCCTAAGAGAATGCCATTGCAAATCCAGCTGGGACGCGGCCAGCAATTCCGCCAGGCCGTAACCCTGGTTCCATGTCTGGGATTTCTTGATCTTGTCCACCAAGGTTTGCGGAATGGGCTGGCGGGTTTTGACGTGCACGGCATAGTGTTTCAGCACATCGGGATGCAGCGCCCAATGCTCGTTGAACTGGGACGGAAATTCGACAAAATCGCGCGCCACATTGGTGCCGGAAACCAGCGGATAGGTCTGGTCGGCGAAAAAGCCGTGCAGGGCGTGGCCAAATTCGTGGAACATGGTGGTGACGTCGTCGAAACTCAGCAGCGCGGGCTGGCCGGGCGCGGGCTTGGGGAAATTGGCGACATTGTAGATCACGGGCCTGGTGCCCAGCAGCTTTGACTGGCCGACAAAATTGTTCATCCAGGCGCCGCCGGATTTGTTGTCGCGCTTGAAATAGTCGAAATACATCAGCCCCAGTTCGGCGCCGTCCTTGTCGTAAACTGTAAAGACGCGCACATCCGGGTGATAGACCGGCAGGTCATGACGTTCCCTGAGCGTCACGCCATAGAGCCGGTTGGCCGCATAAAATACGCCATTTTGCAGCACAGCGTTGATTTCGAAATAGGGCTTCAGCTGCGCGTCATCCAGGTCATAGCGTTCCTTGCGCACCTTTTCGGCATAGCGTTCCCAATCCCAGGGCTTCAGCGCAAAATCCTTGCCGTCCTTCTTGATCGCCGCCTGGATCAGGGCAGCTTCCTCTTTCGCCTTGACGCCGGCGGGGGCGACCAGCTGTCTCAGAAAATCATTTACCTTGGCGGGACTGTTGGCCATCTGGTCATACAGCGCATAAGCGGCGTAACTGGCATAGCCAAATAGCATCGCCTTTTGGGCGCGCAATTGCGCGATTTCGATAATGATGGCGCGGGTGTCGTTCTTGTCGGATTTTTCCGTGGCCAGCCGGCGGGCATTGAACAGCTTCTCGCGCGTGGCCCGATCCGACAGCGATACCAGCAAGGGCTGCTGCGTGGTGTTCTGCAGCGGAATGACGAATTTGCCCTTGAGGCCGCGGCTTGCCGCCTCATGGGCGGCGGTTGCGATCTCGTCGGCGCTGAGCCCGGCAAGCTGCGCCTTGCTGTCCAGCACAAGCGCGCCGGCCTTGGTCGCGGCCACCAGCCTTTGCTGGAAACCTGTTTCCAGGCTGGCCTCGCGCTTGTTGATACCGCGCAGTTTGGTCTTGTCAGCTTCGGACAAGTTGGCGCCGGCATGGATGAACTGGCGATAGTAAAGGGTGAGGACTTGCAGCGCCTCGCCGTCCAGCTTTAGCGCGGCGCGCTTGTCGTAAAGCGCCTTGATCCGCGCGAAAAGTTTGGCGTTGAGATAAATGGCGTCCTGGTGCGCCGCCAGCCTGGGCGCCATCTCGCTCTGGATTTTATCGAGCGCATCATTGGTATTGGCGCCCTGGACATTGAAGAAGCTGGAAGCAACCCGGTCCAGCATGCGGCCGGATTTTTCCAGAGCCACGATGGTGTTGTCGAATGTGGGTGCGGCAGGATTGGCGGCAATGGTGTCAATCTCGGCCTGCTGCTCCTGGATGCCCTGGGCAAAGCCGGGGGCGTAATCGCTGTCCTTGATCTTGTCGAACTGTGGCGCGTGGAACGGAAGCGGGCTGGGCGCGGCAAATATGTTGGCGGCGAGGCAGGCAGGCGCGGAGAGGACCCAGAACAGGCCGGCGAAAAGAAATGTCTTCATGGCCTCAGGCAAAGATCACGGGGCGAAAGCGCTTATAGGCCATAGCGCCGATCACGATGAAAAGCAGCAGCACGGCGCCCTGGGTTTCGGCAAAGGCGGGCTCGGTGGTTTGCGTGGGCGCCAGCGCGTTGAGGAATGGTATTTTCTGGAAGGACTGGATCACCAGCACAAAGACATTGAGGTAAAGGCTGACCACCGCGCCGATGATATAGACGCCGCGCCAGATGCCCCGCAGGTTTTGCAGGTACAATCCATACATGGCAGGCAGCAGGGTCACCGCCAGGATGACGCCAGTGATCTGCGCCGGCGTGAGCTGATCGCGATGGAAGAAGAAAAAGCCGGTGATGCCGGTGAGCAGCGTGAAGACCAGGAAAATGGCGGTGAGGATTGTCATGCGCTGGTCGGTAACCAGGCCATAGGCCACGACCAGTCCGCTGAGGATTGCGATCAGCGTGATGGCGACATGAAGCAGGGTTAAAATCTGCGAATCCATGGAGCCCCCTCCAAACCCTATACTCGAAAAGTCAGTATGCGCGCGGCAATGCGCCTAGACAAGGCGGCCAGAACCGCTGGTGGCGGCATGACGGATTCGTGAATCATCCAGGTCCAGCTCGCGCTCGATGCGCCGCCGGGCCTCGTCATCCAGCGCCCCCTGGCGTAAAGCTCGGCGATGCTTGCGCGCTCGGCCTCAAGGAAACGCAATTGCAGCGCGGAATAGGCGGTTGAAACCTCGCCGCTTTCCAGGTCCTGGCAGGCGGCGACAAAATAGGCGCGCCGGTCGCCATGGCGCCGCTTGATGGCCTCGACCGCGGCCGGCGAGGCGCCCGCCCCTTCCAGTTCTTCCAGCTTGGCCAGCGCCGCATCGATGCCGGCGACACGGGCGGCAACTTCGCGGCGCTTGGCCTCTGCCGCTTCCTTTTCGCCGGCTGCCACCAGGCCCAGCGCCTGGATCAGCCATTTGAAGGTCAGGCCCTGGCCCACCAGCGTCAGCAAAATTACCGTGAAGGTGACAAGCAGCAGCATGGCGCGTTCGGGGAAAGGCCCGTCCGCCGCCATCAGCGGAATGGACAGGGCGGCCGCCAGGCTGACCACGCCGCGTATGCCCGTAAAGCCCACCACGAAAACCTGCTGCCAGGGCGGCGCCGGAGCGCGGGCGCGGCGGGAGGGCGCAAGGCGCGGCAGATAGGTGGCGGCAAACACCCAGGCAAAGCGCACCAGGACAATCACCACCGCGACAAGGACGGCTGCCAGCGCCAAACGGCCCCACTGCCCGCCGTGCAAATCATCCATGATGACGGGCGCCTGCAAGCCCATCAGCAGGAAGACCACGCCTTCGATCAGATAAGTGACCAGGCCCCAGACGAAAAATCCCTGAAGCCGGGTGGCGGGCGAAATAAAGCGCGGACCGTTCCAGCTGACGAACAGTCCCGCCGTCACCGTCGCCAGCACGCCCGAGCCGCCCAGCGTTTCGGGCACCCAGAAAGCGGCAAACGGCGTCAGCAGCGCCAGCACCATTTCAATCTGCGGTTCCTTCACCCAGCGGCGCAGCGCCAGCGCGCCCCAACCGACCAAAAGTCCCCAGCCGATTTCGCCCGCCACCACGGCGGCGAATTTTCCGCCCGCGGCGAGAAACGTGAAATTCTGTCCTTCCACCACTGCGCCGACCGCGAAGCTGAACAGGATCAGGGCGGTGGCGTCATTCACCAGCCCCTCGCCTTCCAGGATGGTGAGGATGCGCCCTGGCACCGCAAAGCGCCGCGCAATCGCCATGGGCGCCACGGCATCGGGCGGCGAGACCACGGCGCCCAGCACAAAACCCACGGCCCAGGGCAGGTTCAGGAAATGGTTGAGGACAAATGCCGTTGCCGTGGCGGTGAAGATCACGCAGCCCACGGCCAGTGAAAGGATCGGGCGCAGATTTTCCTTGAAGCCCCGCCAGCTCATGCCGACGCCCGATGTATAGAGCAGCGGCGGCAAAAGCAGGTTCAGCACCAAGTCGGGCCGCAATTCCACGCGCGGCACGCCGGGGACAAAACCCAGCGCGAGCCCCACCAGCACCAGGAATATGGATGGCGGCGCCAGGGAACGGCGCGCCAGCGCCGCCGCGGCAGCGGTGACGGCGACCAGTCCAAAACCGATGGGCAGCGCTCCAGGCAGCAACGAAAGACCCTCTTTGAGGTGTCATAATGCCCCCCGTTTCCCCAAATGCAAAACTTCTGTAGGTTGACGGCGCTTATTTGAAGGCTGCCGATGCAACGAATTTTGCCCAACTGGTCGCCGCAGCAAGCCGCCCGCATTGTCCTGGGCGGGCTCATCATCATTGCGGGCCTGTATGTCCTGAGCGAATTTTTCGCACCGATGGGCTGGGCCATTATCCTGGCCATCGCGACCTGGCCCATGTACCAGCGCTTCTGCCTGAGGCTTCCGGTCAAGGCACGGCGCGATGTGGCCCCCCTGATTTTCACCAGCGGCATCACGCTGCTTTTCGTGGTGCCGCTTTTCATCGGCGTCATCGAGGTCGGACGCGAGGTCAATGGGCTGGTGGCCTGGCTGCGCGACGCCGATCATGGCGGCGTGGTGGTGCCCAACTATCTCGAAAAAGTTCCCATGATCGGCACCATGATCGCCGACTGGTGGCGCGCCAACATGGTGAGCGAGGATGGAGCATCCAATTTCGCCAAGCTGGATACCGCCACCATCGCCATGGTAACGCGGCGCACCGCCGTGCTGATCGCCCGCAGTTTCACATTCTTTGTCGTGACCGTATTGACGCTTTTCTTCCTGTTCCGCGATGGCGACTCCTTTGGCCGCCGGGTGCAGGTGCTGGTGCGCCGCGCGCTGGGCCGCAAGGGCCTGGAATTGTCGCAGCTGATGGTGCTGGCGGTGCGCGGCGTTTCCGACGGCGTGGTGCTGGTGGGCATCGGCGTGGGCACATTGCTGGGGCTGGCCTATGCCCTGACCGGCGTTCCCCATGCGATCCTGCTGGGCTTTATCTCCGCCATTCTGGCGATGATCCCGTTCGGCGCACCCGCGGCGCTGGTGCTGGCTTCCTTGTTCCTGGCGGCGCAAGGCTCGATGCCGCTGGCCATTGGATTGATGGTGTTTGGCAGCGTGGTGATCTTCGCCGCCGACCATGTGCTGCGCCCGGTGCTGATCGGCGGCAGCGCCAAGCTGCCTTTTCTCTGGGTGTTCCTGGGGATTTTCGGCGGCCTTGCAACCTTCGGCATATTGGGCCTGTTCCTGGGTCCGGTGGTGATGGTGGCGCTGATCTCGCTGTGGCGCGAATGGAGCGCGCCGCGAACCTTCCACGCCACGCTGAAACGGCCGGTCCGGCGCTAGGCCAGCCGTCCCAGGATCGCATTCCTGTAGGTTTCACTGCGGTGCCAGGCGGCCGCGGATTCAATCATCTCGCCTATGCTGCGCGTGGCGCGCCAGCCCAGCACGCCTTGCGCCTTGTCGCTGTTGGCGACCAGCATGGCCGGATCGCCGGCGCGGCGCGGCAGCGTGGGTGGAGAAAAATCGGGCCGTGCCAGCACACTGCGCGCCGCCGCCACAATTTCCTTCACCGAAGTGCCCTTGCTGCTGCCCAGATTGAAGATGTCGCTTTTCCCGCCCGCGATCAGGTAGCGCAGCGCCGCAACATGCGCCTGGGCGATATCCAGCACATGGACATAGTCGCGCACCGCGCTGCCGTCGCGCGTGTCATAATCGTCGCCATAAATCGCAAAACCCTTGTCCAGGCCCAGCGCAGCGAGCAATTTTTCCGGCAGGCCGATCAGCGGCATCACGATGCGCGGCATCAGGTGGCTTTCAGGGAAATGGGCTTCGCCCAGCCCCGCCTCAGGCGCGGCGCCTGCCACATTGAAATAGCGCAGCGTCACCGATGCCATGCCGGGAAGGCCGCGCAGATATTCTTCCGCCGCCAGCTTGGATTGGCCGTAAGGATTGACCGGCTGCAGCGCATGCGCCTCGGTCAAAAGCCCGTCGCCTTCGCCATAGACCGCCGCCGTGCTGGAAAAAACGATCTTGTCCACGCCTTCGGACGCCAGCGTGTCGAAGAAAATTTTCGCCTTGTCGCGGTTATTCTCGAAATACTTCGCCGGCTTGGCGACGGACTCGCCCACTTCGATGAAGGCCGCAAAATGCAGCGCCGCCACGGGCCGCAAGTCCCGCACCAGGGCGCGGATCAGGGCGGTATCGGCAATATCGCCCTGGCGAAAACCGGGACCGGCGGCAAAGCCATGGCCGTTCACCAGACTGTCCACCACCATGGGCGTGAACCCTGAGGCACGCAGGAGATGGGCGACATGGCTGCCGATATAACCGGCGCCGCCGGACACCAGGACAATGTCGGATTTTGCGCTCATAAATTCTCGGCGGAGCGACGCCCATAAAGCAGCGTGATGTTGATGCGCCGGTCGGTATAGCCGTCCTTGAAATCAATCTTGTCAGTTTCATGGAACAGGTCGGAATCGAAAATCACCGCCCGGTTGCAGCGATAGGCAATGGTGGTGGGGCGTGCGCCCGACTGGGCCAGGAAATCGCGGATTTTCTTTTCTTCGGCATTGTATTTGAAGAAATCCCAATCCAGCGGCGCGGCCTTGTCCCACACGATCAATCCGCCGCTGTCCGGATCCAAATTGGCGTCATCCGGCGTGATCCAGAAATTGACATTGACCGCCGCCTTGTCGCCATGGACCTTCACGCCTGTCAGCTTGCTGTCGAACTTGAAGCCCCACAGATAATGCAGGGCATGCTCGCCGCAGAGGGCGGGAAAAACCTGGCGCAGCTCATCGGCGATCTGCGCCAGCAGCGGACAGGCAAGGCCGGATTCCGGCAGTGCGCCCAGATAGCCCTGGTCATAGACCTTGCGCCACACGCTCGAGCCCCAGCAGAAGTGGCGCAGCTTTTCCAGCGCCTGCGGCGTCAGCAGATTGTCGACCACCACGATCTGCGGCGTGGCTTCGCGCCAGCGTCTGGAAATGGCATCGATGTCATTGGCCGGATTGACTGCGGGACCCGGGAGCCTTTCGCCGTCTGCCAGCAGGAAGACATCATCCATGGCCGGGGCATGGGCGGGCGCTGCGCCGCCGGCGATATAATCGCGCTGCTCCCGATCATGCTGCAATTTGTGCGGCACAACGCTGCGAATGACGTCGCCGGCGCGAAAGCCCGCTTCGGCATATTGGGTGAAGGCGGCAAAACCCTCGGCGGTGCGGCCCAGCTCACACAAGGCAGAGCCGCGATTGAACAGCGCCCTGGCATGGCCCGGCGCCAGCGAGAGCGCCCGGTCAAAGCAGCTGAGCGCTTCGTCAACACGCCTGAGGCCTTCCAGCGCCGTGCCGCGATTGTTCCAGATTTCGGCATCCTCGGGCTTCAGCGCCAGGGCGCGATCAAAGCTGGCAAGCGCTTCTTCAAAGCGCCGCTGGTCTTGCAACAGCAGGCCGCGATTGTTCCAGGCGCCTGCATTGCCCGGCGCCAGCGCCAGCGCGCGGTCAAAACTGGCCAGCGCGTCTTCGCTGCGTCCCAGGCTTTGCAAAGTGACGCCGCGATTATTATGGGCGCCGCCATGGTCAGGCTGCAACGCGATCAACCGGTCAAAGCTCGCCAGCGCTTCTGTAAAGCGGCCCATCATCTGCAGCAGGCGGCCATGGTTGGCCAATGCGGGAATGGCGTTGGGGTCGGCCTTGAGCGCGGCGCCGACCAGTTGCAGCGCCTCGGCATGCTGGCCTTGCTGCGCCCGCATCACGCCCAAAAGATAATTGGCGTTGAAATGCGCCGGGTCCTGGCCCAGCACCTGGCGATAGAGCTGTTCGGCCTGGACAAGATCGCCCTGCTGGTGAAGGCCCATGGCTCGATTGGACAGCAGCTCAAGGCTTGTCACGCCATCATCTCCGGCAGCGGGACAGCGGGCCCGCGGGCTTGCCCTCTAAGCCCTTGAAAAGATGGCGCGCTCGAAGAGATTCGAACTCCTGACCCTCAGATTCGTAGTCTGATGCTCTATCCAGCTGAGCTACGAGCGCGCAGGCGGCGGAAACTATGGGGCGGGCCCCCCAAACGCAAGCCGGAAGCTGAACCTTTACGGTCCCTCCCCTTGGCGCGCTGCGACCCACCGTCGCGCGGACCCCGAATCAGGTCCAAACCCGGGCCCACCCTGCAAAATCGGGCAAAGGGTGCACCGCAGCCCTTGTCCGACGAGGGTCCCCCCGTTAAGACTTAAGGACGGCGTCCTGCCCCTTCATGAGGCAGGCGGGATTGGGGTTTGGCGCGACTGGCTTTTGGGGCGCAGCGCCGGCAGCGGAGAGCAGCAATGAGGGGATTTCCAGCGAAAACCAGGCTCAAAAGGAGCCTTTTCCTGGCGTTTGCGCTGACGGCCGGCATGAGCCTGGCTGCCTGTTCAGATATTGACGCGATGTTTGGCGACGATAGCGAGACCGCTGACCTGGGCGCTCCGCCCGATGCCGGTGCGGCGCCGCCCTCGGCTTTCCCGTCCGCTGGCCTGGCCGCCCCGGTTGCCACCGGCGGCATGGCCTCTGTCGCCACCATTACGCCCGTGGTTATTGAAAATGGCGCCGATACCGGCACCGCCGTCAACAAGACCATCCAGACCCTGCGCAGCCAGGTGGCCGGTCTTGAGCAGAAACTTTCGGCCAATGCCCAGCGTCTCAGCGACCTGCGCAATGCCGGTGCGGCTTCGGCCACCACCTATCAGCAGACCAAGGCGCAGATCACCACCCGCCTGCAGGTCGGCACCACCAAGGGCAATCCCGAACTGGTGAGCCAGTGGAACGTGGCGCAGTCCTCGCTGGATTCGCTTTCGGGCAACATCAACGGCCTCAACGCCCTTGGCACCGACGTCGCCAATGACGCATCCGCCGCCCATTTCGCGCTGGACCAGATCGGCGCCACCTTCAATGTCTCGGGCGCCGTCGATGAAGACCATCGCCAGCTCTCGTTGCTGCAGGACGAGACCAGCCAGACCCTGGTCATGATCGACCGGTTGCTCAGCGAAGTTTCCGACGCCGTGCAGCGCCAGACGTCCTATGTCGCCAATGAACGCGGCAGCCTCACCGTGCTGGCCAACTCCATCAAGAATGGCGAATTGTATGGCGGCACGCCGGGCGTTGCCGCGGCTGCGGCCACCGGCGGCATCCAGCTTGCCAGCGCCGGCTCGCCTCTGGTGGTGATCCGTTTCGACCGTCCCGATGTGGATTATCAGCAGATTCTTTATGCCGCGCTGAACCAGGCGCTGCAGGCCCGGCCCAATGCCGGCTTTGAAGTTGTCGCGGTTTCGCCCACCAAGGGCACCGCCGCTTCGGTGCAGATTGCCCAGACCGCTGCCAAGCGTCATGCCCAGGATGTGATGCGCTCCATGACCGACATGGGCGTGCCCTCGACGCGCATGGGTGTGGCCTCGGCCACTGATCCGGGCGCCGCCGACAGCGAAGTGCGGGTTTTCGTCCGCTAATCCTGCCGCACCGAACCTCTGAAAAAGCCCCGCCAAAAGCGGGGCTTTTTGTTTGGTGCTGAACGGGATTAAAGTGGCCCGATGAAAAGCATGCGCCTTGTCATCGCACTTGTTCTCGCTGGCCTTGTGCCGGCGCAGGCGCAGATCACCGAAACCGTCGCCAAGCACCACATGATTGCCGCCGCCAATCCCCATGCGGCAGCGGCGGGCCTGGAAATGCTGCGCGCCGGCGGCAGCGCCGTGGACGCGGCGGTGGCGACGCAACTGGTGCTGGGGCTGGTCGAACCGGAATCGTCGGGCATCGGCGGCGGCGCCTTCATGCTGGTCTATGACCGCATAAGCCGCAAAACCACCAGCTTTGACGGGCGTGAAATGGCGCCGGCCTCGGCCACGCCGCGCATGTTCCTGGGGCCCGATGGCCAGCCGCGCACCAAGTCCGACGCCATTCCCGGCGGGCTTTCGGTGGGCATTCCCGGCGTGATCGGCATGCTGGACCTAGCGCACAAGAAATACGGCAAGCTGCCCTGGGCGCGGCTGTTCCAGCCGGCCATCAAGCTTGCGGATAATGGTTTTGCCGTGGGGCCGAAACTGGCGCGCACTATTGCCGGATTCCGGCGCGGCGCGAACATGCCCGACATCAAGAGCCATTTTTATCATGCCGACGGCACGCCGCTGGCCGAAGGCGAGATTTATAAAAATCCCGAATATGCGCAAAGCCTGCGCAAGATCGCGGCCGAGGGACCAGATGGCTTCTACAAGGGCGCCATCGCGCAAGCGATCGTGAATGCGGTCCAGCATGCGCCCGGCCAGACCGGCGGCATGACGCTTGGCGATCTTGCCAATTACCGCGCCCAGGAACGCGCTCCGGTATGCGGCGATTATCGCCGCTACCAGGTCTGCTCCATGGGCCCGCCTTCGTCCGGCGGCATCGCGGTGTTGCAGATATTGGGCGCGCTGCAGCGTTTTCCGTCTTCCCAGCTTCAGCCCGGCACGCTGTCCAACGCGCATCTGTTTGCCCAGGCCAGCAAGCTGGCCTATGCCGACCGCGCCAAATACCTGGCCGATCCCGGTTTCGTGCCGGTGCCGATCAAGGGACTCATCGACAAGAATTACATCGCCAGCCGCGCCGCGCTGATTGATCCGGCGAAAGACATGGGCCGCGCCGAAGCCGGCAATCCGCCCAGTGAAAAACACACGCAGCTCTCGCCGCAGAAAAGTCCCGTGCGCCACGGCACCAGCCACATGACCATCGTGGACGATGCCGGCAGCGTGGTGGCGATGACCACTTCGGTGGAATCGGTCTTCGGCGCCAACATCATGGCCGGCGGCTTCATGCTCAATAACACATTGACCGATTTTTCCTTCCAGCCGGTGCTGGACGGATTGCCGGTGGCCAATGCGCCGGCGCCGGGAAAGCTTCCGCTCAGCGCCATGTCGCCCACCATCGTGTTCAACACTGATCGCAGCTTTCTTTTGTCGGTGGGATCGCCGGGCGGACCGGCCATCATCGACTATGTCGCCCAGACCCTGTCCGGCATCCTGGACGGCAAGATGTCGCCCAAGGACGCCATCGCCATGCCGCGCGAGCTGAACATGAACGGACCCACCCAGATGGAAAATGCCCCCGGGGTGGACAAGCTGGCCGCCGGGCTCACGGCCATGGGCCATACCGTGCGGGTGTCCGACCAGGAGGGCAGCGGTCTGCACGGCATCATGAAGGTAAAGGGCGGCTATATCGGCGCCGCCGACCCCCGCCGCGACGGCATTGCCCTGGGCGACTGATTTTAGGCCATTTAAGGCTTTGAATTGACACGTTTTTATTTGAAATCCGGCACCCGTTGACAGCGGGGGCGGCCAAAGCCTAGAAACCGCCCTCTTTTCCGGCCTTTTGGCCGCATCCGGAGCCGCACGACCATGAAGCGCACCTATCAGCCGAGCAAACTCGTGCGCAAGCGCCGTCATGGCTTTCGTTCGCGCATGGCAACCGCCGGCGGCCGCAAGGTTCTCGCCCGCCGCCGGGCGCATGGCCGCAAGAAGCTCTCGGCCTGAGCCAACTGATCCTCGCACACCTCACCCGGCGCGCCGATTTTCTCAGCGCTGCACGGGGCATTCGCAAAGTGGCGGGCGCCGTGACCCTGGAACTGGCCCCCACGCCGCAAATCGCATGCAAGGATGGCCAAGCGCGCATCGGCTTCACCGCCAGCCGCAAGATCGGCAATGCCGTGGCCCGCAACCGCGCCAAGCGGCGTTTGCGCGCGGCGGTGCGTGACACGCTTCCCCTTTCAGGCCGCGCCGGCCATGACTATGTTGTGGTGGCCCGCGCCAGCATCCTGACGCGGGACTTCAAGGCCCTGCTCGGCGATCTTTCAGCGGCAATTGCAGCGGCCCATGCCAAACTGGACGCGGGAAAATGAGACTTTTAACCGGTCGCGCAACCTCACGGAAAACCGCTGCACACTTTTCCGGGTTGCGCTCCTCCATGCGCCGCCTTGCCATTGCCGGGCTTTCCGCGCCGATCCATTTCTATCGCCGCTTCCTCTCGCCACTGTCGCCGCCATCCTGCCGCTTTCATCCCACCTGCTCGGCCTATGCGCTGGAGGCAATTGCCAGCCATGGCCCGCTGCATGGGCTGATGCTGGCCATGAAACGCATCGCCCGCTGCCATCCCATTACTTGGCTGGGCGGCCGCGAGGGCTTTGATCCTGTTCCCCATTCCAGACACCGGACGCCATGAACAACAAAAATCTCATTCTCGCTTTCGCGCTCTCGGCTGCTGTGCTGTTCGGCTGGCAATATTTTGTCGCCCTGCCGCAGATGAATGCCGAGAAGGCACACCAGGCATCGCTGTCCAAGCAGGAAAAGAAAGAGAATAACCAGACCGCGCCCGGCGCCGCCAATCTCGGCCTGCCGGCCCCGTCCGGCGGCTCCAGCAAGCGCATGACGCGCGAGGCGGCGCTGAAGGCTGAAGGCGCGCGCATCGCCATTGATACGCCGATGCTGGACGGCTCCATTGCGCTGAAGGGCGCGCGGCTGGACGATCTTCGCCTGAAAAAATATCACGAAACGCCTGACCCCAAGAGCCCGGAAATCGTTCTGCTGGCGCCCAAGAACACCAGCTATCCCTATTACGCCCAGTTCGGCTGGATCGGCGAAAAAGCCGCCAGCGACAGCCCCGGCGACCAGACAGTCTGGACCCAGCAAGGCGAAGGCACGCTGTCGCCCGGCCATCCGGTGACGCTGCGGTGGGACAATGGCAAGGGCCTGGTTTTCACCCGCGTCATTTCAATTGACGACCAATACATGTTCAGCGTCGCCGACAGCGTCGCCAACAGCACGCAAGCGAAGGCCACGCTTTATCCTTACGCCTATGTGGCGCGCGAAGGCATTCCTCCCGAAGCCGGATCCATGATCCTGCATCTAGGATTTGTCGGAGTGGTCTCCGGTAAAGAAGTGGACGCTAACTATGACGCCTTCAAGGACGCCGGCACGCCGCCCAAGACTTTCTCTTCCACCGGCGGCTGGGTTGGTATCACCGACAAATACTGGATGGCCGCCGTCGTGCCCCCGCAGGACGAGGTCTATAACGGCGCCTATTCGGCCACGGCGCTCAATTCCGGCACCAAGGCCTACCAGTCCAATTACCGCCTGAATGGCCGCACCATCGCGCCGGGCGCGTCGGTCACCATCACCCACCGCCTGTTCGCCGGCGCCAAGGTGGTGGACATCCTGCGCTCCTATGAAAAGCTGGGCGTGGTCGGCTTCGACAAGGCGGTGGACTGGGGCTATTTTTGGTTCATCACCAAGCCGATCTTCTGGCTGCTCGACATCTTCTACAAATTCATCGGCAATTTCGGCATCGCCATCCTGATGCTGACCGTGGCGATCAAGCTGCTGTTCTTCCCGCTGGCCAATACCTCCTTCAAGTCCATGAGCCGGATGAAGAAGGTACAACCGGAAATGGAGCGCCTGAAGAAGCTGCATGCCGAAGACATGCAGAAGCAGCAGATGGAAATCATGGCCATGTACAAGCGGGAGAAGGTCAATCCGCTGGCCGGCTGCCTGCCCATGCTGGTGCAGATTCCGGTGTTCTTCTCGCTCTACAAGGTGCTGTTCGTCACCATCGAAATGCGCCACGCACCTTTCTATGGCTGGGTGCATGATCTGTCGGCGCCCGATCCCACCTCGATCCTGAACCTGTTTGGCCTGTTGCCCTTCAACCCGCACAATTTCCTGCCGGCGTGGCTCGCCATGCTGTCCATCGGCGTGTGGCCGATCCTGATGGGCATGACCCAGTGGGTTCAGACCAAGCTCAATCCCGCGCCATCCGATCCGGTGCAGGCGCGGATGTTCTCGCTGATGCCGCTGATCTTCACCTTCATGTTCGCCACCTTCCCGGCGGGTCTGGTGATCTATTACACCTGGAACAACCTGCTCACCATCGCGCAGCAATGGTTCATCATGCACAAGGAAGGCGTCGAGGTGCATCTGTTCGCAAACCTCAAGCGCAAGAAAAAAGCGCACAAATAATGCGCGATGAATTTGCCCGCAAACTTTTCGCCGGGCCCTGCGACTTCTTCTGGGGCGCCAGCAGGATCGACAATCTGCCGCCCCAGAGCCTGAGGGAGGTCGCCATTGTCGGCCGTTCCAATGTGGGCAAATCATCGCTGATCAATGCGCTCACCGGGCGCAAGACCGCGGCGCGCGTGTCGCAGACGCCCGGACGTACCCGCGAACTGAATTTCTTCAATCTGGGCGGCAAGCTGATCCTGGTGGACCTGCCGGGCTATGGCTATGCCAAGGCGTCCAAGACGCTGGCGATGGACTGGCAGACCCTGGCATTTTCCTACATGAGCGGGCGGGCGACGCTGGTGCGGGTGCTGGTGCTGATCGACTCGCGGCGCGGCGTCATGGCGACCGACCTGGCGGTGATGGAATTGCTGGACCGCGCCGCCGTGTCGTACGAGCTGGTGCTGACCAAGACCGACGAATTGAAGCCCGCCCAGGTTGAAAGCGTGGCAGCCGCCACGGCCGCCGAAGGCCGCAAGCACACCGCCTGCCTGGCCGAAACCGCCGCGACGTCGGCCCAGAGCGGCTTCGGAATCGACCTGCTGCAGAGCCAGCTGGCCGCTTTGGCGGATCGCTGACCCCAAAAGGGGTGGAAACATCAGCTTGCGCCGCGTATAAGGCCCCGGACTTTTGGGGCCTGATGGCCAATGGCTGACGATACCGACCAGGAAAAAAATCTGCGGCAGATGGCGCGCTGGCGCCAGACCGGCCGCGTCCTGATCGAAGCGTTGCCCTACATCCTGCAATATGACCAGAAGACCATCGTGGTGAAGTATGGCGGCAACGCCATGACCGGCACCGGCACCGATGATTTCAGCCAAGACATCGTCCTGATGAAACAGACTGGCATCGATCCCGTCGTGGTGCATGGCGGCGGGCCGCAGATCGGCGCCATGCTGAAAAAGCTGGGCATCAATTCCACCTTCATCGACGGGCTGCGCGTCACCGACGAAGCCGCCGTGGAAGTGGTCGAAATGGTGCTGTCCGGCTCCATCAACAAGCAAATCGTCACCGGCATCAATGCCGCCGGCGGGCGCGCCGTGGGCCTGTCCGGCAAGGACGGCAATCTGGTGGTGGCGCGCAAGCTGGCCATGACCAAGACCAATCCCGCCACCGGCAAGCCCGAAGCGGTCGATCTGGGTTTTGTCGGGGAACCGGACAAGATCAATCCCGAAGTGCTGCACGCCATCATGAAATCGGAAACCATCCCGGTGATCGCGCCCATCGGGGTCGGCCCCAAGGGCGAAACCTTCAACATCAATGCCGATACCGTGTCGGGCGCGGTGGCCTGCGCCCTGAAGGCCGAGCGCCTGATCCTGCTCACCGATGTCGAAGGCGTTCTGGACCAGGACAAGAAACTGATCCCGCGGCTTTCAGTCAGCGAAGCGCGCGGCCTGATCGCCAATGGCACCATTTCCGGCGGCATGATTCCCAAGATCCAGACCGCGATTGACGCGGTGGAAGGCGGCGTCAACGCCGCCGTCATCCTGGACGGGCGCATCCCGCACGTCCTGCTGCTCGAACTTTTCACCGAGCATGGCGCTGGAACGCTGATCACGGCGACGTGATGCGTTATGTGCTGGCTGCCTGCCTGCTCATGATCCTGGCCGCGCCGGCCAAGGCGGATCTTCGGGTCTGCAACCGCACCAGCTACATTCTCCAGGCCGCGACCTCGACCATCAAGAATACCGATAGCCTGACCCAGGGCTGGACGCGGATCATTCCCGGCGATTGCGCAACCGTGATCAAGGGGCCGCTCGCCAACGCGTCTTATCTTGTCTATGCCCGCTCCGCTCTGGTGCATGCCGGCCCGCCGCGCGCCTGGGGCGGCGCCTTCCCGGTCTGCGTCAAGGATGCCGATTTTGTCCTGCACCAGGCCGTGACCCAGCCCTATTGCACGGCGCCCGACACTTTCGCGCTGCCCTTTGCGCCCGTGAATCTCAAAGGCGCCGACTGGCGGATGGATTTTGACGAATCCCCGGCCCTGGCGACGCTGACCGCGGCCCAGCTGGCGGGCGTGAAGCGGCTTCTCAGCGACAATGGCTATCAGGTCGGCGCCATCAATGGCGCGACCAGCAAGCCGACCGGCGTTGCGCTGGCCGATTTCCGCAAGAAGGCGGGAATGAAACCCGTTGACGGCAACAGCCAGCTTTTTGCCGCGCTGGAAAAACAGGCCGGCGCCAAAAGCGCGCCCCAGGGCTATGCCATATGCAATGACAGCGCCGAGCCGCTTTTGGCCGCCATTGCGCTTGGCGGCACCAGGCCCAGTTCGCGCGGCTGGTGGCGCATCGCGCCCAAGGCCTGCGCCCGTGCGCTGGCCGATCCGCTGGGCGGCAATCCGGTCTACCTGCTGGCGCAAAAAATGAGTGGCGCGGTACTGGTAGGGGGCGCAGAAAAATTTTGCACCGCCGCTGCGGCTTTCGCCGTGGAAGGGCGCAATTGCACGGCGCGCGGCATGAGCGAAGCCGGCTTTGCCGTCACGGCCGGCCACGGACTGGCCGGCTATATCGCCCATATCGGGGCTGCCGGGCTGGCGCGCTAGTCTTTGCCGGCCGGAATATCAAAGCAGGACAGCTGCCAGGTCATTTCTTCCGTGGTCAAGGGAAAGCCCACGCCGCCGCGCGCCGGCAGCAGCGCAGAGGCCGGCAACTTCATCACGTAATTCTGGATCTTCAAGGCGACGCGCATATTAAGCTTTGCGCGCCACACCAGCGCCACCAGCGGCTGGGCCCGGCCAGACGCCAGAATGCGCCGCACATTGGCGACGGGAACCTGCGCCAGTTCGGCCAGGGACAGGATAATGCTTTCGCGGTGCCCCATCAGGGCCTGGTCCTCGACATAGTTACCATTGAGCTGGCCATCCTTCCTTGCCCGTTCCACGCTGGCGGCGGCAGCGGCGGCCTGGTCGGCATGTTCGGGTTTTTCCTCAAGCCGCAGGCGCAACTGCCGGTTCAGGTGGGTGCGGGTGGCGGCGCTGAGGTCATCGCGTTCCGACAAGCGTGCAATGATCGAAGCCCCGACAAATCCGGAAATGCGCCGAATGGCGCGGGCGGAAAGATCGGCGCGCAGGGCGAGCGGCAAATGCCAGGACTGGATTTCCTCGGCCTGTTCCACCACCCGCTCCAGTGTCTCCTTGCGGATTTTTGCATCGGGATTGACAAGCAGCGCTGCCACGGCGGGAACGTCAAGCGACTGAACCAGATGGTCGCAGACTTTTTCACTGACGGGATGGCGGCGGGCCACGGCGCTGAGGACTTCGCGCACCTGGCCACAGGCGATGATCTCGATGAGGTCGGCATCAGACAATAGCGGCGAATATTCCAGCACCGGGGCGGCGACGATTTCTTCCACGTCGCGCGCCAGGGTCAGGATGACCTCCCTGGGTACAGTGGAAAGATGCTTGATTTCCTCCGAAAGAATGGCGCGCACCCGCACCGCGGAATCCTCCGCCAGATATTGCAGCGTCTGGATGGTAAGGGCGACGATTTGGGCGCTCTGCCGCTCTTCCAGGCCCGGCATCAACCGCGCGATCTTGCGCGCCAGTTCAACGCGCACATTTTCGTCTTCGTCTTCGGCCAGGGATCGGTTGACGGTGGCAGGCGTGGCGACATTGGCGGCAACGGCGGCACGGGTGGCCGGCGCCCCATGCACCGCCAGATATTCCAGCACGGTGTCGCCGGCATCGGTGCGCTTGGCGAGATAGGACTGGGCCTCACGCGCGCGAATTTCCAGGATGTCCAGCGCATGGCGCGGATCAAGGCCGCCGCCGCCGCTCAAATCCCGATAGGGCGCGGGTTTTTCCAAGGTCCTTCCTTTCGCGCCGCCAAGTGTCCGCGCCCGGCCTTAAGGGCCGTTAAACAAGTTTGGTTTCCCGCTGTTAACAAACTTGCCTCGCGCCCCGCTTAAGGCCATGTTTCCACCGCCATGGCCGGACATCACCCCGTAAAACCCAGCGAAAAGGCGGCGGATTTGCGCCCCGATTTTCGTCATGTGACGGAATGGGTGTTCGACCTGGACAACACGCTTTATCGCGCCGATAGCGGATTGTTCGCACGCATTGACGCGCGCATGACCGAATTCGTCGCCAAATTCCTGAACACCGACAAGGATGCGGCGCGCGCGGTGCAGAAATCTCTCTATCGCGAGCATGGCACCACGCTGAACGGATTGATCAAGCTGCATGGCATGGACCCGGAGCCTTATCTGGATTTCGTGCACCAGATTGACCTGAGCGACCTGAAGCCGGACGGCGCGCTGGCTTTCGCCATCGAACGGTTGCCGGGCCGCCGCCATGTCTTCACCAATGGCTGCGCCCGCCACGCGCAGCGCATCCTGGACCGGCAAGGGCTGTCGCACCTGTTTGAAAGCATCTGGGACATCCGAACCCTGGGCTTCGTGCCCAAGCCCGATGCGGCGGCCTATCGCACCATCCTGGCGCATGGCGGCTTTGCGCCGGGCGCAGCCGCCATGTTCGATGATATCGCCCGCAACCTTGTGGAGGCCCATGCCTTGGGCATGACCACGGTCTGGCTCAATACCGACTCCGCCTGGGCCCGGCAGGGGCCCGAATTTCCGGTTGCGTCCGCCGGGCACATAGACCATGAAACCGGGGACCTAACCCATTTTCTCGGCGCTATCAGGATTTGAAATGAGCGATCTGGCACGCAGCATTGAAGGAGCCTGGGAACAGCGCGAAAGCCTGAATGCCGCCAGCACGGGCGCCGCCCGCGACGCGGTGGAAGCGGCACTGGACGGGCTCGACAATGGCACCTTGCGCGTGGCCGAAAAAATCGGCGGCGAATGGCAGGTGCATCAATGGCTGAAGAAAGCCGTGCTGCTGTCCTTCCGCCTCAACGACAACAAGATCATTGAAGGCGGCCCCGGCGGTTCGGTGTGGTGGGACAAGGTGGCCTCCAAATTTGCCGGCTGGGATGAAGCGCGGTTTCGCGCCGCCGGATTTCGCGCCGTGCCGGGCGCCATCGTCCGCCGTTCCGCCTTTATCGCCAAGGGCGCCGTCCTGCTGCCCAGCTTCGTCAATGTCGGCGCCCGGGTGGGCGAAGGCACCATGATTGATACCTGGGCGACGGTGGGTTCCTGCGCGCAGGTGGGAAGCCATTGCCATATCTCGGGCGGTGCGGGACTTGGCGGGGTGCTGGAACCTTTGCAGGCCGCGCCCACCATCATCGAGGATAATTGCTTTATCGGGGCGCGGGCCGAAGTGGCTGAGGGCGTGATCGTGGGCGAAGGCAGCGTGCTGTCCATGGGCGTTTATCTTTCCGCCTCGACCAAGGTGATTGACCGGGCCAGCGGCGAGATTTTCATGGGCCATGTGCCGCCTTACTCCGTGGTGGTGTCAGGCTCGCTGCCGCAGGCGAAAGGACCGTCGCTTTATTGCGCCGTGATCGTCAAGCGCGTGGATGAAAAGACCCGCGCCAAGACTTCCATCAACGAATTGCTGCGCGACTGACATGGACGCGCTCGCGCTCTCTCAAAAACTGATCCGCTGCGCCTCGGTGACACCCGCCGATGAAGGTGCGATCGGCGTGCTGGAAGCGGTGCTGACGGCAATGGGCTTTTCCTGCCACCGCCTGCGCTTTGAAGAGCCCGGCACTGCGCCCATTGAGAATCTCTATGCCCGCATCGGCACGCAAGGTCCGCATTTCTGCTTTGCCGGCCATACCGATGTCGTGCCGCCCGGCACAGGCTGGCAACATGATCCCTTCGCGGCCGTGGTCGAGGATGGCGTACTCTATGGCCGCGGGGCTGCCGACATGAAATCGGCCATCGCCGCCTTTGCCGTGGCGGCGGGCCGGGTGCTGGCGCAAGGCCCGCTGAAAGGTTCCATCAGCCTTCTGATCACCGGCGACGAGGAAGGCCCCGCCATCAACGGAACGCCCAAAATACTGGCCTGGCTGAAAGAACGCGGCGAGACGCTGGATCATTGCGTGGTGGGTGAACCCACCTCGTCCAGCCGCGCCGGTGACACGCTGAAGATCGGGCGGCGCGGCTCGGTCAATTTCCAGCTGGTGGTGACCGGTGCACAGGGCCATGTCGGCTATCCGCAAAAGGCAAAAAATCCCATTCCCGTGCTGGCGCAGCTGGTCAGCCAGTTGAGCGAGCATGTGCTGGACAAGGGCAACGCCCATTTTGATCCGTCCAGCCTGTCCTTCACGACATTCGACGTGGGCAACGGCGCCACCAATGTCATTCCGGGCGAGGCGCGGGCGGCGTTCAATATCCGGTTTAATGACAGGCACACGCCTGAAAGCCTGATCAACTGGGTGACGGACCGCAGCCAGCGCCTGGCCAAGGAAAGCGGTTGCACCATCACGGTGACGCCGCAGGTCAGCGGCGTGTCCTTTGTCACCGCACCGGGCAAATTCACCCAGCTGGTCAGCGACACGGTGGCTTCCGTCACCGGCCAGTCGCCGATTTTCTCCACCACCGGCGGAACATCGGACGCGCGCTTCATCAAGGATTTCTGCCCCGTGGTCGAACTGGGGTTGGCCGGCGCCACCATGCACAAAAAAGATGAGTGCGTGCCGGTGTCGGAAATCGCGGCCCTGACCGATATCTATGCCGCGCTGCTGACCGCCTATTTCAAAAAGCCGCCACAGTGAGTGACAGCCGGTCTATCGGAATTTTTGATTCCGGTATGGGCGGGCTGACGGTAATGCGCGCCCTGAAAGCGCGGCTGCCGGGCGAAAATCTTCTCTATCTGGGCGACACCGCGCGCCTGCCTTACGGCACCAAAAGCGCCGACACGGTAACACGCTATGCCGTGCAAGCCGCCAAGGCGCTGATCGCCCGCGACATCAAAATGCTGGTGGTGGCGTGCAATACGGCTTCCTCGGTGGCGCTGCCGATTCTGGAAACCGCTTTCGCGCCTTTGCCGGTGATCGGTGTGATCGGACCGGGCGCCAGCGCGGCGGTGGCGGCCACCGATGACGGCCCCATCGCCGTGATCGCCACCGAAGGCACCGTCAAAGGCGGCGCTTATGTCCGTGCCATTCAGGCTTTGAGTCCGCGCATGCCGGTGGTGCAGCAGGCCGCGCCGCTGCTGGTGCCCTTGGCCGAAGAAGGCTTGATATCAGGCGAGATCGCGCGTCTGGCGGTGGAGCGTTATCTGACGCCGCTCTTGGCCACCGTGCCGCGACCAAAAGTTCTGGTGCTGGGCTGCACCCATTTTCCGGCCCTGAAGCAGACCATTGCCGCGGTGGCGGGCAGCGACGTCACCTTGGTGGACAGCGCCGAGACCACCGCCAAGGCGGTAGAGCAGGCGTTGAAGAGCGCGGGCCTGTTGAATGTCGGCTCCGGCGGGGTAGCGCAGTTTCTGGCCACCGATGCGCCGGACCGTTTCGCCAATGTGGGTGAGACATTCCTGGGCAGCCCGATTGATCCGGGCAGCGTTGAGGTCGTGGACCTCTAGTAATCGACCTTGATCAGATAAAGCCCGTCGGGCGGCGCCACAACGCCACAGGCGCTGCGATCTTTCGCGGCCAGCGCAGCGGCGACATCGGCCACGCTCCATTTGCCTTCACCCACCAATTTCAGCGTACCGGTGAAAGAGCGAATCTGGTGATGCAGGAAAGAACGCGCCGAGGCTTCGATATGGATTTCATCACCATGGCGGCTGACATCCAGCCGATCCAGCGTCTTGACCGGCGACAACGCCTGACATTCGGCAGCGCGGAAAGTGGTGAAATCATGCTGTCCCACCAAACTCTGGGCGGCGCGGTGCATGGCGTCGGCATCCAGCCCATGGCTGACATGCCAGACTTTGCCGGAGTCGAGCGCGGGCGGACTGCGGCGATTGAGAATGCGATAGCGGTAATGCCGCCCGGTGGCGGAAAAACGGGCGTGAAATTCCCCCACCGCCGGGGCGGCGTCCAGCACCACAATGGGTGCGGGGCGCAGAAAATGATTGAGGCCGTCGCGGATTTTGCCCGGCTCGAAGCTTTTCTCCAAATCGAAATGCGCGGCTTGGCCCAGGGCGTGAACGCCGGCATCGGTGCGGCCCGCGCCGGTCACCGTCACCCGTTCGCCGGTGAGTTTTTCGAGGGCGTCTTCCAGCGCGCCTTGAATGGAGGCGCCATTGTCCTGGCGCTGCCAGCCGACAAAATTCGCGCCGTCATATTCGATGGTCAGGCGATAGCGCGTCACAAGAAAGAGAATCCGCGCTGCATTGGGAAGCCGCGCTGAAAAGTAATTGCATCTTGAACAGTGCTGCCAGCACGCTGCAATTTTATGATGCGCAAAGCCCCTGTGCCGCACCCAATAACTAGATTTTCACCAGCTTGAAGCACGTTGCCCGGTTGGCCAGAATCTGGAAATGGCTCTGCCATAAGTATTTTAATGCGTTCGACGCCATTTTTGCTGGACTCAGTCCAAGCGCCCGGCGCCGGTGCCAATCCGCGTATCTGCTGGTCGATTTCTTCCGCCGAATTACTCCACCAAATGCGCGTCTCGGATTTTTCAATTTTCTTAGCGTAGGTAACGCCCACTTCCGCCTGCGCCCGTTCGCTGGCCTGACCGCGTTCCAGCGCGCCCAGCGCCCGCACCATCAGATCGGCGCCCAGACGCGACAGGATATCGGCCAGCTCGCCACTGGTCTGGCGCCCGATGGTGACGCGTTCGGCCATCAGCACCGGGCCAGTATCCAGCCCTTCATCCATATGCATCACCATTACGCCGGTCTCAGTATCGCCCGCCATGACAGCACGCTGGATAGGGGCGGCGCCGCGCCAGCGCGGCAACAGCGAGCCGTGCAGATTGAAACAACCCAAGCGCGGGGCATCCAAAATAGCTTTGGGCAGCAGCAAGCCATAGGCCACCACCACGGCAGCATCCAGATCGAGTGCGGCGAAGGCGGCCTGTTCTTCTGTGCTTTTCAGCGACAAGGGCGTGCGGACATCCAGCTTGGCGGTATTGGCGAATTGATGGACGGGGCCGGGGATGGTTTCCATGCCGCGCCCCTTGGGCCGGGGCGGCTGGGAATAGACGGCGGCGATGTCATGGCCTTGCGCAATCAGTTCGGCCAGCGCCGGAACCGCGAAGTCCGGCGTCCCCATAAAGGCGAGTCTCAGAGCCACGTCGTTACCCCTGCCGCTCGCCCAAGCTCGCGGCGTTCGCGGACTTTCGCATGTCCACTGGACATGCTCACGCGCCGTGCGCGCCGCCCGCTCACCATCATGCCTCGGCCAGCTTTTTGGCTTTGGTGAGCTTCTTGAGCAGCATGGCGCGCTTGAGCTTGCTGAGATGGTCTATGAACAGCACGCCTTCGAGATGGTCCATTTCATGCTGCAGGCAGGTGGCCAGCATGCCATCGGCTTCGATCTCGATTTTCTTGCCGTCCAGATCAAGATATTCGGCGCGGATGCGGGCCGGACGTTCGACATCATCATAGATTTCCGGCACCGACAGGCAGCCTTCCTCGTAAACCGCCAGGTCTTCGGAAGCCCAGGTGATCTTCGGGTTGATAAAGGCGCGCCAATCCTTCTTGCCCTCCTTCTGGTCGAGATCCATGACGATGATTCGCTTGGGAACCCCGATCTGCACCGCGGCCAGCCCGATGCCGTCGGCGGCATACATGGAATCGGCCATGTCCTGCGCCAATTTGCGGATTTCCCCATCCACCTTTTCGACATCGGTGGAGACGGCTTTGAGGCGCGGGTCGGGCGCGGTAAGGATGGGGCGGATGGCCATGCCTTTTGAGATAGGCGAGGCCGGTGAAAGGGTCAAGAAGCGTGGAATTGGGCCTTATTGTTCTGGCGGTTGCGGTGGTGGCGGCGGCGGCGATTTTCGCCTTTGCGCGGCCCAGGCCCGCACCCGCCCTGCCTGCCGACCCGCGGCTGGACACCGTCATTTCCGGCCAGGGCGCCATTGCCGGCCAGTTCCAGGCGACGCTGGAAGCACAGGCGCAGCTGTCGCGCACCCTGGCCGAACGCATCGAGGCGCTGGACCAGCGGCTGGGTGAGAATCTCAAGGACAGCGCCACCAAGACCGGCGAGACGCTGGGCGGCATCCATGCCCGGCTGACGGTGATCGACGAGGCGCAGAAGAATATCAGCGACCTGTCGGGCCAGGTGGTGAGCCTGCAGCATGTCCTGTCCAACAAGCAGGCACGCGGGCTGTTCGCCCAGACCCAGATGGAAAACATCGTGCGCGACGGCCTGCCCGCCTCGCTTTACGATTTCCAGTTCACCCTCTCCAACCGCAACCGGCCCGATTGCGTCATCCGCATTCCCGGCAACAAGGCCCTGTTGGTGATCGACGCCAAATTCCCCCTGGAAGCCTTCACCCTGCTGCGCAATGCCGCCAGCGACGAGGAAAAGAAAATCGCCATCGCGCGCGTGAAGAATGATGTCTCCAAGCATGTGAGCGACATTTCCGAGAAATATCTCATTCCGGGCGAGGTGCAGACCCCCGCCATCATGTTCATACCCTCGGAAGCGATCTATGCCGACCTGCATGCCGATTTCGAAGACCTGATCATCAAGGCGCATCGCAGCAATGTGATGGTGGTGTCGCCCAATATCCTGATGCTGGCGATCAGCACCATCCAGACCCTGATGAAAGACGCGCGCATGCGCGAGCAGGCCGACCTGATCAAGAAGGAAGTGGGCAACATGCTCAATGACGTGCGGCTGCTGGGCGACCGCGTGTCGAAGCTGCAGGCTCATTTCAACCAGGCCGATGCCGATCTGAAGAATATCCTGATTTCCACTGACAAGATCGTGGGCCGGGCGGAGCGGATTGAAAAAGTGGAATTGACGCCCGACGGGCCCAAGACGCTGATCTAAAGCGCGCGGCGCGCCTTGAAGGCGGCGCTGAGCGTGCCCTCGTCGAGATAATCGAGTTCGCCGCCCACCGGCACGCCATGGGCCAGGCGCGTGACTTTCATGCCCTCCAGCATGTCCATCAGGTAATGCGCCGTGGTCTGGCCTTCCACCGTAGCGTTCATCGCCAGGATGACTTCATCCACGCCATGCTTCACACGTTCCAGCAGCGGCGCGACACTGAGGCGCTCGGGCGTGATGCCGTCCAGCGCCGACAGCGCACCGCCCAGCACATGGTATCGGCCGCGGAATACGCCCGCCCGTTCCAGCGCCCACAGGTCGGCCACATCTTCCACCACGCACAGCAAGCTGGCGTCACGGCGCGGATCGCGGCACACGGCGCAGGGCGAAATCGTATCGAGATTGCCGCAGATTTCGCAGTCGCGGGTGGCGGCGGCGGCGCTTTGCATGGCCGATGCCAAGGGCTCCAGCAGCAGGTCGCGTTTTTTCAAAAGCACCAGCGCGGCGCGCCGTGCCGAGCGGGGCCCCAGGCCCGGCAGCTTGGCAAGAAGCTGGATGAGGCGTTCAATTTCGGTGCCCGACGCCATCAGTCTTCGTTATCCGGGGGTGCGTCCGGCGCATCAACCACAGGCGCTTCGACATCGCGCACTGCCACGATTTCCGCGCCGGGAAATCGGTCCAGAACGGCGCGCACCAGCGGCGCCTGCATCACGCTTTCAATGCGCGCGGCCTTGGCGCTTTTCTTCTGCTCGGCCAGGGTCAGCGCGCCCTGTTCGTTGGAGATGGAGACGCTCCAGCGGATGCCGGTCCAGTCGCGCAATTTCTGCTGCAGGTCGCCCGCCAGGGTGCGCGGGGCGCGCGGGCCGGGGCGAAATTCGAGATGGCCCTGTTCCAGCTTGACCAGATGCACGTCATTTTCGATATGCACCTTGAGCACCGGGGCATGATTGGCGGCGGCAAGGGCTGCAATGTCTTCCAGACCCTTCATCACCGGCGCGGATTCGGTGGAAGGGGCCGGCTGCGGCGCGGCCTGCATTCTTGGCGCGGCGGAAGAGGAAGCCGTCGGTCCGCGCGGCGCGGAAGACGGCGCGCCGGGGGCACGCGGCGTCACGCCATTATCCAGGATATCGCGCACAAGCTTGTCGGTGGGCGGCAATTCGGCGGCATAGGCCAGGCGGATCAGCGCCATCTCGCAGGCCAGGATGGGCCTTGTGGCGTCGCGCACTTCGAACAGGCCCTTGAGTAGCATCTGCCAGGCGCGGGTGAGCGAGGCCACCGACAGCTTGGCCGCCAGTTCGCCCGCACGCCTGGCTTCGCCCGAGCCGCCGTCGAAGAACCCTTGCGCCGAAGGCGCGACTTTGACGCGGGTGAGGAAATGGGTGATTTCCAGCAGGTCCTGCACCACCGCCAAAGGATCGGCGCCGGAATCGTAAAGGCCCTGCAAATCGTTCAGGGCATCGGCAATTTTTCCGCCCATGACTTTTTCAAACAAATCGAGAATGCGGCCGCGGTCGGCCAGGCCCAGCATCTGGCGGATGGTGTCGGCCTTGATGCTGCCGTCGCCACCGCCGGTGCCATGCGCCATGGCCTGGTCCAGCAGGGACAAGGCATCACGGGCGCTGCCTTCGGCGGCGCGGGCGATCAGCGCCAGCGCGCTTTCCTCGATTTTCACATTTTCCTTTTCGGCGATGCCGGCGAGGTAGGAGGCCAGTTCCGCGCTGTCGATGCGTCGCAAATCGAAACGCTGGCAGCGCGACAGCACCGTCACGGGGACTTTACGGATTTCCGTGGTGGCAAAAATGAATTTCACATGCGGCGGCGGCTCTTCCAGCGTCTTGAGCAGGCCGTTGAAGGCCTGCTTGGACAGCATGTGCACTTCGTCGATGATATAGACCTTGTAGCGCGCCGAGGCGGGGGCATAGCGCACGCCCTCGATGATCTCGCGGATATCGTCAATGCCGGTGCGGCTGGCGGCGTCCATTTCCTGGACATCGACATTGCGCGATTCGGCGATGGTGATGCAGGGATCGCACTGGCCGCAGGGCTGGATGGTGGGTTCGGTGCGCTTGCCGTCCGGCCCGATGCAATTGAGGGCGCGGGCGATGATGCGCGCCGTGGTGGTCTTGCCCACGCCGCGCACCCCGGTGAGCATGAAGGCATGGGCAATGCGCCCCGTGGCGAAGGCGTTGGACAAGGTGCGCACCAGCGCTTCCTGCCCGATCAGGCCGGTGAAATCGGACGGGCGGTATTTGCGCGCCAGAACGCGGTAGGGCTCGGGCTCGGCGCCCAAATCCAGGGAAAGGTCTTTGGCCATGGCCGGACTATAGCAAGGACAGTGCCTCGCGGAGGGAAGAAATAAGACAGGGGTTGTGGGTAAAGGTGAGAGCCCGGCGACCCGAAGCAAATTCGTTACGGCTGCTTCGTTCCCGACCTGACCGGGTTGGCGACAGCTTCGTCCACCGGACTCCCAAGGCAAATATATGGAATCAGGCGGCAAATTGCGAGTCGCAATTCCTGCCGGTTCCCCGCGCCGTTACGGCATATCCTCGCGGAAGGGGTGTGCCGGATAGGCGCCCAGAATGGTGAGGCGCGTGGTGTAAAAGGCCAATTCTTCAAGCGCCCTTTTCACCGGCGCATCCTCGGGATGGCCCTGGATGTCGGCATAGAATTGGGTGGCGTTGAAGGAGCCGCCCAGCTGGTAGGATTCCAGCTTGGTCATGTTGACGCCATTGGTGGCGAACCCGCCCATCGCCTTGTAGAGCGCGGCGGGGACATTCTTCACCTGGAAGACGAACGTGGTCACTACCTTGCCGCCGGGGGCGGCGTCTTCGCGCTTTTTCGACATGATGAGAAAGCGCGTCATGTTGTGATGTTCGTCTTCGACATCGGCCTTCAGCACTTTCAGGCCGTACAATTCGCCCGCCAGAGTCGAGGCGATGGCGGCGCAGCTCTTGTCACCCATTTCGGCGACATGCTTGGCGCTGCCGGCCGTGTCGTACCAGTTATGGACCACCGGCTTCATGTCGCGGATCAGGTTGCGGCACTGGGCCAGCGCCGGGGCCTGGCTGTAGAGGCTCTTGATGTCCGAAAGCTTGGCGTCCTTCAGACCCAGCAATTGATGGCGGATGGGCAGGAAATGCTCGCCCACAATGTGCAGGCCGGAATCGGGCAAAAGGTGATGGATGTCTGCGATACGGCCCATCAGCGAATTTTCCACCGGGATGATGCACAGATCGCAATCGCCCGATGTCACCGCGTCAATCGCATCCTCGAAACTGGGCTTGGGAATTGCCGCGGCATGCTCCACCGCCTCGCGCGCCGCCAGATTGGCATAGGCGCCCGGTTCGCCCTGGAAGGCGATGCGTTTTGCGTGGGCTATCGCCTGAATCATGTCTTCAAGAGCCTGTTGGCTTTGGCCAGATCGGCGGGAGTATCAACAGACAAAGGCACGCTGTCCACGCGCGCCACTGCAATGCTCATATTCGCTTCCAGCGCCCGCAGCTGTTCCAGTTTTTCGCGTTTTTCCAGCGCCGAGGGCGGCAGGCAGACAAAGCGGGCCAGCGCCTGGCGCGTGTAGGCATAAAGGCCGACATGATGAAACAGCGGCCCCTCGCCGCTGGGCGCGGTGCTGCGCGTGAAATAAAGGGCGCGGCCCTTTTTGCCGTCCGGCTCCCAGGCCACCACGGCCTTGACTACGGCGGGATTGTCGCGCTCGGCAGGGTCGGTGATCTCGGCCGCCAGGGTGGCGATATCGGCCCCCGGCAAAGCGGCGACAACGGCCCCCAGCGCCGCCACTTCCAGCGCCGGCAGGTCGCCCTGGAGATTGACCACCACGTCATGGCGGCCATCAGGGTCCAGGACCTTGAGGGCGGCAAAGATTCGGTCCGAGCCGGAGGGCAGGTCTGGGTCGGTCAGGACCGCCTGGCCCCCTGCTGCCTCGACCGCGGCCACAATTTCGGGTTCGCCCGCTGCCACCACCACCGGGCCCAGCCCGGCGGCCATGGCCCGGTCCCAGACGCGCAGGATCATGGCCCGGCCGGAGATATCCGCCAAAACCTTGCCCGGAAGCCGGGTGGACGCCATGCGGGCAGGGATCAACAGGATTGGATTCACGGCCGGTTCCTCAGGAGGCGTTGTTTAGGCCCTGTTTGGGGCTAAAGCCAGCTATGGGCTGGATTTTATGCGACGCTTCGCCGCAATGATTTGGAGAAGTGGGCGGGTAATGTCGCCCCGTATTCGCCGGTCAAACCACCGGCTAAGGGGAGCTTGGCCTTATGGATTCCTTCGAGTGGAACAAGATCGCTGGCGCAGTCCTTGGCACCGCGATCTTCATCTTCGTGATCCGTCTGGTGGCCGAGCACGTCTATGAAGCGGAAGTGCCGGCAAAGCCCGGCTATGTCGTCGAAGGCGTTTTGGAAGAAGCAGCCCCGGGCGCTGCCGCTGCTCCCGCCGAAGAAGCCATGCCCGACTGGGGCACCGTGCTGGCCAGCGCCGATGTGGCGGCGGGCAAGGCCGTCTCCGTGAAGTGCGAGCAGTGCCACGACCTGGCCAAGGGCGGCCCCAACAAGATCGGCCCCAATCTCTATGCAGTGGTGGACCGCGCCCGCGGTTCGCATCCGGGCTTTGATTATTCCAGCGCCATGAAGGGAAAGCCCGGCAACTGGACTTATGACGAGCTGTTCAAGTTCGTGAAGGCTCCTGGCGTTGATATTCCCGGCACCAAGATGAGTTTTGCCGGCATCAAGAGCGCCAATGACCGCATCAACCTGATCGCCTTCCTGCGCAGCAATGCCGACAGCCCCGCAGCCCTGCCCGCACCCAAGCCGGCCGCGGCCGCGCCTGCCGCCGCCGAAGCGGCGCCTGCCGGTGCCGCCCCTACCGGTGAAGCGGCTCCCGCGGGTGCGACACCTGTCGCTCCGCCGGCTCCGGGTGGCAGCAATGTCGCGCCGGGCAAAGCCGGCGTTCAGTAAGGCGTGAAGCCAAAAGTCCTGTTCCTGTTGCCGCCGGGCTGGAATGCCCTCGGCAGGGAGACTTTTCACAGCCCGCATTACGAAGCCTTGTTCGCCGATCGCGACAGCCTTGATCCGGCCAGCATTGATTATTTTGTCGGCTTCCGTCCGCCGCCGGGCTTCCTGAAAACTTTGTCCAAACTGAAACTGGTCATCTCGCTGGGCGCGGGCGTGGACGGCTTCCTCAGCGATCCGGAATTTCCCAAGGAAATTCCGCTGGTGCGCTTCACCGATCCGCAGCTGGGAATCGAGATGGCGCAATATGTCACCATGCATGCGCTGATCATCCATCGCCACCAGCGCTATTTCGACCAGGCGCAGAAGGAGGGGGTGTGGCGGCAATTGATGCTGCCGCGCGCCACCGACAAGACCCGCATCGGCATATTGGGGCTGGGCGAGATTGGCGGGCGCATCGCCACCGCGCTGGCGCAATATGGTTTTGCGCTTTCGGGCTGGAGCCGCACCCGCAAGGAGATTGCCGGCGTCAAAAGCTTTGCCGGTGACGGCGAACTGGGCGCGTTCCTGGGCCAATGCGATATCCTGGCCTGCGTATTGCCCCAGACGCCGGGAACGGCGGGCATGCTGAATGCGGGTTTTTTCGCGCAGATGGCAAAAGGCGCCTGGGTGATCAATGTGGCGCGCGGCGGCCTGCTGGTGGAAGAAGACCTGATCACCGCGCTGGACCGTGATCACCTGGCGGGCGCGGTGCTGGATGTTTTTCGCACCGAACCCTTGCCGGAAGGAAATCCCCTATGGGCGCATCCCAAGGTGACGGTGACGCCGCATATTGCCGGCATCACCGATCCGCGTGCCGCGCTGGCGCATGTCGAAAACAGCGTCCTGGCGTTTGAAGCCGGCAAGGCGCTGGACGATATCGTGGACGTGTCGCGGGGTTACTAAAGGCGCTTGATCGCGGTGACGGGGCCGGCGGATTTTTCAATCCGGGCAATGGCCTGATCCAGATTTTCGGCAAAAACTTCCATGTGGAAGGCGTTGGCGTGGAGCAGCGTGCCAGCATCTTGCATCACGCCCATATGGCCTTTCCAGAATACCAGGTCGCCGCGCTGGACATCGCGGCGGTCCACCGGCAGACCCAGCGCCTTTTCCATCATGTCGGTATCGCGCGGCGCGCTGATGCCGGCCGCCTGCAATGCGGTCTGGACCAGGCCGGAGCAATCCAGTCCCGCTGCCGTCCTGCCGCCCCAGACATAGGGCACATGGAGGAATTGCTGGGCGACCGAAACAAAATCCGTGGCGTGTTCTTCCAGCGGCGCGACATGGCGGTGATGGACAAAGCCGCCGCCCTTGAGGGCAAAGAAATCACCATCCAGTCCCGTCTGTTCCAGTGCGGCATTGAGGGGCAGAGAAATCGAGACCAGCGACTTGATGGACGGGCTGGTGAAGACCGGCGTCATCAGCGCGCTGACCCGCTTGTCAGGCTGCATCACGGCGTCCAGCGCCATGACATTAACATAGCCGACATAGTGATCGCGCACCGCCTGGCCCCAGGCGCGATTGTCCTTCACCTCATAGACAATGAATTCCTCGCCATAGAGAAGTTCGCTGACCTGTTCGGCAAGCGGCTCGGGGCTGCCCAGCAAGGCGGTGCGGCCCGACCAGACGCTGTAAGCCTTGCCTTCGACAAATTGCGCCGCGTCCACCTTGCCCTTCAGGTGCGCGGCGGCGAGATCGGCGCGTGCCGGCGTGATTCTTTTATCGGCCATAGCGTTCCTTCAGCAGCGCATAAAGCGCGCGGGCGGCGTTGGCTTCGCCGCCCGTCTTGCGGCCGGGCCTTGGCCGGTCATTCCAGGCGGGAATGTCGAAATGCGCCCAGCTTTTGGACTTTTCGACAAAGCGGTTCAGGAACAGGGCGGCCGTGATGGCGCCGGCATAGCTGTAATGGGGATTGTTGGTGAGGTCAGCGACCGGGCTGGACAGGGTGGACTCATAGCCGCGCCATAGCGGCAGCCGCCACAGCGGATCGCCTGTCAGCGCGGCGTGGCGCGCCAGGTCGGCCGCCAGGATTTCATCATCGGTGAAGAAAGGCGGCAACTCCATGCCGGTGGCGACCCGGGCCGCGCCGGTCAGCGTGGCGATATCGATCAGCAGTTCGGGCTTTTGCGCATCGGCATCGGCCAGCGCATCGGCCAGCACCAGCCGGCCTTCGGCATCGGTGTTGCCGATTTCCACGGTCAGGCCCTTGCGGCTTCTGAAAACATCGGAGGGACGAATGGCGCTGCCGGAAACGGAATTCTCCACGGCGGGAATCAGGACGCGCAAGCGCAGTTTCAGTTTTGCGCCCATCACCATGCCGGCAATGGCCAGCGCCACGGCGGCGCCGCCCATGTCTTTTTTCATGGTCGCCATGCCGGAGCCCGGTTTCAGATTGTAGCCGCCGGTGTCAAAGCAAACGCCCTTGCCCACCAGCGTGACCTTGGGGCCGCTGCCCCACACCAGTTCGATCAGGCGGGGGCCGCGCACCGAGCCGCGGCCCACCGCCTCAATCAGGGGATAGTCTTTTTTCAGCGCCGCGCCGCTGACGGTGCGGAATTTCGCGCCATGCTGTTTGGCGAGCGCAGCGGCAGCGTTCGCCAATTCTTCCGGGCCCATGTCATTGGGCGGGGTGTTAATCAGATCGCGGGCGAGAAAAATATTCCCGGCGATGCGGCTGATCTCGCCGCCGTCCACCTCCGCCGGCAGCGCCAGCTTGAGGGCGCGCCTTGCCGGCTTCTTGTAGCGGGAGAATTGATACAGCCCCAAGAGCCAGGCCAGCGCGGCATTGGCGCCGCCGCAAAAATCCGGGACCTCGCCCAGCCGGTAGGTGCCATCGGGCAGCATTTCGGAAAAAGCCGCCAGCGCCAGCGCATCGGTGGATTTGCCCAGGCCCAGCACGGCGGCGGCGATGCCGCCGCGGCGGCCCGGCACCAGCCGGATTTCGCCGTCCCTGGCCGTAAAGCCGTTGGCTTTCAGGTAAGGCAT
The DNA here is from genome assembly GCA_947475445.1 of Alphaproteobacteria bacterium. Taxonomy (GTDB): domain Bacteria; phylum Pseudomonadota; class Alphaproteobacteria; order Micropepsales; family Micropepsaceae; genus Rhizomicrobium. Next base: position 72,492 of record CANJLC010000003.1, read on the forward strand.
CCGGGCCTGCCAGGATTTGAGGTCCCTGGCCGCCACCGCATGCAGAGGGACGGCATTTTTTGCAGATTTCACAAGGCCAGCATGCATGATTGACTATACCCAAAAGCGCGGCTGACTTTATGAATACCGCCCGTCCCCTGCAAGGAGTTCCCATGTACACCTTGATTGTCGGCAACCAGGAATGGTCGAGCTGGAGCCTGCGGCCCTATATGGCGCTTGTGGCCACGGGCGCGCCGTTCAAGACCGAAGTGATCAAGCTGCGCCAGCCTCCGGCAAGCAAGGAGAATATCCTGAAACATTCTCCGGCCGGCAAAGTGCCGGTATTGAAATCGGGCAGCGAAATCATCTGGGACAGCCTGGCGATCTGCGAAACGCTGGCGGAGCGCCATCCTGAGGCCCGGTTATGGCCGGATGACAGCCAAATCCGGGCGCGGGCGCGGGCCTATGCCGCCGAAATGCATTCAGGCTTTCCTGATGTGCGCGACCAGCTTTCCATGCATTTTTCGCAAAGCCTGCCCTTGCCGGAGTTGCGCGATGACACCAAGGCCCAGATCGCGCGCATCATCGCCGCCTGGGAGGACACGCTGGCGCAACATGGCAAGGAGGACGGATTCCTGTTCGGGCGGTTTTGCGTGGCCGACTGCATGTATGCGCCGGTGGTATCGCGTTTCACCACCTTCGGCGTCGAGGTGCCGGCGCAGGTCAAGGCTTACATGGACAAAGTCTGGGCGCTGCCGGGCATGCAGTCCTGGCTTGCGGCCGCCAAAGAAGAAGTGGCGAACGGATTTTCCGGTCTTTATCCGGCCTAGCGCTTGATGGCGCTGTAGAAGCGCGCGGAGCGACGGCCCGGAAAAGTGCGAAGCGGTTTTCCGTTGGCCGCGCGACCATCAAACAATGCCGCGCGGCGCACAAGTTCAGCGATTCACGCTGCTGTAAAACCGCGCGGCGCCGGGATGCAGGGGCGCCGGCGGCGCGGCGGCGGCCGTGGCGACCCCGATCTCGCGCGCGGCGGGATGGCTGGCGGCCAGCGTGCCGTGATTTCGCGCATTGAACAGGGCGCTGGTGATGCCGAACACCAAACTCTCGGGCTCGCTGTCGCGCACCACCCACAGCGCGCGGGCTGAGACCGTTTTTGTCTCGGTGCTGCCGGGATAGGCGCCTGCGGCAATCGTGTCGGCGCTGAGGGACGGCACCATCCTGAGCAGGCGGTCACGGCCCACGCCGTCAATGGCGACCAGGCGCGCCTTGCCGCTGGCGATCAATTCACCCAGCGGTTCCAGCGGCACGCCGCCCACGGCAAAGAAAGCATCAATCTTGCCGTCCTTTAAAAGCTGCGCGGCGGTGAAAGCATCGTCATGGCCGGCCTTGAAGGATTTTTCCGAAATATGCCAGGCCGCCAATATCTCGCGCGCCGTGATGCTGACGCCGGAGCCATCGCTGCCCAGCGAGACACGCTTGCCGCGCAGATCGGCGACGCTTTTGATTTTTGCCTTCGACGCCACCACCAGATGGCGGAAGTGACCTATACCTACAGCTCCGCCACGACCCAGACGCTTTCGACGCCCACCACCATGACCAATACATTTTATTCGCGCCCGCGCCGCGTGGCGCAAATTTCGCTGTCCGCTTGTCCTTAATTTGAACCCCCTCTGCCTTCCAGGCGCTTCGCGCCAAAGGAAGAGCCTGACCTGTGTTTGGTCTAGCGTGGTCTGATAAGCCCTTCCTGTGTCATCGAAGCCAGCAAGGTGCCGTCGCGCGCGAATACCGCGCCGCGGGTAAAGCCGCGCGCGCCGGAAGCGGACGGGCTGTCCTGTGCATAAAGCATCCAGTCGCCGAAGCGGAAGGGACGATGAAACCACATGGCGTGGTCGATGCTGGCCACCTGCAGGTTTGAAAATATGCTTTTGCCATGCGGCAGCAGCGATGTGGAAAGCAGCGAAGCGTCGGAGGCATAGGCCAGGAGCGGCAGCGTCAGATGTTCCGGCACGGGAGCCGCCGCGCGGAACCACACATTGTCGTAAGGCGGGCGTGGCGGACGGTCGCCCGGCAGGTCAAAGATCACAGGCCTTGTTTCAAACGGCCGCGCCCGCATCAGCCATTCGCGCAACATGTCCGGCATGGAATCCGCACTCTGGCGCAGCTTTGCGATTTCATCTTCCAGCGATTCGGGCGGCGGCACATCGGGCATGGGAAACTGGTGGTCGAGGCCGGTTTCCGGAATCTGGAAGGAGGCGGCAAGAATGAAAATCTGCTTGCCATTCTGCAGCGCCACCACGCGCCGGGCGGAAAAGCTGCGGCCGTCGCGCGAACGGTCAACTTCGTAAAGTATGGGAATCCTGGGATCGCCCGGCCGCAGGAAATAGGCGTGCAGGGAATGACAGATCCGTGACGGTTCGACGGTGCGCGCCGCGGCCACCAGCGCCTGCCCCAGCACCTGGCCGCCATAGACGCGCCGGATGCGATCTGGAGGGCTGAAACCGCGGAAAATATCCTCCTCGATCTTTTCCAGATCGAGCAATCCCAGCACCGCCTGCATCGCGATTGTTGAATCGTCAGTCATGGCTTCGCCAATCCGTCATGCAAATCGCCTATGCCCTTCATGCGACGAATCGCGAAGGTTTCACACATGGCCAATCTGCTCCTGGAACGCGCCGCCCATCAACGCCCATTCGCCAGTCCCAGGGGGGCATTGGAGCGGCTTTTTACCATGATGTTCCAGGGCTTTGTGTACAACCAGATCTGGGAAGACCCCGCCGTGGACCTGGAGGCGCTGGCCCTTGCGTCCCATCACCGCCTGGTCACCATCGCCAGCGGCGGCTGCAATGTCCTGAATTATCTGGCCGCCGCACCCGCCCAGATCACGGCGCTGGACCTCAACCCGCACCATGTCGCGCTGACAAGGCTCAAGCTGGCGGCGCTGGAGCATCTGCCGGACCATGAAAGTTTTTTCCGCTTTTTCGGCGCCGCCAATCTGGGCGCCAACATACAGGCCTTTGACAGCGGGCTTGCCGGCCGGCTCGATCCGCAAACCCGCGCCTATTGGGAGAAAAAAATCGGGCCGCGCCAACGCCGCCGCATCGAGATGTTCGAGCGCGGCCTTTATAACCACAGCTTGCTGGGCCGCTTCATCGGCCTGCTGCACATGGTGGCGAGGCTGCACGGCAAGAAGCTGGACGGCTTGCTGGACGCGAAAAATGCCCATGAACAGCGCGCCGCCTTCGACCAGCTGATCGCGCCTTTGTTCGATTCCGCCGCGGTAAGGCTGATTTCCAAAAGCCCCATCTCACTTTACGCGCTGGGAATTCCGCCGGCGCAATATGATGCGCTGATGGCAGGCGGCAACGATGCCGCCCTTGTCCTGCGCGAGCGGGTGGAGCGGCTGGCCTGCGATTTTCCGATCCAGGACAATTATTTTGCCTGGCAGGCCTTTGGCCGTTCCTATGATCTTGGCCTGCGTGAAGCGGTGCCCGCCTATCTGAGGGCGCAGAATTACGCGGCGCTCAAATCGCGGCTGGACAAGGTGGAGGTGCATCACGCATCGCTGGTGGATTACCTGAAAACGCAGCCGGCCCAGTCGCTCCACCGCTATGTCCTGCTGGATGCGCAGGACTGGATGGATGAAGGCCAGCTGGCGCAATTGTGGAGCGAGATAGACCGCACCGCCGATTCCCGCGACGCCCGGGTGATCTTCCGCACGGCCGGCCCGGATTCGCCCCTGGGCGAAAAGCTGCCCGAAAGCCTGCTGGCGCCCTGGCTTTATCATGAGTGGCAGAGCCGGGTGCTGCATACTCAGGACCGGTCCTCGATCTATGGCGGTTTCCATGTCTATGCCCGCCGCCCCCTGTCCTGAGACCCCCCATGCGGGGCTGATGGACCAGGTTTACCGATATCAGCGTTATGTGTATGATTGCACTAGGAAATATTACCTTTTTGGCAGGGATGGGCTGATCCAGGGCCTGGACCTCAAACCCGGCCAAAGCCTGGTGGAAATCGGATGCGGCACGGGGCGCAACCTGATTGTCCTGGCCAGGCGCTATCCGGGGGTCCGGCTCTATGGCCTGGACGCCTCCGCCCAGATGCTGGAGACGGCCCGTCAGCAGATCGCACGCGCCGGCCTGTCGGACCGGGTGATTGTGATGCAGGGGCTGGGGGAAAACCTCTCGGCGCAGCTTTTCGGCCAGGGCAGTTTCGACCATGCCCTCTTCTCTTACAGCCTTTCGATGATTCCAGACTGGCGGCGGGCCCTGTTCGCAGCCGCAGCAGGGCTTTCGCCGGCCGGATTTGTCCATATTGTCGACTTTGGCGACTTCAAAAACCTGCCTGGCCGAGGGCTGTTGCGGGCCTGGCTGAGGGCTTTCCATGTCTGTCCAAGAGCCGAATTGCTGGAGAGGCTGGAGCAGGAATTTTGCAATGTAGGGAGAGCACTTACGCTGTTACCGGGGCGCTATGCCTTCCGGTTTTCCGGGCCAAAAGGTAAAATGGGACCGCTTTGTGTGGCCGCAGAGTCACGGGTTTGGGTTAAACATTGAAAAGGAACCGGGCTTGGGTTCCAATCGTGCAGCTGCGAGGGAGACTTTTTGCCCGATCGTAGTTATAAGCCAAGTATTAATTCTGACAATTTTGGTGGGGGCTTTCCTGCCCGTCGGTTATTTAGCGAGGGTAAAAATGAAAATTCGTATGATCGCCTTGGCAGGCGTCGCGGCGCTTGCGCTTTCGACACCAGCAATGGCTGCCGAAGGCTGGTATCTGGGTCTGGGCGCAGGCTGGGATCATCAGAACGGCATCCGTTATGACTCCGTCCCGACTCCGACCGTTCTGCGCGGCGTCGCCAAGACCAGTGACAATGCCCTCATCGCCGGCTCCGTCGGTTATGGCTGGGCCAGCGGCTTCCGCGTGGAAGACGAACTTGGCTGGTCTGGACATGAAGTCAGCTCTGACCGTGGCGGTTACACTTCCACGCAGACCAACATGATCAACCTGGTGTGGGACACCCCCATCGGCGACAACGTCAAGCTCTCGCTTGGTGGTGGTATGGGCCTGGGCGTTGTGCGCGCCCATTTGCAGGGCCCCAGCGGCGCTGGCGGCCTTGCCACGGCGGACATCACCAGTGGTTCGCGTTCGGCCTTCTCCTACCAGGGCATCATCGGCCTGGCCTTCGGCATCTCGCCGGACGTCGACCTGTTCGTTGATTACCGCTATCGCTCGCTGCTGCTGGATGACAGCTTCCGCAGTGGCTTTGCGGCCAACTCCCCCGTCCATCTGGGCAACGTGAATCAGCACGCTGCGATGATCGGCTTCCGGTGGTTCATGACGCCGCCGGCCCCGCCGCCGCCCCCGCCGCCCCCGCCGCCTCCGCCGCCGCCGCCGCCTCCCCCGCCGCCGCCGCCTCCGCCGCCGCCGGCCAAGACTTACATCGTCTTCTTTGACTTTGATAAGTCGAACCTGTCGGCTGAAGCGCAGTCCACGATCTCGCAGGCTGTTGCTGCCGCCAAGCAGCTGGGTTCTGTCCGGATCATGGTCACCGGTCACACGGACACGGTTGGCTCGGATCGCTACAACCAGGCTCTCTCGATCCGCCGCGCCACGTCGGTGAAGGAAGAGATGGTTCGCCAGGGTCTGACCACCGACAGCATCGCGATCGAAGGCAAGTCCTTCCACGATCCGATGGTGCCGACTGGCCCGAACGTCCGCGAGCCGCAGAACCGTCGTGCAGTCATCGATCTTGGTGGCTGATCCGGTTCGGATCTGAAATGAGAAAAGGCCGGTCGCAAGACCGGCCTTTTTTCTTGGTCATATGAATCACTAAAAAAACGGCGCGATTCCCATCGCGCCGTTTTTTCCTTCATCACGCTAGCGCGCAGCATTTTGTGGCGTGAGCAGGGTTGCCCAGCGACAGCGCAGTGGCAACGCGCGGAGCGTACGGACGTATGTGAGCACGCGCGACGAACCCAGAGCCCGAAAGCCCAGCGTTAGGGAAAGAGATTCTGATTGGGCACGTCGCCGGGCAGATCGGGACGCGGAATGGGCATAACCGCCGGGCCAGCCGCCACGCCGGTGAGCGCCACGCTGACCGAGATCTGGCAGACATCCACCGGGGTGGCTTCCTGGACGGGAACGCCGGCGACAAAATCCTCCAGCACGGGCTTGTCCGGCGCCAGGGCGGCGGCAAAAACAATATCGGCGGCCTTGCAGAAATTGGCATGCTCGCCCGGAACGGTGCGGCGCGCCTCGGCATGGTTGATGGCGCGGGTCTTGAAGGCGTCATACTCGGCATTGCCTTTCTTGACGCCATGCATGCGCTTGAACATGGTCAGCATGCGCGCATCGGAGGCGCGCAGTTCCTTCTGGAACACGGTCTGGAAGCGGTTGAAGAGGGCGACTTCCTTGTCGCCGCAAGCCAGGGCCGCATCCGTCAGTTCCTGCTTCACCGCCGAGACCTGGATTGCCGACACTTCCGCCGCGGTGGCGCAGGTCGCCGCCTGGGCGGCATTGTTGAAGGCAAGAAGGGCGATGCCTGCCCCGGCCAAAATTCGCTTGTTCATCTTCAATCCTGTCTTCGGCGCCCCCGGCCCCACTCTAAGAGTTTTTTGGGACCGCACAATTGGGCGAACCCTGCCTCAAATACCTTTCCGGCCGGCAAAACCATGCAACCCAAAAGGGAACTGTCCGTTTTCTTAACCGACGCCAAACGGGTTCCGTCACATGCGGCAGCTGGTGACATTAGGGGTGATTTTCGGTGTGGCCCTGCTGGCGGCTACCCCCGCCCAGGCACGCAGGCCTTTCAGCCATGGCGGGGCCATCGTTTCGCCCCAGAGCTACCCCGGTGCGCCCAAGCTGGCCTACGAAGACGAAGACAAATCCCCTTATGCCATGAATTATGCCGAGGAAGCCGTGGAAACGCTGGGTTTTCGCGATGGCCACATGGACGTTTTCACCACCAAACCGGCGCGAAACCGCTCCTATCTGCCCAGCCTGAGCGGCGGCCTGGGTGGCAACGGCGCCATGCTGAAATTGCAGTGGCATCCGGGCGAATAGCCCCCTTTTAACTGTTCAGCCAGTTTAGTATCTGTTCGCCCGCGCGGAGGTTCCGCGCCCGCAAAGGATACAGGCCCGTGGCTTACAAAATCGCAGTGGTTGGCGCGACCGGCAATGTCGGGCGCGAGATGCTTTCGGTGCTGGCGGAACGCCAGTTCCCCGTCAGCGAAGTCGTGGCGCTGGCCTCAACGCGCTCGGTGGGCACCGAAGTGTCGTTTGGCGACAGCGTCCTGAAGGTCAAGGCGCTGGATTATTATGATTTCAAGGACACCGACATCTGCCTGATGTCCGCCGGCAGCGCCATCGCCAAGGAATGGGCGCCCAAGATCGCGGCCCAGGGCTGCCTGGTGATCGACAATTCCAGCTTCTGGCGCATGGACCGCGACGTGCCGCTGGTGGTGCCGGAGGTCAATGCCGACGCCCTGTTCGATATCAAGAAAGGCATCGTCGCCAATCCCAACTGCTCGACCGCCCAGCTGGTGGTGGCCCTCAAGCCGCTGCATGATCTGGCGAAGATCAAGCGCGTGGTGGTGTCCACCTATCAATCGGTGTCCGGCGCCGGCAAGGAAGGCATGGACGTTCTGTTCCGCCAGACCCGTGCCGTGTTCGTGGCCGATCCGGTGGAAGTGGAGAAGTTCACCAAGCAGATCGCCTTCAACGTCATTCCGCACATCGATGTATTCCTGGATTCCGGCTACACCAAGGAAGAATGGAAGATGACGGTGGAGACGCAGAAGATCCTGGACCCCGACATCCAGCTCTTCGCCACCTGCGTGCGGGTGCCGGTGTTCATCGGCCACAGCGAAGCGGTCAATATCGAGTTTGAAAATCCCATCACCGCCGAGAAGGCGCGCGCTGCGCTGCGCGAAGCGCCCGGCGTGCTGGTGGTCGACAAGCGCGAAGATGGCGGCTACGCCACGCCGCTGGAATGCGCCGGCGAGGACGCAACCTTTGTCAGCCGCATCCGCAAGGACCCGACGGTCGAGCATGGCCTGTCGCTATGGTGCGTATCCGACAATCTGCGCAAGGGCGCGGCGCTCAACGCCGTGCAAATCGCAGAATGCGTCGTCAACCGCAAATTGCTGAAGGCCAGGGAACATGCCTAAGGGCTACTGGATCGCGCGCATCGACGTGCATGACCCGGAGACATACAAGAAGTATGTCGAGGCGGGCCGTCTTGCCTATGAGCGCTACAACGCCAAATTCCTGGTGCGCGGCGGCAACATGGAAAGCCTGGAAGGCGTGAACCGCAGCCGCAATGTGGTGATCGAGTTCAATTCCATCGACGATGCGCGGGCCTGCTACAACTCGCCCGAATACACCGCCGCGCGCGCTTTCCGCCAGGCCGCCAGCACCGGCGAATTCATCCTGGTGGAAGGCATTTGACCCAGCGCCGGATAGAAGAAGTCCGGCCGCAGCGTTCGCTCCTGTTCATGCCCGGCTCAAACGCCCGCGCCCTGGAAAAGGCGCGCACGCTTGCCTGCGATTGCGTGGCGCTGGACCTTGAGGATGCCGTGACGCCCGAGGCCAAGACGCTGGCCCGCGCCCAGGTCTGCGAGGCCGTGAAGGCCCGCCCATACGGGTCCAGGCTCGTTGCCGTGCGGATCAATTCCCTGGAAACGCAATGGGGCGAGGCCGATGTGTCGGCCGTTGCCGAGGCGGGGCCCGATGCGGTCATCCTGCCCAAGACATCCTCCGCTGGCGATATTGCACAGCTTCACCGCTTGCTGCCGGACGGCATCGCGATATGTGCGATGATCGAAACGGCGCGCGGCGTGCTGCATCTGCCCTACATTGCGGAATCGGGCGCAGCCTGCCTGATCCTGGGAAGCAATGACCTGCTGAAGGAAATGCGCGCGCCCGCCATGCCGGAGCGTGAAAATCTCTGGCCCGTGCTCAGCGCCATGGTGATGCATGCCAGGGCGCATGGGCTGGCGGTGATCGACGGGACCTTCAATGACATTGCCGATGAGGCCGGTTTCGCCAAATCCTGCGCGCAAGGCCACGCCTTCGGATTTGACGGCAAGAGCGTGGTCCATCCCAGCCAGATCGAAACCGCCAATCGCGCCTTTTCGCCCAGTCCCGAACAATTGACGGAGGCACGCGCCATCATTGCCGCTTTTGCAAAAAATCCGGGCCAGAGCGTCATTGCCCTGGAGGGACGCATGGTGGAGCGCCTGCACGCCGTGGAAGCGGCGCGCCTGATCGCGCTTGCCGAGGCGACCAGCGCACGATGATCGAAGCGTACCAGGCGGCGCTGGCGGACAATTCGCTCAAGCCGGACCCTGCCCAGGCGGCGGCGGCGCGGGAACTGGAAGCCTTGTCGGCAGCGCTGCGCAATGCAAAAAGCGGCTTTTCCCTGTTTGGCAAAAAGGAACCGCCGCGCGGGCTTTATATCTGGGGCGAGGTGGGCCGCGGCAAATCCATGCTGATGGACCTGTTCTTTGAGGATGCGCCGATCCAGCCCCGGCGGCGGGTGCATTTCAACGCCTTCATGGTGGAAACCCATGCCCGCATTCATGCCGAGCGGCAGCGGGCGGGAAGCAGCGATCCCATTCCGGTGGTGGCGCGGGCCATCGCGGCGCAGGCCCGGCTTTTGTGCTTTGACGAATTCCAGGTGGCGGATGTGGCCGATGCCATGATCCTGGGGCGGCTGTTCGAGCAGCTTTTCGCGGCCGGCACGGTGATTGTCGCCACCAGCAATGTCGCCCCGGACAGGCTTTACGAAGGCGGCCTGAACCGCCAGCTTTTCCTGCCTTTCATTGAAGAGATTAAAAAGCGGCTGGGGATCGTGGAGCTGAGCGGCCCCACCGATTACCGGCTGCAGCGCATTTCGGGCCTGAATGTCTACCTGACGCCGCTGTCGCTTGCTGCCGACGCCGCCATGGATGAAGCCTGGACGCGCCTGACCGGCGGGACAAAGGCCAAAAGCCTCAGCCTGAGCGTGCTGGGCAGGAGCGTGATCGTGCCACGCGCGGCCCGCGGCGTGGCGCGGTTTGATTTCTCCGATCTGTGCATGCAGCCGCTTGCGGCTGCGGATTACCTGGCCATCGCGCGGGATTTTCACACCGTGATGATCGATCATGTCCCGGTCATGACCGAGAACATGCACAATGTGGCGCGGCGTTTCATCGTGCTGATCGACACGCTGTATGATGAAGGGGTCAAGCTGATCTGCTCGGCGGATGCTGCGCCGGAGGGGCTTTATCCCGATGGCACAAGCGCGCAAGCCTTTCGCCGCACCGCCTCGCGCCTTGCGGAAATGCAAAGCGAGGACTACCTCAGGCGCGGCCATGGAGTTCACGCCCTTGACTGATGTCTACTGGGCCTGCGCCTTTGTCCTAGCCTGCCTGGGCTTCTACAAATTTGTCCTGCCCGCCCTCAAGCGTTTTGACGAGGCCAACCGGCTGCGCATTGCGCGGCAGGAAACCGAGACCGCTGATCCCGAGGCCCATTTTCGCCATGCGCTGGAGGTGGCCAATGAGCAGGTCGAAGCGGTGCAGGAAATCCGCGCGGGCGCCACAACGCATTATCTGTTTGAAACCCAGATCTATTTCAGCCGTGATGAGGCCGAGGACGCGCGCGCGCAGCGGGTGGGCGTGATTGCACGGCGCTTTTACCAGGAATTGCCGGCCGCGCTGGCCGGGGCACAGCAACGCGGCCGGATGAGCGCGCGCGAACGGGCGTCACAGAAATGGCGCAGCGGCCGGGGCGGCGAGACCATGCATTAGGCCGCTTCACCCTTGAGCAACTTCGGCAACTTGCCGATATCGCCGCCGGCATGACGCATGAAAAAGCGGCGCGCGGGACCTATGGAATCCACAATTCCCAACCCCAGGTCGCGCAAATGGCGCAGCGGCGCGATGTCGTTGGAGAAAAGCCGGTTGAGCGCATCGGTGCTGGCCGCCATTGCCAGGGAATCAAAGCGCCGCCAGCGCTCATAGCGCTTCAAGGTATCGAGCGCGCCGATATCGCGGCCCAGCCTTGCAGCATCGAGCAAGGTTTCCACCAGGGCGGCGGCATCCTTCAAACCCAGATTGAGGCCTTGGCCGGCAATGGGGTGTATGCCATGGGCGCAGTCACCGGCCAGCGCAAAGCGCGGACGGACAAAATCGCGCGCCAGGTGGAAGCTCAAGGGATAGCTCCATCGTCCGCCCACCACTTTGGTGGCGCCCAGATGCGATCCGAAGCGCCGTGCCACCTCGGCGTTGAATTCGTCTTCGCCCAGCGCCATCATGGCGGGCGCCTTGCTCCTGGCTTCCGTCCAGACCAGCGAGGAGCGGTTTTGCGTCATGGGCAAAATCGCAAAAGGCCCCGAGGGCAGGAAATGTTCGTAGGCCACGCCATTGTGCGGCCTTTCATGCGCCACGGTGGCGACGATGCCGGTTTGCGGATAGGACCAGCCCACCACGCCGATGCCCTGCTGGCCGCGCAATTTTGAATCGCGTCCGTCGGCGGCGACAGCCAATGCGCTACGGATTTTTTCGCCGGTGCTGAGATGGACGATGACATGGCCGGGCGCCTGCTCCAGCGCCGTCACGCCGGCAGGCGCGATGTAGGAGAGATTGGCCGGGATCGCCGCATACAGCGCGGCGCGGATATGGCGGTTTTCCACAATATGGCCCAGGGACGGCGCGCCCACTTCGGCCGAATCAAAATGCAGCGAGAAAGGCGAGGCCGGAGCATCGGGCTTGCCGTCCGTCACCAGGATTTCGGTAATGGGCTGGGCCTGGCCTGCCATGTGCGGCCAGACCCCCAGCGCCGTCAGCATCCTGACCGAGGAATAGGCCAGGGCCGAGACCCGGCCGTCAAAGCCGGCATCCAGGGCTTTTTCCGGCGACAGGGTATCCACCACCGCCACGCCAAGCCCGCCCTGGGCGGCGGCAAGGCCCAAGGTGAGGCCCACCATGCCCCCGCCGCAAATCACGATGTCTGTCTGTTTCATGGCGCCTAGCTAAAGCAGAATTTGAGGCAAAAGGCAGTGGTCAAAAATTGTGCAAATTCGGTTTTTTGGCTATTTTTTGTGCAATAGTCCTTTTCTGGCAGGACGGCAAAAATCGGCAATCGCGTATTTCTTTCAATGGCTTGGCGATTCCCAGGCGCGCGGCACGGTTCTTGATAATTCGTTAAAGCGCCGGGCGCAGTCCGGCCGATGGCAGCAACACGGAAGGACGGCAGATGAAGCTCATTACGGCGATCATCAAACCCTTCAAGCTCGACGAAGTGCGGGAGCAACTTTCCGCATTGGGCGTGCAGGGCATGACGGTGACGGAGGTCAAAGGGTACGGACGACAGAAGGGGCATACCGAAATCTATCGCGGCGCGGAATACGCCGTGAGCTTTCTGCCCAAGCTGAAGATCGAAGTGGCGGTGAAAAGCGAGATGTCCGAGGCGGTGATCGAGGCGATCACTTCCAAGGCGAAGACCGGCCAGATCGGCGACGGAAAGATTTTCGTCACGCCGCTCGAGCAGGTCGTGCGTATCCGCACCGGCGAAACGGATGGCGACGCGCTCTAGTCGGGGCCGTCCATATAGGGGACTGAAAATATGACACTTGAAAGTTTGAAAAAAGCGGGCCTTGCGACGCTTGCCGGAGCCGGCACGCTCGCAATGACCGCAGGTGTTGCCTGGGCACAGGCAGCGCCGGCCGCACCGGTGCCCGACAAGGGCGACACGGCATGGATGCTTGTCTCCACCGTCCTGGTGCTCTTGATGATCGTGCCGGGCCTGGCCCTGTTCTATGGCGGCCTGGTCCGCACCAAGAACATGCTGTCCATCCTGACCCAGACCCTGGTCATCACCTGCATCGTGATGGTTGTCTGGGCCCTGTGGGGTTACTCGGAGGCTTTCACCGACGGCGCAGGCCTCAACGCCTATGTCGGCGGCTTCACCAAGGCCCTGCTGAAAGGCGTGGACCCGTCCACCAATGTCGAGACCTTCTCGCGCGGCGTGGTCATCCCGGAAATCGTCTTTGTCGCCTTCCAGATGACCTTCGCGGCGATTACCACCGCGCTGGTGATCGGCAGCTTCGCTGAACGCATGAAGTTCAGCGCCATCTGCATCTTCTCCGTCCTGTGGCCGACGCTGGTCTACTTCCCCATCGCCCACATGGTCTGGTGGTGGCCTGGCCCGGAATTCGCCTCGACCCATGCGGCCGATGCGACGGCCGCTGGCGCGGGCTTCATCTGGGCCAAGGGCGCGCTGGATTTCGCGGGCGGCACGGTCGTGCACATCAATGCGGGTATCGCCGCGCTGGTGGGTGCAATCCTCTGCGGCAAGCGTCTCGGCTATAAATCCGAGTCCATGGCGCCTCACTCCCTGACCATGACCATGATCGGCGCCTCGCTGCTGTGGGTTGGCTGGTTCGGCTTCAATGCCGGTTCCAACCTGGAAGCAAACGGCTATGCCGGCCTGGCAATGATCAACACCTTCCTGGCCACCGCGGCCGCCGGCATCATGTGGCCGGCGATCGAGTGGATCCATCGCGGCAAGCCCAGCCTTCTGGGTGCGGCCTCGGGTGTTGTTGCCGGTCTCGTCGCGATCACGCCTGCCGCCGGCTTTGCCGGTCCGATGGGCGCGATTGTGCTGGGCCTGATCGTCAGCCCGATCTGCCTGTTCTTCGTCTCGGTTGTGAAGAACGCGCTGGGCTATGACGACGCCCTGGATGTGTTCGGCGTGCACTGCATCGGCGGTATCGTCGGCGCCATCGCCACCGGCATCCTGGTCAATCCGGCCCTGGGCGGCGCAGGCATCGTGGACTACACGGCTGGCGGCGCTGCCGTCTATCCGGGCCTGGTTCCGCAGGTGATCTCGCAGCTCTGGGGTGTCGGCACGACCATCGTGTGGTCCGGCATCGGCAGCCTGATCGTGTTCGGCCTGATCAAGGTCACGATCGGCCTGCGCGTCAAGGAAGAAGTCGAGCGCGAAGGCCTCGACATTGGCGAGCATGGCGAACGTGCGTACAACATGTAAGACAGCCTGAAGCAAAAGGGGTGCGGGTAAAACCGCACCCCTTTTGTGTTTTTCACCACAAGAAGAATGCAGGGGGCCGCAATGCCGACCAAGTCAAAAAGCCTTGCCCTGATCGCGTCCGCTGCCGGTGTTTGCGCCGCGACCCCCGCCTTCGCGCAAACAGCGCCCGCGCTCAATAGCGGCGACACTGCCTGGATGCTGACCTCAACCGCCCTGGTCCTGATGATGACCATTCCGGGGCTTGGCCTGTTTTACGGCGGCATGGTGCGCAAGAAGAATGTGCTGGCGACCCTGGCGCAGAGTTTCGGCGCCACCGCCCTCATCACCGTGCTGTGGATGATCATCGGCTATTCGCTGGCCTTCAAGCCCAACGCCAATCCCACGCTCAACCAGTTCATCGGCGGCTTCGATTATCTCTTCCTCAAGGGCATGGCGGTGGATGCACTGAGCGGCACCATTCCCGAATCCGTGTTCATGACCTTCCAGATGACGTTCGCCATCATCACGCCGGCGCTGATCGCGGGCGCCCTGGCCGACCGCATGAAGTTCAGCGCCTTTCTCTGGTTCATGGGGCTGTGGCTGATCTTCGTCTATGCGCCCATCGCCCATATGGTGTGGGGCGGCGGCATCCTTTTCACCATGGGCGCGCTCGACTATGCCGGCGGCTCGGTGGTGCATCTCAACGCCGGCACCGCGGCGCTGGTCACCTGCATCGTGCTGGGCAAGCGCCTGGGACTGGGCAGCGAGAACATGTCGCCGCACAATCTGGTGCTGTCGGTGATCGGCGCATGCTTGCTGTGGGTGGGCTGGTTCGGCTTTAACGCCGGTTCAGCCCTGAGCTCTGGCTTTAACGCCGGCATGGCCATGGCCGCCACCCAGATCGCGGCGGCGGCCGCGGCCCTGGCCTGGATGTTCGCCGAATGGCTGATCGCCGGAAAGCCGTCCGTGCTGGGCATGATCTCGGGCGCGGTTGCCGGACTTGTGGCCATCACGCCGGCATCGGGCTTTGTCGATCCGGTGGGCGCGCTGTTCATCGGACTGGCCGCCGGCATTGTCTGCTATTTGTCCGCCGTGTGGATGAAAAAGGCCCTGGGCTATGACGACAGCCTGGACGCCTGGGGCGTGCATGGCGTGGGCGGTGCGCTGGGCGCCCTGCTCACCGGCGCCTTTGCCAACAGCGCCATCAACCCGGCCAGCAAGGGCTGGCTGATGGACGGAAATTTCCACCAGATGCTGGTCCAGCTGTGGGACGTGCTGATCACCTTCGGCTATTGCGCCATCGCCACCTTCATCATCCTCAAGGTGATCGACATGATCGTGGGCCTGAGGGTTTCCCCGGAAGTCGAGGTCGAGGGCCTGGACATCAATCTGCACGGCGAAACCGTGCAACATTAGGTCAACGCCGGCGGACGCTTTGTCTCCCGAAGAGCTTATTTCCCGAAGACTTGGGGGGCCGGTCGCAAGACCGGCCCTTTTTCTTTTCTTGCTGTCTATCTACAGTCCGGGCGCGAAATCGCGCCGAGGCCCTCTTGTCCCAGACTTTGCTGTCCGCCCTGCCCGCCGGGCCCTTTGCCCAGCTGGCGACGCTGCTGGGGGAAACCAGCCCGGGCAAACCGCCCATCAGCCTGGCGGTCGGCGATCCGTCCGGCACCGTGCCCGATTTCATCATCGAGGCCCTGACCAAAAACGCCAGCGCGTTTGGCAATTATCCCGCCATCACCGGCACGGCCGACTGGCGGCAGGCGGCGGGCGATTGGCTGAACACGCGCTTTGGCCTGGGCGGCGCCATCAACCCGGAAAAAAACCTGCTGCCGCTGGACGGCACGCGCGAGGGATTATTCTCGGTGCTGTTTCCCCTGATGCCGCTGAGCAAGGGCGGCGGCAAGCCCATCGTGGCGATGCCCAATCCCTTTTATCAATGCTACGCCGCCGCAGCCCTGTCGGCCGGCGCCGAGCCGCTTTACGTCCCGGCGACAAAGCAAAGTGGATTCCTGCCCGATTATGCGGCGCTTCCCAAAGACGTGCTGGACAGGATCGCCGCGCTTTACATCTGCAGCCCGTCCAATCCCGAAGGCGCGGTGGCGAGTGAGGCCTATTGGCAGACAGTGTTCGAGCTGGCCGAGCGGCATGATTTCATCGTGCTGGCGGATGAATGCTATGCCGACATCTATTTTGATGCGCCGCCCGCCTGCGCCCTGCCGGCGCGGCTGGCGCAAAGCGGCGGATTCACCCGGCTGCTGACGTTTCATTCCCTGTCGAAGCGCTCGGGCCTGCCGGGATTGCGCTCGGGCATTGTTGCGGGCTGCGAAACCCTGATCGAGAAATTCCGCGCCTTCCGCAATATCGCCGGCCCGACAATCCCCACGCCCATCCTTGCCGCCTCGGCTGCGGCCTGGCGCGATGAGACCCATGTCGCGCAGGGCCGCGCCGTCTATGCGCAAAAACTGGCGGCCGCCCAACGCATACTGGGAGCGCGGATGCAAAAGCCGGCTGGTGGTTTTTTCCTTTGGCTTGAAGTGGCCAATGGCGAGGAAATGGCTTTGCGCCTGTGGCGCGAACAGGGGGTGCGGGTGTTGCCCGGGGCCTATATGGGCCGGGAAATTGTGCCGGGAAAAACCCAGTCAAACCCTGGCTTTTCCTACATCCGGGCCGCCCTCGTTAATGACTTGTCAACCATTATGACCGCACTCGAAAGAGTGAGCGAAATTCTGTAGGCGGCCATCTCAGGTCCGCCTCCCCTTCCGGGCGAAGCCCATAGAAGGGGAGGTGGCCGAAGCACCGATCCGGTGCGAAGGCCGGAGGGGTTCAAAGTCATGGGTTCATCAAGAATGGTTGGAGGCGTCTACCACCCCAGGTCCCGTGGCGGCGCGATGAGCGACGCCCTGGCCGATGCCCGCCGGGCGCTGGCGCGGTTGACCCGCATGGCGGCTCTCAGAGGCGCCGGCCTGATCCTGTTCCTGGCGGCGCTGGCCGCCCTTGTGGCGCTGGTCAGCTATAGCGGCGACGATGCCAGCTTCAACAACGCCAATGCACGGCCCATTTCCAATTTGCTGGGCCCGCTGGGCGCAACCGCCGCCGACCTGCTGCTGCAGACGTTCGGCTTCGCCGCCATCTTTGCTTTTTCGCCGCTGCTGGTGTGGGGCATACGCGCCCTGACCGGCCGCACCCTGCGCTACGCCATGTGGCGGCTGGTGGCCTGGCCGCTGGGCACGGTCACCGTGGCGGCAGGGCTTGGGCTTTTCCCCGCGCCTGCCAGCCTTCCTGCGGGGGCCGGCGGCTGGATCGGCATTGCCGCCGCCAGCCTGTCGGCCAATGCGGCAGGAATTTTCGCGGCGCCGTCTTTGTCCTGGGTGTTGCCGCTGTTTCTTCTGGCGGTGGGATTGCCGCTGGCTTTCCTGGCCACGGGCCTGCGCTTCATGCCCATCCTGCGCGGGGCGATGAACCTTCCCGCCATGGCGCTATGGCTCGCCAGCCTGCTCAAAATGCCCGGGCTGAAAAAAGCGCCCGCGAAAAAATCCGCCACCTCGCTGGTCTATGACGATGAAGAAGATGACCATGACGATGACGAGGACAGCGACGAGGAGGGCTATCATTTCGAAGCCGCCGAACCGCTGGCTGCCACCAGGCTGGCTGAGCGCCGCGAAAGCCGCGTCAAGCGCGAGGAAGCCCGCCGCACCCCGGTGACCGCCGCCAAGCGCAGCCAGGCGGCGCTCAATTTGGGGGCGGGGGAATATCAACTGCCCGCGCTGGAGTTGCTGGCAGAACCCGTCACGCTCAAGGACACCCACAAGCTTACCGACGAGGCGCTGGAGGAAAATGCCCGCATGCTCGAAGCGGTGCTGGCCGATTTCGGCGTCAAGGGCCGCATCACGGCGGTGCGCCCGGGTCCGGTTGTAACCTTGTATGAATTCGAACCGGCCGCGGGTGTCAAATCCAGCCGCGTGATTTCCCTGTCGGACGATGTGGCGCGGTCCATGTCGGCGGTGGCGGCGCGCATTGCCGTGATTTCCGGGCGCAACGTGATCGGCATCGAACTGCCCAACCAGATGCGCGAGACGGTTTACCTGCGCGAAATGTTCGCCAGCGGCGATTATGAAAAGGCCCGTGCGCCGCTCACCCTGGCGCTGGGCAAGAATATCGGCGGCGAGCCGGTGATGGCGGACCTGGCCAAGATGCCCCATTTGCTGGTGGCGGGCACCACCGGCTCGGGCAAGTCGGTTGGCCTCAACACCATGATCCTGTCGCTGCTGTACCGCATGTCGCCGCAGCAATGCCGGTTGATCATGATTGATCCCAAGATGCTGGAATTGTCGGTCTATGACGGCATTCCGCATTTGCTGGCGCCCGTGGTCACCGATCCGCGCAAGGCGATTGTCGCCCTGAAATGGGCGGTGCGGGAAATGGAGGAGCGTTACCGCAAAATGTCCAAGATGGGCGTGCGCGGCGTGGAAGCCTTCAATGACCGGGTCCGCAAGGCCAAGGAAAAAGGCGAAGTCCTCAAGCGCACGGTGCAGACAGGTTTTGACCGCGAGACAGGCAAGCCGGTTTACGAGGACGAGAATCTGGAATTCGAAGTGATGCCTTACATCGTCGTGGTGGTGGACGAAGTCGCCGACCTGATGATGGTATCGGGCAAGGAAATCGAAGGCGCGGTGCAGCGCCTGGCCCAGATGGCGCGCGCCGCCGGCATTCACCTGATCGCCGCCACTCAGCGTCCGTCGGTGGACGTGATCACCGGCACCATCAAGGCCAATTTCCCCACCCGCATTTCCTTCCAGGTCACCTCCAAGATCGACAGCCGCACCATCCTGGGCGAGCAGGGCGCCGAACAGCTGCTGGGCCAGGGCGACATGCTTTACATGGCGGCCGGCGGGCGCATCGGCCGCGTCCATGGACCCTTTGTATCCGATCACGAAGTCGAAGACGTGGTGCGTTTCCTCAAGGCCCAGGGCACACCGGAATATCTGGATGCCGTGACCGAGGAGCCGGACGAGGAATCCGACGATCCCTATGCCGTGATGATGCAGGGCAATGGCGAAAGCGGCGACGATCTTTACGACAAGGCGCTGGCCGTTGTGGCGCGCGACCGCAAGGCTTCCACCTCCTACATCCAGCGCCGCCTGGGCATCGGCTACAACCGCGCCGCCAGCCTGATCGAGCGCATGGAACAGGATGGCGTCATCTCAAGCCCCAATCACAAGGGCATGCGAGAAGTCCTGCTCCCGGACCACGACTAGGCGGCGGCGGCGAATTCGCGTAAGACTCTGCAGGCGTTCGTGCGGGAGTTTGCATGTCCTATATCCTGCAATCCTTGGGCGCCGGCGAAACCATCATCGCGCGGGCGAAGTTTCACTGGCTTTACACCGGCGCTGCCTGGGCAGCGCTGCTGTTGCCAGGGGCGGCGTTGCTCTATTTCCTGGGCTGGTGTGCCCGGCGCCCCGAGCCATTTGCCATGGGCGATCCGGTCAGCTGGTACGCCGCGCTGGCGGGCTTTTTCTTCCTGTGGGGCATCGTCACCTTCCTCAAATCCATGATCACCGTCTGGACCACGGAAATCGGCGTCACCAGCCACCGCTTTGTTGAAAAGCATGGGCTGTTTTCCACCCATAGCAGCGAAATCGCCCTGCCCAATATCGAAGGCGTGAAAGTGAACCAGAATATCCTGGGCCGGATTTTCGGTTTCGGCACGGTGAAGATCGAAGGCACGGGCGTTGACGCGGTCACGACGCCGACCATTGCCGATCCGGTGGGATTTGTGCGGGCGATCCAGACGGCCAAGGAGCATCCGTCGGGAAAAGTGTAAGCGGTTTTCCGTGGCCGGTGCGACCAAACATCAGCCCGCGGCGGCGAATTCCAGTTCGTCCATGGCGCGGGACGGAAACACCACCGTGATGCGCGTGCCCTGGTCGCGGGCGCTGTCGAAGCTCATGGCGCCACCATGCAATTCGACAAAAGCGCGCGTCAGGGGCAGGCCCAGGCCGGTGCCCTCGTAGCGCCGCTCCAGCCGGTTATCCACCTGGCCGAAAGGCTGCAGCGCCACGTCAATATCTTCCAGGATCAGGCCAATCCCGCTGTCGCCCACCGTGACGGTGACGCGGCCGTCCTGCATCTTCGCGTCCAGCCAGATGCGCCCGCCCGCCGGGGTGAATTTCATGGCGTTGGACAGCAGGTTGAGGAATATCTGGCGCAGCTTGGCGGGATCGCCGGACAGCGGCAAATTCTGCTCCAGGCCTGAAACGGTGAATTCCAGGCCGGCGGCGGCGATCTGCTCGCGCACCATGGTGACGCAGTCCTTCAGCACCTCGCCCATGTCGGCGGGGCGGGTGTCCAGGATCATCTTGCCGCTTTCGCTTTTCGCAAGATCGAGCACCGAGTTGATCACATCCAGAAGATGACGGCCGCTGCGCAGGATATCGCCGGAATAATCGAGGTAACGGGCGTTGCCGATCTCGCCGAACATCTGGCCGTTGATGATCTCGGAGAAACCGATAATGGCGTTGAGCGGGGTGCGCAGCTCATGGCTCATATTCGCCAGGAAGCGCGTCTTGGCGGCGTTTGCCGCTTCGGCGGCGCGGGTGGCGCGGCGCAGGGATTCTTCGCGTTCCTTCACCAGCGTAAAGTCGGACAAAAGCACGATGGAGCCGCCTTCGCTGGTGGCGCTGGCGGTCATGCGCACCCAGCGGCCATCGGCCAGTTCCAGTTCGGCATGTCCGGAAATATCCGCGGCGCCCGATTGCGACGAAAGCTGCCCCTGGATCAGGCGCAGCGCATCGGTGAAGGCAGCGCCCGGCACCAGCGCGCCGGCAATCGCCGGGAAAAAGGACCGCAGGCTGGAATTGGCCAGCACGATATGGCCATCCGGTCCCACCAGGATGACGCCTTCACGCGAGGTCTCAAGCGCGTCGGCCAGGCGGTTTTCCGCGGACAGGCGCAGGGAGGTTTCGCGGGTCATCATGGCGCGAATGGAATCCTGCATCACGGTCATGGATTTGAGCAGGGCGCCGGTTTCATCCGCGCCGCCGGGCGGGATCACAGTCTGCAATTCGCCTTTTGCGATGCGGTCCGCGACGGCCGCGGCAGCCGACAAGGGCCGTATGATGCGGCGGCGCAGGAACAGGGTGATGCCGGCAGCCAGCATGAGCGCCAGCACCGTGGCGGCCAGGGTGGCGTAGCGGTAATTGGTGACATTGGTGACGGTCTGGCGGCGGCTGATGAAACTGTGATCGGTGTTGAGTTCAATCAGCAGGTCGAACTTGTCGTCAATCTGGGTGTCGAGCCGCTCCAGCGTCCTGATGTCGCCGCGATTGCGCGCTTCGCGCCATTGGCCCACCAAAGGGCGGATCTGGCGGATCAGGCGCTGCTCGTCGGTGGCATAGGAACGCTGCGCCGCCACATCCAGATCGTCATAGAAGGTGGCGACGGTGTCGGCGATGTCGGCGGTGATGGCAACCTTCTCTTGCGGCGTGGCGTGTTCGAAGCGCAGCTCGTCCATCTGCAACTGGGTGAAATCGGTTTGCGCGGCGCGGGCGTAATTGATTGCCATCAACGGGCCGTCAAAAGTGGTGACGGCCATGTCTCCGGCAGACGCCAGCACCGCATAGCCGGCAGCGCCCAGCAACGCGATAATCGCGCTCATCGCAATGAAGGCGCCAAAAATCTTGGCGCCAATCGAGGTATCGGAGGGTGACATCCTCATCCTGCCCTAAAGCATTGAGGAATATGGACGATGGAGAGTTTATGCGGGCTTAAGCCCAGGCCGTGCCTGGCACCGCCAAAAGACCAGGGCGCCAGGCTACTTTACGCGAACCACCAGCTTCATCTTGGGGTGAATATGGCAGCGCACGTCGAAGGTGCCCGATTGCGTAAAGCTTTCGGTAAGATTTTCGCCCGGGGACTTCTCTTCGGAATCGAACAGCCCGTTGACATAGATCTGGTGGATGAAGGTGTCCTTGTTGGTGAAGGTCAGGGCTTCGCCGCGGCTGATGGTCACCTCGCCCGGGCGGAACATGCGCCCGCTCTGGGTGATGGTATGGGCCGCGTCCGCCGCAAAGGCGCCGCCGCAGGACAGCAAGAGCAGAGGCAAGGCATATCGGGTCATGGCTGGGTTCCTGAAAGCGCCCTTCAGGAATGTTGGCCCGCCGGGCTTTAAGGCCGCGTAAACCCCCTCGGAAAGGGGCAAAAAGGCAGGCTTTTTCCGGGGGTGGACAGGGTCCAGCCCATGTCCTATATCCGCCCACCTTCGTGACGCGGGGTGGAGCAGCCCGGTAGCTCGTCAGGCTCATAACCTGAAGGTCACAGGTTCAAATCCTGTCCCCGCAACCATCAATAAAAGCCGGTCCCGCAAGGGCCGGCTTTTTTGATGCCTCCGCGGCAGCGGCTTCAAAAAAACCCTTGAGGCGCGACCAGCGCCGAAAGACCTTATGGCGATGACAACACCCTCCCCTTGCGACCAGGCCATTGCGCTTCACCAGTCGGGCAGGCTGGCGCAGGCCGAGGCGCTGTATCGCCAGGCGATCGCACAGGATGCGAGCGCCTTCGTGCCGCGCCATTATCTGGGCGTGCTCAAGCTGCAGCAGGGCGACAATGAGCAGGCGGTGGCGCTGATCGGCGAGGCGCTGAAAATCGACCCCGGCAACGCCGAGGCCATGATCAATTACGGCAACGCGCTCAAGCAGCTGGGCCGCCATGACGAGGCGCTGGATGTTTTTGATGCGGCGCTGGCGGCAAGGCCCGATTTCGCGGCCGCGCCTTACAACCGCGCCATCTTGCTGCAGGAGCTTGGCCGGCTGGAGGATGCGGCGCGCGCCTATGAGCAGGCGGTGACGCTGCGTCCTGATTTTTCCGCAGCCTGGCATGAGCGCGCCATCCTGCTGCTGCAGTCGAAACAGCAGGAGGCGGCGCTGGAAAGCTTTGACCGGCTCTTGGCGCTGGAGCCGCGCTTTGCGGAAGGCTGGAGCAACCGCGGCGTGCTGCTCACCGACATGAAACGTTTTGAAGAAGCCCTGGCCAGTTGCGAACGCGCCCTTGCCATCAATCCGGGCTTCGCCGAAGCCTGGCACAATCGCGCCAACGCGCTGAGCAAATTGCGCCGTTACGACGAAGCGCTGGCCAGCTTTGACCGGGCGCTGGCACTGAAGCCCGATGCCCATCCCAGGGCCTGGAACAATCGCGGTGTGCTGCTGCAGGAGATGAAACGCTTTGGCGAAGCCAGCGCCAGCTTCACCAAGGCGCTGGCGATTGCGCCGGACTATGCCGAAGCGCTTTACAATCGCGGCAAGCTGGCCTGGGCCGAGCATGAAGATTATGACGCGGCGCTGGCCGACCTGACGCGGGCCGTGGCGCTGGACCCGGATTATCCCTATGCGTTGGGCGCGCTGCTGCATCTGAAAAACCATGGCGGCGACTGGAGTGGCCGGGACGCTGCCATTGCCGCAATCAACGTCGGCGTGCGCGCAGGCAAGCCGGTGGTGGAACCCTTTGTTTATCAGGCCATTTCGACATCGCCGGCGGACCAGCTGGCCTGCTGCCGCTTGCACGCTTCGCTTCACTATCCGGCAAAGAGTCCCCTATGGCACGGCAGGCAGCGCAAACCGGGAAAAATCCGCATCGGCTATGTCTCGGGCGAATTTCGCGAACAAGCCACTGCTTTTCTCACGGCGGGCCTTTACGAGCAGCATGACAGGAGCCGCTTCGAGATCACCGCTTTCGATATCGGGCGCGCCGACACCTCAGCCATGCGCAAACGGCTGGAGGCGGGCTTTGACCATTTCACCTCGATCGCCGGCCTGTCCGACGAGGCAGCGGCCCAGGCGATTGCCGCCGCCGGCATTGATATCCTTGTCAATCTGAACGGCTATTTCGGCGAACGGCGCATGGAAATTTTTGCGCACCGGCCCGCACCCATCCAGGTCAATTTCCTGGGCTTTCCCATGACCCTGGGCGCGCCCTATATCGATGCCATCATCGCCGACCGCATAGTCATTCCGCAGGATGAACAGAAATATTACAGCGAGAATGTGGTGCTCCTTCCGGACAGCTACCAGGTCAATGATTCCCGGCGCGCCATTGCCGCCCAGCCCGGCCGCGACGAATGCGGCTTGCCGCCATCGGGATTTGTCTTTTGCAGCTTCAACCAGAGCTACAAGCTGACGCCGGAAGTCTTTGGCTGCTGGATGCGGATTGTGAAAGCCTTGCCGGGCAGCGTGTTATGGCTGCTGCAAGGGCATGAGGAATTCCAAAAAAATATCCGGCGCGAGGCGCAGGCGGCGGGCGTGGATGCGGCGCGCATCATTTTCGCGCCCATGATTGCGGCAGACCTGCACCTGGCGCGGCTTGGCCATGCCGACCTGTTCCTCGACACCATGCCGTGCAATGCCCACACCACGGCCAGCGACGCCTTGTGGGCGGGCGTGCCGCTGGTCACTTGCCAGGGGAGCGCTTTTTCCGGGCGCGTCGCCACCAGCCTGCTGCATGCGGTGGGCCTGGAGGATCTGGTGACGCAAAATCTCGCGGGCTATGAGGCGCTGGCGGTGGCGCTGGCGCTGGACAAGGCGCGCCTGCAGGCCCTGCGGCAAAGGCTCAAGGACAACCGCCTCCGTGCCCCTCTGTTTGATACCGCACGCTATTGCCGGCACCTGGAAGCGGCTTTTTGCGTCCTGCTGGCAAATTGGGAGCAGGGATTGCCGCCAAAATGCGTGACCATAGAGCCTATAAACAATTGATATTGTTATAGTATTTCTGGATGTCGGCCTGGTGGCAAAATTGGGGAAGGAAGTCTTTCCCCTGTCCGACAATTGCGATTGCTGGGGGGTAGAGGCATCGCTATAACCCCCGCCCGTCGCGGCGGCCCTATTATAAGGAGCCGATTCGTGGCGCCGAAGGAGTGTGCATGGGAATCCAGATCGCCGCCGACTACCGGCCGCAGGAGAGCGAACCCTTCATGAATGAGAAGCAGCGGGAATATTTCCGCCGCAAGCTCAACAGCTGGAAGGAAGAGATCCTCAAGGAGAGCCGCGAGACCATCCAGAACCTGCAGGCGGAAACCGTGCCGCATGCCGACCTGGCCGACCGCGCCTCCACCGAGGCGGAGCGCCAGCTGGAATTGCGCACCCGCGACCGCCAGAGAAAATTGATCGCCAAGATCGATTCCGCGCTGCGCCGGATTGAAGATGGTTCTTACGGCTTTTGCGAGGAAACCGGTGAGCCGATTTCCCTTAAGCGGCTGGACGCCCGCCCCATCGCCACCTTGTCGATCGAGGCGCAGGAGCGCCATGAAAGGCGCGAGAAGGTTTACCGCGACGACTAGCCGTTTTGGCAGGAATTAAAAAAGGCCCGGTCGAAAGACGGGGCCTTTTTTTCTTTCCCCACTCAAAACTTTTACCAGGGCATCAGGATGTCCATCACCTGCGAACCCAGGCGCGGCTGCTGCACGTCGCTGACCGTGCCCTTGCCGCCGTAGGAGATGCGCGCTTCGGCGATCTGGGCCAGGTCCACGGTATTCTGCGCCGTGATGTCCTCGGTGCGGACAATGCCGCTGACCTGAAGGTCGCGCAGCTCGTTGTTCAAGCGCCTGGACGGCATCGCCAAGGCCCAGGTTTCAACCCGCCTTGCCACGGTCTATTTGATGGACCACAGGCCGCAGGACGCGATCAATACCCTGCACGAGTCCCAGATCACCGGCCTGCCCGATGACACCATGCATGAACGCCTGCTGCTGGAAGCGCGCGGCTTTGCTGCCCTCAAGCAATGGGACAATGCGCTGGATCTGATTGCGGTGGATGACAGCGCCGATACGCGCCGGCTGCGGGCCGACATTTACTGGGAAAGCGGCAATTGGGCCGTGGCCGGCCAGAAGGCGGAAGAATTGCTGGGCGCCCGTTACACCGACGCCGCGCCGCTGACCAAGGGTGAGCGCGAAGAGGTCCTGCGCATGGCGGTGGCCTATTCGCTGGTAAACGACGAAGCCAGCCTGGAAAGGCTGCGGGTGAATTTCATGCCCAAGATGACCGGCACGCCCGATGCCAGCGCCTTTAGCGTGTTGTCGCAGAATATTGAATTGCACGGCATCGCCTTCCGCGACGCGGCGGCGAAAATTGCCTCTATTGATACGCTGCAGGCCTTCATGAAGGATTTCAGCAGCCGCAAGGACGTGGCGGCCTACTGATCCTGATCCAGCCATTTCAAGGCGCGGGCGGCGATATTTTCCCAGCCCGGCTCGGCCACCAGCCAGTGACTCATGCCGGCGCATTTCTCAAACGTGGCCAGATCGCGATATAGCGCCGCCGCCCGCTCCACCGTGCCGGGCGGATTGACCCGGTCGTCACTGCCGCAGAACACCAGCAGCGGGCATGTCACCTCGCGCGCATTCACTTCGCTGGCGCGGCGCATGTCCAGGCCCCAATGCAATATCTCGAAGGTGGCGCGGCCCGATTCCGGCACCATGCGCTTGAAGATGGCGTCATGCTTGGGCTGCGGCACGCGGTCGAGCGAATGGCTGCCGGCAACATATTGATCGGGCTTGAGCACCGAATTCCAGAAGCCCACATTGAGCAGCATGGCCTGGGCAGCGGCAATTTCCATCAGGGTTGAAGGCGCCACGCCCCACGGCGCCGAAGGCGCCAATAATATAAGCGCGCGGACGTCACATCGCGCCGCCAGCATCTGGGCCAGCAGCCCACCCATCGAATGACCCACCAGGATGGGCGGCGCCTCCAGGGTTTCGATAAATTCTTCCAGGTCACCGGCATAGTCCGTCAGGCTGGTGGTGCCAAGGCTTGGCGGAGGCTTGCCTTCGCCGTGATGGCGCAGCGCCGGCAGGTGCACAACATATCCCGCGCTGCGGAATTTCGCCGCGAATTCCTCCAGCGACCAGGGGCCGGTGAAAGCGCCATGGATCATCACCACGGGCGGCTTGGCGCCGGGCTTTTTCCTGGCGCTCACAAGGGCTTCGCAATCTCGCGGAAAGCGGCAATCACGCTGGCATAGGTGTCGCGCTTGAAGGGCACGATCAGCTGCGGCAGGGCGGCAAGATCCACCCATTTCCATTCGGCGAATTCCGGTTCGTGGGTATGCAGGTCAATATCGCTGTCCTGCCCGGAAAAACGCAGGGCAAACCATTTCTGGCGCTGGCCGCGATATTTGCCGTGGAAAGCAACGCCAATCAGGTGCTTCGGCAGGTCATAGGTGAGCCAGCCGTCCATTTCCCCGATGATTTTCGCCTTGTCGGTGCCGGTTTCTTCCTTCAGTTCGCGCAAGGCCGCGCTGCGCGGGTCCTCGCCCGCATCAATGCCACCCTGAGGCATCTGCCAGCCTTCCACGGTCTGGTCGATGCGCTTGCCGACAAAGACCTGGCCGCTTTGGTTGAGCAGCATCAGGCCCACACAGGGGCGATAGGGAAGATTGGAGGTCATTCAACCGCGCTATTTTTTAGGCGCGTTCACTATGGCGGATACGGGGACCAATACAAACCCCCGTCCCTGCAAGCCTTTTGCCCAGGCCGCAATGCGGTCTACCGTGACCGGATAGAGGAAACCCGAGCCTATGGCGCTGCCATTGGCGCGCGCCTGTTCCTCCAGCGCCGAAAGATGGCGGTCTATTTCCAGCGCGGTCTGGATGCCGTCCAGGCTTTCACTGGACTGCGCGAAGGGAATGGCCGTGGCGCCGGCCACCTGCGGTGCGACCGACTGGGCGGCGGCGCCATTGTCGTAGAAATAAAGGCCCCGGCGCGCCAGATAGGTCATGGCGGGCGACAGGACATCGGCATCCGACAAAAAACGCTGGCCCAGCAGGTTGGTGACGCCGGCATAGCCGGTGAAGCGCGACAGCGTCCAGGTCAGGCGCTGCAGGTTGGAATCTTCGTCCGCGCCAGCGCGCAACGTATGCGGGCCTGGATCGCTGTCGGGAAAGTCGAAGGGCTCCATGGGGATTTCCAGCAGCACTTCATGGCCGAACTGGCGCGCCTGGTTCACCCAATGCTGGACATCGCCGGCATAGGGCGCAAAGCCCAGCGTCACGCCCGCCGGCAGGCTGGTCAAGGCGGCATTGGTCGCCTTGGCGCTGATGCCAAGCCCCGATACCAGGATGGCGATGCGAAGTTTTCCGTCTGCCGCGGGACCGGCATAGGCGTTCATCGGCTTGCGGCCGTCATCGGCGATGCGCGGCAAGGGACCGTAAGGCGAATTTTCAATCAGCGCCGGATCGGCGATCAGGGCCTTGCCGGCAAACACGGCCTTGTCGATCACCACCGGCGGCGGCAGGGCTTCGGCCACATCTTTCTGCGGCGCAGCGCTTTGCGTTTGCGGCAGCGGCGGCAATTCCAGGCTGACTTGCGGACGATGGGTCGGACCCAGCAGCGTGATGAGCAGGACGCCGGCCGTCAGGGCGCAAAAGAAAAAGGCGGTGGAAATGCCAAGCGCGCGCACAGCGCGGGGCCCGCGAATTTCGTCCGTGAAGGCTGTGTCCGCCATGCGCCAAAAGTTAACGCAGCATGGTTAGGGGATCGTTAATTTCTTCCCGGGCAACAAAAAAGGCGCCGCAAAGGGCGCCTTTTTCGCAATTCCGGAGCCTTACTGGGCCTTGGGGGCCGCGGCGGCGGGCGTGTTGGCGGAGGCCACCGTCATTTTCCCGTGCAGCAGGTCCAGCGCATAGGAGAGCTGGAAGTCGTCATACTTCTTGTCCGGCGCCGGCTTGATCACCGGACCGAGCTTCTTGGCCAGGGGCTCGCCCACCAGATGGCCCGGCAGCTCGGCTTCCGAGGGACGGATCAGCTTGCGCATGGCCTCATTGGGGTCATCGCCCTGCGACACGGCGATATCCGGCACGATGCCCTGGGCCTGGATGGAATGGCCCGACGGCGTGAAGTAACGCGCCGTGGTCAGGCGCAGCGCGCCGCCGCCTTCGCCCAGCGGAATGATGGTCTGCACCGAACCCTTGCCGAAGCTGGTGACGCCGATGACGGTGGCGCGCTTGTGGTCTTGCAGCGCACCGGAAACGATTTCCGAAGCCGAGGCGGTGCCGGCATTGATCAGAACCACGATGGGCTTGCCGTCGGTGATATCGCCACCCTTGGCGTCATAGCGCTGCGTGTCTTCGGCATGGCGGCCGCGGGTGGACACCACTTCGCCGCCGGTGAGAAAATCATCCGAGACCTGGATGGCCTGGTCGAGCAACCCGCCGGGATTGTTGCGCAGGTCCAGCACATAACCCTTGAGGGCGGGGCCGATCTGCTTCTTCAGTTCGCGCACGGCCTTTTCCAGGCCAGAGGCGGTCTGCTCGTTGAAGCCGGGCATGCGGATGTAACCGATATCGCCTTCCTTGCGCCATGTCGTGGCGTCCACCTGCACGATGGCGCGTTCCAGCGTCACGTCGAAGGGCTTCTTCTCGCCTTCGCGCAAGACCGTGAGCGTGATCTTGGCGCCGACCGGGCCGCGCATCTTGTCGATGGCGTCGTTGAGCGGCAGGCCCTGGATGGACGTGCCGTTGATGGCGGCGATGCGGTCACCCGACTTGATGCCGGCCTTGGCGGCGGGCGTGCCGTCGATCGGCGAGATCACCTTGATGAGGCCGTCTTCCTGCGTCACTTCGATGCCGACGCCGCCGAACTGGCCATGGGTGGTGATCTGCATGTCGCCATAGGATTTGGCGTTCATGTAGCTGGAATGAGGATCGAGGTCGGAGACCATGCCCTGGATGGCGGCGTCAATCAGTTCGCCGTCCTGCACGGGGCGGACATAATTGGCGCGCACCCGCTCGAACGCGTCGGAGAAAAGATCAAGCTGGCGATAGGCGGTGAGATCGTTGGCGCCCTGGGCCGCGGACAACACGCCAAGCGCGATGCCGAAACCGGCAACCATGCCCACACCGACAAGGACAAATTTTTTCATGTCTTTTTCGCCTTCCGCGTTGCGAGCATTAACCAGGACTCCGGATTGAGCCCTTTGCCATTCTGGCGAAGCTCAAAGTAGAGCTGCGCCCCGCCGTCTTGCGCCGGCATGATGCCAAGCGGTTCACCGGCAAGCAATTCATCTCCAAGCCGCACAGTCACGCGTCCAAGTCCGGCCAGAACCAGATCGTAGCCAGTGGTTATCTCCAGGATCAAGACCTGGCCACTCTTATGGTAAGGACCGGCAAACAAGACCTTGCCGTCACCAGGGGCTATGACCTGGGCACCCGGCGCGGTGGCGTAGGTAAGCCCTGGATTTGCGTCATTTTCCACCTCCGAAGGAACCAGGGTTCCGGCCACCGGCGTCAGCAGCGAGCCCTTGGCAATACCCCCGGAACCGGCATTGGCGGCCGTCACGGTAACAATCCCGTCATCACCCGGATCCTTGGCGCGCAGGGCATTGACCCGGTTCACCAGGGCGGCGAAGTCCGCCGCCTGGCGGGCCACGAGTTCCAGCCGGGCGGACAACCCGCTGTATAGATCGGCGGCGCCCGCCGCCTCGCGGTCCTTCTGGGCCAGCAACACTTCCAGTTCGCCCTGTGCCTTTGCCAGCGCCGCGGCCGTGGTGCCGGCCTCGATGCGGCGTGCCACCAGGGCGGTGCGTGTGGCCTTGAGTTTTTCGATCCGCCGCGCCAGCGCGGCCGCCTTGGCATAGATCGGCGGCAAGGACGCGCCCACCAGCATGGCGCCGCGCGCCGCCGCCAGCGCATCGTCGGGCCGCACCGCCAGGGCCGGCGGCATGTCATGTTGCAGCCGTTGCAGGATGGCGAGCAGCCGTGTCACGGAAATCCGGTCGCGCGCGAAGCCCGATGCCAGCGCATCGTCCTGCGCCTGGAGCTGGGCGATCTGGCCTGCCAGCACGCTTTGGTCATTTTCCAGAACCAGGATGCGCGCCGCGCTGGCGATCATTTTTTTGCGCAATGTCGCGGCCTCGGACGCCAGCGCCTGGCTTTTGGCTTTGGCGCCTGCAAGGGCGGGGCGCGTCCGGGCGATCTCCTCCTTGAGTGCGCCCAATTGCTGCTGGCTGGAGGGCAGTTTCGCCAGACTTTTTTCCGGCAGCGCCTTGCTGAGATCCATGGGGAGTTCTGGCGCCGGCGGCGGCGCGTCGGATTTCAGGGACGGACGGGCCTTGGGTGTTACGGCAACAAGAACCTGCGCCGCATGAACCGGCACTGCCAGGCAAAGCGCCACCGACAGAAGAAAATATTTTCTTTGCCGGGTCAGGCGATTTCCTTTTTCGCGAAACTCAGCAGGGAGTGACCGGTCATGGCGGCAGGCTGCTTCAGGCCCATCAGCGCCAGCATGGTGGGCGCGATATCGGCCAGGCGGCCATTTTCCAGCGTGGCGCCTTCCGGGGCGCCATAGACGACAATGGGCACATCGAAGGTGGTGTGGGCGGTAAAGGGCTCGCCGGTTTCCTGGTCCTTCATCAATTCGATATTGCCGTGATCGGCGGTGAGCAGCATGACGCCGCCGGTCTTCTGCGTGGCGGTGACCAGGCGGCCCAGGCATTCGTCAATCGTATCGACCGCCTTGATCGCCGCCGACATGATGCCGGTATGGCCGACCATGTCGGGATTGGCGTAATTGCACACGATCAGGTCGTACTTGCCTGATTCAATGGCTTCCACAAGCTTGTCGGTGACCTGATAGGCGCTCATTTCCGGCTTGTGGTCATAGGTCGTGACCTTGGGGCTGGGCACCAGGATGCGGTCCTCGCCCTCGAAAGGCTCCTCACGCCCGGCGTTGAGGAAGAACGTGACATGGGCATATTTCTCGGTCTCGGCGATGCGCAGCTGTTTTTTGTGGTGGCTTGCCATCACTTCGCCCAGCGTCTCGCGCACATCCTGGGGCGGAAACAGCGACGTCATGAAGGCGTTGAGGAATTCGGAATATTCCGTCATGCCTGCGGCGGCGGCGAAATGCACGATGCGGCTTCTGGTGAAGCACATGAAATCTTCTTCCAGCAGCGCCTGCGAAATCTCGCGCGCCCGGTCGGCGCGGAAATTGGCGAACAGCAGCGAATCGCCATCGCCCGCACCGGCGTAATTCCCCAGGACGGCCGGGACGACAAATTCATCCGTGATCCCGGCGGCATAGGACGCATCCAGCGCCGCGAAGGCATCGTCAAAACGCTGGCCCGCGCCATCCACGATCGCGCCATAGCATTGTCCCACCCGGTCCCAGCGCTGGTCGCGGTCCATGGCGTAATAACGGCCCGACACAGTGGCGAGGCGTGATCCGGGGCAGCCTTCAATGTCTTTCAGGAATTTTTCCAGGAAACCGCGCGCGCTTTTGGGCGGGGTATCGCGGCCATCCAGGAAGGCATGCACCAGGACCGGCAGGCCGGCCTGGGTGAGAATTTTCACCAGCGCAACCATGTGGTCCTGGTGGGAATGCACGCCGCCGGGCGAAAGCAGGCCCATGACATGGACGCCGCCTTTCTTGGCTTTTGTTTTTGCGATCAGGTCCAGCAGCGCCGGGCGCGTGGCCAGGCTTCCATCCTCGATGGCGGAATCGATGCGCGGCAAGTCCTGCGCCACGATGCGGCCGGCACCGATATTCATGTGGCCGACTTCGGAATTGCCCATCTGGCCGCTGGGCAAGCCCACAGCCCGGCCCGAGGTCTGGAGCAGGGCGTGCGGGCAACTTGCCAGCAGCTGGGTGTAATTGGGGGTGGTGCCGGCGGCGATGGCGTTGTCGGCGGTATCGGTGCGCCAGCCCCAGCCATCAAGAATACAAAGCAGAGCGGCCATGACGTCCTGTTGGTGTATGAGTGAGCGAACATAAGAAGGCCCCTTACCCCTGTCTACGCATGGCCGTTGGCCATGCGGGGCCCCTGTCCATGCAAACAGACGCCAAACCGTCCTGCCGGGGGAGAAGTGCCCGGCAAAAGCTGCCGCCGGGCGCCGAACGCCGTTCAGAATCCATCATAAGTCATTGATAATAATACGAAATATTTTACTGCCGGGCGGCACGGAACTGGCAAGGCTTCTTGCGGAAATTCAGGCAGAAGCCGATGGGCAGCGCCCTGCAATATTACAGAAAGTCGCTCAGCGATTTTCGCCATGAAGCGTTTCTTGTCCCCGATCCCGCCCGCGTGGCGGAATATCGCGCCCTGCTGGACAAGATGCCGGGCAAGAAAGTGGGCATCTGCTGGCGCTCGATGATGCTGGGGGCCAAGCGGGCGAAATATTACAGCCCGGTGGATGCCTGGGGCCCGATCCTGAAAATACCCGACGTCACCTTCGTCAATCTGCAATATGGCGATTGCGCCGGCGAGCTGGCGCGCATGCAGGAAAAATTTGGCGTGCGCGTCCAAACCATTCCCGGCCTGGACCTGCGCGACGACATTGACGGTGCGGCGGCCCTGTCCGCGGCGCTCGACCTGGTGATTTCCGCCCCCACAGCGGCGGCCGCAACCGCGGCCAGCGTCGGCGCGCCGGTCTGGTTCCTCACCGCCGGCCGCACCTGGCCGCAATTGGGCACCGATGAATTTCCCTGGTATGCGAAGACGAAAGTCTTTTCGCCGGAGAAATTTGGTGACTGGGCCAGCCTGATGCCGCAAGCCGGCAAGGCATTGGAAGCCTTCGCCTCGGCCTAATCTTCGCCGATTTTTTCGTCGTAAAGGGCGAAGATAAAGGGGCGGCCACGCGACTTGGCCTCCCAGCCATGCTCCATGGCCAAACGGATATCGGCAATCAGGCTTTCCGGCGCCGCGCGGGTGCGTTCCAGAACCCGCGCCAGATTCTGGTTCTTGTCGAACGGATATTCCAGAACCAGTTCGCGGTGGGCCTTGCCGTCAAACATCACGGTCAGGCGAAGTCCCACATCACCATCGGCGGTGCCCTTTTGCGGCTCGCTGCGCACAACCCAGCGCAGCGGCACATCGTCAATGACGATGGAGCCGCCACTGGTTTTTTTGCGCTGCTTGCTCACCTATTGCTGCTGCTGTTGTTGCTGCTGGTGGTGATAAAGCCGCTCCGGCATGGAATGGGTGGCTGGCGAGGTCATGGGCCGGGCCACCTTGAGAAAATCCTCATGGCGCACCGGCGCCTGGGTCGGCTCAATGCCCACGGAAATGGAAAGTTCGCTTTCCGCCATGCCCTTGTAGGTGCCCCGGGTCGGCGGCACGTCGGAATAGTCGCGCCCCACGGCGGCACGGACATGGCGCTCGCCCGCCTGGATATTGTTGGTGGGATCAAAGCCCAACCAGCCCAGCGACGGAAAATAGGTTTCCACCCAGGCATGGGTGGCGTCTGCGCCGGACCGGTCCTTGTTGCCGCGCTGGTGCAGGAAGCTCTGCTCGCAGGCCTGCTGGCGGCGATTGAGTTCTTCCAGCGGCAAGGTGGCGATGCGGCTGTCGAGCGCGCCATAGGGGGCGAACATCTCGTCATAGGCCTTGCCCAGCACGTAATTCTGGTAGGGCTCGTCCTGCCCGGCGCGCGAAGGGCGGTGCGGCGGGGTGGCCGTATCGGCGCCGCCGAAATCTTCGATATTGGCAAAAGCCTCATGCTGCATGCGCGAAGTGTGACGGCAGCTAGGCTTTCCCGCAAGCGCCCTGATTCGGCCTGCAATCTGTAGTTGCAAAAAGGCTTCAGTCCAGCAACTTGAGCAGGGCGGACTGATTGGGCTTTGACGCCACCAGCACCTGCCGGAAGCCCAGCGGCATCAATGCCGCAGCCGTGGCCGCGCTGATGCAGGCTGCGATGACCCCGTCCAGGGCCAGGCCCTCTTCCTTCAGGGCGCAATCGGCAAAGACCTGGGCGCTGCGGGGAGAATAGAACAGGGCGGCGTCGATATCCCCAAGGCGGAGCGCCGCCACCGTTTGCGCCGGCAAGGCATCCACGGCCGTCACGGCATAAAGAATTTCCTGGCGCAAGGTGAAGCCTTCCAGCGCCTGCATCAATTTTCCGTCATTGCCCTCGCCCGCCACATGCAAAAGCGCGCCCTTGTCCTTTTCCGCCCAGCGCGAAGCCGCCTTGGCCAAGTCCTGGGCATCACCATCGGCGCTTTTGACAATTTCAAAGCCGGCGCTTTGGGCCTGCGATGCGGTCTGGGGGCCGACGGCGAAAAGCGGCACGTCGCGTCTTTTGGTACGCCGCACCAGGGCGCGCACGCCATTGGCGCTGGTGGCCAATATCGCCTGCACGCCGTCCAGAGAAACCTCGGGGCCGTCCAGCATTTTCGTCGTCAGCAAAGGCGCCAGCAAAGCCTGGTGGCCGCGCGATTCCAGCTGGCGGGCGGTTTCCTCGCCGTCTTCGATCGGCCTTGTTACAAGGATCTTCATCTGTCTTTCGCGGGCCGCTTATCTGCGTTAGAGGAACGAGCGTGTTTAGCGGAAGAACGCAGCTTTGGACAGTTTTACCGTGCTCGGCCTGGAGACAAGCTGCGATGAAACCGCGGCCGCCCTGGTGCGCGGCAGCGTTCCGGGCCCGGGCGAAATATTGGCCAATATCGTCTTCAGCCAGAATGAGGCGCATGCGCCCTATGGCGGCGTGGTGCCGGAAATCGCGTCGCGCGCCCATCTGGAAATACTGGATGGCGTGATCGACCAGGCTTTGAAACAGGCGGATTTGGCGCTGGAGGATGTCGACGCCATCGCCGCCACGGCGGGCCCCGGATTGATCGGCGGCGTGATGGTGGGGCTGACCACTGCCAAGGCGCTGGCGCTGGCGATGGACAAGCCACTTATCGCCGTCAATCACCTGGCCGGCCATGCCTTGACGGTGCGGCTGACCGATGGCGTGGCGTTTCCCTATCTGCTGCTGCTGGTGTCCGGCGGCCATTGCCAATTGCTGGCGGTGGAGAACGCAGAGAAATTCCGCCTCTATGGCAGCACGCTGGATGACGCCGCCGGCGAAGCCTTCGACAAAAGCGCGAAGTTGCTGGGCCTGGCCTATCCCGGCGGACCGAATGTCGAAATCGCCGCGGCAAAAGGCAACGCAAAGCGCTATGCCCTGCCCCGGCCCTTGCTGGGCCGCAGCGGCGCAGATTTTTCTTTTTCCGGCTTGAAGACCGCCTTGCGCCAATTGGTGCAGGGGGGCGACATAAACGGCAATGACGCGGCGGCGTCTTTCCAGGCGGCGGTCATTGATATTCTTTGCGACCGCACCAAAAATGCGCTGGCGATGTTCCGGCGCGATTTTCCCGCGGTGACCTCACCTTGCCTTGTGGTGGCTGGCGGCGTTGCCGCCAATGTCGCTATCGGCTCAGCTTTGACGGTGCTGGCTGAAAATAATGATTTCAATATTCGCATCCCGCCCGCCCGGCTTTGCACCGACAATGCGGCGATGATCGCCTGGGCGGGACTTGAACGTCATGCGGCTGGCGCCTGCGATCCTATCGGGATCGGGCCAAGAGCCCGCTGGCCGCTGGATCCTTCAGACCGTGGCCAAGGTGACCAGCGCCAGGACACCGCTTAGAACCAGAAGGACGGCGGAAAGGACATCGCCCGCCTTGTCAGTCAGGGTGGCGGGGACAAATTTGCTCAAATAGTTGTTGGTCATGCTCTGCTCCTTCAAAATGCCAGGCCGCAGCCTTTGCTGCACTGCGATATAATGCTTCGGTACCGCCGATTCAAATCCCCGTTTTTGACATAAAATGCGGCGCGTTATTAAATAAACTGTTTTTTTACCGCTAGTTATAAGTTTTTTGGCCGAAGTCTTAACTCATTGTGCAGTTGCAGCATGGAAGGCGTGTAAAAAATGCGGATCGCGACCTGGAACGTCAATTCGGTGCGTCACCGCATTGGCCTTGTGACCCGCTTTTTGCGCGACCAGCAGCCCGACGTGCTGGCGCTGCAGGAGACCAAGGTGGTCAACGAGCTGTTCCCGTCCGAGCCGCTAAAAAAGCTGGGTTATGTCCACCAGGCGATCCATGGCCAGAAGGCCTATCACGGCGTCGCCATTCTCTCGCGCCTGCCTTTCAAAAAAACCGGCAGCCAGGATTTCTGCCGTGAAGGCCATGCCCGGCATATGAGCGTCACCTTCGAGAACGGCGTGGAGCTGCATGATTTCTATGTGCCCGCCGGCGGCGATATTCCCGATCCGCAGAAGAACGCCAAATTTGCCCACAAGCTGCATTTCCTTCAGGGCATGGAAA
This sequence comes from Alphaproteobacteria bacterium, assembly GCA_947475445.1. Taxonomy (GTDB): domain Bacteria; phylum Pseudomonadota; class Alphaproteobacteria; order Micropepsales; family Micropepsaceae; genus Rhizomicrobium. The sequence continues at coordinate 109,543 of CANJLC010000003.1, forward strand.
AATTCTTCGCCAGGAAATCCAAGGGCGATCCCCTCATGCTGGTGGGCGATCTCAATGTCGCGCCGCTGGAGCATGACGTATGGAGCCACAAGCAATTGCTGGATGTGGTCAGCCATACGCCCGTGGAGACAAAATTGCTGGGTGAAGCCCAGGCGGCACTGGACTGGACCGACGCCACGCGCCATTTCATTCCCGCCACGGAGAAAATCTATAGCTGGTGGAGCTATCGCGCCGCCGATTGGGAGGCCTCGGATCGCGGCCGCAGGCTGGACCATGCCTGGCTCAGCCCCGGACTGAAGGGCGCGCTGAAATCCCAGACCATCCTGAAAAAAATGCGCGGCTGGCAGAAGGCATCGGACCACGTACCCGTCATGGTGGAGCTGGACGTTTGAAAATCGCTTTCCTGCGCCATGGCCCCACCGACTGGAATGCGCAAGGCCGCATCCAGGGCCATACCGATATTCCCTTGAGCGAAAAAGGGCTGGAAAAAATGCGGAGCTTACGCGCCCCTGTTGCGGCGGCGCGCGTCTTTGTCAGCCCGCTGCTGCGCGCCCGCCAGACGGCGCAAGCGATGGCGCTGGAAAGTCAGCTGCTGGATGACCGGCTGAAAGAGCAGCATTGGGGCGACTGGGAAGGTCTCAGCCGGGCGCAGATATTGGAGCGTGACGGCAAGGACGCCTTTATCCGCGCCGGGCTGGGCGCCTTGTTTTGTCCGCCGGGCGGGGAATCGACACAGGCCCTGAATGACCGCGTCGCCTCTTTCCTGAAAGATATTGCGGTGGAAGATGGCGACGCCATCGCCATTGCCCATCTGGGCGTGCTGCGCGCCGCTTATACGCTGGCCACGGGCTGGGACATGTTGACCCCAATGCCGAAGGAGCTGGATGTTTCCAGGGCCCTGATTTTGGAATTGGATTCCCAGGGCAGCCCGAGTATCGCGACCTTGAACGTGGCGTTGATACCCGTTTAGACCCAGAATGGCGGGACGCTTTTCAGCTTGTCCCAGCGCGCCATGGCTTTTTTTACCTGGCCGGGACGGCGGGCGCGGTACCAGCCCTGCACCATGCCGGCGGCGAAACGCAGATTGCCGTTTTTATGCGCGGCAGGCGCCAGTTGCGCCAGCACCATGCGGGCATGGGCGATATCATTGAGCCCGCCCAGCGAATCCTGCAGCCGCTTGACCTGGGACAGGTAATTTTTGACTTTGCCTGTCTTGTAGAGCGGGACAAAAAATTCCGCCGCATAGCGCAGCTTTTTGAGCGCGATGCGAAGGCGGTGCAAATCGCCTTCTTCATGGCTGCGCGCCGCGCGGCCGCGTTTGTTCGCCCGCTTGGACTGCCGCGCCAGGATTTTCCCAGCCAGGGGCCTCAGACGCTTGTCCGGCGCCAGCGGCAGGCGCGAATGGGCAAGGCCTGCAATGTCGTCGAGGAAAACGGAAAAATCGCTGCTGGCAAGACAGGCATGGACCTGCTTCCAGGCATCGTCGCGCGCCTTGGCGCCTTCCGCGCGCAGCGAAACGAAGATTTCGGCGTCCAGGCCCTTGGCCGGCGCTTCCAGCAATGTTTCCAGGAAAACATCCAGGTCGCGCGCAGGTCCCATCCGGCTGGAAAGAACCTTGGCGCGTCCGCGCAGGGATCCCAGCCAGGGCTGTCCGAAAGCCCGGCCGAAACATTGCAGCGCCACTTCCAGCCTTCGCAGGCCCACGCGCAATTGATGCAAGCCTTCGGCGGAACGGCCATTGCGCAGCAACCCGGCATTGGCGCTGATCTGGGCCAGGCAATCCGACAATATGGCGCGGAAAGCGTCATCCGGGCTCATCTTGGCATGCAGATGGGGCTTGCGCGCCTTGACCGGCTGGGCCGGAAGGGCGGCGCGGCGGGACAGCGTGTGAATCGAAGCGGGGCGCGGATCGTCCATGCGCCGAACTTAGCCTCAGACTGTTCGAACGGGAAGGCCCGCGGCGGCCAGCGCTTTTTTGGCGTCGGCGATGCTGGCCTCGCCAAAATGAAAGATCGAGGCGGCCAGCACGGCGCTGGCATGGCCCTCTGTCACGCCTTTGACGAGATCCTCCAGGCTTCCCACGCCACCGGAAGCGATCACCGGCACCGGCACGGCATCGGCAATGGCGCGGGTGAGCGGAATGTCATAGCCCGCCTTGGTGCCGTCCCGGTCCATGGACGTGAGAAGAATCTCTCCCGCCCCCAGGCTCACCACTTTCCTGGCATACTCCACCGCATCAATGCCGGTGCCGTTGCGGCCGCCATGGGTGAAAATCTCGAATTTGCCGCCGCAGCCTTTTTTGGCGTCAATCGCGGCCACGATGCACTGGCTGCCGAATTTCTCCGCCGCCTCGCGGATGAATTCCGGGCGATGCACGGCCGCCGTATTGATGGAGACCTTGTCGGCTCCCGCCAGCAAGAGGCTGCGAATATCATCCAGATTGCGCACCCCGCCGCCGACCGTGAGCGGCATGAAGCAGACTTCGGCGGTGCGGCGCACCACATCCAGCAAGGTGCCGCGCGCTTCGTGGCTGGCGGTGATGTCGAGGAAACACAATTCATCGGCCCCGGCCGCGTCGTAAAGGATCGCCTGTTCCACCGGGTCGCCGGCATCGCGCAGCCCCAGGAAATTCACACCCTTGACGACGCGGCCATCCTTGATGTCGAGGCAGGGGATGATGCGGACCTTCAACATCAGTTTCTGCCTTTTGCCATGGCGGCAATGTTCATCATGGTGCGGCCGCACAGGGCCTCATTGGGTACGCCGGTGGTCTTGCACAGCGTTTCGGCCTCCAACAGCATGTCCAGCGCATGGCTGATAGTCTCGCCATTCCAGCGCTGGGCCTGGGCCTTGAAGCTATCGGCGCGCAGGAAATGCACCGGCGGCCTCAGCTTGCGCATGGCGCTGTCGGCATTGTCGCCCCGCGCCATATTTTCCTTGGCCAGCGCCAGGCGCTGGAAATGCCCCATGGCGCCGCGCAGCACCGCCACTGCCGACATTTCCGCGTTCCACAGCCGCTCCAATGTCCGGTCGAGGCGGGCGAAATCGCCGCTGCCCGCCGCATCAGCGGCTTCCTCGGAGCGGCCTTCCACTTCGTCGCCCAGCATGGCACGCACATCGTCCAGGCTGACACTTTTCTGCCCCTTGCAATACAGCGCCAGTTTTTCCAGCTCACGGCGCGACACGCCGCGGTCCGAGCCCAGCCGCGAGACGGCATCGGCCAGGGCATCAGGTGCAATGGAAAGTCCTTCGGCGCGCAAGGCGTCACGCACCAGATCTTCAAGGCTGCGGGCGGTATCGGCATAACAGGCGATGGCGGCGGCGCTATCGTCTTCCTCGAACAGCTTGCGCAAGCCCGTGCCCTTGGACAAATCGCCCGCTTCCACCACCACCAAGGCGTCACCGGGCATGTCGTCCAGGAAAGTTTCGAACAAGGCGGCCAGGCCATTGCTGGCGCCGCGGATACGCACCACCCGCCTGCCGCCCATCATGGAAATGGCGGCGGCCTCATCCGCCAGGCGCGCCGGATCATTGCTGAGCACGCTTTCATTCAAATCCGCGACATTGAAGGGATCGGTCAGGTCAGCGACCACCGACTTCATCAATTTTTCGGCGCGTTCCTGCACCAGCCCGGAATCGGGGCCGAACACCAGGGCGCAGCGCAAAGTCTTTGGCGGCGCAGCGGAGAATTTGTCGGCATCGCGGGCTGCGATAATCATGACCCGTTCCGGCGGCGGAAAAACACGCCCAGGTCTATGCGGATGCGTTCGGCAATATCCTGGGCGGCGCGCTTGTCGGAATCCTGCTGCGCCGCCAGCGTGGCGTAAGGCGAATTCGCCACATTGTAGGACGACAGGCTGGACTGGCTGCCGCGGGTGATTTCCACGCCCTTGGCGTCGGTCAGCACATAACTGACCGTGAGGGTGTCATTGTAGCGGGTGATGGCGGCGTCATTCTGCAGCGCCACGCCCTGGCCCGCCTGGGTCAGGTTCATTTTCAGCCGATAGGGTTTGCCGCCAGCCTGGCCATTGCCGCCCAGCAGATTGATCAGGGTATTGCGCAGTTCATAGCCGTCACGCTCGGCGACAGGCTCGACATAAATGGAAGCCAGCTGCGGCGAAAGCCGTGCATCGCCGTAAAGGGGCCGAAAGCCGCAAGCGGCCAGGAGGGGCAACAACAGGAGAAGGGCCAGGGCCTGCTTCATGCCACGATATTGACGATACGGCCCGGCACCACAATCACTTTTTTTGGAGCCTTGCCTTCCAGGGCGCGGATGACGCCTTCATCGGCCAGGGCGGCTTTTTCCACCGTCTTGTTGTCGGCATCCAGCGCCACCGTGACTTCGCCGCGCCTTTTGCCATTGACCTGAACCGCCATGGTGACGCTGTCGGTCTTGAGCAGGGCGGGATCATGTTTTGGCCAGGGCATTTCGGCTGCCAGCTTTGTGTGGCCCAGCGCCTGCCAGCAGGCCTCTGCCAGATGCGGCATCATCGGGGCGGCCAGCAACACCAGCGTTTCCACCGCTTCGCGCCGCACCGCGCCATTGGCCTTGTCGCCTTCGCCGATGGCGTTGGCCAGCATGTAAAGCTGCGCCACGGCGCGGTTGAAGCGCAGCTGCTCCAGGTCATCCGTTACCGCGGCGATGGCCTTGTGCGCCGCCTGGCGCAGGGTCTTGGAAATTTCGTCATCCGCAGCAGGGGCAGTGCCAACCGGCGACAGCCCCTCGGACTCGCCCGCCATGCGCCAGATGCGCTGGACAAAACGCCAGCAGCCTTCGGCGCCGGCATCGGTCCATTCGATATCGCGTTCCGGCGGCGTATCGGAGAGCATGAACCAGCGAATGGTGTCGGCGCCATACACGTCGATAATTTCTTCCGGCGCGATCACATTCTTTTTCGACTTGGACATTTTCTCGGAACCGCCAATGGCGATTTGCGCGCCCGAAGAACGCAGGAAGGCCTTGCCGTCGCGCTTTTCGATTTCGTCCGGCGACACCCAGCTTCCTGCCGCATCCTTGTAGGTCTCGTGGCAGACCATGCCTTGCGTGAACAATCCGGCAAAAGGCTCGGGTGTCGAAACCAGACCAAGCTTGTACATGGCGCGCGTAAAGAAGCGGGCATAGAGAAGATGCAGAATCGCATGCTCGATGCCGCCGATATACTGGTCCACCGGCAGCCAGTAATCCGCCGCGTCCTTGTTGACCGGGGTGTCCGAGGTGGGATCGGTGAAGCGGGCGAAATACCAGGAGGAATCGGCAAAGGTATCGAGCGTGTCGGTGTCACGTGACGCCGCGCCGCCGCAGCTGGGGCATTTTGTGCTTTTCCAGTGCATGTCGCGGTCCAGCGGATTGCCTTGCCGGGAAAAATCGATCACATCGGGCAGCAGCACCGGCAGGTCGGCTTCGCGCACCGGCACCACGCCGCATTTTTTACAATGCACCATGGGAATGGGGCAGCCCCAGGGGCGCTGGCGCGACACAAGCCAGTCGCGCAGCCGGTAATTGATGGTGCGTTCGCCGATGCCGGCTTTCTCAAAACGGCTGATGACCTCGGCCTTGGCCGCTTCCACCGTCAGGCCGTCAAGGAATTGCGAATTGGCCAGCTTGCCGGGGCCGGTATAGGCCTCGTTGCCGACGGCGAAACTCTTGGGATCACCGTCCGAAGGCACCACCACCGGCGTGACGGAAAGCCCGTATTTGCGGGCGAAATCCAGGTCGCGCTGGTCATGCGCCGGGCAGCCAAACACTGCGCCGGTGCCGTAGCCCATCAGCACAAAATTGGCGACATAGACTTTGAGCTTGCGGCCGGGGTCGAAGGGATGGCTCGCCAGCAGGCCGGTTTCATAGCCCAGCTTTTCGGCTTTCTCGATATCGGCTTCGGCCGTGCCGGTCTTGCGGCACGCCTCGATGAACGCCGCCAGCCGCATATCTGTTATCGCCAGTTCCCTGGCCAGCGGATGCTCAGGCGAGATCGCCACAAAGCTGGCGCCGAATATGGTGTCGGGCCGCGTTGTGAAGACTTCCAGCTTCTGCGCCGGATCGCCCCAGGTTAAGTCAAATCTGAAACGCACGCCTTCCGACTTGCCGATCCAGTTTTTCTGCATGGTGCGGACTTTTTCCGGCCAGCGGTCCAGCGTATCCAGCGCAGCCAGCAATTCTTCCGAAAAGGCCGTGATCCTGAAAAACCACTGGCTGAGCTTGCGCCGTTCCACCAGCGCGCCCGAGCGCCAGCCGCGTCCGTCGATCACCTGCTCGTTGGCGAGCACGGTCATGTCCACCGGGTCCCAGTTCACATCGGCTTCGCCGCGATAGACAAAACCGGCCTTGTAGAATTGCAGGAACAGCTTTTGCTGCTGGTGATAGTAAGCCGGATCGCAGGTGGCGAATTCGCGCGACCAGTCGATCGAAAGACCCATCATTTTCAGCTGGGCCCGCATATGGGCGATATTTTCATAGGTCCAGTCGCGCGGGCTGACATTCTTGTCGCGCGCGGCATTTTCCGCCGGCAGGCCGAACGCATCCCAGCCCATGGGATGCAGCACATTATAGCCCTGGGCGCGGCGGAAGCGGGCGATGACGTCGCCCATGGTGTAATTGCGGGTATGGCCCATATGGATGCGCCCCGACGGATAGGGAAACATCTCCAGCACATAGGCCTTGGGCTTGTCGCTTTGGCGCGGCGTTACGAACAGCGCGCGGTCATCCCACACGCTCTGCCAGTGCCGTTCGGATTCCTTGGCGTTGTAGCGCGCCATGATTGATCAGGCCTCCCGGCGCTGAAAAACTAGCTGGCCTGGTTGAGCGACGCCAGCCGCAATTCGCGGGCGCGTGTCAGGATGGAATCTTCCAGCCGGTGCGCCGTGTCCGGGCTGGGCTGGGCATCGCTCCACACGCCGCCATTGCGGGTCTGGCGGAAGACCACGACCTTGAGCCCGTCGGCGCGCAAGGTGCGGTCCATGATGTAGATGGTCACTTTCAGCCGCTCATCCGGAGCTGTGGGCGCGACATACCAGTCGGTGATGACCACGCCGCCAAACGGATCGGCGCTTGCCAGCGGCATGAAGGCCATGGTGTCGAGCGCGGCATGCCAGAGAAAGGAATTCACCCCGAGCGTCAGGCGATTATTGCCATTGCCGGCCACGATGGTGGCGCCGGTTTCCATGTCGGTGGTGGCGGGATCGGAGCCGCAACCGGCCAGGGCCAGCGCGCAGAACAAAACAGGCAGAATTCGCATCGGGTACTCGTATCCTTCGACTGGCCGGCGCCCCAACAGGGCACGGCTGCACCCCCGATATGGCCTTGGTTTGCGCTTATACTTGCCTGAACCCGCAGACGCAACGGCGCAAGGATGGCGGCGGCGGCCAAGATCGGCTTATATTAGAAGGGCTTAGGGCCAAATTGCAAAAGGGTAAGCGGGTGAGAAGGCTGGTTGCGCATATCGGAGTGTTGCTGGCGGCGGCCAGCCTTGGCACCGCGGCGCTGGCCCAGGGCTGGGACGGCACAATCGCGCCCTACCAGGCCTTTCCCGGCAACGCCCAGTTCGACCTCAACGCCTCTGCCGAGGGTGCCCTTTTCAGCCCCCATGGCGGACAACGCGCCAGCGGCGCCCTCAAGCTCAGCCCGCGCCTGCACCGCGATTATGACAGCGGCCTTGTGCTGGGCCTGAACGCCACGCTCACCGCCAGCGATGTGCTGTCGCGCGGCCGCTATGACGGCGACGTGATCGAAAAAATCTATGGCGATGTGCGCACAGGGTTGGGACGGCTGGAGATCGGCCAGAGCGATGGCGGCGCTTATGACCTTGCCATCAGCGGACCGAAAGTGGACGCCGCCGTAAGCCTGGACAATCCGCAGATCACATTCTTCCGCGATCCGTCCACGGGGCGCGCCTTTACCGACATTTTCAGTTTGCGCACGCAGATCGGTGCCTCGTCCAACTACGCCAAATTTTCCTATGTCAGTCCAAGCCTGCTGGGGGCGCAGCTGGCGCTTTCCTTCACGCCAAACCAGGCCAAGCTGGGAATTCCATTCCTGCATGCGGGACCCCATGTGCCGGGGCGGCAGGTGGATATCTGGGAAGGCGCGATCCAATATTCCGATGAGTTTGGCGACTGGACGCTGAGCGCCTATGGCGGCGGCGCCTGGGGACGCGGCGAGCACAAGCTGCCGGGGCAGGAAGGCGTCAGCGACCTGGGCGCAGGCCTTCGCGCGGATTACCAGGCCAGCGATGAAATGATGGTTTCGCTGGGCGGCGCCTGGCGGCAAAGCAACGCCTATGCTTTCCAGATCGCGCGCAGCTTCCAGGCCAATACCAGCAGCGTGATGCAGGCCAGCGGCAGCATCAGCTATGGCGATTGGGTGGCGGGCCTGGAAGTTGGCAGCGGCGATGCCGGCAGCTTCGGCGCCATGCCGCATCTGGGTCTTGACGGTTATCAGGCCTCACTGGGCTATGTCTTGGGCAACAGCATCCAGGTCACCGGCGGCTGGCAGCGGCTGACCTATCACCGCTCCAGCGGCAAATTTTACAATGGCGCGGCGCATATCGGACTGGATGCGGGCTTCCTGCATCTCACCGTGAAAACATCAAATTAAGGCGCCGATGGCGGCGATGCCAGCAAAGCCAGACACTTGGCCCGCATTTTGCGCGGTGATGCCGCCCAGCGCGAAGACTGGCAGCGGAACGGCGCGCGCAATCAGGCGGGCCCGCGCCGGCGTCAGGGCGCGCGCGTTTCGATGGCTCTTGGTGGCAAAAACCGGCGACAGCAAAACCGCATCGGCGCTGCCGGACCTGAGCACCGCGCCCAGCGAATGGGCGGCAGCGGTGATCAGCCAGTGCGGATTTTTCGCCCGCCAATGCGCCGCCTGATGGGCGCGAATCTCCGGCAAATGCAGCCCATTGGCGCCGATGGCGCGCACCAGGGCGGGATCATCGGCGATCAGCAGGATCAAGCCACGCGCAAAAGCAATAACGCGCAGGGCCAGGGCCAATTTGGCGCGCTTTTTTGCATCCCGGGCGCGCACGATCACGATGGCGCCAGGCGGCAACCGCCTTGCCGCAGCCAGCGGATCCGGCAGGCGCTCGTCATCGGTCAGCAATATCAACTGGCCTGCATTGAGGCCGGGGGCCGCCCTTGCTAGTTTCGCGCGCGACAAGGCATCCGACATGAGCATTCCCGAAAATCTTGAGGCCATATTGGCGCGCATCGCAGCCGCGCGAAAGGCCGCATTCCATCCCGCGCCCTTTACCCATCTGGTCGCCGTCTCCAAAACGGTGGATGAAGCGGGCATCAGCAAAGCGCTGGAGGCGGGACAGCGCCTGTTCGGGGAAAACCGGGTTCAGGAAGTGCAAGGCAAATTTCCCGCCCTCAAAAGCGAATATCCCGACCTTCAGCTGCACCTGATCGGCCCCTTGCAAAGCAACAAGGTCAAGGATGCGCTGGCGCTGTTTGACGTCATCCAGACGCTGGACCGGCCCAAGCTGGCGCAGGCGCTGGCCACCGGGCGCGACCAAAGCGGCTTCTGCCCGCCCTTGTTCGTGCAAGTGAACACCGGCGAAGAACCGCAAAAGGCCGGCGTGATGCCCGGTGAGGCGGCGGAGCTGATCGCGCTGGCGCGCAAGCTGGAATTGCCCGTTATCGGCCTGATGTGCATTCCGCCCGCCGGTCAGGATGGCGCGCCGCATTTCGGCTTCCTGCAAAAGCTGGCGCGCGACAATGGCCTGGACCAGCTCAGCATGGGCATGAGCGGCGATTTTGAAATGGCGATCCGCTTTGGCGCCACGCATGTGCGGGTGGGCACTGCCATATTCGGCGCGCGGGAAATTTCTGCGCTTTAATAATCCGGCCGCTCGCCTCAGCTGTCCATACGCGGACGCTATGGACCGTTCGTCGTTTCAAACGGTTCGCTGGACCGTTTGATTTGCCTTCGGCAATCCACTCCTCACCCAATACGGATGCGGTCACCGGGCTGCAACTGTTCCAGCGCCGCGCGCAAATCCTGCTGCGCCAGCGCGACGCAGCCCGCCGTGGGGGCATAATCCGGTTTCGCCAGATGGAGGAAAATCGCGCTGCCCTTGCCCGGCACAATGGGATCGTCGTTGAAACCCACCACTGCCACCAGATCGTAGAGATTGTCGTCGCGCCACATATTTTCCGCGCTTGCGGGATAAGGCAGCTTCACCAGACGATTGTAATTGGCGTCATCCGGCGCATCGCACCAGCCGTCATACCTGGCGATGGCGCGCACCGGCAGGACGCAGCGCGGCTTTGCAACATGATCGCCGCGATAGAAAACTTCCCGCAGTTCGAAAACGCCCAGCGGGGTAACGCCGTCACCTTCGCTGAGCTTGCGCGCAATGCCGGCCGGGCCGATGGCGCAGCGGCACGGACCGGCGCCAAAATCCAGCACGGGGCCTTCAGGGGAATAGGAAACAATCAGGTCCATCGCTGCGCAGTATAGCTTACTGCGCGGCGGCAAGCACCGTGGTGTTGGTCATGTCCTGGCTTTTTTGATAGGCGAAGACGGCGCGCCTTGCGATGTCGCCGTCAAAGCCTTTCTGGGCCAGCGCCGCCGTCAGGGCCGCGAGATTTGCATCGGGCGGCAAGGCGGCGGGTTTGCCGGGCGTGGCAGCGGCGACCTTTTCTGCGGCCGCATCATCGCCGGTGAACAGGGCCAGCATGGTTTCGCCGACATCCTTGCCGGTCACCGCTTCAAAGGCTGCGTCGGCAACGGACGTCACTGCGCCCCACAGCCCGCCATAGAGCGTATCGCCCGCGATCTTTTCCAGCGTGCCAATCGTGTCGTGGGTGATGGCGCGATACAGCGTGCCGATCACCGGCAAATGCTGCAGCGGATTGACGATGGAAACCAAGTCATGGAAGGAGAAACTGCTGTCCGGGTTCGGCGCGCCCTCTTGCGCAGCGGGCGCAGAAGCCTGCGCCTGCCTTGCGGGCATGCCGATCATTTTCAGACTGCCAAAGGCCGGGTTGAACTGGGTCACGCCAGTAGCCAAGCAAGCGCCGGGCCGGGGAAAACCCCCTGGTCTTGCTGGATTTTCATGATGCGCCGGTCAGCAAGCCCGGCAGAAATTGCCGTGCGGTGAACGCAAATCGCGCTATGGTTCCGCCGCCCATAGATTTTCGAGTTCCATGCCCAGCGCCAAGCGCATACTTCTGGTCGACAGCAACGAGGTGCCGCGCCGCATGCTGGCGCAGCAGCTGGCGCGCGAAGGGTCTTATGCGGTGATCGAGGCCGGCAGTGCAGCGCAGGCCAGCGCGGCCGGGGGCTATGACCTGGCGATCCTGGATACGGCCACGGCGCGCAGCCTGGATTTTTCCGGTCCCATCCTGTTTTTGACCGATGGCGAGGAAGCCGGGCTTGGCGGTGACCAGCTGGTCAAGCCGTTCCGCCTGTCCGCCCTGCTGGCGATGCTTGCAGCGCGCCTTGGCCATCAAGGCGCAGGCGACGATGAAGGCTTTGCCATCGGGCCTTACATCTTCCGGCCCGGCGCCAAGCTGCTGACCGATGGCAAGGGGCGCAAGATCCGCCTGACCGAGAAAGAAACCAATATCCTGCGGTTCCTGCATGGGGCGGCCGACACCGTACCGCGCGAGACCTTGCTGCATGAAGTCTGGGGTTACAGCCCCGCCGCTACCACTCATACCCTGGAAACCCATATCTACCGGCTGCGCCGCAAGATCGAGGAAAACCCAGGCCAGGCGCGGATTGTGGTCACCGAGGGCGGCGGCTACCGGCTGGGGTGAGGCCGATCAGCAAAAGCTCCAGTGGAGCTTTTGCCGGCCGAACGCCCGCGCAGCGGGCCGGAAGCAGGAGGCCAAGCTCCAATCTTTAACAGCCGTTAACTCTTCGCGGCCGATAAATCCGCCATGGCAAAGCGCAAGCCCAAGGGGGATGTCCCACGCAAGCGAAGCCGCGCACGGCGCGACGACGATGATGACGCGCCGACGCCGCCAAAAAGAAAAGCCGCCTGGCCTTTCGTGCTGCTGGTGATCCTGGCCTGGGGCGGAATCTTTGGCGCCATCTTTGTCTCGCGCTTTTTATCCGAATTGCCCGATGTGCAGCATTTGATGGTCACGGGCGGGCCAACGCGCGACGTCACCATCCTGGATGATCGCGGAAGACTGATTGCGCGCCGCGGCCTGACCCAGGGCGCCACGATCAATGCCGCCGAGCTGCCCGACTATGTCACCAACGCCTTCATCGCCATCGAGGATCGCCGCTTCCGCAGTCATTTCGGTGTCGATCCCTTCGGCATGGCGCGCGCCGGCGTCGCCAACATGATGGCCGGTCATGTGGTGCAGGGCGGCTCCACCCTGACCCAGCAGCTTGCCAAGAATATTTTCCTGACGCCCAGCCGCACCTTTGACCGCAAGATCCAGGAAGCGATGCTGGCGATGTACATGGAGTCGCGCTACTCCAAGGAGCAGATCCTCACTTTGTATCTCAACCGCGTTTATTTCGGCGCCGGTGTTTACGGCATCGAGGCGGCCAGCCAGAAATTCTTCTCCAAGCATGCCACCGAGTTGGGCTTGACTGAAGCCGCCATGCTGGCGGGCAGCGTCAAGGCGCCGGCGCGCTACAACGCCATGGCGGATGCCGATGCCTCGCTGGCCCGCGCCCGGATCGTCCTGCGCGCCATGCAGGAGGCGGGCTTCCTTGACGACAGCACAAGGGCGCAGGCGCAGGCGACACGGCCGCGCATTGTCAAAGGCTCCGGCACGCCGGACTCCGGCTATTTCGCCGACTGGGTGATAGCGCGGCTTGACGGATTTATCGGCCCCAGTGACGAGGCGGTGGTCGTGGAAACCAGCTTCGACCTGGAAACGCAGCGGCTGGCGGAATTGGCGGTGCGCGAAGGCCTCAGCAATGAAGGCTCCCGGATCGGCGCGTCCCAGGCGGCGCTGGTGGCGATGACGCCCGATGGCGCCATTCGCGCCATGGTGGGCGGCCGCTCGTATGCCCAGTCCAGCTTCAACCGCGCCGCGGATGCCACGCGCCAGCCGGGCAGCGCCTTCAAGCCCTTTGTCTATCTGGCGGCGTTCGAGCATGGCCACACGCCTGACGACATCATGCATGACGGGCCGGTGGATATTCGCGGCTGGAAGCCGCAGGATTTTGAAGGCGAATACCAGGGCGATATCAGCCTGACTTTGGCTTTTGCAGAATCCTCCAATGTCATTTCCGCCATGCTGACCGATGAAATCGGCGCCAAGGAAGTGGCGCGCACGGCAAAGCGGCTGGGCATCATCTCGCCGCTGGAAGAAGTGCCGTCGCTGGCGCTGGGCACGTCAGGCGTCTCGCCGCTGGAGCTGACCAGCGCCTATGCACCTTTCGCCAATGGCGGCGAAGGCGTGGTGCCGTTCGGCATTGTCGCCATCCGCACCAAGGCGGGAAAAATCCTGTATGAGCGCAAAAGCGCTGGGCTGGGCGCGGTGATGTCGCCCCAGAACAATGCGTCCATGACAAGGCTGATGGTCGAGACCGTCACCACGGGCACCGGCAAATCCGCGCGGCTGGAGGAACGGCCCAGCGCCGGCAAGACCGGCACCACGCAGGATTCGCATGACGCCTGGTTTGTCGGCTTCACCGCAGACCTGGTGACGGGCGTGTGGGTGGGCAACGACAATAACGCGCCCATGCACAAATCGGGCACACTGACTGCGACCGGCGGCGGCGTGCCGGCCCATATTTTCCATGCCTTCATGGAAAATGCGCATCAGGGCCTGCCGGTGCGGCCTTTGGCCGGCGCCAATCTGGTCGCCGATGCCGGCGCGGCGCAGCCCGTGTCCGGCGATGAGGACGACAAGCCGGGCGCTTTCGAGAGCCTGCTGAATGGAATCTTCGGCGGCTGATCAGTTATAGCGCAGCAGGTTGCGGCCGTTTTCGCGCAGCCATTTGCGCGCCTTGCGCGCATGGGGTGTCAGGCCTTCTACATGGGCCCAGAAGTCCGGGCCGTGATTCATTTCCTTCAGGTGCGCCGCTTCATGCGCCACCACATAATCGCGCACATAATCCGGCGCGAAAATCAGCCGCCAGGAAAAGGACAGCGAGCGCGCCGAGGAACAGGAGCCCCAGCGGCTGGCGGTGTCGCGCACCGTGATGCGGGACGGCTTGACGCCCAGCTGCTCGCCGAACGCAAGTGCGCTGGTTTCGAAAGCCTGCTTGGCTTCGCGCTTGAAAAAATCCGTCAGGCGGCGGGCGGCATGTTCGGCCCGGCCACTGACGAAAATCTCATTGCCGTCCCGCCACACCGGCGCCGGACCGCGCGCGGTGGCGGCGCGGATGCGGTGCGGCTCGCCGCGGAACGGCACCAGCGCGCCCGGCGCCAATGCAATCGGCTTGAGGGTGGCGGCGCGCTGGCGGCTGACCCAGGCAAATTCGCCGCGCACGAAATGCAGCGCCGCGGCCCGTCCCACCCGGCTGGGGGCGGTGACGGTCACTTCGCCCGATACCGGGCTGACCCGCATGGTGATGCGCCGGGCCCGGGGATTGAGGCGCACCAGCACCGGCACGCTTTCGCCGTCAATCGCCAGCAATTCGCGCATCAGGCTGAGCTTGCGCGTTGTCTTCTTTTTCAGGATACGCAGGACGGCTCGCATTTTGCCCATCATCTGGTTAGGCTCCGTCCGTCAAGCAGAGACGGAAAATGGCCGAGCGTCCGCGATTTCATCTTGCCTTTCCCGTGCGTGATTTTGCCGAAGCGCGCGCCTTTTACGGCGCGTTGCTCGGCTGTCCCGAGGGACGTTCGAGCGATGAATGGGTGGACTTTGATTTCTTCGGCCATCAGATCGTCGCCCATTTAAGCCCGAACGAAGCCGGACACAAGCAGCATAATCAGGTTGACGGGAAGGCCGTGCCCGTGCGCCATTTCGGAACAATCCTCAGCATGACGGATTGGAAGCAATTGGCGGATCGCCTGGTGGAAAAGAAAATCACTTTCATCATCGCGCCGGGCATTCGCTTTGCCGGGCAACCGGGCGAGCAGGCGACATTTTTTTTCCGGGATCCCAGCGGCAATGCGCTGGAATTCAAGGCCTTCGCGAATGAGGAGCAGATCTTTGCGCGCTGACCAAATCGCACTGGGTGTTGGGCTTGGCGCCCTGGCGTTGCTGCTGGGCGCTCTGGGCTTTCAATATATCGGCGGGCTGGCCCCCTGCGAAATGTGTCATTGGCAGCGCTGGCCACACATTGCCGCCGCCATCATCGGCATCGCAGGTGTTCCATTGTTGTCTTCGCGCGCTTCTGGCTCGGCTGCCCGCGACAGGGCGCGCATGCTGGCCTGGATCGCGGTGGGGCTGGTCGCGGTGTCGGGCCTGATCGGCCTTTACCAGAGCGGCATGCAATGGGGCATCGTGCCGGGACCTTCTTCCTGCAGCGGCCAGCGTTTTGTCATGGGCAGCAATGTGGTGCCGGAAATCCAGTGCGATGTGGTGAGCTGGTCCCTGTTTGGCCTGTCCATGGCGAGCTATAACATGATCTTCTCCTTCCTGATCGCGGGGCTTGGCAGCCTGGCGCTTTTGAAAGACAAAAATGCCGCGTAAAGCAAAACCCCTTGCGCCGGGACGCACCGGCCCTGACAGCGACGCCATGATTCGCGTCGATCATGCCGGCGAATATGGCGCGGTGCGCATTTATGAAGGCCAGCTGGCGGTGCTGAAAGGCCGCGCCAGCGCGCAAACGATCCAGCACATGGCCGAGCAGGAACAGGCTCACCTGAAGGCCTTTGACAAGCTGATCAATGAACGCCGGGTGCGGCCCACCGCGCTGGAGCCGGTATGGCGGGTGGCCGGTTTCGCGCTGGGCGCCGCCACCGCCCTGATGGGCGAGAAGGCCGCCTTCGCCTGCACCGCAGCCGTGGAAGAAGCGATTGATGAACATTATGCCGCCCAGATCGAGGCCATCGGCGCATCCGATCCGGTCTTAAAAAAAACCGTCGAGGAGTTTCGCGCGGATGAGGCGGCCCATCGCCAGACCGCGCTGGACAATGGAGCGGAATCCGCTCCCGGCTACAAATTCCTCAGCGAAGCGATCAAGGCGGGTTGCCGCGTGGCAATCAAGCTCTCGGAAAAAATCTAGGCTTCCAGCTCGCTGTCCCAGTAGAGATAGTCGGCCCAACTCTCGTGCAGGTAATTGGGCGGGAATTTGCGTCCGCGTTCGCGCAATTCGGTAACCGTGGGCTGGCGCGGCGTCTGGCGCGGATACATTTTCGCCTTGGCCGGCATCAGCCCGCCTTTGGTGAGATTGCAGGGGCTGCAGGCGGTGACGACATTTTCCCAGGTGGTGCGTCCGCCCCGCGAGCGCGGCACCACGTGATCGAAGGTCAAATCCTGGGGATCGCCGCAATACTGGCATTCAAAGCGGTCGCGCAGGAAAACATTGAAGCGCGTGAAGGCGGGATGGCGGGCCGGCTTGATATAGGTCTTGAGCGACACCACCGACGGCAGGCGCATTTCAAAGCGCGCCGAGCGCACCACCCGGTCATATTCCTCAAGGATGGTGACGCGCTCCAGGAACACCGCCTTGATGGCATCCTGCCAGGACCAGAGCGACAGGGGATAATAGCTGAGCGGCCGGTAATCGGCATTGAGCACCAGCGCCGGACAGGCAGTGGCGGAGCGCATGGGAGCTAACACGGACAAGATCCTGTGAAGGCGTTTTCCTTTGCTGCCCCGATAGTAAGGGCGATTCTTCGGCCCTGCCAAGATCGCCCAAAGCCATGACAGGCCTGTTACGTCTTTGTCCCCAGCCTGCTGGACGCCGGGCCTTGGCGCGCCAGAAGACCGCGGAAAGCCAGGCTTAAAAAGCCGCCCGCCAGGGCGATGGTGGTGGGGTCAACGCCATGGCCGATGCCGCGGGCCAGGTGCCATTGCACCGCCCGCCCGGCCGCTCCCAGCGCGGCCGCGCCCGCCAGCATGGCCTGGACCGGTACCACCTCATCCACGTCACCATGCGCCAGGAAGACGGGCGGACCGTCGGCGCTGGCCGGCGGCGCGCCAGCCAGCATGCCCGAAAGGCCGACAATGGCGGCGGGCGGGACGGCGCGGCGCAGTCCAACATGCAGCGACAGCATGGCGCCCTGGCTGAAGCCCAGCAGGATCAGCTTGTCGGGCGGGAGCGACAATTTCGCCAATTCCTCATCCAGGAACTGGTCCAGCACCGGGCCGGCGCTTTCCACGCCGCGGGCCATGTCGTCGGGCGTGATGCGGGAAATGGGAAACCATTGATAGCCGGGCGAGCCCGGCAGGCGGGCCGGAGCGTTGGGCGCGACAAAAGCCGCGCCGGGCACATGGCTTTGCCAATGCTCCGCAAGCCCGATCAGGTCATTGCCGTCCGAGCCATAGCCATGCACCAGCACCACCAGATGGCTGGCAGGCCCTTCAAGGGGCGGGACGAAGGGGCCGGACAGAGAAGGCAGAGCCATGCGGCAAAATTTTGTCTAGATTTGCGCCATGACTGTTACACGCTTCGCGCCGTCGCCAACAGGTCACCTGCATCTGGGCCATGCCTATGCCGCGCTGATAGCGGCCGAGGCCGGTTCGCGCTTCCTTCTGCGAATCGAAGACCTGGACCAGGGCCGGGCGCGCGATGAATTCGTCCTGGGAATTTTCGAGGATCTCGCCTGGCTGGGCCTGGCATGGGAAGAGCCGGTGCTGCGCCAATCCTCCCGCATGCCGGCCTATCGCGGCGCGCTGGAGACGCTGCAGGCGCAAGGCCTGCTCTATCCCTGCTTCTGCACCCGCAAGGACATCGCCGACGAAATCCAGCGCGCGACCGAGGCACCGCAAGGCCCTGACGGCGCCCTCTATCCCGGCACCTGCCGGCATTTGACCCAAGCGCAGCGCGCGGCGCGGATCGCGGCGGGCGAAAGCTATGCGATGCGGCTGGATGCAGCGCGGGCGGCAGGGCTGGTCGGCGCCCTCAGCTTTCTGGAGCGCGGCCACAGCGTGAGCGTGGATCCGCTGCTGTTCGGTGACCTGGTGCTGGCGCGCAAGGATGTGCCGGCGGCCTATCACCTGGCCGTGGTGGTGGACGATGCCTTCCAGGGCGTGACCCTGGTGACGCGCGGCGAAGACCTTTTGCCCGCAACCCATGTCCAGCGCCTGCTGCAGGCGCTTCTGGAATTGCCGGAGCCGGCTTACGCGCATCACCGCCTGATAGTGGACGCGCAAGGGCGCAAATTCTCCAAGCGCGACCAGGCGATGACATTGCGCAGCCTGCGTGCCGGTGGCAGCACCCCGGCCGATATCCGCGCCCGTCTTGGTCTATAAGGCAGGCTTGTGCTAGGAGGCGGGATGGCCAACGAAAACCCCCTGGACCGGCTGTTCGCCACCATCGCCACCCGCAAGGCGGCCGGTGACGTTTCCAGTTCCTATACCGCCAAGCTCCTGTCCGAGGGCGTGGAGAAATGCGCCAAGAAATTTGGTGAGGAAGCGGTTGAAACGGTCATCGCCGCCATGTCCGGCGACAAAGCGCACCTGGCGGCGGAATCGGGCGACGTGCTTTATCATCTTCTGGTGCTGTGGGCCGCGGCGGGGATCACGCCTGACGACGTTTATGCCCAGCTGCAAAAGCGCGAAAGCCAGTCGGGCCTGGCTGAAAAAGCCGCGCGTCCGAAATAGATTACTGCTCGCCGGATTCTTCGTTGGCCAGGCTTTTGACCAGGTCCAGCACGCGCTTGCGCACCTTGGGATCCTTGATCTTCATGAAGGCCAGGCTGAGCTGCAGTCCCTCGCCGCTGGAAACAAATTCCATGACCGGCGGCGCATTCTCGGATTCGGCAAAGCCTTCGCCCGTGCCCGCCACGCTTTCATAAAAGAAATCGATCGGCACGCCCAGGATGCGGGAAATTTCATAAAGCCGTCCCGCGCCGATGCGGTTGACGCCCTTTTCGTATTTCTGCACCTGCTGAAATGTCAGCCCCAGCAAGTCGCCAAGCTTTTCCTGGCTCATGCCGATGAGCATGCGGCGGATACGGACACGATTGCCCACCTGGGCATCGATCGGGTTGGCCTGTTTCTTGGGCACGCAATACACACGCGTTCAGTGGCGGCGGGAACTTAGCCGCATTGGTCACAGAACTGAAAGAAATAATTCAAACGCTGCGTCACTTTCGTCCCAGAACGAAACCCAGCGCAACCGCAGCTAGCAGCAGCAAGCCAAATCCCAGGTCGCCGAAACGCGCATAGGGCGACGGGCTGGCAGCTTTGGGCAAACGCGCATCCAGAACGCCCATGACGCCAAGACCTAACTGCGCCGTAATCCGGCCATAAGGATCAATCACCGCTGAAATGCCGGTATTGGCCGCACGCGCAACGGGTAATGCTTCTTCGATTGCGCGCGCACGCGCGATGGCGAGGTGCTGGTAAGGGCCGGCCCAGGGACCAAACCAGGAATCATCGGTAACGTTGACGAACCAGCCGGGCCGCTGAGCACCCTGACGGGGTGTCACTGCCCCGGGAAAAATAATCTCGTAACAGATGAGAGGCGTGACCGCAGGCGCGCCCGTCAGCGCATAGGTGTGCGGGCCATCGCCGGAGGCGAAGCCTTCCTGACCTTCTGTCAGCTTGGTGATGCCCAGCCGGTTGAGCACGGGCGCGAAGGGAACATATTCGCCGAACGGCACCAAGTGGAATTTGTCATAGACCACCGGCGCACCGGGACCGAAGATAAAAAGGCTGTTGTAGAAGGATAATCCGTTCGCCGTGCGCACGGCGCGGGTGGCGCCGGTGATGAGCGTGCCGCTGGCGCCGGTCAGCAAGGCAATCTGGTCCAGGCTTGCCGGCGAACGGTTGAAGAGGAATTGCGGCGGGGCCGCTTCCGGCCAGATGATATGGGTGGGCTTGCCCGGCGCAACGCTGAGATCGAGCAGCCGCTGCCAGTTGCGGGCATAGAAAACCGAATTTTCCTTTTCCCTTTGGGGCACGTTGGGCTGCACCAGCCGCAGCGATACGCCCGGCACCAATTGCGTCGGGTTCGTCATCAGGCGCAGCGCGCCGCCTGCCCAGAGCAGGACAAACAGCGCCAGCATCATGGCAGGTATTTTATAAGCGCCGCGCCAGGTGACGTCCGCCAGGGATGCGCCCAGCAAGATGGTCAGGAAGGACAGGCCATAGGCGCCGATCACCGACATACACTGTAAAATTTCCAGCGAGGCGCCCCAGCCATAGCCCTGCAGGTTCCAGGGAAAGCCGGTGAAGACATGGCCGCGCAGCCATTCGAACGCGGCATAGCAGGCGGCGAAAACAAAATGCCGCGCCGCTCCATCCTGCCAGAAATATTGCGCCAGCATGCAAGCCAGGCCCGCGAAGATCGCCACGCCTGATGTCATCAGGGCCAAGGCAAAGGGCATCTGCCACAGATGCGCGGAAGGGTCGACCAGGAAGGCATAGCCGATCCAGTGCCAGCCGATCAGATACTGGCCAAAGGCAAAGCCCCAGCCGCAAAGAAAAGCGGTGCGCAAGGGGTGGGGGCTTTCGTCAGCGCCATCCAGCGCCAGCATCAGCCCGGCAAAGCCCAGCAGCAAAGCCGGGAAGAATTGCAACGGCGCAAAGCCCAGCGCCGACACCGCGCCGCAAGCGAATACAAAACCCAGACGGCGAAAACCGCTGAGACCGCGCGCAAAGACGCCGATGCGCGCCAACGCGATCATGGCTTGGGCGGTAATGCGACCGGGGGACAGATGCGCAGCCGCCGCACCCGGCGCGGATCGGCTTCCAGCACTTCGAATTCATAACCGGCCGGATGGCTGACAATTTCGCCGCGCTGCGGCACCCGGCCCAGCAGGGCCGTCACCAGCCCGCCCAGCGAATCCACATCTTCGGCCGTGTCCGGCGTGGAAAGATCAATCCCGGTCTCGCCCTTGAAATCATCCAGGTCGAGCTTGGCATCCACCACGAAACAGGCGCCATCCAGGCGCAGCGGCACGCCTTCATCATCATGCTCGTCGGCGATGTCGCCGACAATTTCCTCGATGATGTCCTCGATGGTGACAAGCCCTTCGGTGCCGCCATATTCGTCAATCACCAGCGCCAGGTGGGTGTGGCTGGTCTGCATTTTAAGCAGCAGGTCGAGGGCGCGCATGGAAGGTGGCACGAACAGAACGGGGCGTTTTATTTTCGCGGTGGAAGACGGCTCCAGCCGGTAATCGCCATCGTCGCGCATTTCCAGCAGCGCCATGACATCCTTGACATGCACCAGCCCGATCGGGTCATCGAGCGTTTCGCGATAAACCGGCAGGCGCGAATGCTGGGCGGCGCGGAACAAAGTCACCAGTTCGGGCAGCGGCATGGTCTCGTCCACCGCCACGATCTCGGCGCGCGGCACCATCACGTCGCGCACTTTCAGTTCGCCAAAGGCCAGCAGGTTGGAAAGCATCACCCGCTCGGGCTGCGACAGGGCCGGCGAGACGCGGTCGCTATCCTCGATCACTTCGGTCAGGCTTTCGCGCATGGCGGCGCTGGAAGCGTCTTCGCCCCGCAGCACCTGCAACAGGCGCTTGAAAAATGACGGCGGCTGGGCGGGATCGCTCATGCCGTGGCCTTGTAGGGATCGGAAATTCCCATGCCCTTGAGTATTTTCACTTCCAGGGCTTCCATGCGCTGCGCATCGGCGTCCTGCTCATGGTCATGGCCGGCCAGGTGCAGCACGCCATGCACCACCAGATGGCTGGCATGGTCGCCAAAGGCCTTGCCCGATTCCCTGGCTTCTTTCTGCGTCACGCCAAGCGCCAGGGCGATATCGCCGCGATAATTTCCGGCATTGTCCGCGGCGGGAAAGGACAGGACATTGGTGGGCTTGTTCTTGCCGCGAAAATCGCGGTTCAGCGCCTTCAGCCGGGCGTCATTGCTGAGCAGGATGGTGAGGGCGCTTTTGCCCTTGAAGCCGGCAGCCTTGAGGGCCACCTGCGCCGCTTCGGTCAGCCGCGTGGTCAGGCCGCGCGTTTTGCGCCAGCCCGGCTCTTCCACCAAAAGCGTAATATCCCCAGCGCTCATCGTCTGACGGCAGTATAGGGACGGATAACGGCGCTGACGAGAGCGGATTTGCTCATGCGCTTGCGGTTTGCGCCAGGGCGCCATGCAGGGAGTTGGCGGTCAGGGCGGCAATTTTCACGGCGCCGATGGTGCCGATGCGGCTTGTCCCGGCCTGCACATGCACCGGCTGCAGCCAGGGCGAACGGCCGACCAGCTGGCCGTTTTCGCGGCCTGCTTTTTCAAACAGCACATCCATGGTCTGGCCGATGGACGCCTTGTTGGCCTCATCCTGCTGTTCCAGGAGCAGCGCCTGCAGCGCCAGCAGCCGGCTGGTCTTGACGGATTCGGCCACCAGCTTCTTGGCGCCCGCCGCCGGGGTGCCCGGACGCGGGCTGTATTTGAAGGAAAAGCACTGGGAGAACTTGACGCTGCGCACCAGGGCCATGGTGGCTTCGAAATCGGCGTCGCTTTCGCCGGGGAAGCCGGCAATGAAATCCGAGGAGAAGGCGATGTCGGGACGGGCTGCGCGCAGCCGCCCGATCAGGCGAAGATAATCATCCGCCGTATGCTGGCGGTTCATCGCCGCCAGCACGCTGTCCGAGCCCGACTGCACCGGCAAATGCAGGAACGGCATCAGCTTTTCGATATTGCCATGCGCCGCGATCAAGTCATCATCCATGTCGCGCGGGTGACTGGTGGTATAGCGGATGCGATACACGTCATGGATCTGCGCCAGGGCATCAATCAGCCGCGCCAGGTTCCAGTCCTTGCCATGACTGTCCACGCCGCGATAGGCGTTCACATTCTGGCCCAGCAGGACAATTTCGCGCGCGCCGCGGGAAACAAGATTTCTTGCCTCAGCCAAAATGCTTTCCGGCGAACGGGAATGCTCGGGACCGCGCGTGTAAGGCACCACGCAGAACGTGCAGAATTTGTCACAGCCTTCCTGCACCGTGAGAAAGGCGCTGACACCGCTTTCGCTGCTGGCCTGCGGCAGGGCATCGAATTTTTCCAGCGCGGGAAAATCGGTTTCCAGCACATGGCCGGCGTCGCGCGCGTGCCGGGCGATCATTTCGGGCAGGCGATGATAGGATTGCGGCCCCACCACCATGTCCACCGCGCCCTGGCGGCGCACCATCTCTTCGCCTTCCGCCTGGGCGACACAGCCGGCCACCGCCACCAGCATGCCGGGCTTTTCGCGCTTGAGCACGGCCAGGCGTCCCAGTTCGGAATAGACTTTCTCGGCGGCCTTTTCGCGGATGTGGCAGGTGTTGAGGATCACCATGTCGGCGCCCTCCTGCTTTTCCACCGGCGCATAGCCCAGCGGCGCCAGCAGATCCGCCATGCGGGCGGAATCATAGGCGTTCATCTGGCAGCCATAGGTCTTGATGAAGAGCTTCTTCATGCGGGGGTTATCGGCGGCGGGGCGGCAGAATTCAAGATTTGCTTCAGACAAGGCCGGCCAGCGCCCGCACATGACCGTCCCGCACGGCGGTTTCGGCGGTTTGCGCCAGAAGCTTGCGGTCCATCGTGTCGAGGCTGAGGGGCGAATGAAATTGCACCACCACGTCCAGCGGCCCCGCTTTCAGCGCTTCCCACAGATGCGGCACAAGTTCCATGTCGCCATACCAGGCGAAGAAAGGCCGGTTTTCGCGCCCCATGGGAATGCCATGCACAGCGGTATAGGCAGCGCTGACCGGCTGCACCAGCACGTGGCGGCCGCCCTCCAGCTGGGCCTGCGCCGCGCCCAGCAGCGCACTCTTGAACGGCAGCACGCGATTGCCATCGCTGGACGTGCCTTCGGCAAACAGCACCAGCGTGTCGCCCACCAGCAATCTTTCGCGGATCACGTCGCGCGCCACGCCGGTCTGGCTGCGCTGGGCGCGCGCCACGAAAACGGTGCGCTGCAGCCGCGCCAATGTGCCGAAGAAAGGCCATTGGCCCACTTCCGTCTTGGCGATGAAGCTCAGCGGCAGCAGGGCCGAGAAGACCACGATATCGAGCCAGCTGGTGTGATTGGCGACGATCAGCAGCCCCCTGCCCCTGGGAACCGCGCCCAAGGCGCGGATGCGGATGCCAAACAGGCGCGCGACAAAGCGGTGATAGGCGTGCGGCAGGATGCGGATGTAAGGCAGGCCAAGAACCACGCCCAGCCACTGCACGGGAATAAGAATGACGGTGACAAGGAGAAACACCGCCAGGATGACGGCGGCACGGATGGTGGGCATCAGGTTTTTTGCGGCTTGCGCCCCTTGCGCACGCCGTAGAGTTCCAGCCGGTGATCCACCAGCTCGAAGCCAAGTTCTTCGGCGACGCGGCGCTGCAGCTTCTCGATATCCTCGTTGCGGAATTCGATCACGCTGCCGGTCTGCACGTCGATCAGATGGTCGTGATGATTCTCCGGCGCCTCTTCATAGCGGGCGCGGCCGTCGCGGAAATCATGGCGCTCCAGGATGCCCGCATCCTCGAACAGCTTGACGGTGCGATAGACCGTGGCGATGGAAATATGCGGATCGATTGCGGCGGCGCGGCGGTACAATTCTTCCGCATCGGGATGGTCACCCGCACCCGACAGCACGCGGGCAATCACCCGGCGCTGCTCGGTCATGCGAAGCCCCTTGTCGACGCAAAGTTTTTCAATACGCGTCACGCCGGTCCCGTTCTTGAGGAATTGCGGCCCGGACGTTAGGCGAATTTTCCGCGCGGCGAAAGCGGCAGGCCGGTTTTCAGGATCAGGGCATCCTTGCCGGCATAATAGCCGGGACGCTGCCCCACGGGCGCAAAGCCCAGCCCGGCATAAAGGGCCAGCGCCGCAACGTTATGGCCGCCAACCTCCAGGAACATGTGCGTTGCGCCCAGTGCCTGGGCATGGCCGGCGGCGGCGGCAAGCAGGGCGCGGCCCTGCCCCTGGCCCCGCGCCGCGGGCGCAACGGCGATGGTGAGAATTTCCGCCTCTTCCGCCACTGCCCGCGCCATGACAAATCCGTCCTGGGTAAAGAAGACGAAGACGCCTGGACCTGCGAGCAATTCGCAGATGGCTTTTTCATCCCAGGGATCGGGAAAGGACAGGCGGTGCAGGGCAGCCAGGGGCGCAGCATCATCGCCCGCTGCATCAAACAGGCGCGACGTCATGACAGCGGCGCTTTCACCGCCGGCAGCTTGGCATCGGGCGCGCGCAGATAAAGCGGCGCCGGGGCAATATCGGTTGCTGCGCGCTGCTGCCCCAGGCGGGCCACCCAGAGCGCGTCAGGCTGGCGAATGGCGGTGAGGGAAAATGTCTCGTCCAGCAGGGAGGCCGCCTGCTGGCTGCCGGTACCGGCCAGAACACAAGCCCCAAATGCACGGATTTTTTCCACGGCTTCTGCGAAGGCCATGACGGCGGGCGCAAAGGTGGTTTCACCATTTTCCCACAGCAGCAGATAGGCCTCGTCGCGCTTGGCGTCGTGAATGACGGCGGCGCGCGGCGCCGTGGTGGCGGCAGCCATCGCTTCAAGCGTGGTGACGCCGACCAGCGGTTTTTTCAGCGCCACGCGCAGGCCGCGCATGAAGGCAAGGCCGACACGCTGGCCGGTGAAGGTGCCGGGGCCGGTGGTGACGGCAAGGCGATCCAGCTGGGAAAATTTGACGCCGGCCTTTTGCATCGCCGCCTGCACCATTGGCGCCAGCGCTTCGGCATGGCCGCGCGCCATTTCCTCGAAATGATGCGCGAGGATTTTTGTCCCATCCAGTATGGCGACACTGCAGGCGCCCAGCGCCGTTTCCGCGGCGAGGATTTTCACAGGATCCCGCAGGCTTCGTCGAAGGACAGGCGGGGGCCGCGCGGCCGGATGCCGGCAGGATCACCATGGCCCATGGCGCAAAGCAGGTTGGATTTTATGCCGGTGCCGGCGAAGAATTCCGCGTCCACCCCGTCTCGGTCAAAACCGCCCATCGGTCCGCAATCCAGTCCCAATGCCCGCGCTGCGATAATGAAATAGGCGGCCTGCAGCGTGCCGTTGAAACTTGCGTCGCCCTGAACCAGTTCGGGCTTGCCGATATAGTTGTCTTTCTTTTTGGGATTGTGCGGCACCAGCTTTGGCAGCGTTTGCGGAAAATCCAGGTCATAACCGATGATCGCCACGGCCGGCGCGGCCATGGTTTTTTCCTGGTTGCCCTTGTCGAGGTGCGCCTTCAGCCGCGCTTTTGCTTCAGGCGAAGTCAGAAACACAAACCGCGCCGGGCTGACATTGCCGCCGGTAGGACCCCAGCGCATCAGGTCATAGACCGCCATCAGCAGCGCGTTGGAGACAGGCTGATCGGTCCACCTGTTCTGGGTGCGGGCGGTGCGGAAGATCGTATCCAGCGCTTCGTCGCTGATGGCGTGCGGCATGGCCCGGCTCCAGGGAAAAGTCAGACCGCTTCGACGGCGGTCACTTCCGGCACATAATGGCGCAGCATGTTCTCGATGCCGTTCTTCAGCGTCATGGTGGAAGACGGGCAGCCGGCGCAGGAGCCTTGCAGATGCAGGGAGACGATGCCGGTGGAATCATCGAAGGCGCGAAAAATTATATCGCCGCCATCCTTGGCGACGGCGGGACGCACCCTTGTTTCGATGAGCTCCTTGATCTGCTCGACGATTTCCGAATCTTCGCCGGGACTGGCTTCCACTTCCTCGGCGCTGCCCGACATCAGGGGCAGGCCCTGGGTGAAATGCTCCATGATGGTGCCCAGCAAAGCGGGCTTGAGATGCTTCCAGTCGCCGTCGCGCTTGGTGATGGAAATAAAATCGCTGCCGAAGAAAACCCGGCTGACTTCCGGGGTCTGGAACAGGGCCTTGGCCAGGGGCGAACGGCCGGCGGTGTCGGCGCTGGGGAAATCGGCCACGGCGCCTTCGCCCATCACCTCGCGCCCCGGCAGGAATTTGAGGGTGGCGGGGTTGGGAGTGGATTCGGTCTGGATGAACATGGCGGCGCCTGCCTGAATGACACAGGATAGATGAACCTTCAGGTGCACAGCATCAAGTGTTGGGCCTGATATAATAATACCCGGATGTTATTTACTTACGTTTTATACCCGGGTAAATATCGAAAATGAGCTACACCGCCTTTTCTGGGTTCGACCATATCGCCTCCGGCTCGCTTGGCGAGGTTTATGCCGCCAGCCGGGACGTGGCCGGGGCGCTGATTTTCGATGAGCAGACCGGCCGGGTGGTGGATATCGACCCCCGCTACCCCCCAAGCGACGAAACCGCCCGCCCTGGCCGCCCCAAGCTGGGGGTGGTGGCGCGGGAGATAACCCTGTTGCCCCGGCATTGGGACTGGCTGGCGACCCAGCCGGGCGGGGCCTCGGTCGCCCTGCGCAAGCTGGTGGAAGAAGCCCGCAGCAATCCCAGGATGGCCATGCGGGCGGCGCGCGACAGCGCCTTTCGCTTTATCACCGCCATCGTGGGCAATGCGCCGGGCTATGAAGAAGCCATCCGCGCGCTTTATGCGGGACAGCGCGAGGAATTCGCCGCCCATATCGAAGCCTGGCCGGGTGATGTGCGCGCCAAGCTGGAAAGCCTGACCCAGGCCTGCTTCTAGAAATCCGAGATCAGGCCCTTTTTTTCCCAATCGCCATAGCGGGTGGGTTCAGGGCCTTTGGGGCCGCCGCGTTCGGGGGGCAGGGCACCGGGCTTTTGCGCTTCGCGGCGGGCCTGCGCCTCCGCATTGGCACGCTTGGCGGCTTCGGCAATACGGGCCTGGACTTTATCGGTCATGCTTGATCCTGACTTGGCAAAGCTTACATCAACTGTGCCCTTTTTGAGTAGAGGACCATGAACAGTTTCAAGACCGCCTTGCTGATGAGCCTGCTGACAGGATTGTTCCTGGTGGTGGGCGCCGCAATCGGCGGCGGCAGCGGCATGCTGTTTGCCTTTGTGCTGGCGGCCGGCCTCAACCTGTTCGCCTACTGGAACTCCGACAAGATGCTGCTGCGCATGTTCGGCGCGCGCCAGGTGGATGCGCAAAGTGCGCCCGATCTTTATCATTTGGTGGAAAGGCTGTCGGCCAAGGGCGGCCTCCCCATGCCCAAGGTTTTCATTTCCGAAAATCCGCAGGCCAACGCCTTCGCCACGGGGCGCAATCCGTCCCATGCCGCTGTCTGCGTGACCACCGGCCTGCTGGCGCAAGTCAGCCAGGAGGAACTGGCAGGCGTGATTGCCCATGAGCTTGGCCATGTGCGCAATCGCGATACCCTGACCATGACCATCACCGCAGTGATTGCGGGGGCCATCGGCATGCTGGCCAATTTTGCTTTCTTCATGGGCGGTGACCGCCGCAACAACGGCATGGGGATGATCGCCATGCTGCTGGTGACCTTGCTGGCGCCTTTCGCCGCCATGCTGGTGCAGGCCGCGATTTCGCGTTCGCGCGAATTTGAAGCCGACCGCGCCGGCGCGGAATTGACGGGGCGGCCGCTCTGGCTGGCCAATGCGCTGGCCTCCATCGACGCCTCGGCCAAGCGCACGCTCAATCCGCAGGCTGACGCCAATCCCGCGGCGGCGCACCTCTTCATCATCAATCCGCTGCATGGTGGCCTGGGCGGCTTGTTCGCCACCCATCCGCCCACCGCCGAACGGATTGCGCGCCTGCGCGCCATGACCGGGGAAAGTCGCGCGCCTTCGAGCGGGCCCTGGTCCTAAGCGGCACGCTATCGCCAAGAGGTGCAATTGGCGTAGATAGGGCCATGTCATCCTCCGGTCTCCCCGCACGCAAGGCAGCCCTCGCGCTTTTATCCGGCGTGCTGCGCAAGGCCAAGCCGCTGGACGCCTTGCTGGATGAATTGAAGGGCCTGGAACCGCGCGATGCCGGTTTTGCCCGCGCCCTGGCCAGCAGCACGCTGCGCCATTTCGGCGAGCTGGACGCCACCCTGCGCCATTTCGTGCCCAAGGCGCTGGCGCCGCACAAGGCGGGCGCGGCCACGGAGATATTGCTGCTGGGCGCGGCCGAACTCCTGATCCTGAAAGTCGCGGCCCATGCCGCGGTGGATGCCGCCAACCGGCTGGCCTCCGCCGATCCCAAGGCGGTGCATTTCAAGCCGCTGATCAATGCCGTGCTGCGCAAGATTGCCACCGAAGGCGAAGCGGTGCGCGCGAAGCTGGACACGGTGCGCCTCAACACGCCGGACTGGCTGTGGATGCGCTGGACCTTGCAATATGGCCAGAAGACCGCGCGCGCCATCGCCAGCGCGCACCTGCTGGAGGCGCCCATCGACATCTGCGTCAAGGATACGGCTTTTCCCGAAAGCATCGCCCTGTTCGGAAATACACGGCGGATAACGCAGGAAGGCCGTGTTGAAGAGTTGCCGGGTTTTGCACAAGGCGGCTGGTGGGTGCAGGACGCCGCCGCGACTTTGCCGGTGCTGATGCTGGGCGATGTGCGCGGCAAGCGGGTGATGGATTTGTGCGCCGCGCCGGGCGGCAAGACCATGCAGCTTGCAGCGCTGGGCGCCGAGGTGACCGCGGTTGAACTGGATCCGGCCAGGGCGGGACGGATCCGCGAAAACCTCGCCCGTACAAATCTGACCGCCACCCTGGTCGAGGCCGATGCGCGCGATTTCAAGGCCAGCGCGCCTTTTGTGCTGATCGACGCGCCCTGCACCGCCACCGGCACCATCCGCCGCCATCCCGACCTGCCCTGGATCAAGCAGGCGGGCGATGTGACGGCGCGCGCCCCGCTGGCTTATGAAATACTGGAAAATGGCGCGGCCATGCTGGAGCCGGGCGGCGTGCTGGTCTTTGCCGTCTGCTCGCTGGAGCGCGAGGAGGGCGAAGAGCAGATCGAAGCGTTTTTGAGCGCCCACCCCGAATTTGCCCGCATGCCGCTGACGGCGGACGAACTGTTTGGACATGCGGAATGGATTTCGCCGGTGGGTGACCTGCGCACCCTGCCCTGTCACTTGTCCGAGCAGGGCGGAATGGATGGGTTCTACGCGTCCCGCCTTAAAAGAATGGCCTGAACAAAGGCCGTTCTTTTAAGGCGGGCGAAATGGTCCAGTGGACCATTTCGAGCGTAGAAGGCCGCGAGCCTAAAGCGAGCGGCCGGGCGGCGCGGCTGCGGCGTTTATAGACGACCCAGTGCGTAAGCAATCGCCAGATAGATTTTACCGGTATCCGCAGACAAAAGCGTAGATGTCAGCAAGCCATCGCCTTCGCGCGCCTTGGCCAGCAGGATTTCAAATTCGCTTAAGTAAGAATCCGCCGCGTCTTGAAAGCGCGCATCTTCACGGTACAGCGCGGTGATGCGGTTGATCGCCTCGTCGTCAATGGCCTTGGCCAGCTTGCGGGCAAAGACGGCGCGGTCGCCGGAGAGATAGCGCTTCCAGTTTTCATCGCCGGGTGTTGCGTCCACCGCAATCGCGTCAAGGTCCACCGCCATGTCGGCCAGTGCCGCTTCAAGTGCGCCGATGGCCGCGGCATTGCCGGGCTGAAGCTGGGGCTGGCTGGTTTCCACCGCCGCCAGCAGGGTTTTCATTTCCCAGCTTTTATTGCCCAGCGGCTTGTCGCCCGTCTCGCGCAGGTCGCGCCTGGGGCGCTGGGTGAGTTTGCGCGCCAGGCCCTTGAGGCCTTCGCTTTCCGGTTCGGGCGCCGGCGCAGCCGGCGATTGCGGCGTGCGGCTCTGGGCGCTCCTGGCATGCATGGTGGAAAGGGTGCGGGCGGACAGATCGAGGATCTGGTCGGTCTCGTTCTGCACCATCTGGCGGATGCGCTGCGCTTCGCCCTGCGCCAGGGTGGGCAGGCGCGTTAAATGACGTTCCACTTCCTCGATGGCCTTGGACAGGCCGGAGCGAATCTGGCTGGCTTCGGCCGACAATTCGCCGGCGGCGCGCAGCAGGCGTTCGCATTCCGCCATCGCCTCGCCCACCAAAGCGCGGGCATCCTGCTTGGCCTGGGCGGCGCTTTCGCCGATCAATGTCTGCGCGCCCGTGCCCGCATCATGCAGGGTGGCGACCAGCGCCGTCAGGACCGCATTGGCGGCTTCGGAGGAATCCTTCAGTCTTTCGGCTTCGCGCGAGAAGGCGGCGGTGAGCTGGCTGGCGCGGCTGGCGGCATTGGCCATGATCAGTTCGAGATGGCGCTCGGCGTCGCCGGTGAACATTTCGAAGCGCTTGGCTTCGCCGCCCAGCGAACCGATGGCCTGCTCCATGCCGGTGCGCTGCTGCGCCTGGGCGCTTTCAAAGGTGGCGCTGTCTTCCTTCAGCCGGGCCAGCATTTCATTCATCTGGATGCGATGCTTTTCCTGCCGCGCCAGGACAAATTCGGCGCGCGCCAGGGCGGCGTCCGAAACCTGTTCGATTTTCTTGGCCTGGTTGTCCAGTTCAACCGCCGCTTCATGGGGCGCATCCGCCGCCGCCGTGGCCGCGGCGCGAAAGCCCGCCGCCTGCACATCCAGCGCCTGGGTCGCCATTTTCAATCCGCCTTCGGCGCTCTCGATGCTGGCGCGCAATTGCGCGGTGCGTCCCGCCACGGTTTCCGAGGCGCGGTTGGCAGAGTCCGTCAGTTGGTCACCCAGCGTCTCAAGGCGCTGGCTTTCCTGCGACAGGCGCGCGGCAATCGCTTCGGCGCGGACCGCAGCGCGCGCGCCCGCTTCGTCCAAAGCGGCGACCTGGCTTTCCAAGGATGTTTCCAGGGCCCGCAAGCGCGAGAAGGCCCCATCAAGACCCACATTCAAGGCGTCGAGTTCGCGCCGCACGGCGCGGCCCAGCCTGGCGGCGCTGCGCGCGACACTTTCATCAGCGGTGAAAAGCTGTTCGGCGGCGGCCTGCAATGCCATGGCCGTGTGGCCCATCTGGCTGGCGCGGCCAAAGGCGGCGGCGATGGCGACAAAGAGAAAGGGCGGCAGGACCATGGCGCCGGCGAACAGCGCGACCTGCTGCAAGTCCAGCGCGGCAAGACCCCCAGGTCCGAAATAGCCCCACAGATAAGCGCCCCAGACGCCGATCCAGAAGGCCGACAGCACCCCGGCGAAGGCCAGGGCGGTGGCAGGGAACCGGGAGGGCGCAGGCGGCGCCAGGCGGGGCGCGGGACGTGCGTCCCCCTCGTCGGCAATATTGGCCGGCGCTGGCATAAGCTGTTGATTTTTCTCAAAATTCCTGATCATCAGACGCCTTTGGACACCAACTCTATGGTAAATATGAGGAGGCGGGAAGGCGCGGCTTCATTAACGCCACTTTAGCGGCGTTGGGCGGACACTGTGGGGGTTCGAACAACCGGAAAAAAACATCGTGCCCCATCCGATCGATCTTGAGCATCTGGCCCGCTACACCGGCGGCGAACGCGCGCTCAACGCGGAGATCCTGCGGCTGTTCGATTCCCAGGTCACCGACATGGTGGGCCAGCTCAACGAACTTCTGGCCGTGCGCGACATCAAGCGCTGGCGCGAAATCACCCATACCATCAAGGGCGCGGGGCGCAGCGTGGGCGCTTTTGAAATGGGCGAAGCGGCGGCAGCGGCGGAGCCGGTTCATCCGGCCAATGCGGAAAAAGCCAAGGCGGCGATTTCAGTCCTGGAAAATGAAGCCCGGAATGTGCGCGGCTTTATCCAGACCTACCTGGCGGCCTGATCCCTTAAATCGAATTTCTCGAATTCATGCGCGATGCTGGCTTCGATCAGCGTGCGCCAGACCGGCTCGGCAATGGCGGGACTAAGTCCCGCCTCTTTCGCCGCCACGATCACTTTTTGCACCACATCCTCAATGCGGGCAGGATCGCGCACCTGGTCGCGGCCCGTTTTCAATTGCGCCGCCCGCTCGATATAGGCCTGGCGCACCGCCAGCAGCTCCACCAGCCTGGCATCCAGCGTGTCGATCGCCAGGCGCAATTCCTCCATGGAACCGTAGGCTTCCGGCGGTTTGATCGCGTCATTTTGCATTACAGGGACCCGGCGGACAGGGGTTGTTGCGCTGCCCATTTTTACATATAAGAACGACGCTTTTCCAGCGATTACATGAAGTTAGGTGTGGAATACCCGAGCATGAGTGCGATTGAAACCGATGTTGTCATCATTGGCGCCGGCCCGATCGGGTTGTTCGCCGTGTTTGAACTGGGCCTGCTGGACCTGAAGTGCCATCTGGTGGACATCCTGGATCGCCCCGGCGGCCAATGCACCGAGCTCTATCCGGAAAAGCCGATCTACGACATTCCCGGCCTGCCCATCGTCACCGGCCAGGAGCTGGTGAACAAGCTGCTGGAGCAGATCAAGCCGTTCAATCCGCAATTCCATTTCAGCGAAATGGCCACCGGCCTGGAAAAGCTTCCCGACGGCCGCTGGAAGCTCAAGACCGATGCCGGCACCGAGATCATCGCGCCTGTGGTGGTGATCGCGGCGGGCGCCGGCAGCTTCCAGCCCAAGCGTCCGCCGGTTCCCGGCATCGAGCAATTCGAAAATGCCGGCGACGGCGTCGGCGTGCATTACGCGGTGCGCAAGATGGACAGCTTCCGCGACAAGAATATCCTGATCGCCGGCGGCGGCGACAGCGCGCTGGACTGGGTTATCAACCTGGCGCCGCTGGCCAAGTCGCTCACCCTGGTGCATCACCGCGACGGGTTCCGCGCCGCGGCGCACAGCGTCAACCAGATGCGCAAGCTGGAGAAGGAAGGCAAAGTCAAATTCCATGTCGCATCCGTCAAGGCGGTGCATGGCGAGCCGGGCAAGCTTACCGGTGTGACCCTGTCGGGCGCCGACAAGAATGAGTGGCACCATGAAACCGATGCCTTCCTGCCGTTCTTCGGGCTCACCATCAAGCTGGGGCCGATCGCCGAATTCGGCATCAACCTGAATGAAAACCTGATTCCCGTGGACACGGCGCGCTTTGAAAGCCAGACGCCCGGAATTTTCGCCATCGGCGACATCAACACCTATGCCGGCAAGCTCAAGCTGATATTGTCGGGCTTCCACGAGGCTGCCTTGATGTCGCAAGCTGCGTTCCACATTGCCAGGCCGAACGAGAAGCTGCGCTTCCAGTACACAACCTCGTCGTCCAACCTGCAGAAGAAGCTGGGAGTTTCCTGATGAAGATCATCGCCAAGAATCGCGAAGGCAAAGTCCATGAACTCGAAGGCCGCGACGGCTGGAGCGTGATGGAAATTTTGCGCGACGGCGGCCTGGGCGTGGCGGCGGAATGCGGCGGCGCCTGTGCCTGTGCCACCTGCCATGTCTATGTCACGGACGGCTGGTACGAAAAACTGCCCGAACCCTCGGAAGCCGAAATCGACATGCTGGACATGGCGCTGGCGGTGGAGCCGGGCTCCTCGCGCCTGAGCTGCCAGGTGATCTGCAGCGCCGAGACTGACGGCATCAAGGTGACGGTCGCGCCGGAGTAGTGCATGATCGCCGCATGGCGATCATTCCCGGGCGTCAGAACGCAATTCCCCGCAAAAGCTATGCGCTGTTCCTGATCGGCATGCGCATCAACAACCTGTTTGCGTTAAGCAAATGGGGACCCGTGGCGATGGCCATGCCGCGCATGCAGGCCGAACTGAGGCGCAAGCCGGAAGCAGGCCTGTTGTGGCAGCGCAATTTTCTCTCCGGCCGCATCGCGCTTTCCCTGCAATATTGGGATTCGATGGAAAAGCTGTTCGCCTATGCCCATGACCGGGACGGACAGCATTTTCCCGCCTGGGCCGCCTTCAACCGCAAGTTCAAGGACAACAAGGCGGTCGGCATCTGGCATGAAACCTATCTGGTGACCCCGGAAAATGCCGAGAATATCTATTCCAACATGCCCGCCTTTGGCCTTGGCGGGGCCATCGGCGTGGAAGCTGCAAAGGCAAGAATGGGCGGCTTGCGCGATCCCTTTGCCAAGCCCTAGTCTCTTCCGCGTTGGGGAGCGGCGATGAAAATTTCCACCTTTGAACTTGTGGCCGCCGCGATCGTGGGCGTGATCGCCCTGTTCGTCCTCAAGCTGCTGGGGCTGGTGATCAAGTTCGCCTTCATCATCGCCTTGCTGTTGACGCTGGCAGGTTGGCTTGTGTTTCGCTCGATCAGCCGGACTTTCTCCAAACGCCGTTGAGCTGCCCATGACCGTTGCGCATATCTACACCGTCGCGTTCCAGGGAATAGAAGCGCGCGATGTGGACGTGCAGGTGCATGTGGGCGAATCCGGCGGCGGCCAGTTCAACATTGTGGGGCTGGCCGACAAGGCGGTGGCCGAGAGCAAGGAGCGGGTGCGCGCCGCGCTCAGCGCCATCGGACTGGCGCTGCCCTTCAAGCGCATCACCGTCAACCTGGCGCCGGCCGACCTGCCCAAGGAAGGATCGCATTATGACCTGCCCATTGCGCTGGGGCTTTTGGCGGCGATGGGCGTGCTTCCCGCCAGCGAAATGGAAAATTATGTCGCGCTGGGAGAATTGTCGCTCGATGCCGCCGTGACGCCAGTGGCGGGCGTGCTGCCGGCGGCGCTGGCGGCATCGTCCGCGGGTCGCGGCCTCATCTGTCCGGCGGGTAACGGACCGGAAGCGGCCTGGGCGGGCGAAATGGAAATATTGGCGACGCCCTCGCTGATCGCGCTGGTCAATCACATGAAAGGCACACAGGTCTTGTCGCCGCCTTCGGCCAAGCTGGCGCAGGACACGCGCGCCGTGCCGGACTTGAAGGATGTGAAGGGGCAGGAATCCGCCAAGCGCGCGCTGGAGATTGCTGCCGCGGGCGGCCATAATCTCTTGATGATCGGCCCGCCCGGCGCGGGCAAATCCATGCTGGCGCAGCGCCTGCCGGGCATCCTGCCGCCGCTGGATGCGCGCGAGGCGCTGGAAATTTCCATGGTGAAAAGCCTGGCCGGCGAATTGGCCGACGGCGCCATCAGCAAGGCGCGGCCTTTCCGCAATCCGCATCACAGCGCTTCCATGGCGGCGCTGGTGGGAGGCGGCCTTCGTGTCAGGCCGGGCGAAGTTTCGCTGGCCCATCTGGGCGTGCTGTTCCTGGACGAGCTTCCCGAATTCCAGCGCGGCGTGCTGGAGTCGTTGCGCCAGCCGATTGAAAGCGGCGAGGCGGTGGTGGCGCGGGCCAATGCGCATGTGCGCTATCCGGCGCGCTTCCAGCTGGTGGCAGCGATGAACCCCTGCCGCTGCGGCTATCTCAGCGATCCGGCGCAAGGCTGCGGCCGCGCCCCCAAATGCGGCAACGATTACCAGAGCCGCATTTCCGGTCCGCTGTTCGACCGCATTGATTTGCATGTCGAGGTCGCGGCCGTGAGCGCCAGCGATCTGAGCCTGCCGCCGCCCGCTGAAGGCAATGCCGAGGTGGCGGCGCGCGTGGCCAGGGCGCGCGCCATCCAGCGCGAAAGGTTCAAGGACCATCCCATTCGCACCAATGCGGAAGCGGAAGGCGAATTGCTGGATGCGGTGGCGACGCCAGATAGCGCGGGCGCCAAGCTGCTGGCTGAAGCCTCGGAGCGCATGAAATTGTCGGCGCGCGGTTATCACCGGGTGCTGCGGGTGGCGCGCACCATTGCTGACCTGGCGGGGGCGGAAAATGTGGCGCGGCCGCATGTGGCCGAAGCGCTGTCCTACCGGCGGCTCACCAGTATCGCGGGTTAGGGCGCGGGCGGCCGGGCCTTGCGCTCGATATCGGTGATCGCCGCGCAAATCCTGTTCCAGGCGTAGAATCCTTCGATATTGCCCTTGGCCAGCATGTCTTCGGCCTTGAGGGCGGAAACCGACATGGCCTGGCCGCCATGCAGCTTGATCATCTTGTCCACGGCCTGGTGCAGCGTGTCGTCATCCATTGCGCCACCGTAGGCGCTCTGTATCGGATAGGCCAATGGCCGGGAACTTTTGTTCCGGAGTTCCGTTTATTCCCCGATAACGGGAGATCAATCATGAAAAATATGGGCATTTTGGGCGCTGTTTTGATCGCCATTGGCGTGGGCGCATTGCTGTTCGGCCATTTTTCCTTCACCGAAACCAAGCCGGTCCTGAAGGCCGGTCCCCTGGAAATCAATTCCCAGGAACAACACACCGTGTGGATTCCCACCGCTGCCGGCATCGTGATTGTGCTGGCGGGCGTTGGCCTGATTCTGGCCGGCCGCAAGGCTTAGGGCAAAACAGTCTGGCGCGGGCCTTCTGCGTCCTGGGTGCGTCGCGCGTGCCCAGGCCGCAGAATTGCTCGCGCCTTACGCGGCACTCTTAGCCAAATCTTCCGGTAATATACTGCTCGGTTCTTTTATTGTCCGGCGCGGTGAAGATTTTTTCCGTGGCGCCATACTCGACCAGCTCGCCCAGATACATGAAGGCGGTGTAGTCGCTGGCGCGCGAGGCCTGCTGCATATTGTGGGTGACGATCACGATGGTGTAATCGGCCGAGAGTTCGTCGATCAGTTCCTCGATCTTGGCGGTGGAAATCGGATCGAGCGCCGAGCAGGGCTCATCCAGCAAGATCACTTCCGGGCGCGTTGCCACGGTGCGGGCGATGCACAGGCGCTGCTGCTGGCCGCCGGACAGCGAGAGGCCCGAAGCGTTCAGCTTGTCCTTCACTTCGCCCCACAGCGCGGCGCGCGTCAGCGCATCCTCGATGCGGCCATCCAGTTCCGAGCGCGGCAGATTCTCGTACAGCTTTATGCCGAAGGCGACATTGTCGTAGATGGTCATGGGGAACGGCGTGGGCTTCTGGAACACCATGCCGATGCGCGCGCGCAGCAGGTTGAGGTCCTTGACCTTGAGGGTGTTCTCGCCATCCATCAGGATCTCGCCTTCGGCGTGCTGGCCAGGATAGAGCTCGTAGATGCGATTGATGGCGCGCAGCAAGGTGGACTTGCCGCAGCCGGACGGGCCGATAAAGGCCGTCACCTTGCGGTCATACAGCGGCAGCGAAATATTCTTTAGCGCCTTGGACGCACCATAGAAGAAGGACAAATCCTTGATCTCAACCTTGGTTTTGATGTTGGCCGGCATGTCCATGGATCAGTTCCGTTGTTTGTTTTCAAGCATGCGCGCAAGGATGGAAAGGGTCAGCACCGTGGCGGTGACCAGAAGCGCCGCGGCCCAGGCCAGGCGGTGCCAGTCTTCATAGGGCGATAGCGCATACTGGTAGATCACGGTCGGCAGCGAGGCCATCGGGCCGTTGAAATTGGTGGTCATGAACTGGTTGTTGAGCGCGGTGAACAGCAAGGGCGCGGTTTCGCCCGAGATGCGCGCCACCGCCAGCAGAACGCCGGTGACGATGCCGGCCTGCGCCGCTTTCCAGGTGACGCGGCGGATCAGGTAGCTGGTGGGCGCGCCCAGCGCGCTGGCGGCTTCGCGCAGGCCGTTGGGCACCAGCAGCAGCATGTTCTCGGTTGTGCGCACCACAACGGGAATGACGATCACGGTCAGCGCCGCCGCGCCCGCCCAGGCCGAGAAGTGGCCCATTGGCTTGACCAGCATTTCATAGATGAACAGGCCGGTGACGATGGAGGGCGCGCTGAGCAAGATGTCATTCACGAAACGCACGACAAAGGCGAAGCGGGTATGCTTGCCATATTCGGCCAGGTAGGTGGCGGCAAAGACGCCGATGGGTGTGCCCACGATCACCGCGACCAGGCTCATCATCACGCTGCCCAGGATGGCGTTGGAAAGACCGCCTTCCGATCCGGGCGGCGGCGTGGCTTCGGTAAACAAAGTGGGCGAGAGGGCGGCGACGCCGTCCTTGAGCAGCGCGCCCAGGATAAAGCCCAGCCAGATCAGGCCGAAAATTGCCGCGGAAATGGAAAGCGCGATGAAGATGGCGTTGGCGGCTCTGCGGCGGGCATAGAGCACGGGGTTGATGACCATGTTATTTCCCCGCCCGCTGTTCGAGAGAACGCAGCATCAGCTGGGCGCTGGCAAGCACGATGAAAGTTATGAAGAACAGGATCAGGCCCAGGTAAATCAGCGACGAGGTGTAGATCTCGCTGGTGGCTTCCGCGAATTCATTGGCGATGGTGGCCGAGATGGTGGTGCCCGGCGCAAACAGGGACGGCGCGATGCGATGGGCGTTGCCGATGACAAAGGTGACGGCCATGGTTTCGCCCAGCGCCCGGCCCAGCGCCAGCATCGCCCCGCCCACCACGCCGGAGCGCGCATAGGGAAGCACCACGCGCCACATCACTTCCCATGTGGTGCAGCCAAGTCCGTAAGTGGCTTCCTTGAGCATGGCGGGCACGGTTTCGAATACGTCGCGCGTCACCGCCGAAATGAAAGGCAGGATCATGATGGACAGGATCAGGCCGGCCGTGATGATGCCGATGCCGTAAGGCGTGCCGCCGAAGAGCGAGCCCAGGACCGGCACATCCACCAGGGAATCGATCACTGGCAGCTGGACATGTTCCTGGAACCAGGGCGCGAACACGAACAGGCCCCAGATTCCGTAAATGATGGAGGGAATGCCTGCCAGAAGTTCGATGGCGATGCCGATGGGCCTGCGCAAGAAGCGCGGGCAAAGCTCGGTGAGGAATATGGCGATGCCGATGCCCACCGGCACGGCCACCAGCATCGCCAGCAGCGAGGTGACCAGGGTGCCATAAATGGAGGCCAGCGCGCCGAAGCGTTCGCGCGAGGGGCTCCAGCGCTCGGTGGTCAAGAAGCTCCAGCCAAATTCCCTGACGGCAGGAATGGAGCCGATGACCAGGGAGATGATCACCCCGGCAAACAGCAGCAGCAGCAAGGCGGCGGCCAGCCAGGTGAGAAAATGAAAACGCTTGTCCCCCGCGCTGGCGCGGCGCGTAGTTTGGGCCCTGTCGGCCAATAGCCGGGCGTCGCTGCTGGTTTCGTCTCTCAAGGCGATATCGGCCATTTTGTGGGGGAAGTCCGTTGGCAGGCGGCGCCAATTCACAATGCTCCCGCGCCACGAACATCACAGTTTTGCAAAGCTTTTGTGACGCCGAATCAGGCGGCCCAAGTGCGCCCGTAAGCATTTGATTATTATGAGTTTTCTTTCGTTTTTGCGGCCTGCGGCGGTGCAGCCGCAGCCCTGGCCGGGGAACTTCAGGCTTTTTTATGGGGTCCGGGGCCACACTCAGGGCCAAACACAAGGGAATTTCAGTCGCTTGACCATCGCAAGGGTCATCCGGGTCGTATTTGGCGTGCTGGCGGGCTTGATGCTCGTCGCGGCGCTGGCCGATATCGTGCTTCTGGGCCAGCTCACCATCGTGTCGCCCGCCAGCTTCGGCGCGCTGCTCACCATTGCCCTGGCCTTCCTGATCAACAACGCCCTGACCAGCCGCGAGAAGCGCGAGCTGCTGGAAAAGCAGACCGCCGAACTGCGCGCCAGCGGTGCCAGGCTGGAAGCCAGCTTGCGCAACGCTGCGGCGATGAATGCGCGGCTCTACCAGAGCGAGCTTCGCTACAAGGGGTTGGTGGATGCGCAGGGTGACGCGATTTTCCGCAGCGATTCCTCCAGCCGCCTGACATACGCCAATGAAGGCTTCTTCAAGATTTTCGGCCTCGATCCCAAGCGGGCCATCGGCTATCCCTTCGCGCCCGAATTGCATCCCGAAAGCAGGGCGCCCTTGTTCGGCAGCTTCGCCGCGCTGGAGCAGGGCCGGGGCCGCGCCCGCTATGACCAGCATGTCAGGACGCCCTATGGCTATCGCTGGATCGCCTGGGAGGACTATGCCATCCGCGACGGCTATGGCCGCCTGGTCGAAGTGCAAAGCGTCGGCCGCGACATCACCGAGCGCAAGGCGCTGGAAGATGCGCTGACCGAAGCGCGCGACAATGCCGAGGCCGCGTCACGCGCCAAGTCCGGCTTTCTGGCCACCATGAGCCATGAAATCCGCACGCCCATGAATGGCGTGCTGGGCATGGGACGGCTGCTGCTGGAAACCGACCTGCGCGCCGACCAGCGCACCTATGCCGAAGCCATCACCCAGTCGGGTGAAGCGCTGCTCACCTTGATCGGCGACATCCTGGATTTTTCCAAGATCGAATCCGGCACCTTGACGCTGGACGAAGACGAAGTGGAAATCCGCACCCTGCTCAACGGCGTGTCGGAACTGCTGGGGCCGCGCGCCCATGCCAAGAGCATCGAGATCGCCACCATGGTGGCCGGCGATGTTCCGCGCATCATCCGCGCCGATGAAGTGCGCTTCCGCCAGGTGTTGACCAACCTGATCGGCAATGCCGTGAAATTCACGGAAAAAGGCGGCATCTGCGTCGAAGTGAAAATGGCCGATGGTCAAAGCCGCAATTTCCTGCGCGTCGAAGTGCGCGATACCGGCGTGGGCGTGCCGGTGCAAAAACGCCAGGATATTTTCCAGGAATTCGTGCAGGCCGATTCCAGCCATGCGCGCAAGTTCGGCGGTTCGGGCCTGGGGCTGGCCATTTCCAAGCGCCTGGTCGAGGCGATGGGCGGCGAGATCGGGCTGGAGGCGGTGGACGATGGCGGCTCGTCCTTCTGGTTCACTTTGCCCGCCATCGTGGCCGAACTGGCGCCGGAACAGCAAAAGCCGCTGGACGGAAAACGCATCGCCATCGTCACCCGCAACAAGCCGCTGCGCGACGGGCTGACCTACCAGGTCGAGGCGGCGGGCGGCGAGGCGATCAATTTCAACCACCTGGCGCCCAGCGGACGCATCGACGCCATGCTGATCGACGCTGGCACCGAGGCCGAACCTGTTCCCTTCATCCAGCCGCAATTCAATATTCCGGCCCTGGTGCTGCTGACACCGGCGGCACGCGGCAAGCTGGACGCCCTCAAGGCGATGGGCTTTGCCGGCTACCTGGTCAAGCCGGTGCGCGAAGTCTCCCTGCTGGAACGGCTGCTGATCTGCATGCAGGCGCATGGCAAACCCCAGGCGCCGGATGCCGAGCATGAATTCGCGACGCCGCCGGTGCTGGAAGCGGCGATTGAAGCGGCGCCGCCTGCGCCTTATGAGCCCTCGCCCTATGAGCGTGCCTATTATGAGCCCCCGATGCTGGAGCCCGAACCCAGGGTCGAGGCACCGGCTGTCGCTGCACCGCAGGCCGGCAACGGCCTTCGCATCCTTCTGGCCGAGGACAATCCCGTCAACGCGCTGCTCATCCGCGAATTGCTGCGCCGGCGCGGCCACAGCACGAGGGAAGTCACCACCGGCACCGCCGCCGTGGCCGCCATGGAAGAAGAACGCTTCGACCTGCTGCTGACCGATATCCACATGCCGGGCATGGACGGCATTGATGCGGCCCGCGCCATTCGCGCCAATGAGCAGGCACAAGGCCGCGCCCGCACCCCCATCGTGGCGCTCACCGCCGACGCGCTGGAAACCGGCAAGCGTGCCTGCCAGGAAGCCGGCATGGACGGCTTTTTGACCAAGCCGGTGGACCCCGCCGAGCTGGAAGAAATGTTCCTGATGCTCTTTCCCAATGAAGACGGCTTGCAGACCGCCGCCGCCTGACAGGGCTAGGCAACCTCTAGAATTCCTATAGCTTTCCGTTCGCCGAGGTTTGGGGGACGAAGCATGGCGGTCGCATCACGGACATGGCTCGATGGCGTAAAGCCTTACATTGAGAAGGAGCCAATTGCAGCCTTCTTCCTGGGCGTCTCTTCCGGCTTTCCCTATGCGATGATCGGCGCCACCCTGACCACAAGGCTGGCGCAGGATGGCATCAGCAAGAAAAGCGTCACCGCCTTCGCGCTGGCCTTTCTTGCCTACAATCTCAAATTCCTCTGGGCTTGGCTGGTCGACGGCGCGCGCATTCCCGTGCTGGGAAAACTGGGCCAGCGTGTATCATGGCTGGTGCTGGCCGGCGTGCTGGTGATGGCTGCTGTCGCCAACCTGGCGCTGGTAGATCCCACCACCAGTCTGATCCAGACCGCTTACGCCGCCGTGCTGGTGGGCATTGCAGGCGCGACCTTCGATATTGTGATTGACGCCTATCGCATCGAAATCCTCAGGCCCGACCAGATGGGCGTGGGATCGGGCATGACGCAATATGGCTGGCGCATCGGCTCGGTGGCGGCGGGCGCAATCGCCCTGGTGCTGGCGTCACGCGTCGGCTGGTCTGTTGCTTACCTAGCGTGCGCGAGCCTGGCGCTACCTGCAATGTTG
Source organism: Alphaproteobacteria bacterium (assembly GCA_947475445.1). Taxonomy (GTDB): domain Bacteria; phylum Pseudomonadota; class Alphaproteobacteria; order Micropepsales; family Micropepsaceae; genus Rhizomicrobium. Next base: position 152,530 of record CANJLC010000003.1, read on the forward strand.
GTCGGCCTGATCATGGGTGAGCCCAAGCGCCACCATCCCATTTCGCAGACAAAGGGCGTGGGCGCGGCCGTGAAGGCGATCTATGGCCCATTTGTGGAATTTTTCATGCGCCGCGGCGCTTTCCTGGTGCTGCTGTTTATTCTGCTGCACAAGATTGGCGATACGCTGGGCCAGTTGACGGTACGGCTGTTATTCAACGATCTGGGCTTCACCAATGACGAAATCGCCGTCTTCGACGTCGGTGTCGGCTTCTGGGCCTACCTGATCGGCATTTTCGTGGGTGGCGTTCTCTATGCGCGGCTAGGGATGAAGCGTTCTGTACTGATCAGCCTGATCCTGATGGGCGTTTCCAATTTCAGTTTCGCAGTGCTGGCCCATGTTGGACATTCCAATTGGGGCATGGCGGCTTCTATCGGGTTTGAGAATTTTGCCAGTGGCATCGGCGGCGTAACGGTGGTGGCATATTTCTCCGCCCTGACGGATCTGCGCTTCACCGCTTCGCAATATGCCCTGATCTCAGCCGCCGCCAGCGTGTTCGGACGGATCCTGACAGGCACCACGGCAGGGGCGCTTGTGGAATCCATGGGCTATGCAAATTTCTATCTGCTCACCACGCTGGCCGCCGTCCCGGGCATCCTACTGTTCTGGCTGATGATGCGGGCGGGACTGATTGACGCCTCCATCGGCACGGCGGGTAAGGAGAAGGGTTCCGGCCAACGGCCAATTTAAGGCGGTAAACAGCCGCTTTCGGGAGCATTGTCACAATTGATTGCCCAGCAGCCCGCCTTGCGGTAAAATTGCCAAACTGTCGCACGAAGGGCTTAAGCCTGAGGCGTAGAAGCGCCCCTCGACAAGTGCCTGAAGGACTTTCACTTGGTCAATATTTACGAAGCCGGACCTTTCGAAGGCCGTCTGGAGCAATGGCCGGTTCTGGCCGCTTCCGGCGCGCTGGAAGTGCGCCTGGCCGAGACCGAGCATGAAGTCGAGCAGGCGCAGCGCCTGCGCTACCAGGTTTTCTATGAAGAGATGAGCGCCATCCCCTCGCCCCAGATGCGCGAGGCCAGGCGCGATTTCGACAAATATGACGATGTCTGCGACCACCTGCTGGTGGTGGACCGCGACACGCTGGGCGATGACGGCCAGCCTTTGGTGGTGGGCACCTATCGGTTGACGCGCGAACATGACGCGATGCGCGCCGGCGGCTTTTATACCTCCAGCGAATATGACTTAGAGCCCATGCTGAAGGGCCTGCCGCCCGAAACCAAATCCCTGGAGCTGGGGCGTTCCTGCGTGCTGAAAAGCTATCGCAGCCATCCGGGCAGCATGCAGCTTTTGTGGAAAGGGCTGATGGCCTATGTCGCGCGCTTTGACATCGACCTGATGTTCGGCTGCGCATCGCTGCCGGGCACCGATGTCAGCGCCATGGCGCTGCCGCTTTCCTACCTGCATCATTTCCACGCCATGCCGGAAAATCTGCGCGTCAGGGCGCGGCCCGAACTGTTCGTGGACATGAACCGCATGGCCAAGGACGATATCGTGGCGCGCGACGGGCTGCGCAGCCTGCCGCCGCTGCTCAAGGGTTATGTGCGCGCCGGCTGCTGCATCGGCGAGGGCGCGGTGATCGACCGGCAGTTCGACACCACCGACGTGTTCATTTATTTCCCGCTGTCAGGCATTGACGCGCGCTACAAGAGCCGTTTTGGCTTGACCAAGTGACGGCGCAATAGCGTTGCCGTCCCGGGCTTGAACCGGGATCCGTTCCTCTAGGCCAGGTCGAACAGCAGAACTTCGCTGGGCGCACGCGACCGCACCTGGATCTGTGTCATGTCGGTCAGGGCGGCGGCGTCGCCGGCTTTCAGTTTTTCTTCGCCCACGCTGACATCGCCCTTGACCACCTGCAGCCAGGCCTTGCGGCCGGGGCGCAGATTGTGGACGGCCTCATTGCTCTCATCCAGCTTGGCAACCCAGATTTCGGCATCCTGCACCAGGCGCACTTCGTTTGCTTGCGGGTCAGGGCCGGCGATGCGGGCGAAATGATTTTCCATGGACCCGGGCGCGATTTTTTTCTGCTCATAGCCGGGCGCGATGCCGTTCCTGGACGGCATGATCCAGATTTGCAGCAGGTGGCAGACTTCGGTGGGGCTGGCATTGAATTCGGCATGGACGATGCCGCTGCCCGCGCTCATGCGCTGGATTTCGCCAGGCCGGATGGTGCCGCCGCCGCCGGTGGAATCCTTGTGCGAAATCGCCCCGTCAATGATGTAGGTGACGATTTCCATGTCGCGGTGCGGATGGGGCGGAAAGCCGGCGCCACCCTTGATCCAGTCTTCGTTGATGACGCGCAGCGGCCCGAAGCTCTCAAAGGCGGGATCGTAATATTCGCCGAACGAAAAGGTATGGCGCGATTCCAGCCAGTCGATCTTGTTGTAACCGCGGTCGCCGGACCGCCGGACCGTAATCATGATTTGCGCCTCTCAATAGCGTCCCACACCAGGGCCGCGATATCAGCGCCGCCGAAACGCGCCACTTCATGGATTCCTGTCGGAGAGGTAACGTTTATCTCGGTCATATAGTCGCCTATCACGTCAATGCCTGTGAAAATCAGGCCGCGGCGTTTCAGTTCGGGACCGATGGCGGCGCAGATGTCACGCTCGCGTTTTGAAAGTTCCGTCTTTTCCGGCCGGCCGCCGACATGCATGTTGGAACGCGCCTCCCCCGTGGCGGGAACGCGGTTGATGGCGCCGGCAAACTCGCCGTCCACCAGGATGATGCGCTTGTCGCCCTTGCGCACCTCGGGAAGATAGCGCTGGACGATGACAGGCTCGCGATAGAAAGCGGTGAACATCTCCAGCAGGGAGCCAAGATTTTCATCGTCGGGCCGCACCCGGAACACGCCTGCGCCGCCATTGCCGTAGAGCGGCTTCAAAATAATGTCCTTGTGCTCATCCCGAAATTCGCGGATGGCGCGGCCATCGCTGGTGATCAGGGTGGGGGGAATGAAATCGGCAAATTCGGTGACAAAGAGTTTTTCCGGGGCGTTGCGCACTTGCGCCGGATCATTCACCACCAGCGTCCTGGGATGGATGCGTTCCAGAATATGCGTGGCGGTGATGTAGGCCATGTCGAAGGGCGGGTCCTGGCGCATCAAGACCACATCGGCCGCCGACAGGTCGTAGACAAATTCCTCGCCCACCGCGAAATGATCGCCGCGCACGGCGCGCACATTCAAAGGCCGCACCCGCGCCGTCACCTTGTTTTCGCGGAAGGTCAGGTCGCGCGGACCATAATATAACAGGCCATGCCCGCGCTTCTGGGCTTCCAGCGCCAAGGCAAATGTGGAATCGCCGCCGATATCGATTTTCTCGATCGGGTCCATCTGGATTGCGACGGTCAGCGCCATGAACGAATCTTTCTAATCATCGGCTCGCCATACATCCTTGAAATGTCTTACACCAAAAAGACCGGGCGATCCCGCAACCGCGATAATATCAAAGCGCATGCCCCGCCGGGCCAGAGCCGGGCGGCTGGCGAGATATAATGACGCCGCCCGGGCAATGCGAGTCCGATGCGCCGGAGCCACCGAATCCGCGGCATTGCGGGCATCGGCGCGGGCCTTGACCTCGACAAAACAGACCGGCCCGAAAAGCGGCAGGGCGACCAGGTCAATCTCGCCGGCATGGGTCTTGATGCGCCGTCCCAGGATGCGATGGCCCTTGAGCCGCAGCAGCAGCGCCGCCAGCGCCTCGCCGCGATGGCCGCGCTTTTGCGCGGCCTCACGGCTGGTCATTTTTCTTTTCGAGCCCGCGGGCATAAATTTCCTTGCGCGGCATGTCCAGCAGGCTTGCGATCATGTCTGCGGCTGCCTTGAGCGGCATGAAAGGCAGGGCCGCATCCAGCGCCGCGTCGATCTTGCCATAGTCGAGTTCGGGTTTGTGCGGCGGGCCGACCAATAATGTCACCTCGCCTTTTGGCGTATCGGCTTTGGCATAATGCGCCGCCAGCTCGGCGAGTGTGCCGCGCCGCACCTCTTCATGCATTTTGGTGAGTTCCCGCGCCACGCAGGCGGTGCGCAGGCCCAACACTTTTTCCATGTCCCCCAAGCTGTCGGCCAGGCGCTGGGCCGATTCAAAAAATACCAAAGTTGCCTGCAGCGGTTTCAATTCCGCCAGCGCGCTTTTGCGCTCGCCGCTTTTGGAAGACAGAAAGCCGGCGAACAGGAAACGGTCCGAGGGCAGGCCCGACACGGTGAGGCCCGCCAGCAAGGCGCTGGCGCCCGGCACCGCATGCACCGGGATGCCGGCTGCAATGGCTTCGCGCACCAGCTTGAAGCCGGGATCGGAAACCAGGGGCGTGCCGGCATCGCTGACCAGGGCGATGCGCTCGCCATTTTTCAGTTTTGCCAAAAGGCGCGGACGCGCTTCTGCCGCGTTATGGTCATTATAGGGCGTCAGGCTGTTGGTGATTCCATGGATGGTGAGCAATTTGGAGATGACGCGGGTGTCCTCGGCGGCGATCTGTTCCACCCCCGCCAGGACTTCCAGCGCCCGCAGGCTGACATCGCGCGAATGGCCGATGGGTGTGGCCACCACATACAAGCCTGCCGCCAAATCGCCCAAAAGTTGGGTTTTACCGTGAATCTGTTTACCGGGAGCGGCCAACGCCTTACGCTCCCCGGACAAGGGAATCTTTGATGTCTTTGATTGTTTCGCAGCGCTTTTCATTGCGTCTTTGTGCCATTGCGCTGGCCTTCGGCATAGCCGGTCTTGCTTCCTGCGTCGCGCCCCCGCCCCCGCCGCCTCCGCCGCCCGTGGTGGTTGCCGCGCCGCCGCCCCCGGTGGCCGGCCACCCCCTGCTCAGCGATTCGCCCCAGTTCCTGCGCCTGCCCAACCTGCCCCCGGGCCAGACCCCCGTGCGGGTGGGCGTGATCCTGCCCACCGGCAACAGCACCCCGGCCACCAAGGCGCTGGCCGCGGCCATGATGAAAGCGGCGCAGCTGGCGCTTTATGACGCCAAGAATCCGAACATTCTTCTGATGACCGCCGATGAGGGCAACCGGCCCGAGGATGCGGCGGCCGCCGCCAACAAGCTGCTGGCGCAGGGCGCCGAGATCATCGTGGGGCCCCTGTTCGGCGCCAATGTCGGCGCCGTGGCGCCCATCGCCAGGGACCGCGGCGTGCCGGTGCTGGCTTTCTCCACCGAAAAATCAGTGGCGGGCAAGGGCGTCTATCTTCTGTCCTTCATGCCCCAGAGCGAAGTGAAGCGGGTGGTGGCCTATGCCGCATCCCAGGGGCATCGCGATTTCGCCGCCCTGGTGCCGCAGAATCCCTATGGCGATGTGATTGCCGAAAGCTTTTCCCAGTCGGTGAAAGCGGCTGGCGGCAACACCCTGGATGTAGAGCGCTTTACGCCCAATTCCAGCGCCGTGATCCCGCCTGCCGAAAAGATGGCCACAACACCGGCGGACGCGCTGATGATTGCGTCGGCCGGGGCGCTGCTGCGCGCCATCGCGCCCAGCCTTGGCTTCAGCGGATTGGACAAGGAAAAGGTCAAGCTGTTGGGCACCCGCCAGTGGAACGATTCCACCCTGGCGCGCGAGGACATGCTGCTGGGCAGCTGGTTCGCTGCGCCCTCGCCCGAGGCCGACGCCGCTTTCACGGCGCGCTATCACGAAACGTTCGGCACCAATCCGCCGCAACTGGCCTCGCTGGCCTATGATGCCGTGGCGCTGGTGGCGTTGCTGTCGGGCGGCACGCCTTATCATCGCTTTACCCAAGAAGCGCTGATGGACCCCAATGGCTTTGCCGGGGTGGACGGGATTTTCCGCTTTAACGCCGACGGCACGTCGGAGCGCGGCCTGGCCGTGCTGGAAATCCAGAATGACGGCTTTCATGTCGTCAGTCCGGCGCCGGCATCTTTCCAGGCGGCAGGATTTTAATTCAGCAGGTTTGCAATCACGGCATTGAGCAGCAGGCGTCCGCGCGGGCTGGCGCGCAGGATGTCATGCTCCAATGTCAGCAGCCCCTGTTCCATCAGCGCCGCCATGCGCGCCGCATCGGGCCGCACGCCCCAGCGCAATTCATAGCCGCCAAGATCCATGCCTTCCGACAGGCGCAGGTTCATCAGCAAATGCTCGCGCGCGGCATCGCCGTCCAGTATTTCCATGAAATCGGTAAAGGCCTTGCCGTCTTTTGCGACGGCATCGCTCCAGCGTTCCGGCAGGCGGATGGTGGCGGTTGCCATGCGCTTTGCACCGATCATGACGCGGCCATGCGCGCCCGGACCAACCCCGGCATAATCGCCGTAACGCCAATAGATCAGATTGTGCCGGCTTTCCGAACCGGGACGGGCGTGATTGGAAATCTCATAGGCTGGAAGGCCCGCGCCTTCCGTCATTTCCTGGGTGACTTCGTAAAGCCCCGCCGCGACATCCTCATCGGGAATTTTCAGCGCGCCGCTTTGATACAGAAGGGCGTAAGGCGTTTGCGGCTCGATGGTCAGCTGGTAAAGCGAAAGATGGTCGGTGCCGAACGCCAGCGCCTGTTTGAGTTCCGCGCGCCATGCCGCCTCGCTTTGATCGGGACGGGCATAAATCAAATCCAGCGAAACGCGGCTGAAATTTTTCATCGCCAGCGCCAGCGCATCCTTTGCGTCCTGCGCATCGTGAAGACGCCCCAAAGCCTTTAAATCCGCATCATTCAGCGCCTGCACGCCGAGCGACAGGCGATTGACGCCGGCGGCCCTGTAATCGGCAAAGCGCGCCGCATCGGCGCTGGCGGGATTGGCTTCCAGCGTGATTTCCACATCATTGGCCATGCGCCAGTTGCGGGAAATGCTGTCGAGAATGCGGGCGGTGGATTTGCCCTGCATCAGGGACGGCGTGCCGCCGCCAAAGAAGATCGTTTCCACGATGGGGCGGTCAGCGCCTTGCGCGCCTGCGATCCAGTCCAGTTCTTTTTCAATGGCCTGCACCCAGCCGGCTTCGTCAAAGCCGCCGTCACGGACATGGGAGTTGAAATCGCAATAGGGACATTTGGCGGCGCAGAAAGGCCAGTGCACGTAAATGCCGAAGGCCAAATCAGAGACTCTCGGCAAAGATGCCGCTGTGCAGCAGCCTGGTGAAGGCGATGGCGCGGTGGCTCATGTCGTTCTTCACTTGCGGGTCGATCTCGCCAAATGTCTGGTCCCAGCCATCGGGAATGAAAATCGGGTCGTAGCCGAAGCCCTGCACACCGCGCGGCGGGAATGTCAGCTTGCCATGCACTTCGCCTTCGAAGCTCTTGATCTCTCCATGCGGCAAGGCGATGGAAAGAGCGCAGACGAATTTGGCGGAAAAATCCGTGGCGCTTTTTTCGCGCAATTCCTTTTCGATTCTAGCCATGGCGATGCGGAAATCCTTGGTGGGTCCCGCCCAGCGCGCCGAATAAATTCCCGGATCGCCGTTCAGCGCATTCACCCACAGGCCGGAATCATCGGCCAGCGCCGGATGATGGCTGGCGTCGGCGGCGGCGCGCGCCTTCAGTTCGGCATTGGCGAGGAAGGTGAGGCCTGTTTCTTCCGGCTCCGGCAGATTGAGAGAAGCGGCGCTGACCGGCTCGATGCCGTGCGGGCCCAGCAGGGCCTTGATCTCGCGCACCTTGCCCGGATTGTGGCTGGCGACCACCAGCACGGAGCCGCGCGGCAGGCGCATTACGCCAGCGCCTTTTTCTGCAGCTCCACCAGTTCGGTGATGCCCTTGCGCGCCAGGCGCAACAATGCGGTCAATTGCTCTTCGGTGAAAGGCGCCCCTTCGGCGGTGCCCTGGATTTCCACCAGCCCGCCCGCGCCGGTGAGAACGAAATTGGCATCCGTCTCGGCGGTCGAGTCTTCGTCGTAATCCAGGTCCAGCATGGCTTCGCCCTTGACGATGCCGCAGGAAATCGCCGCGACATGGTCTTTCAGCAACGGCGTCTTGAGCATGCCGGTCTTCTGCATGAAGGCGGCGCATTGGCCCAGCGCAACATAGCCCCCGGTGATGGCGGCGGTGCGGGTGCCGCCATCGGCCTGCAGCACGTCGCAGTCGATCACGATCTGGCGTTCGCCAAGCGCCGTCAGGTCACAGATGGCGCGCAGGGAGCGGCCCACCAGGCGCTGGATTTCCTGGGTGCGGCCCGACTGTTTTCCGGCAGCGGCTTCGCGGCGCATGCGTTCATGTGTGGAGCGCGGCAGCATGCCATACTCCGCCGTGACCCAGCCCTTGCCGGAACCTTTGAGGAAGGGCGGGGCTTTTTCTTCCAGGCTGGCGGTGACCAGCACATGGGTGTCGCCGAATTTGACCAGGCAGGAGCCTTCGGCATGGCGGGAAAAGCCGGGGGTCAGGCTGACGGCCCGGAGGGCGTCGTGCCCGCGGTTGGAGTGGCGCATGGGGTGTAATATCTTGAAGTTGAGGAATGGGGCGGTTACCTAGCCTTTTTGCCGCCGGGCGTCCAATGTGAGGGGGGCCTCCCTTTAAAAATCGTTTTATGTCAAAGGTTTAAGTTTGGACTCGCGCGCATCTCCCTTTTCCGGCCTGGCTCTGGGCGAACGTCCGCGCGAGGTCTTCCGCCATCTGGTGGAAGCCTTCCTGGCCTCCGGCGAGCCGGTGGGCTCGCGCACCCTCAGCCAGCGCCTGCCCGTGGCCCTGTCCCCGGCCTCGATCCGCAATGTCATGGCCGACCTGGAAATGATGGGCCTGCTATATGCCCCGCACACCAGCGCCGGGCGGGTGCCGACCGAGCGGGGGCTTCGGCTTTTCGTCGATGGCCTGCTGGAGATCGGCGAGCTGGCCCCGGACGAGCGCGTCGCCATCGAAGCGCGCATGACCGGGACGGGCCGGCGGATGGACGAGTTGCTGATCCAGGCCACCCAGTCGCTGGCAGGCCTGTCGCGCTGCGCCGGCCTGATGATCACGGCCAAGCAGGATTCGCCCCTCAAGCATGTCGAGTTCGTGGCGGTGGGCCCGGGCAAGGCGCTGGTGATCATGGTCAGCGAAGACGGCCAGGTGGAAAACCGGGTGATTGATACGCCCATGGGCCTGCCGGGTTCGGCGCTGGCCGAGGCGTCCAATTATCTCAATGCCCGGCTGACCGGACGCACCATTGATGCGGCGCGGGCCGAGATATTGGCCGAGCTGGAGAGCGAGCGGGCCATGCTGGATTCCCTTACCGCCAAGGTGGTGGCCGAGGGCCTGGCCACATTGAGCCAGCCCGGCGCCGACGCCGACGACAAGGTGCTGATCGTGCGCGGCCAGTCGCATCTGCTGGATTCGGTGGAAGCCCAGGCCGATATCGAGCGGGTGCGCACCCTGTTCGAGGATATCGAGCGCAAGAATGACCTGATCCGCCTTCTGGAACTGGCCAAGGATGGCGACGGGGTGAGCATCTTCATCGGCTCGGAAAACCGGCTATTTTCCCTGTCGGGATCCTCCATCGTGGCGGCGCCTTATGCCAATGCAGCGGGCAAGATCGTGGGCGTGATCGGCGTGCTGGGTCCCACCCGCCTGAATTATGGCCGCATCATCCCCATGGTGGACCATACCGCGAAAGTCATTGGACGATTGCTGGCCTAGAGTTTAAGGAAAATGTGATGAGCGACGAACAAGAAACCCAGACGCCCGAAACCATGGACGACAATCCCCATGCGGCGGAATTCGCCGTGCTGGAAGCCCTGAGGGCCGAAGTCGAAGCCCTCAAGGACCAGCGCCTGCGCGCCCTGGCAGAAGCGGAAAATGTCCGCCGCCGTGCCGACAAGGAAAAGCTGGAAGCCAGCCAGTATGCGGTGACCAAGTTCGCCCGCGACATGCTGGGCATTGCCGACAATTTTGCCCGCGCCCTCGCCGCCTGCCCGCCCGCCTTGCGCGAAGCGGCGGATGCGCAGGTCAAGGCGGTGCTGGATGGCGTGGAAGCCACCGACCGGCAATTGCTGGCCACGCTGGAGCGTTATGGCGTGCGCCAGGTGGACACCAGCGGCAAATTCGATCCCAACATGCACCAGGCAATTGCCGAGGTGCCGGGCAATGGCACCCCGGCCGGCAATATCGTGGATGTGATGCAGACCGGGTTCATGATCGGCGACCGGCTGCTGCGGCCGGCCATGGTGACGGTGGCGCGGCGCGAAGCCCCTGCCGCCGATTCCGTCGATGCGAAAGTCTGAGCAATGGCGGATGTGAAGATCATTGTCGCCGGAGCTTCGGGCCGCATGGGCCGCGCTTTGGTGCGCGAAATCGCGCAAGGGCACGGCGTCGTGCTGGGCGGCGCATTGGAGGCCGAGGGCCATCCCGACCTGGGGATGGATGCCGGTTCGCTGGCCGGCCTGCAGCCCAATGGCGTCAAGCTGACTGCCGATCCGCTGCCGCTGCTGGCCGATGCGCAGGCGGTGATTGATTTCACCCGTCCCCTGGTTTCGACCATGCTGGCCGACCTGGCCGCGCAGGCGCGCATCGTCCATGTCATCGGCACCACGGGATTTTCCGCCGCCGACGACAAGCGCATCGAAGCCGCCGCCCGCCATGCCGTAATCGTCAAGTCGGGCAATATGAGCCTGGGTGTGACGCTGCTGGCGGCGCTGGTGGCGCAGGCGGCAAAATCGCTGCCCGATTACGACATCGAAATCCTGGAGATGCACCACAAGCTCAAAGTGGATGCGCCGTCCGGCACTGCGCTGCTGCTGGGCGAGGCGGCCGCGAAAGGCCGCGGCATTGCGCTTGACAAGCATTGGGTGAAAAGCCGCGATGGTCACACCGGCGCGCGCGAAGATGGCAGCATCGGCTTTGCCACGCTTCGCGGCGGCAGCGTGGTGGGCGAGCATGAAGTGATCCTGGCGGGCATCGGCGAGCGCATCACCTTGTCCCATACGGCCGAAGACCGCTCCATTTTCGCGCGCGGCGCCCTGACGGCGGCGCGCTGGGGTCACGGGAAGAAGCCTGGCCTTTATGGGATGACAGATGTGCTGGGGCTGTAATGCCCAAGCTGATGACGCGCGCCGAAATCGAAGAGTTTTTTTCGCGCCTTCAGAAAATCGATCCCGCGCCCAAGACCGAACTCCAGTATAAAAATCCCTATACCCTGCTGGTGGCCGTCGCCCTGTCGGCCCAGGCCACCGATGTCTCCGTCAACAAGGCCACCGCGCCCTTGTTCAAGACCGTCGACACGCCGCAAAAAATGCTGGCGCTGGGCGAGGACAAATTGCGCGAGGCGATCAAGACCATCGGGCTTTTTCGCGGCAAGGCGAAGAACGTCATTGCGGCGGCGAAAATCCTCATCGACAGTCATGGCGGCCAGGTTCCGAAGGATCGGGATGCCTTGCAGCAATTGCCGGGCGTGGGCCGAAAGACCGCCAATGTGGTTTTGAATGTCGCCTTTGGCCAGCCCACCATTGCGGTGGACACCCATATCTTCCGCGTCTCAAACCGCACTGGGCTGGCGCCGGGAAAAGATGTCTTGGCGGTGGAGTTGGGATTGGAAAAACGCGTGCCGGAAAAATATCTCGGCCATGCGCATCACTGGCTGATCCTGCATGGCCGCTATACCTGCGTGGCGCGCAAGCCCTTGTGCCCCACCTGCGTGGTGCGCGATTTGTGCCACTTTCCGGACAAGACCAGGGAGCTTGCGCCCGAAAAACCGCGGTTGAAGATCAAGAAGCCTTCTTCAACCCGTTGAGGCAGGCGGTGTCGGCGGCGGCGTTGGCCGGGCGCGGCGTGGTCTCGACATGGGTGACCTTGCCGCCCTGCAAAAAGAAGAAGGCGCGGCAGTCGCCATTGTCATAGCGCCACATTTCGGTCGGCCCGTCCTTGCGCGAAAAAGCGGGCGCGCCCAGCCGGGCGGTCAGGGCATCGGCGGCAAGGCCGCTGAAGCCGGGCGGCTCGGGGCGCTGCGGCGGAGCGGTCGGAATCGGCACGCTTCCCGGCGGGGCCGGTGGCGCTTTGGCGGCGCAACCGGCCAGCAAAAGCAGCGCGGCGGCCGCCAAAATCTTGTGAAACATGGGCTTCTCCCGTAGGCACGCATCATGGCGCTGCGGCGCCGGGCCTGCCAGCAAAATCCGATGCTTGCGAAGAGGCAAAGGGTTGCTTATGGCAGGGACGCGCAAAAAGAGGGCCGCATGAGCAAGAAATACGACGTCGCGGGACTGGGCAACGCCATTGTGGACGTCATCGCCGCGGTGGATGACGGCTTTCTTCTGACCCATACCATCGCCAAGGGCGGCATGACGCTGATCGACGAATTTCGCGCCAAGGAATTGCACAAGGCGTTGGCCGCGGTGGGCCAGCCGCATGAAGTGGCGGGCGGCAGCGCCGCCAACACCATGGCGGGGCTGGCCTCGCTGGGCGGAAAATGTCTTTTCGTCGGCAAGGTATTTGACGACCGGCTGGGCGCGGTGTTCGCAAGCTCCATGGATGCGCAGGGCATCACCTTTGTCACTCCGCCCGCGGGCCAGGGCTCGACCACGGCCAGCTGCATGATCGCGGTGACGCCGGACGGCCAGCGCAGCATGAGCACGTATCTGGGCGCCTGCCGCGAGCTGGTGCCGGATGATGTGAATGAGGAAGAACTGGCGAAGGCGCACATCCTCTATATCGAAGGCTATCTGTGGGACGAAGAAACAGCCAAGGACGCCTCGCGCCAGGCCATCGCCGCCGTGAAGGGCGCGGGCGGCCGCATCGCCCTGTCCTTGTCCGACGCCTTTTGCGTGGGACGCTTCCGCGACGAATTCCTGCATCTGCTGGCGCGCGACGTGGATATTCTCTTCGCCAACGAGGACGAGGCCAAGGCCCTTTTCGAGCAGGAAGAGTTTGACGGCGTTATCGCGGCGGCAAAAAAATGGGGCGGCATCGCCGCCATCACCCGTTCGGCCAAGGGCTGCGTCGTGCTGGGTGACGGGGCGGCGCATGTCATTCCCGCCGCGCCAGTTTCGAAAGTCGTGGACACCACGGGCGCGGGCGACCAGTTCGCCGCCGGATTCCTCTATGGCCTGACGCACGGCAAGGCGCTGGCGGATTGCGGGAGGCAGGGCGCGCTGGCGGCCGCCGAAGTGATTTCGCATTATGGCGCGCGGCCGGAAACATCGCTCAAGGAATTGGCGGCGAAGGCAGGCCTAGCTTAAGTCTTTATTTATTCTCGCCATGGCCGGCCTCCGAGCCGGCCATGGAGGTTGGAATTTCTAACTCATCTCAGCTTGCGCAAATAAACATACATCGCGCCGCCGCCGCCATGGCGGACATGCGCCGCTGCCGTTCCTGATACCAGCGCGGCAAAGTCCGGCTCCTTCAGCCAGCGCGGCACCATTTCCTTCAGCACGCCGCGCTCGCGCATCGTCCAGGCGGCACCCTCGTCATTTTTCGGATTGCCTTTTCCGGTCACCACCAAAGTGAGTTTCAGGCCGTTTTTCTGGCCCCGCTCCAGGAAGGTCAGCAGGGCGCGATGCGCCGCGGTCTCGGTCATGCCATGCAGGTCGATGCTGGCCTGGGGCTTGAGCGCGCCGCGTTTGAGTTTTTCCTTGGTGTTGCCGTCCAGGCCGCCCTGCTTGCCTTTCAGGGGCGGTTTTTTGGCAAGTGATCTTGCAATCACCTGCGGCCTGGTGGTTTCCACCGCTTCCTTGAACAGGATTTTTTCGTCTTCGCGGACGGGCCGGCGCGCAGTCATGGAAATTCTTTTTGCCTGCCCAATTTTGCCGCCAGCGCGCGCGGCAGCAGCACAACCATTTTTCCTGTCGCTTTCATGACGCCGGCCGCACGCTCTGCCGCTTCGCCGAAGCCGAAAAACACATCGCCCCGCACCGCCCCGCGAATGGCGCCGCCCGTATCCTGCCCGATCAGAAGGCCCCTCACCGGGGCGGCATCCACATAATAGGGCGCGCCCAGCACATTGACGCGCGGATCAATCGCCAGGCTGGCGCGCGGGGTGAGTGGCACGCCCAGCGTGCCGGTGGCGCCCAGCGCCACATCGCCCAGCGGCCGTTCCTCGAAAAATATGTAGGAGCGGTTATTCTCCATCATGGCCTGGGCCTTGCCGGGATTTTTTGCCAGCCAGTCACGGATGGTGGCCAGGGAAACTTTTTCCCGTGTCAGCGCGCCCTGGGCAATCAGGTTGCGGCCGATGGCGGTGTAGGGAAGGCCGTTCTCGCCGGCATAGCCCAGGCGTGCGCTGCTGCCATCGTCAAGCTTTACCCGGCCCGAGCCCTGGATCTGCAAAAAGAACAGCGCCACCGGATCATCCGTCCAGAACAGGATCCTGGCATTGGCGATGCCCGCCTTGTTGATGGCGGCGCGGTCGGCATAGGGCACTAGGCGCTGGCCAATGATCCGGCCGGAAACATGCTCGCCGGTGAACTGTTTTGAGAACAGCGAAAGATCAACGCGGATGACATCGGGCGGCAAGGCATAGACGGGTGTCTGGAAGGCGCCATGACGGGCGCGGCTGCCTTTTATTTCCGGTTCGAAATAGCCTGTGAAAAGACCTGTTTTCTGGTTGCCGGCGGAAAGCTGGTAGGGCGTGAAGTTTTTTTCAAAAAAATCGGCCGGCGCGTTCTGCGCCGCGGCGCAGGCGGAAAGCCAGTCGGAAACCTGTCCCGCATAGCCCTTGCCGCCCATCGAGGCCCCCGCCGGTTTGGCGGCGAGCCGGACGCAGCCGCGCTGGAAAGACTGCAGGGCGGAAATCTTGTCGGCCGCTTTCCAGCCGGGCAATTGCGCAAACCCGATTTGCGTCAGGCGCAGATTGAGATTTTTTTCCGCTTGCGGAACAGGGGGCTGGGGAATGCGCCACAAGGCAAAAAAGACCACCGTCGCGGCCAGCGCGATCAGGACCAGCGCGATGCGAAAGCTGCTCAGGCAGGATCGCCAGCGGTCGCCACCAGCACCCAGTTGGGATCTGGCGCGCCCAGCGTGCGGGCGAAGCTCCAATGATCGCCAACGTCACGCATGCTGCCGTCCGGCGCGGCAAACTGGGCGCGGTAGGCAACCGTGATTTCGGCGTGGCTGCCATGCAGTTCGGCGCCGATGATGCGCGCCTCGCTGATGGCGCTCATGCGTTCGGGCGCACCGGGGCGGGCCGCGATCTCGCGCTCGAAGGCGGCAAAGACTTCGTCGGACAAAAGCGGGCGCAGCGCCAGGCGGTCGGCATCGGCATAGGCCTTCTGGATGATTTCATAGGCGGTGCGGGCGCCGTTGAGGAAGTGCGCGCGGTCAAAGCTGCTGTCCGCCATCTCGATGTCCATCAGGCCGCGGGCGCAGGCGCCTTCGGGCGGCAGGCTTTCCACGGGCGCGGGCACGCGGACCTGCGCCAGCGGCGAAGGGGGGCGGGGCTTCTCGGCGCCCGGCTGGGGCTCGTGACCCGTGCGGCGGCCCAGCACGGCATACAGCCGAAACAGCAGCACGCCGGCCACCATGGCGGCGATCAGAATTCCCAGCAATTGCGAGTCGGGCATCTGTTTCTTCCTGTCTGCCCCGGACCCTAGCGCCCCCGCCGCGGAGGGTCCAGATTTTATCCATAACGCCGCTGAGGCGTGTTCCAGCCTTGTCTTAATCGCACAATTCGTGGTAGCGCGCGGGCCGATCATCAAAGGACGGCCACACCATGAGCAGCGGCGGCAGCGAAAATCAGCCCAATCTTCAGATTATGGCCCAGTATATCAAGGATCTCTCATTCGAGAATCCGGGCGCACCCCAGGGCTTTACCACCAATCCGCAGATGGAATTCGGCGTGGACCTGCAGGCCCGTGCCGTCAGCCCGGAATTCCACGAAGTCGTCCTGATCATGCGCGTCAACGCCAAGAGCGAAGACAAGGCCGTATTTGTGCTGGAACTGGCCTATGCCGCCCTGGTGCGGATGGTGAACATCCCCGAAGAGGCCGCGCAGACCATCCTGCTGATCCAGACGCCCACCCTGCTGTTCCCCTTCGCCCGCCGCATTGTCGCCGACATGGTGCGCGATGGCGGCATGCCGCCGCTGGTGATCGAGCCGATCGACTTCGTGGCGCTGTACCAGAGCAAGATGGGCAAGGCGCCGACGCCGCCCACTCCGGTTGCCGGAAACGCTTAATATTGGTCGCGCGGCCTGCGGAAAACCGCGAGGCCGCACTTTTCCGGGCCGACGCTCCAAGCCCTCAAGCTTGCGCGTTCCATAGCGAAGTGTCGCCAAGTTCCTTGGCGACAAAGGCCAGATGCGCGGTCACTTCGTCCCCCGTGATGCGCGGTTCCAATTTCGCGGGCCGCTGGCGGGCGCGGATGCTGCCCGGTTCGTCCGCCGCCGCCGCAATCTCGGCCGGAGCCAGCGCCAACCCGCGCTGACGCCCGCCGATCAATTCCAGATAGATCTGCGCCGTCAGTTCGGCGTCCAGCAGCGCGCCATGCCTGGTGCGCGCTGAAGTGTCCACGCCGAACCGCTTGCACAATTCGTCAAGCGAATAGCGCGCGCCCGGCACCTTGCGCTTGGCGATCTCGATCGTGTCGATGGCGCGGGCCAGCGGGATTGGGGGGTGCCCGGTGCGGGACAATTCCGCATTGATGAATTTAATGTCGAAGCTGGCATTGTGGATCACCAGTGGCGCATCGCCGAGAAAGGCGAGGAATTCCTCCACCACATGGGCGAAGAACGGCTTGTCGCTGAGGAATTCATTGGAAAGGCCGTGGACGCGCTGGGACTCGATGGGCACGACGCGCTCAGGGTTCAGATAGGCCTGGAAGCTCTTGCCGGTGGGAAAATGATCCACCAGCTCGACACAGCCAATCTCGACGATCCTGTGGCCGTCGCCGGGCTCAAAGCCGGTGGTTTCGGTATCGAAAACAATCTCGCGCATCAGCCCAGTTTCTTTTGGATTTCCGCCAGGATCATGCGGACCTGGGCCTGAGCGTGATCCAGCCCCTTGTCGGTCACAACCACGAAATGCGCTTTTGCCCGCTTGTCCACATCCGGCAATTGCCGCGCCAGCAGCTTTTCGAATTTTTCCGCCGTCATGCCGGGCCGCGCCAGCGCCCGCTGCCGCTGGATGGCGGCCGGAGCCGATGCCACCACCACCGCGTCGACGCCACTTTCCCGGCCGGCCTCAAACAGCAGAGGCATGTCCAGGACCACGATTTTTTCGCCCTTTGCGGCAGCCTGCGCCAGGAAGGCGTCGCGGTCGGCGGCGACCAGGGGATGGACCAGGGCTTCGAGTTTTTCCAGCGCAGCCGGATCGGACGCGATGCGGGCTGACAGCGCGGGCTTGTCCACGGCGCCTTGCGAAACGCTTTCGGGGAATGACGCGGCAATCGCTTCAGCCGCGCCGCCGCCCTTGGCATAGAGTTTTTGAATGACGGCGTCGGAATCATGCACGCTCACGCCTTCAGCCGCGAACAGTCTTGCGGTCTGGCTCTTGCCCATGGCGATGGAGCCGGTCAGGCCGATGATGAAGGGGCTACGCGGCATTCAGCGCGGCCTCCAGCACGGCGCGCAGTTGCGGCGTCACCTCAGGGCGAACGCCGTAAAAGGCCTCAAAGGAGGGCACCGCCTGGTGCATCAGCATGCCAAGCCCATCAATGGTCTGGTGGCCCCGCGCCGCGGCATCTTTCAGCAATTGGGTTTGCAGCGGATTGTAGACGATGTCGCAGACCACGGCATTTGGGGGCAAGGCCGACAGGTCCAATGCCAAGGGATCATTGCCCTTCATCCCGGCGCTTGTGCTGTTGAGCAGCAGCGCCGCCTCGCCCGCAACCTGCGGCCATGTTTGCAAGGCGCCAGGAACAAGCTTGGCGGAAACAGAGGATTGCAAAGCGGACGCAAGCGCCTGCGCTTTCCCGGCGCTGCGGTTGAGGATGTGGATTTTCGCCGCGCCAAGCTGGCCCAGCGCCAGCACCGCCCCGCGCGCCGCGCCGCCGGCGCCCAGCAGCACGGCTGTCTTGCCACCCAGCGCAACCGCTTTCAGGCTTTGGACAAGGCCATACGTATCGGTGTTGTCGGCTGCGATACCGTCCTTGAAAACAAGCAAATTGGCAGCCCCCGCCTGCAATGCAGAAGGAGTCTTGCGCTCCGCCAGCGCGAAAGCGGCTTCCTTGTGCGGGACCGTGACGTTGACGCCGGCAAACCCGTCCTTGCGGGCCTGGGCAATCACGGCAGCGAAATTGCCGGGCGCCGCCGGCAGGCGGACATATTCGCCCGCGATGCCGAGCTGCTTCAGCCAGAAGCCGTGCAGCAGCGGCGACAAGGAATGGCTGACGGGCCAGCCGATGATTCCTGCGCGTTTCATGCCGCAATGATTCCCTGGCCGCGCAGCGCTGCCAGCACCGGCAAGAGCGGCAGGCCCAAAATGGTGAAGACATCGCCTTCGACATTGTCGAACAGCTGCGCCCCGCGCCCTTCATAGCGATAGCCGCCCACACTGGACAATGCCTCATCGCCTTCCTGCAGGAGGTAATCTTCCAGGAATGCCGGACTGAGGGCGCGCATCGTCAGGTGGGCCGTGCCGGTATGATGCCAGAGCTGCACGCCGTCACGCACCAGCGAGGCGGCGGAAATCAGGTGGTGGGTCTTGCCGGACAATCGCTGCAAAAGGCTGCGAAGCTCGGCGATATCACGGCATTTGGAAATGATCTCGGAGCCGAAAGCCAATACCGAATCCCCGCCCAGCACCAGGGCGCCCGGACTGCGGCGCGACACAGTCAGCGCCTTTTGCTCGGCCAGGGTCGCGGCGATATTTTGCGCCGGGGCCCCGTCATCGAGCAAATCGGCAATCAGCCCGGCCTCATTGATGTCGGCGGCGGAAACGCGGAACGGCACGCCCGCCGCCGTCAGCATGCGCTGGCGCGAGACACTGGCGGAGGCCAGCACCAGCCCGCTCATGCGCCTGCTTCCGCCCGCTCGCGCCTGTCGGTGATCAGATTCATCACCGCCGCCGCGGTTTCCTCGATCGAGCGGCGCGTCACGTCCAGCTGCGGCCAGTCATGCTGTTCGAACAGGCGCCTTGTGGCGTTGACTTCCTCGCGCACCACGTCGGGATCAATATAATCGGTGCTGCGCACTTCGCCCATGCTGGCCAGCCGGTTGCGGCGCACCTGAAGCAGCCGGTCCGGCGACACCCACAGGCCCACGATCAGGGGTTTTTTCGCCGCCAGCAATTGCTGCGGCGGGGGCATGCGCGGCACCAGGGGAACATTGGCGGCCTTGACGCCGCGAATGGCGAGATAGACGCAAGTTGGCGTCTTGGAGGTGCGGCTGGCGCCAGCGAGGATCACTTCGGCATCGCCGATCGTATCGAGCGACTGGCCATCATCATGGGCGATGGTGAAATTGAGGGTGTCGATGCGCTCCAGGTAGCGCTGGTCCACCTGGTGCTGGCGGCCGACCTTGTGGGTTTCGGTGGAGCCCAGGAACTGGCGCAGCGCCGTCACCGGCGCGTCCAGCACATCCACACATTCTATCAACAAGGCGTCGCAGCGCGCCACCAGCCTGTCGCGCAGGCCCTGGTTGGCAAGGGTGAAGAAAACCAGTCCCGGCGCGATGGTGACATGGTCCAGCGCCCTGGCCAGTTGATGCTCGGTGCGCACCAGGGCATAGAAATGCACTTGGACGTCGACATTCTCGAACTGCGCCAGCGCCGCATTGGCCAGGGCATTGAGGGTCTCGCCGGTGGAATCGGAGACCAGGTGAATATGAAATTTTTTCTCCACAGACCGTCCCGATTATTCGCTTCTGTCCAGAGCCCCAGCCCCTTATCCCCATCGGTCATGGCACAAGCCGCCATCCCGGATGGATGATTGTGCATGACAGGAGCGTGACAAGGATAGCATTTCGGGACAATTTGGCGAGGCTTGTTTGACCTAAGGCCTTGACCGGGCTCACCCTGCCGGCCCCGTCCGGCCAAAGCTTCCACAGATTCACAGGGCCTACTACATCTTCATCATTACCTTTAGGAAGAAGTTCTTATGAAGAAGGGACTGTGGGAACTGTGAGAGTTGCGATCATCCTGTTCAATCTGGGCGGACCGGATAGTCCCGACGCGGTTGAACCGTTCCTGCGGAATCTTTTTTCCGATCCTGCGATCATTTCCCTGCCCTGGTTCTTGCGTCTTCCGCTGGCACGGCTGATTGCGCGGCGGCGGGCGCTGGTGGCCAGGGCGATCTATGATCACATCGGGGGACGCTCACCCATCCTTGAGGAGACCCAGCAGCAGGCCAGGGCGCTTGAGACGGCTGTGTCCGGGGGTGGGGTGACCGCCCGGGCCTTTGTCGCCATGCGGTGCTGGCATCCCTTCAGCGACGGCACGGCGCAGGCGGTCAAGATGTTCGCGCCGGACCATATCGTGGCGCTGCCGCTCTATCCGCAATATTCCGCCGCCACCAGCGGCTCTTCGCTCAAGGACTGGGACCGCGCTGCGAAAAAAGCGGGGCTGACCCAGCCCATGACGCAAATCTGCTGCTATCCCGCGGAGCCGGGATTTATCGCGGCGTCTGTGGAAAAAATCCGCGCCGCGATGGCGGACCGCAAAGCGGGCCTGCAATACCGCCTGCTGCTGTCGGCGCACGGCCTGCCAAAAAAGAACATCAAGGCGGGCGATCCCTATCAATGGCAGGTGGAGCGCACCGCCCGCGCCCTTGTGGATGCGCTGGGGATAAAGGACTTGGACTGGAAAGTGACCTATCAAAGCCGGGTGGGACCGCTGCAATGGCTGGAGCCGGCGACGGATGCCGAGATTGAACGGGCGGGCGCGCAAGGGATGGGCGTCATCGTGGCCCCCATCGCCTTTGTCAGCGAACATTCAGAAACCCTGGTGGAGCTGGATATTGAATATGCGGCGCTTGCGCGCAAATCCGGGGTGAAGGATTATCGGCGGAGCCCCACCGTGGGCGCCGACCCCGCATTCATTGCCGGGCTGGCCACGCTGGTGCGGCAGGCCATGAAGAATGGCGGCACGATCAGCAATGAAGACACAAGGCTGTGTCCGGAACAATTTTGCCGCTGTGCTCAGGAGAAAAGTTGAATGGACGCGCTGCGCGAAACATTGGCCAACTATCTGGACTGGATCCTGGTCGCCCATATCGTGGCGGTGATCACCTGGATGTCGGCCATGCTCTATCTGCCGCGCCTCTACGTCTATCACACGCAAACCCAGCCCGGCTCGGAGAGCAGCGAGCGCTTCAAGGTGATGGAGCGCAAGCTCCTCAAGGGCATCATGAACCCGTCCATGATTGCGGTCTGGATCCTTGGTCCCACCCTGGCCTGGATCACCGGCGCCTATCTGGACACCTGGCTGCATGTGAAATTCGTGCTGGTGATCGCGCTGAGCGCCCTGCATGGCTTGAATGTGCGCCACTGGCGGGCCTTTGCCGAGGACCGCAACATGCACAGCGCGCGCTATTTCCGCATCGTCAATGAGCTGCCGGCCGTGCTGATGGTGCTGATCGTGATCCTGGTGGTGATCAAGCCATTTGAGGCCTAAAAGCGGTTAAGCTTCTTTCACCTGCCCGGGAGGATTTGCAAGGCCGTAAAATCCGGCTATAACAGACCGGTTCCCCCAAGACCCGAAGGCCTCCCGCGAGCAGTCGCCGGAAAGCCGGGGCCGGACAGATCTCCAAGATTTGGGCGGCGCGGGTCAGACCAACTCCCGATGAAAAACCCAGGGGCCTTCCTTTCCAGGCTCCATTCACCGGGTCAATTTCCTCTCAAGGTATTCGCCATGACCGTTCAAGAAGGCCTGCAGACCATGAAGCTGCAGGAGCTCAAGAATAAAAAACCCGCTGATTTGCTGGCCTTTGCCGAGGACCTCGAAATCGAGAATGCCTCGTCCATGCGCAAGCAGGACATGCTGTTCGCGATCCTCAAGGAGCTCGCCGAGCGCAATGTCGAGATCATGGGCCAGGGCGTGGTGGAAACCCTGCAGGATGGCTTCGGCTTCCTGCGCTCCCCGGAATCCAATTATCTGCCGGGCCCCGACGATATCTATGTTTCGCCCTCGCAGATCCGCCGCTTCGGCCTGCGCACCGGCGACACGGTGGAAGGCCCGATCCGCGCCCCCAAGGATGGCGAGCGCTATTTCGCCCTGCTCAAGGTTTCCACCATCAATTTCGAAGACTCCGAGCAGATCAAGCACAAGGTCCATTTCGACAATCTGACGCCGCTCTATCCCACCCGCTGGCTGAAGATGGAATTGGACGATCCCACCATCAAGGACAAGACGGGCCGCGTCATCGACATCGTGGCGCCGCAGGGCATGGGCCAGCGCGCGCTGATCACCGCGCCGCCGCGCACCGGCAAGACCGTCATCCTCCAGAACATCGCCAAGGCGATGGCCGCCAATCATCCCGACGCCTTCCTGATCGTGCTGTTGATCGACGAACGCCCGGAAGAAGTCACCGACATGCAGCGCACCGTGGTGGGCGAAGTAATTTCCTCCACCTTCGATGAACCGGCGACGCGTCACGTCCAGGTCGCCGAAATGGTGATCGAAAAGGCCAAGCGCCTGGTCGAACACAAGCGCGACGTCATCATCCTGCTGGACTCGATCACCCGCCTGGGCCGCGCCTACAACACCGTTGTCCCTTCCTCGGGCAAGGTGCTGACCGGCGGCGTGGACGCCAACGCCCTGCAGCGCCCCAAGCGCTTCTTCGGCGCGGCGCGCAATATCGAGGAAGGCGGCTCGCTGACCATCATCGCCACGGCGCTGATCGATACCGGCAGCCGCATGGACGAAGTGATTTTCGAAGAGTTCAAGGGCACCGGCAACAGCGAAATCATCCTGGACCGCAAGGTCGCCGACAAGCGCGTCTTCCCGGCCATCGACATCATGCGCTCGGGCACCCGCAAGGACGAATTGCTGGTCGAAAAGGGCACGCTGGCCAAGACCTATGTCCTGCGCCGCATTCTTTCGCCCATGGGCACGGTGGACGCCATCGAGTTCCTGCTCGACAAGCTGCGCTCGGCCAAGAACAATGCCGACTTCTTTGAAAGCATGAATACTTAAGCCGTATAGCCGATACGAAGCTCAAAAGGCCGGAGCGTTTGCTCCGGCCTTTTTGTTCAGGGGGTCAGGACGGTTGCGCCGGTGGTTTTCCGGGCGGCCAGGTCTTCCTGGGCGCGGGCCGCATCCTTCAGCGCATAGCGCTGGTTGACCGCCACTTTCACGGCGCCCGACAGGATCACGGCGAACAGATCATCGGCGGTCGCCTGAACTTCTTCGCGGGAACGCGTGTAATGCGCCAAAGTCGGCCGCGTCACATAAAGCGAGCCCTTGCCCGCCAGGATGCCCGGTGCGAAAGGCGCAACCGGACCTGAGGAATTTCCATAGGTCACCATCATGCCGCGGGGCGCAAGGCAATCCAGCCCGGCTTCGAACGTGTCCTTGCCGATGGAATCATAGATCACCGGTACGCCGGCGCCGCCGGTGATCGCGCGCACCTGCTTTTCCCAGCCCGTGTCACGTGTATTGAGGACATGGTCGCAGCCATTGGCCCGCGCCTGCGCGACCTTGTCCGGCGACGTGGTGGTGCCGATCACGGTCGCGCCGAGATATTTTGCCCATTGGCAGGCGATCTGGCCGACGCCGCCGGCGGCCGCATGAAACACGATGGTCTCCCCGGGATTGACCGTATAGGTGCGCGTCAGGAGATATTGCGCCGTCATGCCCTTGAGCATGGCGGCGGCGGCAATCTCGTCGCTGATGCCATCGGGCAACCGCACCAGCTTGTCGGCCGGGACATTGGCGGCATCGGCATAGGCGCCGATCACGCCGCCGCAATAGGCCACCCGCTCTCCCTTCCTGAAGCCGCAGGCATCGGCCTCCACCACGCCGGCGGCTTCCGAACCCAGGCCCGATGGCAGCGGCATCGGATACAGGCCCGTGCGCTGGTAGATATCGATGAAATTGACGCCGATGGCGGTATGGCGAACCCGAATCTGGTTGGCGTCGGCGGCCGGCAGATCAAAATCCCGGTATTGCAGAACCTCGGGGCCGCCGGTTTTTTCGAAGCGGATGGCTTTCATCAGCTCAAGTGCTGACGCAAGAAGGTGGCGCTGCGGATATTGGCGAGATCGGCATTCGCCTTGTCGTAATGCTTGCCGCCCACCCGCGCGAAGGCGTGATCCATCAGCGGATAGGTATGGATGGTGACATTGGGATTGGACGCCAGCGCGTCTTCGATTTTCTTTTGCGCCGCCGGGGGTGTGAATTCGTCAGCCTCGGCGATATGCAGCAGCAGCGGATGTTTTATGGTTTTTGCCTCGTCCAGCTGGTCCTGGATGCGGATGCCGTAATAGCCCACGCTGGCATCGGCATCGGTGCGGGTTGCGGTGAGATAGGCCAGCTGTCCGCCCAGGCAATAGCCCAGCGCTCCCACCTTGCCGGTGGCGCCGGGAAGCGCGCGCAGCAGGCTGATGCTGGCCTGGATATCATCCACGCCCTTGGCCATGTCGAAACGCTGCAGCAGGCCGAACGCCTCTTTCCATTCCGCGTCGGTCTGGTCGGACAGCTCCACGCCCGGCTTGATGCGCCAGAACAGGTCGGGCACCAGCGCGAAAAATCCGCGCGACGCCAGTCCGTCGGCGATGTCACGCATCACCTTGTTGACGCCGAATATCTCCTGGATGACGACAATGCCGGGCCCGCGCCCGGACCCCGGGGCAGCGAGATAGCCGCCAAAGCTGCCATCAGCCGTGGTGATGCTGACGCTGCTGCCGGTCATGCCGCTCCCAGCGCGCGCTGCGTCGGCAAGGTCAAGGTCTGGCTGAGGGTGACGGCGCTGGTGATGGCGTCGCTGCAGCTGTTGCGCTGGCAGATGAAGACGGCAGGCTGGCCGCCCGGCGTTTCCTTGCCATAGGCCGGATGGCCCGGCGGCAGATCCTGGGTGCTTTCCACCTGCAGCAGCAGGCGGTTGGGCAAGGCCTTGCCCCAGATGGTGCGCGCCAGTTCCTGGGTGGCGGCATTGCCCTTCTTGCCCACCACGACCAGCTGCAGGCCGGTGGCGAAACATTCAAAACCGTTGAGGAATTCGCCGCCCGCAACCAGGTTGCGGTTGAATTCGGTGATGAAGGCCTGCAACACGCTTTGCGCCCGCATGCCGTGGTCATGTTCGCCCGTGAGCAGGGCGAGCTTGGTGAGCACGGAAATCATGGTGCCATTGGCCGAAGGCGTGGGCTGGTCGAAGATCGTCTTGGTACGGACGATCAGCTTTTCCGCGTCATTGGCGGTGAAGCAATAGCCGCCGCGGGCCTCGTCCCAGAAATTGGCGTCCAGGGTGCGGGTCCAGGCCTTGGCGTGCTCGATATAACGCTTGTCGCCGGTGGCTTCGTAGAGCTGCAGCGCGGCATGGGCCATGTGGGCATAGTCGTCGGAAAAGCCCTTGGGGCCGCGCTGGCCATTGCCCCAGGCGTGATACAGAACGCCGTCATCATCCATCAATTTGCGGATGGCGTCGTAGGCCGTGACGGCGGCGGCGATCCATTCGGGGCGTTCAAAGGCCGAGCCGGCAAGAGCCAGGGCGCGGATGGCGAGGCCGTTCCAGTCGGCCAGCAGGATATCGCCACGCAGCGGTGCGGGGCGCGAATTGCGCACCTCCAGCAGCAAGGCGCGCTGCTTGGCCATCAGCACTTCGTCGGCTTCGGTGGGCGGGGCGGCGATGCTGTGACGGCGCAGGAGAGTCTTGCCGTTCATGTCGCCTTCGCGCTGCACGCCATAGACCTGCTTGAAGCGGGCCGAGAAGGTGCCCTGCAGGGCGGCGTCCACTTCGGCTTCGGACCAGAGATAATATTGGCCGTCGCCGCTTTCGGAGGCGTCGGACTGGCCGCTGGCAAAGGCGCCTTCCAACGTCATCTCGCGCAGCATCCAGCCGATGGTTTCGCTGACGCGCTCCTTGCAAAGGTCGTTGCGGTTGAACTGCCACATCTGGGTCATGAAATTGACCAGCAGCGCATTGTCGCAAAGCGATTTTTCGAAATGCGGCACCATCCAGCGCTCGTCATTGGCGTAGCGGAAGAATCCGCCGCCGACATGATCGTAAAGGCCGCTGAGCAGCATGTTGTTCATGGTGGTGGTGATCAGCTGCAGATACTGGCCCACGCCGGTGCGCAGGAAGGCGCGCCACATCACTTCCAGGAGCGCGACGGAAGGGAATTTCATCGGGCCGATCAGCCCGCCCATGAAGACGTCAAAGCGCTGGCCGATGCGGATGGCGCAGAGTTCCATCTGCAGCTCGTCCAGCGTGCCGCGCATTTCGCGGCCGTACACTTCGCCCAGCTGGGCGGTTACGCCGCTGGTGTTGCGCGCCACATCCTCGGCCTGGTTCTTGGGCATGGCGGCCATGTCGGTCAGCACGCGCTGCAAGGAGGGGCGGTCGGGACGGTCGTCCTTGGCCAGGTAGCCGGCCACGAAATAGGGCGCGCCTGTTGCGTCAAGGAACAGGTTGAGCGGCCAGCCGCCATTGTGACCCATCAAGGCGGCGGCGGCTTGGTAGATCTGGTCCAGGTCGGGGCGCTCTTCGCGGTCCAGCAGCACGGGAATGAAATTGTCGTTGATCAGCTTGGCGGTTTGGGGATCGCTGAAGCTTTCCCGGTTCATCACCTGGCACCAGTGACAGCCGGCATATCCGCTGGAAAGAAAAATGGGTTTGCCGCTGGCCTGCGCCTCCGTCAGCACGGCATCGCTCCAGGGCCGCCAGGCAATGGCGTTGTCCTTGTGCATCTGCAGGTAGGGGCTCATGGACTTGTTCAGCGCATTCATCATTCTGTTCCAATTGGAGGCGGGGCAGGCGATGCTCGCGCCGTTGATTTTTGGCCTGTTTTTGGGCCGCGCTTCTTAGCCCGAAAGGGTGCGGCTGTGAAAGGCCGGGGGCCAGACGGAGGAATTAGCCATGAAAGTGCATGTCGAGGTGGATATGACCCCGCAGGAGGCCCGGGCCATGATGGGCCTGCCCGACGTGGTCCCGCTGCAGCAAAAAATGATGGAGGAGATGCAGGCGCGGATGAAATCGGCCTTCGATACCGGCGATCCCGAAGCCATGATGCAGGCCTGGATGCCGCTGGGCGGGGCCAAGGCGTTTGAGCAGTTCCAGAAATTCCTCTGGGACAGCGCCAGCATGGTGGCGGGCAAGAAGGGCAAGTGAGCACGATTTTTGCCCTGGCCAGCGCCCCCGGACGGGCGGGGCTGGCGGTGGTGCGGGTGTCCGGGCCCCTGGCAGGCGCCGCGCTGGATGCGCTGGCGGGCTCACGGCCCAGCCCGCGACTTGCCAGCGTCCGGCGCCTGGCCTGGAAGGGTGCGGCGCTGGATGAAGCGTTGCTGCTGTGGTTTCCGGGCCCGGGCAGCTTCACCGGCGAAGACGTTGCCGAATTCCATATTCATGGCGGACGGGCGGTGCGCGAGGGCTTGTTCGCAGCCCTGATCGAGCTCGAGCTTGTACCCGCCCAGCCGGGAGAATTCAGCCGAAGGGCGGTGGAAAATGGCCGCTTTGACCTGACACGGGCCGAAGCGGTGGCCGACCTGGCGGATGCCCAGACCCCCGCCCAGCTGCGCCAGGCGCTGGGGCAATATCAAGGTGCATTGGCCCGGCTTTATGAGGGCTGGCGCGCATCGCTGATCGGGGCGCTGGGGCGGGCCGAGGCGGCGATTGATTTTTCCGACGATGGCGTGGGGGAAGCGGAATTTTCAGCCGCCAAGGCTGTGGTTTCTGATATTATTCAGCAAATACAACGGCATATTGATGATGGGGGCCGGGGTGAGGCGCTTCGTGAAGGCGTGAGGCTGGCAATTGTCGGCCCGCCCAATGCCGGCAAATCCTCGCTGATCAATGCCTTGGCCAACCGGGACATCGCCATTGTCTCGCACATCCCCGGCACCACACGGGACGTGATCGCGGTGCAGCTGGATCTGGGGGGCTATCCGGTTCATGTCGCCGACACGGCGGGCCTGCGCCAGACCAGCGATGCCATCGAGGCGGAAGGGGTGCGCCGGGCGCGCGCCGAGGCGGCTGCCGCCCATCTCACCTTGCTGCTGCTGGATGGTTGCGACGGCCAGATCCCGGACGGCGTCAAAGCCGATCTGGTGGTCTGGAATAAAAGCGATCTGCCGAATTTCAAAAAACAAGATGGCCTGTCCTTGTCCCTGAAAAGCGGCGAAGGCTTTGATGCATTGCTGGCGGCCCTCACCGCCAAAGTCGCGCAGCGGCTGGAAACAAAGGGCGAAAGCCCTGCCCTGACCCGGCCGCGCCATCGCCACGCGTTAACGCAGGCGCTGGCTTCGCTGCGCCATGGTCTTGATGCGCGCGAGCCGGAACTGTTTGCAGAGGATTTGCGGCTGGGCCTTCGCGCCATCGGCCGCATCACCGGCGCGGTGGATGTGGAAGAGATTCTGGATTCGGTTTTCCGCGACTTTTGCATAGGCAAGTAGTATTCACCCCGCCATGAAATATGACGTCATCGTCATTGGCGGCGGCCATGCCGGTTGTGAAGCGGCTGCTGCGTCGGCGCGCGCCGGCGCCAAAACACTTTTGCTGACGCACAAGATTTCCACCCTGGGCGAGATGTCCTGCAATCCCGCCATTGGCGGCGTCGGCAAGGGTCATCTGGTGCGCGAGATCGATGCGCTGGACGGATTGATGGGACGCGTCGCGGACGCGGCGGGAATCCAGTTTCGCCTGCTCAATCGCCGCAAGGGGCCGGCAGTGCGCGGACCGCGCGCCCAGGCCGATCGCGCGCTGTACCGCGCGGCCATGCAATCCGGGCTGCGCAACATTGCCAATCTGGAAATTTGTCAGGCGAGCGCAGAAGACCTGGTTTTAAAGGACGGGATCATCAGCGGTGTCATCACGGCGGATGGCGAGGAATTTTCCTGCGCGTCTGTTGTTCTGACCACGGGGACATTCTTGCGCGGCCTGGTGCATATCGGCGAAGTGCAATTTCCCGCCGGCCGCATGGCGGCGCATACCGCCGATGCCGACAAATCCGATCCGCCTTCCATCGGTCTTTCCAAAACGCTTTATGGTTTTGGTTTGCAGATGGGCCGATTGAAAACCGGCACGCCGCCGCGCCTGGATGGAAAGACGATTGATTGGCCGTCGCTGGAGATGCAGCAGGGCGACGAGCCGCCGGTGCCATTTTCGTTTCTGACCCGCGCCATCACCACGCCGCAGATCGCTTGCGGCATCACCCGCACCACGCTTGCCACCCATGCCGTGATCCGGGCCAACCTGCACCGCGCCCCGATGTATACCGGCCAGATCGAAAGCACCGGGCCGCGTTATTGCCCGTCGATCGAGGACAAGGTGACCCGCTTCGCGGATCGGGAGAGCCACCAGATTTTCCTTGAGCCAGAAGGACTTAACGACGATACCATTTATCCCAACGGTATCTCGACCTCCCTGCCCCAGGATGTCCAGCTGGCCCTGATCGCCACCATTCCGGGGCTTGAAAAGGCGGTGGTGCGCCGGCCCGGCTATGCCATCGAATATGATTATGTCGATCCGCGCGAACTGACCCCTGCACTGGCGGTGCGAAAAGTCCCGGGTCTTTACCTGGCGGGGCAGATCAATGGCACCACCGGCTATGAAGAAGCCGCCGCCCAGGGGCTGATGGCGGGGCTCAATGCCGCCCGCGCCGCTGGCGGCCAGGCGCCGGTCATTCTGGACCGGGCCCAGGCCTATATCGGGGTGATGATCGACGATCTGGTGACCAAGGGGGTCAGCGAGCCCTATCGCATGTTCACCTCGCGGGCTGAATACCGCCTGTCCCTGCGGGCCGACAATGCCGACCAGCGCCTGACCAAGCTGGGTGAAAGCGCCGGAATCGTGGGGGTTGAGCGCCAAAAAGCCTTTGCCGCCAAGATGGAAGAGTTGGCTGTTTCACGTGAAACAATGACCGCGCTGAGCCTCACCCCCAATGAAGCCGCCAAGCTGGGTCTCTTGATCCGCCAGGATGGCGTACGCCGCACGGCCCTCGATCTCCTCAGCCTGCCCGGCGTGGACTTCCCGGTGCTGACCCGGATTTGGCCGTCCCTGGCCCAGATGAAGCCCGAGATTGTCGAGCAGCTGGAAATTGACGCGCAATATTCCGGCTATCTGGACCGGCAGGAAGCCGATGTCCTGGCGTTCCGCCGGGACGAAGCCCGCGCCCTGCCCTCCGGCCTGGATTATTCAGCCGTTATTGGCCTTTCCACGGAAGTGCGCGGCAAGCTGGAGCGCATCCGCCCCCTGACCCTGGGCCAGGCCGCCCGGATCGAGGGGGTCACCTCGGCCGCCCTGACCTTGGTGCTGGCGCATGTCAAGAGCCTGAAAAAGGCAAAAAGTGCCTGATTTCAATGACTTAGAACCAGACGAATTCGCCGCCGGAACCGGTGTTTCACGTGAAACATTGGCCAGGCTGAGGGCCTATGTCGCCCTGCTGCAGGACTGGAATAGCCGGCACAATCTGGTGTCCCCCGGGTCCCTGGCGAATGTCTGGCGGCGGCATATCTGGGACAGCGCCCAGCTTGTACCCCTCGTTCCGCCTGACGCCCGGACATTGGTCGATCTGGGTTCGGGCGCCGGCTTCCCCGGCCTGGTGCTGGCGGAAATGCTGCGGGACCGGGTTTCCGTCACCCTGATCGAGGCCACCGGCAAGAAATGCGATTTCCTGCGGGCGGCAGCCGAACTGATGGCCCTGCCGGTCAAGATCCGCAACATGCGTTCGGAGGATTGCCCGCCGCAGGTGTTTGACGTGGTCACCTCCCGCGCCTGCGCCCCCCTGCCCCGGCTGCTGGGATTCGCCCATAAATTCACAGGCCCGAACAGCGTTTGCCTGTTCCTGAAAGGACAAAATCTGGGGTCTGAATTGACGGAAGCCCGTAAATCTTGGAGTATGAAGGACAGGCAGATACCAAGCCTGACTGACCCTTCCGGAACGGTTCTGGAGGTCACGGAACTGGTGCCAAATGACTTCGAGCCCCCAAAAGAAGCCCCGCATCCTGGTGGTCGCCAATCAAAAAGGCGGCGTCGGTAAAACCACGACCGCCATCAATCTGGGGACCGCCCTGGCCGCGGTGGGCGAGCCCACCCTGGTGATCGACATCGACCCCCAGGGCAATGCCTCGACGGGACTGGGGGTGCCGCGCTCGGCCCGCAAGCTCACCACCTATGACGTGCTGATGGGCGAGGCCAAGCTGGCCGACTGCATCGTGGCCACGCGCATTCCCAAATTGTCGCTGGTGCCGGCCACCGTGGACCTGTCGGGCGCCGAGCTGGAATTGATTGACCGCGAGCGCCGCAACTTCATCCTGAAGGACGCGCTGGAAGAATATTCCGTACACGGAGAAAATGCCTTTTCCTATGTGCTGATTGACTGCCCGCCTTCCCTGACGCTGCTGACCATCAACGCCATGTGCGCCGCCGACGCCGTGATGGTGCCGCTGCAATGCGAATTCTTCGCGCTGGAAGGCTTGAGCCAGCTGCTCAAGACGATTGAGCTTGTGAAGGTCAATCTCAATCCGTCGCTGGCGATCCAGGGCATCGTGCTGACCATGTTCGACAAGCGCAACAAATTGTCGGACCAGGTGGCCGCGGATGTGCGGGAAAATATGGGCGAAATCGTTTATTCCACCGTGATCCCGCGCAATGTGCGAATCTCCGAAGCGCCGTCGCACGGCGTGCCGGCCCTGGTCTATGACCTGCGCTGTCCCGGCAGCCAGGCCTATATCAAGCTGGCGGGCGAATTGATCCAGCGCGAAAAGATCCGGGTCGCGGCATGACACCCAAGGAAGAACCGCGCCGCGGTCTTGGCCGCGGCCTGTCCGCCCTGATCGGCGACGAGGCGGCGCCCACGCGCGGCGAGATGCCCAAGGGCACGCGCACGCTGCCGGTCGCATTCCTGCGGCCGGGCAAATTCCAGCCGCGCAAATATTTCGCCGAAAGCGAACTTTCGGACCTCGCCAATTCGGTGAAGGAGAAGGGCGTCCTGACCCCCATCCTGGTTCGCCCGCTGGGCGGGGATTCCTACGAGATCGTGGCGGGCGAGCGGCGCTGGCGCGCCGCCCAGATGGCCCAGCTACACGACGTCCCGGTGGTGGTGCGCGAGCTGGCGGACGCCGAGGCGCTGGAGCTGGCGATCATCGAAAATGTCCAGCGGGCCGACCTCAATGTGATTGAGGAAGCGGCCGCCTATCAGGAGCTGGTCAACCGCTTTGGCCGCACCCAGGAACAGGTGGCGCAGCAGGTGGGCAAGAGCCGCCCCCATGTGGCGAACAGCATTCGGCTGCTCAAGTTGCCTGAGAGCGTCCAGGCCCTGATCCGGGAGGGAAAACTCACCGCCGGCCACGCCCGAACACTGTTAAGCGCGGCTGATCCCGAGGCTGCTGCCAAGGAAATCCTGTCGGGGCATCTCAATGTCCGGCAGGCCGAACAGCGTTCGGCGGCAAAGAAAAAGCCTGTGGGCGCAAAGCGGGTGGACCCCAATATTCACCAACTGGAATCCAGCATTTCCAACAAGTTGGGGCTGAAGGTTCAGATTATGCACAAAGGGGATAAGGGTGGGGAAATCCGCGTTTCCTACCGCACCCTGGAGCAGCTGGACGAAGTCGCCCGCCGCCTGGGCAAGGCCTGAAGTCTCAAATCGGGCAAGCCTTAAAAACGGGCAAGCGTCAAAGCTTCCGCCGGATCGATCCGGCCGTCATACAAGGCCCGTCCCACCACGACCCCTTCGATATTGGGTTCATTGGCCGCCTTGAGGTCATGGATGTCGTCGATCGAACCCACCCCGCCCGAGGCAATCACGGGAATGGACAGGGCCCGGGCCAGGGCGGCGGTAGCCGTGACATTGACCCCCTGCAGCAAACCGTCCCCGTCTATGTCGGTGAAAAGCAGGGCTGCCACCCCGGCGTCTTCAAAGCGCCGGCCAAGCTCCACAGGGGTCAACTCTGAAACCTCGGCCCAACCCTGGGTGGCGATCCTGCCGCCCTTGGCATCGGCCCCCACCACGATCTTTCCGGGAAATTTGCGGGCGGCCTCTTTGACGAACTCCGGATTGGTCAGTGCCGCCGTGCCCAGGATCACGCGGGTGATGCCCGCCGCCAGCCAGCCCTCGACCGCGGCCAGGTCGCGAATGCCGCCGCCCAGCTGGATGGGAAGGTCAATCGCGGCGCGGATGGATTTGATCGCCTCGCTGTTGGCGGACCTGCCCGCGAAGGCGCCGTTCAGGTCGACGCAATGCAGCCAGTCGAAACCCTGCTCCTGAAAACTCTTTGCCTGCGCCGCCGGATCATTGTTGAACACGGTGGCCTCAGCCATCTCGCCCTTTTTCAGGCGCACGCACTGGCCGTCCTTCAGATCAATGGCAGGAAAAATAATCATGGCTTCCAGCCCAAGAAATTCTCGAGCAGCCTGAGGCCGGTGGCCTGGCTTTTCTCGGGGTGAAACTGCGTGCCGGCGATATTCTCGTTGCCCACCATGGCGGTGAGCGCGCCGCCATAATCGGTGGTGGCAAGCAAATCGTCGGGCAGCGTGGGTTTAAGCTGATAGGAATGGACGAAATAGGCATGCGCGCCGCTGGCAATGCCGGTCAGCAGCGGATGCGGCTGCAGCAGCGTGAGTTCATTCCAGCCCATGTGCGGAATCTTCAACGTGGGATCTGATGGCGTGATCTTGACCACTTCACCGGCAATCCAGCCCAGTCCCGCATGATCGCCAAACTCGCGGCCCACCGTGGCGAGCAATTGCATGCCGACACAGATGCCCAGGAACGGCGCGCCATCCTTGAGCACGCGCTCGCGCAGTATCTCGATCATGCCGGGAACCGCCACCAGGCCCTTCATGCAATCGGCGAAAGCGCCCACGCCGGGGAGAATGATGCGTTCGGCATCGCGCACCACCTCGGGGTCAGCCGTGGTGACGATCTCATGGCCGGTATTGGTCGCGGCGCGCGCCAGCGCCTTCGCCGCCGAGGCGAGATTGCCGGAGCCATAATCGATAAGAGCAGCGCGCATTTATGGCGGGGTCTATAGCCGCGCAGGGCCAGAATCACAAATTAGTTCGGGCAGGCGGAAGGCTCGGATGGACGGTCCACGCTCAGGCGGACGCCATTCACCAGCAGATCGCGCCAGTTTCCGGCCGGGCGGATCAGCGAGAATTGCCCCTGGCGCAGGGCCGTCAGGCTGCCCGGGCAGGGCGGCGCGGCCAGCGTGCCCGCCACGGTCCAGCTGCCGAATGCATCGCGCTTCATCAGCCCGGCCCACCAGCGCGCATCGCTGCCATAGGCCAGCAGGATTTCCTTGCTTCCATCGCCGTCCAGGTCCGTGAAAAAGGCGTCGCAGGCCAGAAGGGCGCTGGTCAGGCAGGGCGGCGCGTTCCGCACGCCGGACCAGTCGCGGCCGAGCAGGGCCGCCGGCAGCACGCCATCATGAACCCGGATATTGGCGCCGATTTCGGTGGGGGTGGGACGAGCCATCTGCGCCGGCGCCGACAAGGCGGCAAAGGCGCCGCGCGAAATGCCGCTCTGGTCCTTCATCGCCGCCATTGCGGTCAGCGCGCCCCGGCCAAAGCGCAGGCCCTCATCACGCAGCCAGAGAAAATCAAAAGCATCCGCGGTCACCTTGTGCTGCTCCAGGCGCCGCCTTTGCGTCGCCACCGCCAGCCGGGCCGGATCGGCAATTGGTGACGCGAGCGCCGCGATCAAAGCCAGGGCCGCGAATGCCATGGCCAGGTTGCTGCCTTCGATCCGCTGCATCCAGCTGCCGCCGCCCAGGCTGATGAGCGCGGACGCCGTGTAGCAAAGGGCATGGCCGCACAGCAGCAACAGCCCGGCCACCGCGTAAACCCGGTTGCTGGTCCAGCCATATTGGGCGACGCGCGCTGCCAGCGCATTCACCGCCAGCAGCGCCAGCGGCACCAGGATGATGGCGGCGGCGAATTCGGCGCGCCTGCGCCAGGAAGGCCGCCAGCTCACGCCGTCGCGGTACGAAGCATTGATGCAGACGATCAGCGTGGCGGCGAGGATGGCGGCGACACCCAGCGAAGGCTGCCAGAGGCGAAAGGCGCCCAGGCCGGCCACGGCGATGCCCAGCAAAAGCACAAAGGGCAGGGCCGACGTGAAAACGAACAGCGCCCCTTCGGCCAGTGCGCCCAGCAATTTCTCGCCCGTCAATTGCGCCGCCAGTGCGGCGCTGAGCGCCACCAGCGGCCAGACCAGGGCGGGAAATTGCAGCAGCGGAAAATGTTCGCGCATGAAGCCCATGGCGGCGCCCGCCGCCGCCCAGGCGAGGGCGGCAAACATCACGCAGATCACAATGCGGATCGCCAGACGCCAGGCGCTGCGATGGTAGCTTGGGTAATTGTCCAGCTGTCCCTGGGCGATGGACTGGCCGACAAACAGAAACAGGCTCGTCAGCGCCAGCAGCGCCAGGCCCGGATGGCCGCCATCGGAGGAAAGGGTGCGCCAGTAATGATAGAAGCCGGCCGCCGCCAGCAGCATCGCCGCGAAAGCGGTCCACAGCACCAGGCTGCCCAATTTCATGCGGCCCAATCCGGCCAGCAGCAGCAATGGCGCGAACAAGGCGGTGAGGATGGCAGCTGAGAAAATCATCGGCCCCAGCGCGCCGCGATTGGCGAACAGTGCGAAGATCATCGCGCCTTGCGCCAGGCCCACCGCCATGCGGGCGCCGAACAGCGAGAAGGGCGAGGGCACCGCCAGCCTGGCTGCTTGCGCCCTTGGTGCGGCCGGGTCGAGTTTCGGCGCTTCAGCCTGGGCTTCCCGCAGCACGGGATTTTCAAAGCGCGGCTCGGCGCGCGGCTCAACGCGCGGCGCGGGCAGGGGGGTGACCTTGGCTTCAGGCGGCGCGGCGGCTTTCGGCTCGGCGCGCAGCGGCACTTCCGGCGTCCACTGGAACGCAGGATTGTTGATCCAATTGTCGGGACCCTCGGCCATGCCAAGGTGATTACGGGATCAGGCCGCCCTGGTCACGAACACCCAAAAAGACTGGTTAATTCGGGCGAGGGGG
Organism: Alphaproteobacteria bacterium; assembly: GCA_947475445.1. Classification (GTDB taxonomy): domain Bacteria; phylum Pseudomonadota; class Alphaproteobacteria; order Micropepsales; family Micropepsaceae; genus Rhizomicrobium. The sequence continues at coordinate 188,449 of CANJLC010000003.1, forward strand.
TTGGGAGAAAACGACATTTCCCCTTGGCAGAGAGCTACCCTGCGCTCGCGCTCCGGGCACTAGCCACTCAAACCGATGCACTGCATCGATTTGCCCGGCTACGCCGGTCGTGACTAGTTATCGTCCATCTTGAGGGCGGCGATGAAGGCTTCCTGGGGAATGTCCACCTTGCCGAACTGGCGCATCTTCTTCTTGCCCTCTTTTTGCTTGTCGAGGAGCTTGCGCTTGCGGCTGATGTCGCCGCCATAGCATTTGGCCGTCACGTCCTTGCGCAGCGCCGACAGGGTTTCGCGCGCCACCACCTTGCCGCCGATGGCCGCCTGGATGGGAATCTTGAACATGTGGCGCGGGATCAGGTCCTTGAGCTTTTCGCACATGGAACGGCCGCGGCCCTCGGCGCGGGCGCGGTTGACGATCATGGACAGCGCATCCACCGGCTCGTCATTGACCAGGATCGACATTTTCACCAGGTCGCCTTCGACATATTTTTCAATGTGATAGTCGAAGCTGGCATAGCCGCGCGACACGCTTTTGAGGCGGTCATAGAAATCGAACACCACTTCATTGAGTGGCAGCATGTAGATCACCATGGCGCGGTTGCCGGCATAGGTGAGTTCGACCTGGGAGCCGCGGCGGTCTTCGCAAAGCTTCAGCACGCTTCCCAGATACTCGTCGGGCACAAGGATAGTCGCCTTGATCCAGGGCTCCTCGATATGATCGATATAGGTGACATCGGGCATGTCGGCGGGATTGTGCAGTTCCTGCATCGTGCCGTCATTCATGTAGATGTGATAGATCACGCTGGGCGCGGTGGTGATGAGGTCGAGATTGAATTCGCGCTCGACGCGCTCGCGCACGATTTCCAGATGCAGCAGGCCCAGAAAGCCGCAGCGAAAGCCAAAGCCCAGGGCGGCGGAGGATTCCGTCTCATAGGTGAAGCTGGCGTCATTGAGATGCAGCTTGCCCAGCGCCTCGCGCAAATCCTCGAACTGCGCCGCATCCACCGGGAACAACCCGCAGAACACCACCTGCTGCGCCGGCTTGAAACCGGGCAGGGCGGTGGGTGTGCCCTTGCGTTCATCGGTGATGGTGTCGCCCACCTTGGTGTCGGCAACCTGCTTGATCTGGGCGGTGATGAAGCCGACTTCGCCCGGGCCCAGTTTTTCCACCGGCACGCGCTTGGGCGTAAAGACGCCGATCTGTTCCACCTGGTAGACTGCGTCGGCGGCCATCATGCGGATCTTCTGGCCCTTCTTGAGTTCGCCATCAATGATGCGAACCAGCACCACCACGCCCAGATAGGCGTCGTAGAAGGAATCGATCAGCAGCGCCTTCAGCGGCGCATCCAGCTCGCCCTTGGGCGGCGGCAACCTTGTGACAATGGCTTCCAGAACTTGGTCAATGTTCAGGCCGGTCTTGGCACTGATGGCGATGGCGTCGCTGGCGTCGATGCCGATCACGTCCTCGATCTGCTGCTTGACGCGGTCGGGTTCGGCGGCGGGCAGGTCGATCTTGTTGAGGACGGGCACGATCTCCAGCCCGGCATCGATGGCCTGGTAGACATTGGCCAGGGTCTGGGCTTCCACGCCCTGGCTGGCGTCAACCACCAGCAGCGCCCCTTCGCAGGCGGCCAGGCAGCGCGAGACCTCATAGCCGAAATCGACATGGCCCGGCGTGTCCATCAGGTTCAAAATGTAATGCTTGCCGTCCAGCGCCTTGTAATCCAGGCGTACGGTCTGGGCCTTGATGGTGATGCCGCGCTCACGCTCGATATCCATGGAATCGAGGATCTGGTCCTTCATGTCGCGTGTGCTGACGGTGCCGGTGAACTGGATCAGCCGGTCGGCCAGGGTGGATTTGCCATGGTCGATATGGGCGACGATGGAAAAATTGCGGATGTTGGAGAATTCAGCCATGGCGGGCGGGGTCTAGCAGGCCCCAATTCCCCGGTAAACAACCGTTTTCGGGAGGGCCAGACAGGCTATAAGAGGCCATGCAGACCTACCTCTATCTGGATTATGGCGGGTCCCCCAAGCACCGGCGGGAGCTGAAATACAGCCTGATTTCCCTGAAAGCGGCGCTGGGGGAGGCCCCGGCCGCCATCGCCATCTACACCGACGCGCCCGAAACCTATCGCAACTGGCCGGTGACGGTGGTGGGGATCAAGGCCCAGATTCCGGCCTGGTCGGGGGGCGGGCTCTATTACCACCGCATCAAGCCCGAAGTGGTGCGCGAGGCGCTTGGCCGTTTTGCCGGGCCGGTCTGTTTCCTGGACAGCGATTCCATCGTGCGCCCCGGCTTTCATGCCGAGGTGACGGCCAAGATGGAATCCTGCGTGGTGATGAACGCCCTGGAACGCCGCAATCCCTTTCCCGCCTTGTCGGGCTTTTCCTGCCAGCTGCCGCATCTGGGTGCCTATCGCTACGATGTGGAAAACAGCGCCATGTTCAATAGCGGGCTGATCGGCGTCAGGCCCGAACATGCGCCTTTGTTCGACGACACGCTGGCGATGATCGACGCGCTGATCGGGCGGGCGCGCAAATTTCCTGCCCTTGAGCAATTTGCCCTGAGCGAAGTTCTGCGCCTGAACCAGGTCCAAATCGCCGAAGTGAACCAGACTTTCCTGCACTACTGGCAGGGGCGGCGGCGCATCTACATGGCGAACCAGATCACCAAAAGCCTCTCACCCGACTGGGACGACCTGACGCCGCCAAGACAATGGGCGCAAATGAATTACTGGGCGGTCCGCGCCTACAATTATTATTACGGCGTCACCAGCACGCTGGGTCTGTTCAAGTGAGCGAAACCCTCAAAGACCTTTGGCCGGGACAATCGGTGGCGCTGCTCAAGGCGCTGCACATTCTCACCCACAATGGCGGGCTGAACGCGGATTCGCGGCGCAAGCTCAAGCAGGTGCAGCATCTGGCGCAGCTGGTCAAACCCGCCATCGACGCCAGCCTGAAGGAAAAGGAAACGCCGGTGCTGGCCGATCTGGGCGCCGGCAAATCCTATCTGGGCTTTATTTTATATGACCTGTATTTGCGCAAACGCGGAAAAGTCGTGGCGGTGGAAGCGCGGCCTGAACTGGTCGCCACCGCCCGGAAGATCGCCAGCGAAAGCGGCTTTGACCGCATGGAGTTTGTCGAAGGCAAAATCGCCGAGGCTGCCCTGGGCCCGGTGGATATCGTCACGGCGCTGCATGCCTGCGACAGCGCCACCGACGAAGCCATTTTGTTCGCGCTGAAACATGAAGCGAAATTTGTCGCGCTGGTGCCCTGCTGCCAGGCGGAACTGGCGCGCGAGCTGGACGGCAAGAAAAACGACCTGGACCAGCTTTGGCGCCACGCCCACCACCGGCGGGAGATAGGCTCCCACCTGACCAATGTCCTGCGCGGATTGTTCCTCGAAGCGCATGGCTACAAGGTTCGGGTGACCGAACTGACGGGGCTGGAACATTCGCTGAAGAACGAATTCATCTTTGCCGAGCGCCATCAGCGTTCCAATCCGCGTGCCCGTGCCGAATTCGAAAAGCTGGTGAAGGAGATTGGCGCCGCGCCGAAGCTTCTCAGCTTCGAAGCGTAGCGCCCAGCTTCAGCGCCGCCGCCACGATCTTGCCCGCCACCGCTTCAATTTCGGCATCGGTCAGGGTCTTGTCCCGGGGCTGGATGCGAACCGCGACGGCGATGGATTTCTTGCCCTCGGGCACGCCCTTGCCGGCATAGACATCGAACAAATTCACGCTTTCGATCAGCAGCCGGTCCACATGCTTGATGGCGCGGAGCAGCTCCCCCGCCGCCAGGGCCTGGTCCACCACGAAGGCGAAGTCGCGCTCTATGGCCTGGAACGGGGAGGGCGAGAATTGCGGGCGGGATTTGGCCTTGGCCTGCGGCACCGCATCCAGCACGATTTCAAACCCCGACACCGGCGCCTTGATATCGAAAGCGGCCAGGACCTTGGGGTGCAGTTCGCCGAAATGGGCAATGAGTTTGGGGCCCAGCGCAATGGTGCCGCTGCGGCCGGGATGAAACCAGCCCGGCGCCGTGGCGGATACGGGGGCGGTCATGGCCGCGCCCATGGCGGCCTCCAGCGCCGCCAGCATCGCGCCCTTGGCGTCGAAGGCGTCGGCGGCATGGCCGGATTTGGTCCAGTCGCGCACGCCATTGCCCATGATCAGGCCCGCCACATTGGCGCTCTGTTCGCCCGGCATGCCGCTCTGGAAGGCGGCGCCGATCTCGAACAGGTTCAAATCCGAAAATCCGCGCGCCGCGTTGCGCGACGCCGCTGCCAGCAGGGAGGGCAGCAGCGAGGGACGCAAGGCGTCCAGGTCCGAGGCGATGGGATTGGTAAGCGCGCGGGCATCATCGCCGCCGCCGAACAGCCTGGCCTGGTCACGGGCGATGAAGGAAAAGCTGACACATTCATTGAAGCCGCGCGCCGCCAAAGTCCGGCGCACCGCCTTGGCCCGTTTCTGCGACGGGGTCAGAACGGGTTTGGCGACAGCGGCATGGCGCACCAGCGCCACCGACGGCACTTCCGCCAGGCCATGAATGCGCACCACTTCTTCCACCAGGTCGGCCGGGCCGTCTATGTCGCGTCGCCAGCTGGGAGGGGTGACATGCAGGAAGGCATGCTCGGCCACCGTGAAACCCAGATTCTGCAGGATGGAAATGATTTCGCTTTTGGCCACGCGGATGCCGCCAAGGCTTTCCACTAGGCCCGGATCGAACTCGATAGGCTTGTGCGGCGGCGGCAACGCGCCGGCAATCACCACATCGGACGCCTCGCCGCCGCACCATTCCAGGATCAGGCGGGTGGCCAGTTCCAGGCCAGGCAGGACAAATTCCGGATCGACGCCGCGCTCGAAACGGTAGCGGGCATCGGAGATGATGGCCTGCTTGCGCCCGGCGCGGGCGATGCGCGCCGGATCGAACCAGGCGGATTCCAGGAAGACATTCTTGGTGTCTTCGAAGCTGCCGGTGTCCATCCCGCCCATGATGCCGGCAATGCCGCGCGCGAAACTGTCATCGGCAATGACGATGGTGTCCTTGTCCAGGACATAGGTCTTTTCATCCAGCGCCAGGACCTGCTCGTGATCATTGGCCATGCGGGCATGCAGATTGCCCGACAGCTTGTCGGCATCGAAGACATGCAGGGGGCGGCCGCGGTCCTGGGCGATGAAATTGGTGGCGTCCACCAGCGCCGAAATGGATTTCAGGCCCACCGCCTTGAAACGCTCCTGCACCCATTTTGGGGCGGGGCCGTTCTTGACGCCGCGGATGAGGCGTCCGGCGAAAATCGGGCAGGCATCCTTGTTCTCGGGCGAGAAATCCAGCGTGATTTTCCTGGGGCTGGGGAAGGCGCCCGCGACCGGCTGGATTTTTTCCGATTTGAGCTTGCCAAGGCCGGCAGCGGCCAGGTCGCGGGCAATGCCCCAGACACTGGCGGCGTCGCCGCGATTGGGCGTGATGGAGACATCGATCACCGGGTCGGAAACGATATTGAGGGCCGCCGCCGCAGGGCCGCCGACTTTCGAATCGGCGGGAAGCTCGATAATGCCGTCATGGTCTTCGCCCAGCAGCAGCTCGCGCGCCGAGCACATCATGCCAAAGGATTCCACGCCCCTTATGGTGCCGGTCTTGAGCGCTTCGCCGGTGGCCGGGATGACCGTGCCGGGACGCGCCAGCACCACCTTGATGCCGGCCCGGGCATTGGGCGCGCCGCAGACGATCTGCAGATTTTCCGCGCCGGTGCTGACCGTGCACAGCCGCAGCTTGTCGGCATTGGGATGTTTTTCGGCGGTGAGGACCTCGCCGACAATGAAATCCTTCAGGCCCGCGGTGGAATCGGTGACGCTTTCCACTTCCAGGCCGATGGAGGTGAGTTTTTCCGCGATCACATCCGCGCTGGCGTCCGTGTCCAGATGGTCTTTCAGCCAGCTCAGCGTAAATTTCATTTGCTGAGGCCCCCGTCCAGCGTGGGGATATCAAGCGCAGCAAAACCGTAGTGTCTCAACCAGCGCAGATCCGACTCAAAGAAGCTGCGGATATCGGGGATGGCGTATTTCAGCATCGCCATGCGGTCCAGGCCAAAGCCGAAGGCGAAGCCCTGGTAGCGTTTGGAGTCTATGCCGCAATTTTCCAGCACGCGCGGATGCACCATGCCGCTGCCGCCCAGTTCCAGCCAGTCAGTGCCGGTGCCGAACTTGATCTGGCCCGGCACGGAGCGGTCGCAGCGCATGTCCCATTCCAGCGACGGTTCGGTGAAGGGAAAGAAGCTGGGGCGGGCGCGCAATTCGATCTTGCCGATCTCGAAAAAGGCCTTGCAGAATTCCTCCACCGTCCATTTGAGGTGGCCAAGGTGAATGCCTTCATCCACCACCAGCGCCTCGACCTGGTGGAACATGGGCGAATGGGTGGCGTCGGAATCCACCCGGTAGGCGCGGCCCGGCGAAATGATGCGGATGGGCGGCTTGTTGCCGAGCATGGTGCGCACCTGCACCGGCGAGGTGTGGGTGCGAAGGACATGCGACGAGCCATCGGCCTGCGGCGAGACATAGAAGGTGTCCTGCATCTGGCGGGCGGGATGGTCGGGCGGAATATTCAGCTTGGTGAAATTGTAATCGTCGAATTCCACATCCGGGCCTTCCGCCACGGCAAATCCCAGATCGGCGAAGATGGCGGTGATTTCTTCCAGCACCTGGGAAATGGGATGAACACTGCCTTGGCTTTCGGGGCGCGGCGGCAAGGTGACGTCGATTTTTTCGGATGCCAGGCGGACATCCAGTGCGGCATCGCCGAGCTGCGTCTTGCGGGCGGCAAGGGCCTCGGTCACCGCATCGCGCAGGCCGTTCAGCAGCGGGCCCTGCGTCTTTCGCTCGTCCGGATTCATGGAGCCCAGACTCTTCATCAATTCGCTGATCGAACCCTTCTTCCCTAGCGCGGCCACGCGTACGGCTTCCAGCGCCGCTTCATCGCCGGCGGCAGATATCTGCGCCAGAAGTCCGGATTGCAGGGAAGGAATATCGGTCATCAAAACCCCGAAAAGGAAGAAGGCGGGGAGCGTCTAGGCTCCCCGATTCGCCCTGGTGGGAATTTGATTAAGGCTTGGACGCCTGATCCACCAGAGCCTTGAACGCAACAGGCTCGTGGATGGCCAGGTCCGAGAGCACCTTGCGGTCGATCTCGATACCGGCGCCAGCGAGCCCGCTGATAAATCGGCTGTAGGTGAGGCCATGCTCGCGCACGGCGGCGTTGATGCGCTGGATCCACAAAGCGCGGAAGTTACGCTTGCGCTCCTTGCGGCCGATATAATTGTGCTGCAGCGACTTATCGACCGCGGCATTGGCCGTGGTGATGTTGTTCTTGCGGCGGCCGCGAAAGCCCTTGGCGGCTTTCAGGACCTTGTTGCGGCGGGCGCGGCTGGGAACGGAACGGGGGGTGCGTGACATGGTCTATCTCTCCCTCAACCGTACGGCATCCAGCGCTTGACGCGCTGGGTTTCGGAATCGGACAGGACCGCTGTGCCGCGCAGGTCGCGGGTACGGGCCGGGGAATTGTTGATCAAACGGTGGCGCTTGCCGACCTGGTGGGTCTTGATCTTCCCGTTGGCCGTGAATTTAAAGCGCTTCTTAGCGCCCGACTTGGTCTTCATCTTGGGCATTTCGCTCTCCTCTGGAGCCCACTGGGCTCGATAAGCTTTCGAGGGTCGCCACGGCATGCCCAGCCGGGCCACCCGAAAGAGCGCGCGTTTAAAAGGAATATCGGGGGAAAATCAAGGGCGCAGCGGGCCTATTCGCCCGAAACAGTCTTGTTCTGGCCCATGGCGCTGGATTTGCCCGTGACGCCGAAATCCTGGGATTTGCTGCCGCCCTGGGCGACGTCAAAACCTTCGGCGGCAAGGCCGCGCTTGAGCAGTTCGCGAACCGCAGCCGCGCGGCTGGGCATGCGGCGCTGGAAACGCCAGCTGTCCAGGGCCTCAAGCTCTTCTTGCGCCAGCATTATCTGCAGGCGTTCGCCACGTGTGAGATCATTCATTGTCGCCGCCTCCTCATGGTACGAAATGGCACATTATGAGTAACTTACTCATTTTACTGCAATGACGTCTAGTACGTCTATCCCCTAGAAAACGGGAACGCCGGCGGAATAGTTCCCTGAGTGGGTAATCCCCGCGCCCCATAAGCCTGCGAGTTAGCTAATAACTCATTGAAAACACTACTTAATCCACATTGTGCCGCACCCGGGGGAAGCGCATGCTCCGTCTCCAGGAGACCGCTCATGAACACGCATCTTGACCCTGCTTCCGACAAGCCAGCCGACCTGGTCGCCGAAGCCAATCACCGGGTGGCCAACAGCCTGGCGCTGCTGGGCGGGCTGGTTCGGATGCAGGCCCGCGCCATTGGCAACAATTCCTCGACCTACACCAACGCTGAAATCCGGTTGCTGTTCGATGGCATCGCAGCGCGCATCGCCACCATCGGCCAGCTGCACCGCATGCTGGCGACCATGCCAACCGAAGGCTCGATCCTGATCAACGCGCATTTACGCGATGTCTGCGCCAGCCTGGCCTCGGCTTTTTCCTCGGAGCAGCAGACCGTGAAAATAGAGCATTACGGAGCCGACTGCCTGATGCTCACCCAGCAGGTGCAGCCCCTCACGCTCATTATCTGCGAGATCATCACCAATGCGATGAAATATGCCCATCCGGCCGGCGGGCCGGTTCGCATCGCCATGAATTGTAAATCCATCGCTGACGGCACGCTGCTGTTAACCGTCAGCGATGACGGTATCGGCATGCCGGAGGGTTTTGATCTGGCAAAAGGCGGCGGCATCGGTTTCCAGGTGATCCGGGCGCTGGCATCGGAAATCGGCGCCAGCCTGGATGTTGAATCCGATAATCTGGGCGTGACATTCCGCCTCGCTGTGCCTCAGGCGCTGGTTGCAAACGCGCGCACTGCCTAAAAATAAGTCAGCATTTCAGCGCGTCCCTGCCTGAAGCTCGCCACATTCTTCCCTATAACGTGTTGTCACGATTCTGGGCATGCGCGATGTGGAAGGTCAGGCTGGTGCGTTTTATTCATGTAGTGTCGATCTGGCTTTTCTGGCCTGCGCTTCTTTTGATTGCCTGGGGTGAACTGACGCCGCAGGCCATTACGCCGGAGATATTCTTCGGCATGGACAAGCTGGAACATTTCACCGCCTATTTTGGGCTGGCCGCCATGGCCTGCCTGGCGCTGGGCTTCCAGCGCAAGCTGGCCTGGTCGGTGCTGGGCATCATTGCGCTGAGTGCAGTGCTGGAAGTGATCCAGGATTATGTCGGCCGCGATCCCGAAGCCCTGGATTTTATCGCCAATGCCGTGGGCGCGCTGAGCGGTCTGGGGGCCGGGGTGCTGTTCCTGTGGCTGCTCGACCCGCTTGTTGGCATGGCCCGCACGGAATAACCTCGCCCCCGATTTGAAGGGGTGGATATTTCATGCTTGAGGAATTCAAGAAATTCGCGATGCGGGGCAATGTCCTCGACCTGGCGGTCGGTGTTATCATCGGCGCGTCCTTCACCGGCATCGTCAATTCGCTGGTCAATGACATCATCATGCCCCCCATCGGCCTGGCGCTGGGTGGGGTGGATTTCTCCAACTTCTTTGTCGTCATCAAGGGCGATCATGCGGTGGATACGCTGGCTGCCGCCAAGGCCGCCAAGGCGGTGACGATCAATTACGGCCTGTTCATCAATGCCGTGATCAATTTCGTGATCGTGGCCTTTGCATTGTTCCTCCTGATCCGCCAGATCAACAAGCTGGTGGCCAACAAGCCCGCCGAAGCGCCGGCTGCAACGCCCGAGGATGTCCTGCTGCTGCGCGAGATCCGCGACAGCCTGAAGGCCCGGTAGTTGAAACGCGCGATTGTCCTGCTGCTGTTGCTGGCAACACCGGCCTTTGCGCAAACCGACGCGATGACCGCCGCCGCCGACGGGTTTTACGCCGTTTCGGTGGCGGCGCGACCCACATCGGGCGGCGGCATTCCCGATGCCGCGGCCAGGGCGCGCTATGCGCCGCTGCTGACAGCGCGCCTGAACAGCCAGCTTGCCGCCGCCGCGGCGGCAGAAGCCCGGTTCCGGGCCCGGCACAAAAACTCCCCGCCCCTGATCGAAGGCGATATTTTCTCCTCGCTGTTCGAAGGGCCCACCGCCTGGAAGACCGGCGCCTGCAAGGGCTCGGCCACGATGGCGCGCTGCGCCATAACCCTCACGCGCGCCGATCCGGGCCAGAAACCCGTCACCTGGACCGATACGCTGGTGCTGGAATATAATGGCGGCTGGAAGGTTGACGATATCGCTTACGATGCCAATTTTGCATTTGGCAACACCGGCACGTTGCGCGAAATGCTGCAAATGGCGCAGGCGCAATCGCCATAACTTCCCGCCCCGAAAGGACACTTCATGTCAGCGCGCGAGCTTTCCCCCGAACAGGTTCACATTCTCAAGGGCCATGGCACCGAACGTCCGGGCTCCAGTGAGCTGAACCATGAAAAACGCGCCGGGCTTTTCATGTGCGCCGGCTGCGGCACCGAATTGTTCGACGCCAAGACCAAGTATGAAAGCGGCTCCGGCTGGCCCAGTTTTTACGACGCCATGCCGGGCGCCGTGCAAACCACAACAGACACCAGCCACGGCATGACGCGCACGGAATTTCACTGCGCCAAATGCGGCGGTCATCTGGGCCATATCTTCGAGGACGGACCCCAGCCGACCGGCCTGCGCTTTTGCACCAATGGCGCCGCCCTGGACTTTGTCCCGGCGGAAAAAAAATAGAATAGGCGCCGCGGCGTTCGGCCGCCGCGCCTAATTTCCTATTCGATGGTGGAGCGGTCCCGCGCTTCCTGCTCCGCGGCCCGGATGGAATCGCCTTCCGGTCCGTCCAGAGCCTGCTGCGCCTGGCGGCCCAGTTCGGGAATCTTGTCGTGGTTGTCCTTCACAAAACCGGCCTGGTCCTCCAGGAATTTTCGGCCGGCGGCATAATCGCCTTCGCCAACAATTTGCTGCTTCTTTTTGGGGGCCGGCTTTTTGGCAATCGTGCGGACAACCGCCTTTTCCACTTTCCTGGCGGCCGCGCTCACCCTGGCAGCGGTGCGGGTGACGGCTTTTTTGGCCTTCCTGACCACAGCCTTGATCTTGGACGGACTGGCCCTGGTTTTCTTGCGGGGTGATTTTTTGGGGGCGGTCTTTTTGATTTTGGACGGCTTGGCCTTGACCTTGGTCTTGGCCTTGGATTTTTTCGCTATTGCCATGGAAGATATCTCCGTTGGAAATGGGGCGCTCATGCGCGCGGCGCAATGCAGATGACCCAAACCACGGTAAGTCATGACTGCGACAGTCGTTCCCTTCGCTGATATAAGGCCTGCGCGAATTCACGGCGAGGCCCGCCATGCCTGACCCGCTTTACCTGGAAGATTTGCAGCCCGGCCAGCGCTTTGTCACCGGCAGCCATGCCCTGACGCAGGAGCAGATCATCGCCTTTGCCAGGGATTATGACCCGCAGCATTTCCACACCGATCCCGTCAGCGCCAAGGACAGTTTCTTCCAGGGGCTGGCTGCATCGGGCTGGCAGACCGCTGCCATCTCCATGCGGCTGCAGATTGAATCGGGCCCCAGAATTGCCGGCGGCATGATCGGGGCCAGCGTGGAATTGTCCTGGCCCAGGCCCACCCGGCCGGGCGACATCCTTCGCGTCGAGAGCGAGGTGCTGGAGGTCACGCCTTCCCGTTCCCGGCCTGACCGCGGCTTTATCACCCTGAAAAGCGAAACCAGGAACCAGGATGACGAAGTCCTGCAGCTCCAGACCTCAAAGCTGCTGGTCTGGCGGCGCAAATCCCCTTAAAGAGTCTTCAGCATGCTGGACGACCTCAAAGCCAATAATCGCGCCTGGGCGGAACGGATGGTTTCGCGCGATCCGGATTTCTTCAAGCGGCTGGAGCGCCAGCAAGGCCCCCAATATCTGTGGATCGGCTGTTCCGACAGCCGCGTGCCTGCCAACGAGATCGTGGATCTGGCGCCGGGCGAATTGTTCGTCCATCGCAACGTTGCCAATCTCGCCCCGCCGCAGGACGCCAATTATCTTTCGGTGCTGCAATTCGCGGTGGATGTGATCAAGGTCAAGCACATCATCGTGGTGGGCCATTATGGCTGCGGCGGCATCGCCGCGGCGGTCAGCGGCAAAAGGCTGGGGCTGGTGGATCACTGGCTGCATCCCATCCGCGACGTCTATGAAGACCATCATGCCGAGCTGGAAGGGATCACCGACGAGCGCAAGCGCCATGACCGGCTGTGCGAACTCAACGTCAAGCGCCAGGTGCGCAACGTGGCGTCCGATGTCTTTGTCGCGGACGCCTGGGCCCGCGGCCAGGCGCTCAGCGTGCATGGCTGGGTCTATTCCCTCAGCACGGGGCTGGTGAACGACCAGAATGTCACGGTTGATGGGCCGGGCGGCCTCGCCAAGCTGTAAGTGCTGGCCACATCATTACAGGGCAGTAATAAATTAACATTCTCAGGCTATGAAGTTCCCATATTACCGGGGATTGATTGATGCCGAATCTGGGAAGCTTTTCCACCCAAGTTGAACTGCGCAGTGCGCCCATCAATCCCGCCTGGATCACGCAAGGCGCGCCGACGGCGCGCAACCATGTCCTGTGGAACAGCACCGACCGCACCGGCTGGGCGATGGTGTGGGATTGCACCGCCGGCAAGTTCAGCTGGAATTACACGGTCGATGAGCTGGTGCATGTGCTGGAAGGCGGCATGACCGTCACGGGGCCCGATGGCGCGGTGCGCAGCTACAAGGCCGGCGATGTCGTGTTCTTCCCCGCCGGCATCGTGGCGCATTGGCATATCGACAATTATGTCCGCAAGCTGGCCTATTGCCAAAACCAGCTTCCTGCACCCATCGCCCTGCCGTTGCGCCTGGCGCGCCGCATGATGGCGCTGGTCCGGGAAAATCTTTCCTTCCTGAAAGGCTCGCTGGCGCGGCCGGCAGTGGAAGAAGAGCAGTGCTGCGACACGGCCAAGACCCTGGCCCCGGCGCGGACCCGGAAGTAAGTCCACTTTTCCGATTTGGCGTTTTCGCCTGACGCGCGGCCCTGAAGACGCTGAGGCGCAGGGCCGCTTGTCATTTCCTGTTGTTCGCGCAGCGAACGGCAAGAAATGGTGCACCCGACAGGATTCGAACCTGTGACCTCTGCCTTCGGAGGGCAGCACTCTATCCAGCTGAGCTACGGATGCGTGGCCGGAGCTATAGCCCATAACCTCAAAGCGCGGCAATCGCCGCCCGCAGGGCCTGTTCGCCGTGGCCGGGTTTTATGCTGCGGAAAATGACCCTGGCCCGGGGGAGGGGCGGGGGAACACTGTCATCCAGCGCCAGCATGGTCAGCGCGCTCACCCGCGACAGGTCCTCCAGCGCAATATCCGCCAGGGTGTTTTGCGGCCAGCCGGAAGGCGCGCCTGTCCGCCCCCAGGCCCAGGAAAACGGATCAAGCGCGTGGACCGCCACCAGCCTTGCACCCTTTGGCACAATGGGCCGTTGCCGCAGAAATTCCGTCAGCGCGCCATCCTGTCCCGCCACCAGCAAAAGACCCCGCGCCGCATCGCGCGGACCCCATGCGGCGCTGTCGCAAAAAAGCGGCTTGCCGTCGGGGCCCTTGGCGGGATGGACACGGCTGATGGCATCGCCGCCCGCTTGCGTGACCGCGGCAATGAAATCGCGCCGCGCCAGGCGATAGGCTTCCACACAATTTGCTTCATTTCCCATGATGGCTAATCTAGCCCGCCATGACGCTGTTCAAAAGCCTTGATGCACTGCGCCTTCGCCCCATCGGCGATCAGGCCGCCGTGCGCATCGCGCGCAAGGACTGCCGCACCCGCATCACGATCCGCCGCGACAATGCCCTGTTCGGTGAAAAGATGGTGGAAGCGTGCGCGTTCGGCCTGAAGGGCGAGAATTTCTATGCCCAGGACAAAAACCCGCCTTACTGGCAGAAGGTGGAAGGCGCCACGGACAAACTTCTGCTGCGCCAGAGCGTGGCAGAAAAACTGCGCAAGGTGAATGCGCGCGCCGCCGAAGCGGGTCTGGAGCTTTTCCTGTTCGACGCCTGGCGGCCGCGCGCCGTGCAGGTCTTTTTCCACGATGTGTGGATGCCGCGCGAACTGCAGCGCCGCAATCCCGCCCTCACCGGCGCGGCCTTGACCGAGGAAGTGGAACGCTATTGGGCCGCGCCTTCGGCTGACGAGACTTCGCCCGCGCCCCATGCCACCGGCGGCGCGGTAGACCTCACCTTGCGCTGGAAGGGCGGCGATGCACTGTGGATGGGTTCGCTGTTCGACGACGTTACACAGCTTGCAAATCGCGACCGCTTTGAAAGCCTGGATGCGGGAAATTTTTCCTTTTCCGACCAGGAAGCGCGCGCCAATCGCCGCTTGCTGCACTGGCTGATGGCGGAAGAGGATTTTGCCGCCCATCCGGATGAATGGTGGCATTTTTCCTGGGGCGACCAGATGTGGGCGGCGTTGACCGGCGCACCGCACGCCCATTACAGCGATGCTATTTCAGAATAGGCCGGAAGGCGCCATCCCATTCAGGCCCCGGCGGGTTCGTCTCGAAATAACCGATGCGCGCCAGATGCAGGTCGTACAGCCGCTGGCTGGCGCCTGACAATTTGCGGCACTGGCTGATCAGGGCGCGCGCCTTGCTCCATTGCTGGCGGCGCAGCGACGCGAAAATATGATCATGAAAAGTGATCAAGGCGCGGAATTTGGGCGAGGCCTTGACCACCGGATTGCCCAGCAGCGCATAAAGGCGGACCGGCGCATCGCCCGACCTGGACGCTATATAATCCACTTCCAGGAAAGCAAAGCCGCGCTGGGCCGCTTCCTGGGTTTCCTGCGCGACAATCACAGCCGGTCCATATTGTGACGACAGCGCCTGGATCTGCCCCGCCAGCTGCACCACCGGGCCATTGACGCTGTAGCCAAGCCGGCCCGCGCCGCCAAAGCCGCCCGCGATCACCGACCCGGTGGCGACGCCAATGCCGATTTCCAGCACCGGCAATGCGCCGCGATGATCCAGCGCAATCTGCTCGGCGACACGCGAGGCCATGACGGACATGGTGTTCGCCGCCTCACAGGCATGCAGCGCATGTTCGCTGTCTTCCAGCGGCGCGTTCCAGAAGGCGGCGAAGCCGTCGGCGGTAAGCCGGTCAATGGTGCCGCCATGCGCCAGCGCCTGGTCCAGCAGCGGCGTCAGCACCTGCTGCATGATCTGGGTGAAAGCCTTTGGCTTGTCGTGCAGGACGGTGGCCAGCTGCGAAAGGCCCCGCACGCCGCACACCAGGTAGCTGACGTTGCGGGTTTCGCCGTCAACCGAAAGAAGATCGGGGCGGCGGGCGATTTTTTCCACACTGCCGGGAGGAAGCGAATCCGAAAAGGCCCAGCGCAGCCGGGCGCGCTCCTGCGCGATTTCCCGCCAGCGCATCAACAGGCAGGCCGCAAACACCAGCACCAGCACCAGCGAGGGCGTGGCGGCGTCGATCAGCCAGTGATGCTGGCCATAGGCAAACCAAGATGCGTAAAAACCAAGGACAACAGCCAACGCCACGAACAGCCCGGCCCAGTGGCTGCGCAGTTTCGTCATCAGGGCAATCGCGATGCCCCCGCCAAGAAGCAGGGCGCCAAGTTCCCCCGGCAGCGCCAGGGCGGGGCGCACCGCTCCGCCGGCCAGATGGGCCTGGTAGACATCAAACAGGGCGCCGCGCAGATGGTCTGCCACCGGACCAAATGGCAGCGCCGCCGCCCCAAGCCCGAGCAGCAATAGCGGCGGCGTCACGGCTGGGTATGGCTTGGAAAAACTCATGCCGCTCCGGCGATTCGTGGCCCGGGCAGAGTCTAGGCGGCGCGCGCACTTCGCCAAAGGGCGATTTTGCTTACTTGGTCACCCGCAGGGCGACCTGGGCCAAAAGCACCTTGGCGCCCTTTTTCTTCAGGGCGCGGTCGGTGACGCCCTGCAGCCGGCCGGCAATGACGCCGACATCGGGCTGGGCATCGGTGCGCACGGAGGTGGAGGTAAAGGCCATCAGGTTGCGCACATAGGCGTCGCGCAGCACCGGCAGGGAGCGGGTGACTTCCGCGCGCAATTCTTCATTGGGAACATCCAGGCCCACGCCCACCATCAACATGCCGCCAGCGCGGTTGTCCGCCACGATGGTGGTGTAGATGGGCTCGAGCATCATGTAGCTCTCGGACTGGGTGACCTTGTGCTCGGGCTTTTTCTGCTCCTTGGCGGGAGCCTCTGCGGCAATGGCAGGCGCCGCCGCCACAAAGGCGGCCAGCAAGCCAATTCTCAGGCAGGTCGAAGCGCGCATGATCCCAGCTAAGCCCCGGAATGGTAAACGAAATCTTACTGTGGGGCGGACCAGCAAAAGGTCCGGCTGACCTTTTGCCCGCCGAACGCCGCAGCAAACCGCAGGTTTGCGTGGCCGGGGGTTGTTCAGGGGGTGTCCGGTTCGGGTTGCCATCCTGGAAGGATGGTGGAGCTGAGCGGAATCGAACCGCTGGCCTCCTCATTGCGAACGGTGAGGCCAACTTCAAAAGGTCCAGTGGACCTTTTGGGCCGAACGCCGCAGCAAACCGTAGGTTTGCGAGGCCGGGGCGCTGTTTCAGGGGTGTCCGGTTCGGTACCACCGGGGAAGGGTGGTGGAGCTGAGCGGAATCGAACCGCTGGCCTCCTCATTGCGAACGAGGCGCTCTCCCAACTGAGCTACAGCCCCGAACCGGTCCCAAGCCGGCGAAACCCGGCAAGGGCGAGGGTTTTAGAAAGCCCGCCCTGTCCGGTCAAGCTGCTGTTCCTCCTGCCTCGATTCCGGGCGCTTGCGTGCCCATGAACGGGCTGGCAAAACGAAGAAATGGGCTACCACGGAAATCCGATTATCGATCTGATCGCAATCGTCCTGAACCTTTATTGGTGGGTCGTTATCGCTGCGGTGATTGTCAGCTGGCTGACGGCTTTCAATGTCATCAATGTGAGCAACAATCTGGTGCGCTCGCTGCTGCGGATTTTATTCGCCCTGACTGAGCCGGTCTTCCGGAAAATTCGCAAAGTGATCCCACCAATCGCGGGCCTCGATCTTTCTCCACTGATTGTCCTGGTATTTATTTCCTGGATGCTTTGGAGCGTTCTACCTTGGCTCAGCGCACGATATTTTTAGTCCATGACCGCAACCCTCATTGACGGCAAAGCCAGCGCCGCGAAGCTGCGCGAGAAAATCGCAGCCGAGGCGGCGCGCCTGAAATCCGCCCACGGCCTGGTGCCCGGCCTTGCCACCGTGCTGGTGGGCAATGACCCGGCTTCCGAAGTCTATGTCCGCAACAAGGGCAAGACCGCCGAAGCGCTGGGCTTTAAATCGGTGCATGTCGCGCTGCCCGCGGATACCAGCCAGGAAAATCTGCTGGCCAAGGTGCGTGAACTGAACGCGGATAAATCCGTACACGGAATTTTGGTGCAGTTGCCGCTGCCCAAGGGGCTTGATGAAGTGTCGGTGCTCGATACGCTCGATCCCGCCAAGGATGTGGATGCGCTGACCCCCACCAATGCCGGGCTGCTGCTGTCGGGGCGGGCCAAGCTTGTTTCCTGCACGCCAGCCGGCGTCATGCTGCTGCTGAAGGAATATGTCGGCGACATCGCCGGAAAAGACGTGCTGGTGATCGGCCGTTCGCTGCTGTTCGGAAAACCCGCGGCGCAATTGCTGCTGGCCGCCAACGCCACCGTCACCATGGCGCATTCGCGCAGCAAGGATCTTCCCGCCATCGCGCGCCGCGCCGACATTGTGGTTGCCGCCATCGGCAAGCCGCAAATGGTCAAGGCCGACTGGATCAAGCCCGGCGCGGTGGTGATTGACGTGGGCATCAATCGGGTCGATGCCGGTGACGGCAAGACCAGGCTGGTGGGCGATGTCGATTACGAGGCGGCAAAGGAAGTCGCCGGCGCGATCACGCCGGTGCCGGGCGGCGTTGGCGCCATGACGATTGTGTGCCTGATGCAAAACACCTTGATCGCCGCCTGCGCGCAGAACAATCTTCCGGCGCCCGCGCTCTAGATTTTTGCCTTCAAATCTTTCGCCAGCGCGTCAGCGGGAATCAGTTCGCTGTAAAACGTCACGATCCTGCCGTCCGGTCCCATCAGGTACAGCACGCTGGAATGATCCATGCCATAGCCGGATTTTTTTTCGTCCAGCGGCATCTTTTTGGCATAGACGCGATAGAGCTTTTCCACTTTCGCAATGTCGGAAACGCTGCCGGTCAGCCCGACAAAGCGCGGTCCGAACGCCGCCATGTAATTTTTCAGGATGGCGGGTGTGTCGCGCTCCGGGTCGATGGTGATGAAAATGGGAACAATGCGCGCACCCTGCGCGCCCATTTTGTCCAGCGCGTCGGCCATCACGCTCAAGGTGGTGGGGCAGACATCGGGGCAGAAGCTGTAGCCGAAATAGATCAGCTGGAACTTGCCGCGAAAGTCGGCGCTGGATTTGCGCCGCCCGTCCTGATCGATGAGGACGTAAGGACCGCCGATGGCAACCTGGCCGGTGGTGACGCTGCGGCCCAGCCCCGGCACGGTTTCGCTTTCATGCCACAGCAGGCCCGCGGCCATGGCGGCGACCAGCAGCATATAAGGAATAAGGGCTTCCTTGGTCTTGAACATGGAGCCATGCTCTAATATCCGGCGAGCAAAGAGGGAAGGGCGGTGGCGGCAAAGGAACGCGCAAAGGCGGGAAAACCCCGGCTCTACTATCCCTCCCCCACCGGGGCTGAACGGGGGCGGGTGCGCCTTCGCACCCTGTCCAATCTGCGCTGGCTCGCCATTGCCGGCCAGTCGGTCGCGCTGTTCCTGGTCTATTTCGCGCTCGGCTATCCCCTGCCGCTTACCTATTGCGTGGCGGCCATTGCGGCCAGCGCCATCCTCAATGTCGTGCTTGCGCTGCGCTATCCCGCCAGCCATCGCCTGGCCAACCGCGAAGCCTCTTATTACCTGGCCTTCGACGTGGTGCAGCTTGCGGCCCTTCTGTATTTCACCGGCGGCATCTCCAATCCCTTTTCCCTGATGTTCGTGGCCCCCGTGGTGATCGCGGCCGCCACTCTCAATCTGGGCAACACGGTCGCCCTGGCTTTCATCGCCTTTGTCTCGGTTTCCATCATCGGCGTGGTGCACCAGCCCTTGCCCTGGCCGCCGGGCGAACCCTTGATGCTGCCCCAGCTTTACCAGGCGGGCATCTGGGCGGCGCTGATCATCGGCATCGGCTTTACCTCGGTCTATGCCTGGCGCATCGCCTCGGAATCCACGCGCATGTCGGCGGGCCTTGCCGCCACCCAGCTTGCGTTATCGCGTGAGCATCGCATGGCCTCCATCGGCGCTCTGGCCACGGCGGCGGCGCATGAGCTGGGCACCCCGCTGGGCACCATCGCCGTGGTGGCGCGCGAGCTGGAGCGCGGCATGAAGGAAAATTCCCCGGAGATCGAGGATGTGCGGTTGCTGCGCGCCCAGGCGGAACGTTGCCGCGCCATCATCGCCCGCCTCGCCAATCCGGAAGAAGGGCTCTTGGGCAACACCGCCCGCCTGCCGCTGGGCGCATTGCTGGATGATATCGCCGTGTCCTATCGCGACGACGCCACCAAGATTGTTGTCTCGGCACAGCAGAGCGGCGGAACCCAGCCCCAGGTCTGGCGCGTGCCGGAACTCCTGCATGGCCTGGGCAACATCATCGAGAATGCCGCCGATTTCGCCAGCAGCAAGGTGGCGATCACCGCCGGCTGGGATGCAACCCAGCTGTCGGTGGTGATCGAGGATGACGGCCCGGGTTTCGCGCCCGAGATCTATGAACGCATCGGCGAGCCCTATGTCACCTCGCGTCCGGGCCATCACGCTTTGGGCGAAACGGAAATGGGACCGCGCGGCTCGCTGGACGAGCATGAAGGCATGGGGCTGGGCTTCTTCATCGCCAAGGTGCTGCTGGAACAGACCGGCGGCGTGGTTAAGGCCGCCAATCCGCCGGGCGGCGGGGCGCGGGTTTCCATTGCATGGGCGCGCGGCGTGATTGACGGCGACGCCCCGCCGGCCACGGCACCGGAATAACCCCACATAGAGACTGATTGACGCGCCCCCGCCCCGGGTACTATGTCCCCCGCCGAGCGTCGGCCCGGAAAAGTGCGGCCTCGTGGTTTTCCGTAGGCCGCGCGACAAGGTTGAATATGAGCGAAGAAAAGACCCTCCTGATCGTGGAAGACGACCGCCCCCTGCGCGAGCGGTTGGCCCGGGCCATGGAAACGCGCGGCTTCACCGTGGCAATTGCCGAATCGGTGGCCGAGGGCAAAGCCAAAGCCAAGGAAGCCCCGCCCGCCTATGCCGTGGTGGACCTCAAGCTGGAAGACGGCAACGGCCTGGACGTGGTCGAAACGCTGCACACCATCCGCCCCGAAAGCCGGGTCGTGGTGCTGACCGGCTTCGGCAATATCGCCACCGCCGTGGCGGCCGTGAAATATGGCGCGATTGATTATCTGCCCAAGCCGGCCGATGCCGACGATATCCTGGCCGCCCTGATGGCGATCCCCGGCTCCAAGCCCAAGCCGCCGGAAAATCCCATGTCGGCCGACCGGGTGCGCTGGGAACATATCCAGCGGGTCTATGAACTGTGCGGCCACAATGTCTCCGAGACTGCGCGGCGGCTCAATATGCACCGCAGAACGCTGCAAAGAATTCTGGCGAAGCGCAGCCCGCGCTAAACCCCCAAATCTCCATGGCCGGGTTAAACCCGGCCATCCACTGGATCACCGGCTCAAGGCCGGTGATGGTGAGTTTTATTTTGAGACTTTCTTTTTGACGGTCTTCTTCGCCGCCCACTTTGGCTTGGCGTCGATTTCCATCAGCCGCGCCGCCACCAGTTCCTTGAGGCTTTTCGCCGTCAGCGTCTTCAGCCGCGCCAGCAGCATCGGCCAGGGCTTGTAATGGTCGGTGATGTAGAAAAGCCCGGGCTCGGCCTCCAGCATCACGTCGCGCATCTCGATGGTGCCGACACGCAGCGCCACGGCCTCCTCCTTGTCGTGCACCCGCGCGACAAAGGCGTCACCATAAAAAACCGATGGCTTGCCGAAGTAAGGGCCTTCCGTAGTGCCCTTCACCGCCAACATGAGCTTGCGGGCTTCAGCCTTGCTCAACATCAGGGATCACCCGGTTTGGAGTGGCGCTCTGCGCGATGGTTTCCAGCAGCGCGCTTAATCGTTCAGCAGCGACTTTTGCAAAGCTGACGGTGACGGATTTGCGGCGGCTGGCATGCAGGCTTTGCGCCTCAGCCTGCTTGATGATGGCGCCGCCATAACGGTCGGCCACGATCACCCCGGTTTCCGCCGGAACATGCTCATGCGGAAAATCCGGCGGGATGGCGAAATAGAACAGGTCGCAATAATCCAGATATTCCGGCCATTTGCCGTCGCCGCGCAGATCGGCCAGCGCAACTTTTATTTCCACGCCCAGCATTTCGCCGCCCGGCCCGATCGCAGCGACATCCAGCCTGCGCCCGTTGGGCAAGGTGAATTCCAGGATGGGCGAATAGCCTTCCTGGATCAGGAGCTTTGAGACGCCGCGCGCCACCTCGGCGGCGGTGGAGGTGCTGATCATGGCCCAACTCGAACATTGGCCGCGCAAAAGATCAAACGGAATCGGCGCGTGGTTTGTTCAGGACCTGCCGGGCAGGGCCTTCAGCCATTCCTGCCAGAAAGGATCGCGCTCATTCTTCTTGCGCGCCTTGACCTCGAAATCCGGCGTCCACCATGGCGGCGGCGCATCTACCACCATCAGGGCCGGATATTTGTCAGCGATATCGGATTTGCTGGCCGCTTCCAGATACAGCCAGACTCCGCCCGGCTCGTAGCAGGCGAGAAATTCCGCCACCGCGTTTACAGCGAACCCTTGGTGGAGGCGACGCCGCCTTCAAGCCGCTCGTCGGGCGACACGGCTTGGCGCAAGGCGCGCGCCAGACCCTTGAAGCAGGTCTCGACAATATGGTGGCTGTTCTCGGCGTAGAGATTTTCGATATGCAGGCATACGTCGGCATTTTGGGCGAAGGCCTGGAACCATTCCTTGAACAGCTCGGTGTCCATCTCGCCCAGCTTGGGCTTGGGAATTTTCACATGCCAGACCAGATAGGGCCGGTTGGAGACATCGATTGCGACGCGGGTCAGCGCCTCATCCATGGGAATGAGCGCGGAGCCAAAACGGTTGATGCCGGAAAAATCGCCCAGCGCCTTTTTCACCGCCTGGCCGATCACGATGGCGGTGTCTTCGGTGGTGTGGTGGAAATCGACATGCAGATCGCCGGCGGCGCGGACCTTGAGATCCATCATGGAATGGCGGCCGAAGCTTTCCAGCATGTGGTCCAGGAAGCCAATCCCGGTATCGATGTCACAGACCCCCGTCCCGTCCAGGTCGAGGGAGACGGTAATGTCGGTTTCGCGGGTTTTACGCTCAACGGTGGCGGTACGCATGGGCTTTCCCCTGATTTTCCCCTGCTATAGCAGTCACCGGGCCCAGCGTGAATCCCCGCCGGTGCGACGGATATGTCAAAATCTGCATATCCCCCTTTGACCCCCGGCAGATTCCCTGTAAAGGAAGCCACCCAAATACGAGCTCGAGGATCAAAGGCATGGCGCGGTCTGACTATCTCTTCACTTCCGAAAGCGTTTCCGAGGGTCATCCCGACAAGGTTGCCGACCGCATCTCCGATGAAGTGGTCGACCTGTTTTTCCGCGAAGGCCCCAAGGAAGGCATGAGCCCCTGGGATATCCGCGCCGCCTGCGAAACCATGTGCACCACCAACCGCGTCATCATCGCGGGCGAAACCCGGGGCCCCAAATCGGTCGGCCCCAAGGAAGTCGAAGCCGTGGCGCGCGCCGCCATCAAGGATATCGGTTACGAGCAGGAAGGCTTTCACTGGCAGACGGCCCAGGTCGAAGTGCTGCTGCACGCCCAGTCGGCGCATATCGCCCAGGGCGTTGACGCCAGCGGCAACAAGGATGAAGGCGCGGGCGACCAGGGCATCATGTTCGGCTATGCCTGCCGCGAGACGCCGGCCCTGATGCCGGCGCCGCTGTTCTACAGCCACAAGATCCTCAAGCTGCTGGCCGATGCGCGCCATGCCGGCAAGGAGCCGGCCCTGCAGCCGGACGCAAAAAGCCAGGTAACACTGCGTTATGTGAACGGCGTGCCGGTGGAAGCCACCCAGATCGTGCTCTCCACCCAGCACACGCATGAAGACCAGACCTCCAATGACATTCGCAAGATCGTCGAGCCTTACATCCGCCAGGCGCTGCCCGCGGCATGGATCAACGACAAGACCATCTGGCACATCAATCCCACCGGTTCCTTCGTGATCGGCGGGCCGGACGGCGATTGCGGCCTGACCGGGCGCAAGATCATCGTGGACACGTACGGCGGCGCGGCCCCGCATGGCGGCGGCGCGTTCAGCGGCAAGGATTCCACCAAGGTGGATCGCTCGGCCGCCTATGCGGCGCGCTATCTCGCCAAGAACGTGGTGGCGGCCGGTCTTGCCGACCGCTGCACCATCCAGCTGGCCTATGCCATCGGCGTGGCCGAGCCGCTGTCGGTCTATGTCGACACCCACGGCACCGGCAAGGTGGACGAAGCCAAGCTGGAGCTGATCCTGCCCCAGTTGATGAACCTGAAGCCGCGCGGCATCCGCCAGCATCTGGACCTCAACAAGCCGATCTTCGCCCGCACCTCGGCCTATGGCCATTTTGGCCGCGAGCCCGATGCGCAAGGAGGCTTCTCCTGGGAGAAGACCGACCTGGCCGACAAGATCAAGGCGGCGGTCTAAGCCACCTTTCGACTGCGCTTTCTTCGCCGTCCCGCTCGCGCGGGGCGGCGAAATGCTGTTTAAGGCCCCGATGTCCGAGACTGACCACCCTGACCGCAATCGCCGCAAGCTTTATGGTCGGCGCAAGGGTCCCAAGCTGTCGGACCGCCAGGCGGGCCTGCGCCGAACGCTGTTATCCGAGCTTTCCTTCGATCCCGCCCAGAAGGCACAAAGCCAGTTCCCGGACAGTGTTCGGGAGTTCTGGCTGGAGGTGGGTTTTGGCGCCGGCGAGCATCTTGTGTGGCAGGCCGAACAGCGTTCGGATGTGGGGCTGATCGGCGCCGAGCCCTATGAGATGGGCGTTGCCAAGCTATTGACAAAGCTGGAAGAAAAGCAACTTCCCAACGTCCGCCTGTATGAAGGCGATGGCCGGGACATTATCGACAGCCTCCCAGATGCCTCGCTCGGCCGCTTCTTCCTGCTGTTCCCTGATCCCTGGCCCAAGACCCGACATCACAAACGCCGTTTCCTGCAGATGGCGATGCTCGATCAACTGGCCCGGGTGCTGAAGCCGGGGGCGGAACTTCGCTTCGCCACCGACGACAAATCCTATCTGCCATATGCGCTTGAAAGGCTGCTGGCCCACCCCAAATTCGAGTGGCTGGCCAAGGGGCCCGGCGACTGGAACAGCCGGCCCGCGGACTGGCCGTCAACCCGTTACGAAACCAAGGCAATCAAGGGCCCGCCCGCCTTCCTTCGCTTTGTCCGCACGACTAATGTGACGCCATGAGCAAGGACTATCAGCAGCCCCCGCCGGATTTCGGCACCGATATCGGCGATCTGGGCGTCATCGCCATCGCCCTGGTTTTCCTGGCCGGGATGCTGTTTTTGGTCTTCACCCCGGCACCCCTCAAGGGGTTGGACAAATTCAGCGAAGCGGCCGACCGCACCCGCGCCCAGGAACTCGCCCGGCAGGAAAAAGTCATCCGCCAGCGCGAAATAGATGCCGCCGTGAAATCGGGCGTCATTACCGTGGGAATAGCCCCCTCAAAGCCGTAATGGCTTGTATTTAGGCCTTTGCGGGCGTACATAGCGCCCATCCCCAACAACAAGAATGGTTGTGTGGCAGTCGAAAGACCGCCGCGGGGCAAACTCATTGCGTTTCGGAGAGCCGTCATTTTCACTGCCGCGTCCCATCTCGAGCCGGTGTTCGAGCCCGTCATCAAGCAGGCGGGCTTTGAACTTGTGCGTCTGCGCATCATGGGCGGCGCCTCCCGGACCTTGCAGATCATGGCCGAGCGTCCGGACGGCAGCATGGATGTGGAAGGCTGCACCAGCCTCAGCCACGCCCTGCTGGATTTCATCGAGGCGGAAAACCCTGTCGAAGGTGATTTCGAGATTGAAGTCTCATCCCCGGGGATCGACAGGCCGCTCACCCGCCTGTCCGACTTCACCCGCTGGAAGGGCCATGAGGCCAAGATTGAACTGAACGCGCCCATCGCCACCGGCACGGGCGAGCGCGAACGCAAGCGCTTCAAGGGCCGCCTCGAAGGCCTGGAGGGCAATGACGTCGTCATCACCTTCGACAACACGCGCACCCAGTTTCCCTTCGCTTCCATCCTGGAAGCAAAACTCGTTCTTACCGACAAATTGATTCAGGAAGACCTGAAGGCGAAGAAAAACGCCCCGGTCAAAAACCAGGAGAATGCATAATGGCTAGCGCAATTGCCGCAAACCGGCTTGAACTTTTGCAGATCGCGGACGCCGTCGCGCGCGACAAGTCCATCGACAAGCAGGTTGTCCTCACCGCCATGGAAGAGGCCATGCAGCGCGCCGCAAAGGCCCATTACGGCACCGAGAATGACATCAAGGTCGATATCGACCCCAAGACGGGCGAGACCCATGTCTCGCGCTACCTGCATGTCGTTGAGCTGGTGGAAAACGACAAGACCGAGATTTCACTGGCCGACGCGCGCAAGCGCAATCCCGACGCCCAGATCGGCGACATCATTGCCGAAACCCTGCCGCCGGTGGATTTCAACCGCATCAATGCGCAGAACGCCAAGCAGGTGATCGTGCAGAAAGTGCGCGATGCCGAGCGCGAGCGCCAG
This sequence comes from Alphaproteobacteria bacterium, assembly GCA_947475445.1. GTDB lineage: Bacteria > Pseudomonadota > Alphaproteobacteria > Micropepsales > Micropepsaceae > Rhizomicrobium. The sequence goes on from CANJLC010000003.1 coordinate 214,451, forward strand.
TATGACGAATACAAGGACCGCATCGGCGAAGTGGTGCATGGCGTGGTCAAGCGTTCCGAATTCGGCTCGGTGGTGGTCGATTTGGGCAAGGCGGAAGGCGTCGTGCGCCGTGACGAGATGATCCCGCGCGAGAGCTTCCGCGCCGGCGACCGTATCCGCGCCTATATCTATGACGTGCGCCGCGAGACCCGCGGGCCGCAGATTTTCCTGTCGCGCAGCCATCCCCAGTTCATGGTGCGCCTGTTCGCCCAGGAAGTGCCGGAAATCTATGATGGCGTGATCGAGATCCGCGCCGTGGCCCGCGATCCGGGTTCGCGCGCCAAGATCGCCGTTATCTCCAAGGATTCCAGCATCGATCCGGTCGGCGCCTGCGTTGGCATGCGCGGCGTGCGCGTGCAGGCGGTGGTGCAGGAACTGCAGGGCGAGCGCATCGACATTATTCCGTGGTCCAACGAAGCGGCCACCTTCATCGTCAACGCGCTGGCCCCGGCCGAAGTCACCAAGGTGGTGCTGGACGAAGACACCCACCGCGTTGAAGTGGTGGTGCCGGACGAGCAGCTGTCGCTGGGCATTGGCCGCCGCGGCCAGAATGTGCGCCTGGCCTCGCAGCTGACCGGCTGGCAGATCGACATTTTGACCGAGGCGGAAGAATCCGAACGCCGCCAGAAGGAATTCGCCACCCGCACCGCTTTGTTCATGGAATCGCTCGATGTCGACGAGACCGTGGCCCAGCTTTTGGCCTCGGAAGGCTTTGCCTCCATCGAGGACGTCGCCTATGTCGATGCCGGCGAGCTGGCGCAGATCGAGGCCTTTGACGAAGATACCGCCAACGAACTGCAGAACCGCGCCATCGAATTCATCGAGGCGCGCAATGCCGCCCTTGATGACAAGCGCAAGGAACTGGGCGTTGAAGACGCCGTGCTGGAAGTGGAAGGCGTGACCGCCGCCATGGCGGTGTCGCTGGGCGAAGGCGGCATTAAGTCGCTCGACGACCTGGCCGGCTCCACCACCGACGACCTGCTGGGCTATTATGAGACCTCCAAGGAAAAAGAACGCGTCCGCGTGCCCGGCGCCCTGGAAGGCTTCAATCTTTCCTCCGACGACATCAACGCCATCATCATGAAGGCGCGCGTGAAGATGGGCTGGATCGAGGCAGAGCCGGAAGCGGCGGAAGAAGTTCTCGAGGACGCGCCGGAAGAGGGTGCCGAATCCTGATGACGGCAGCGGCGACCATCCTGGACGAGGACGATTACGATGAGCGCCAGCGGCGCGATATCGTGACGGGCGAAATCATGCCCGAGCATCGTCTTGTCCGTTTTGTCGCTGCGCCGGACGGAACTGTCGTGCCCGATGTTGCGGCCAAGCTGCCGGGACGCGGCATCTGGGTGGAAGCCACGAGCAAGGCCATCGGCATCGCGGTCGAGAAAAAACTGTTTGCCCGCGCCGCCAAGGCCAATGTTTCCGCCACCAGCGACCTGGCCGAGCGCACGGAAAAGGCGCTGGTGTCGCGCATGCTGGGCGATCTGGGACTGGCGCGCCGTTCCGGCGCTCTCGTTCTGGGCTTTGACAATGTGTTGCGTGCCCTGGACGGACCCAAGCAGCCGCCTTCGCTGCTGATCGAGGCCATGGATGGCGCCGCTGACGGCAAGCGCAAACTGTACAATGCCGCGCATGCGCGGGACCTGAAGCCCGTGGTGGTGGAATGCCTCTCAAGCGCCGAATTGGGCTTGGCGCTGGGGCGCGAGAATGTGATACATGCGGCCGTCCAACCCGGCGGTCTGGCCGAACGTCTGACCCTTGATGCGCAGCGCCTGATGGCGCTTCGTCCCCGGAACGAAAGCCCGCGAGCAGACGCGAGCAAAACGAAAGTTAAGCAATGAGCGATGCCGACGAAACCAAGCGTCCCAAGACGCTGTCGCTGAAAAAGACGGAGACCTCCACCGTCAAGCAAAGCTTCAGCCATGGCCGCACCAAGGCGGTCGTGGTCGAGAAGAAGCGCACCCTGGGCGCACCGGTGCCTGCCGCCAAGGCGCCCGCGGAAAAGCCCGCCGCTGCGCCGGCTGAAAAGCCCGTGGTTGCCGCGCCCGCAAAAGTCGCGCCTGTCGCCAAGGCCGCGCCCACCCGCGGCGTGGTGCTGCGCCAATTGTCGGACGAGGAAAAATCCCGCCGCGCTGCCGCGCTGGCCGACGCCAAGGTTTCCGACAGCGAAGCGCGCAAGATGGCGGAAGTCGACGCCCGCCGCAGGGCCGCCGAGGAAGAAACCCTCAAGATTGAGCGCGCCGCCGCCGAAAAGCGCAAAATCGAGGAAGAAGCCCGCAAGCTGGCGGAAGCTGAAACGCGCCGTCATGCCGAAGCCGAAGCCGCGCGCCGCACCGCCGCCGCCCCCGGCACGGCCCTGCCCGGCGAAGTTGCCCGCCGCCGTCCGGCCCAGGAAGAGGAAGAAGAGACCGCCACCAAGAAAATCGGCGGCAAGATGGTGCCGGTCAAGGCGCCCACGCCCAAGAAAGTGGGCGAAGGCGAGCGCCGCAAGGGCAAGCTCACCGTCACCCGCGCCCTGGAAGGCGACGATGAACGCATGCGTTCGGTGGCCGCCTACAAGCGCCATCTGCAGCGCGTCAACAAATCCCACCAGCAGCAGCCCGCCGGTCCGGCCGGCCCGCGCGACATCATTGTTCCCGAGACCATCACGGTTTCGGATCTCGCCAACCGCATGGCACGCCGCGCCGTGGACGTGATCAAGGTGCTGATGAAGAACGGCATGATGGCCACGCCCAATGACGTGATCGATGCCGATACCGCCGAACTGGTGGCCGCCGAATATGGCCATACCGTCAAGCGTGTCGCCGAAAGCGACGTGCTGGAAGGCCTTACCGGCGCCGCCGACGAAGCCGGCACGCTGGTTTCGCGCGCCCCTGTTGTGACCGTGATGGGCCATGTCGACCATGGCAAGACCTCGCTGCTTGACGCCCTGCGCAAGACCGATGTGGTCGCGGGCGAAGCCGGCGGCATCACCCAGCATATCGGCGCCTATCAGGTTCAGCTCAAGTCCGGCCAGAAGATCACCTTCCTCGACACGCCGGGCCATGCCGCCTTTACCGCCATGCGCGGACGCGGCGCCAAGGTCACCGATCTTGTCATTCTGGTTGTCGCCGCCGATGACGGCGTGATGCCCCAGACGGTGGAAGCCATCTCGCATGCCCGCGCCGCGGGCGTGCCCATGATCGTGGCCATCAACAAGGTCGACAAGGGCGATTCCAATCCCACCCGCGTCAAGACCGAATTGCTGCAATATGAAATCCAGGTCGAAGACATGGGCGGCCAGACCCAGGCTGTTGAAGTTTCCGCCACCAAGGGCATTGGCCTCGACAAGCTGGAAGAAGCCATCCTGCTGCAGGCCGAAATCCTGGACCTGAAAGCCAATCCTGCCCGTCCCGCCGAAGGCGCGGTGATCGAGGCCAAGCTCGACAAGGGCCGCGGTCCCGTCGCCACCGTGCTGGTGCAGCGCGGAACGCTGAAGGTTGGCGACATTGTTGTGGCCGGTTCCGAATGGGGCCGTGTCCGCCTGCTGCAGAATGATCGCGGCGAAACCGTGAAAGAAGCCGGCCCCTCCACGCCCATCGAAGTCTTGGGCCTCTCGGCGGCGCCGGAAGCCGGCGATGAAATGGTGGTGGTGGAGAACGAAGCGCGCGCCCGCGAAGTGGCGGAATATCGCGGCCGCAAGCGCCGCGAAGCGCGCCAGGCATCTTCCTCGCGCCAGACGCTGGACCAGTTGCTCAAGACCCGCGAAGCCGGCGAAAAGCGCCTGCTGCCGCTGGTGCTGAAGGCGGACGTGCAGGGTTCTGCCGAAGCCATCCAGGGCGCGCTGGCCAAGCTGGGCACCGACGAAGTGGGCGCGCAGATCCTGCAGTCCGGCGTTGGCGGCATCACCGAAAGCGACGTCATCCTGGCGCATGCTTCGGGTGCGGCCGTGATCGGCTTTAACGTGCGCGCCAACAACCAAGCGCGCGAACGCGCCAAGCGCGATGGCGTGGATATCCGCTATTACAACATCATTTATAACGTCGTGGATGACGTGAAGGGCGCGCTGTCGGGCCTGCTGACGCCGGAAACGCGCGAGAAATTCCTCGGCAATGCGGAAATCCTGGAAGTCTTCACCATCACCAAGGTCGGCAAGGTCGCCGGCTGCCGTGTCACCGAAGGCGTTGTGCGCCGCGGCGCCAAGGTGCGCCTGATCCGCGACAATGTCGTGATCCATGAAGGCGAACTCTCGACCCTCAAGCGCTTCAAGGATGAAGTGAAGGAAGTCCAGGGCGGCCAGGAATGCGGCATGGCCTTCGCCAATTACCAGGACATGCAGAAGGGCGACGTCATCGAATGTTTCGATGTCGAAACCATCCAGCGCGCCCTATAAGCACCCAAGTCAGGTCCAACTCCTGAATTCCTGCTCTATGCGGGAATAGCAAAAGAGTTCTTCATGTCACGCAATCGTCCGCCCCGCGGCGGCAGCCGTTCCAGCGCAATCGGCCGCAGCCGTCCCGGCCGCGATGCCGGTCCCTCCCAGCGCATGCTGCGGGTGGGCGAAATGCTGCGTCATGCCTTGGCGCAGATATTGGCGCGCAACGATATCGCCGATCCGCATCTGGCAGGCGTGTCTGTCACCATCACCCAGGTCAAGCCGTCGCCCGACATGCGCTATGCCACCGTTTATTGCGAACCCTTGGGGGGGCAGAACGCCAAGGAAATCGTGGCGGCGCTGAACCGCCACAAGGGATTTCTGCGCGGCGAGCTGGGCCCCATGATCGCCATCAAATTCACCCCTGACCTGCGCTTTGTCGAAGACGAGTCTTTTGCCGAGGCGCAGAAGATCGAGACCATTCTCAAATCCGAACGTGTCAGCCGCGACCTTGCTGCCTCCGACGAAGGCGAGCAGGACGACGACATTGGCTAAGAAGAAAAAAGGCAACCCGGTTCATGGCTGGGTGATCCTGGACAAGCCCATCGGCATGACCTCGACCCAGGCGGTAGGCGCGGTGCGCCGCATCTTCGACGCCCAGAAGGCCGGCCATGCCGGCACCCTCGATCCCATGGCCACCGGCATTCTGGCCATCGCGCTGGGGGAGGCGACCAAGACCGTGCCTTTCGTGCAGGACGCCCCCAAGATTTACCGCTTCACCGCCAGCTGGGGTGAGGCGCGCGATACCGACGATACCGAAGGCAAGGTCACGGCCACTTCCGAAGTCCGCCCGACGCAGGCTGAGATTCTGGCCATGCTGCCGCGCTTCACCGGCCCCTTGTCCCAGGTCCCCCCGGCCTATTCGGCCATCAAGGTGGACGGGGAAAGGGCCTATGACCTGGCCCGGGATGGGGAAGAGGTCACCCTCCAGCCCCGCTTGGTGCAGGTTTACGAAGCCCGGCTTCTGGGGGCGGAAAAAGACTCGGCCGAGTTCGAAATCCTTTGTGGCAAAGGCACTTACGTCAGGTCCTGGGTGCGCGATATCGCCCTGGCCCTGGGTACGTTGGGGCATGTTTGCGCCCTGCGCCGGACCCGCCTGGGCCACTTCAGCGAAAAAGAGGCCACGCCACTGGATCAGCTGACCCCTTTTATGCATAGTCCCGCCGCTTTTGCGTATTTAAAGCCCCTTTCAACCGCGCTGGACGGCATCCCGGCGCTGGCTGTAACGGGCAGCGATACGGTCCGGATCAGGTCCGGCAACCCCATCCTCATCCGCGCGAATTTGTTCGCCAGGCTGAAAGACGGATTTGCCGGCGATGACGGGCTCACGGGCCAGACCGTCTTCCTCAAGGATGAAGCGGACGCGCCGGTGGCATTGGCCCAGATCGCCGAAGGCGAGCTGCGCCCTTTCCGTGTTTTCCAACTTTAAGGACCGATGGCCGATGATTACCCCTGAACGCAAAAAAGAAGTTATCGCCGAATATGCGACCAAGAAGGGCGACACCGGTTCTCCGGAAGTCCAGGTCGCCATTCTCTCCGAGCGCATCACCAACCTCACCGAGCATTTCAAGACGCACGCGAAGGACAATCATTCGCGCCGCGGCATGATCCGCATGGTGTCCGAGCGCCGCAGCCTCCTGGACTATGTCAAGAAGTCCGACGTCAAGCGCTATGAGTCGATCATCGCGCGCCTTGGTCTGCGCCGCTGAGTTCGTATCAAACAGAATTGACACAGGTCGGCGTCAAGACGCCGGCCTGTGTTTTTGCTTTTGCGGGGGATGAGCTTCCGCAAGGGCTGATCCCATAGGGGGATCATAGGAGCGTCCGCGCGAGCGGGAGCGACCAACAATAAGATGGCCGTGACGCATATGGCGCACGCGCTTTGACCGAAAGAAAAACCAAAAATGTTTACTGTCCACAAGGAAAGCTTCGAATGGGGCGGCCGTACCCTTACGCTTGAAACCGGCAAGATCGCCCGCCAGGCCGATGGTTCGGTTCTGGCCACCTATGGCGAAACCGTTGTGCTGGCCACCGTTGTCGGCGCCCACAACCCGAAGGAAGGCGTGGATTTCTTCCCGCTGACCGTCAATTACCAGGAACGCTATTACGCCGCCGGCAAGATTCCGGGCGGCTATTTCAAGCGCGAACGCGGCGCGACGGAACGCGAGACGCTGATCTCGCGCCTGATCGACCGCCCCATCCGCCCCTTGTTCGCCGATGGCTATCGCAACGAAACGCTGGTTGTGGCGCAGGTGCTTTCGCACGATCTGGAAAATGATCCCGATATCGTGGCGATGATCGCTGTCTCCGCCGCCCTGACCATTTCCGGCCTGCCCTTCCAGGGCCCGATTGGCGCGGCCCGTGTCGGCTACATTGACGGGCAATACCGCCTCAATCCGCCGCTGGACGAGATGCCCAATTCCACCCTGGAACTGGTCGTCGCCGGCACCCATGACGCCGTCATGATGGTGGAATCCGAGGCCCAGCAGCTCAGCGAAGACGTCATGCTGGGCGCCGTGATGTTCGGTCACAGCGAAATGCAGCACGCCATCAAGGCCATCATCAAGCTGGCGGAAAAGGCGGCGAAAGACCCGCGCGCCGTGCCGGAAGACGTGCACGCCCCGCTGCGCGCCAAGATCAAGGCGGCGGCCTCCGCCGATTTGGGCAAGGCTTTCTCGCTGCCGATCAAGTTCGAGCGCCGCGATGCACTCAGCGCCGTGAAGAAGAAGTTCGCGGCCGAGTTTGTCGGCGAAGCGGCGGACGGCAAGGTGCCTGCCAGCGTCTATGGCAATCTTCTGCACGATGCCGAAGCCGATGTGATGCGCAATGCGGTGCTGGACACCAAGAAGCGCGTTGACGGCCGCGACCTGACCACCGTGCGTCCCATCATTGGCGAAGTCGGCATCCTGCCGCGCACCCATGGCAGCGCGCTGTTCACCCGCGGCGAAACCCAGGCCTTGTGCGTCGTCACGCTGGGCACCGCCGAAGACGAACAGTTTGTCGACAGCCTGGAAGGCACCGGCAAGCAGACCTTCATGCTGCACTATAATTTCCCTCCCTACAGCGTGGGCGAAACTGGCCGCATGGGCGCTCCCGGACGCCGCGAAATCGGCCATGGCAAGCTGGCCTGGCGCGCCATCCATCCGATGCTGCCGAAGAAGGACCAGTTCCCCTACACGATGCGCGTGGTTTCCGAGATTACGGAATCCAACGGCTCCTCCTCCATGGCCACGGTCTGCGGCACCTCTTTGGCGCTGATGGATGCAGGCGTTCCCTTGACCAAGCCGGTGGCGGGCATCGCCATGGGCCTGATCCTGGAAGGCGCGCGCTATGCGGTTCTGTCGGACATTCTGGGTGATGAAGATCATTTGGGCGACATGGACTTCAAGGTGGCTGGTACCGAAGACGGCATCACCTCTTTGCAGATGGACATCAAGATCGCCGGCATCACCGAGGAAATCATGAAGACCGCCCTGGCCCAGGCCAAGGACGGACGCCTTCATATTCTCGGCGAAATGAACAAGGCGCTGACCGGCGCCCGTGCCGAGTTGGGCGAACATGCCCCGCGCATCGAGCAGATCAAGATCCCCACCGACAAGATCCGCGACGTGATCGGCACCGGCGGCAAGGTGATCCGCGAGATCGTGGAAAAGACCGGCGCCAAGATCAA
>CANJLC010000004.1 GCA_947475445.1 Alphaproteobacteria bacterium
CCGCAACCGACCCGCCCTGCGAAAGCACAATCTCCGCCTCCCGCAGCTTGCCAATAACTTCCTCAGGCTGATGCCTGCGTCCCATTTCAAATCTCCCTCCAAGGTTCCAATATGATAGTCCCTGGACCACTTGGAAGGGGGCAGATCAGCTAAGCAGGCGGGCCCAGACGCCGGGGTCAAAGGTCAGGTGAGGATCTTGCTGGCGACCTCGAACAGGTTGGGCGAAATCCCGCTCTGCTTGAGGATTGTTTCCAGCTCGGCGCGCATCAGGGCCTGGCGCCCTTCGTCATAGCGCCGCCAGGTCTCGAAAGCGCCGGCCAGCCGGGCGGCAATCTGCGGATTGATCGGGTCCAGGGTGCGGATGACCTCGCCCACCAGCCGGTAGCCCGCGCCGTTCTTGTCATGGAAGCGCAAATGATTGGCGCTGAAGGCACCCACCAGGGCGCGCACCCGGTTGGGATTGCGGATGTCGAAGACGCGGTGGCGCATCAGGGCGCGCACCGTGTCGGCGGTTTCGGGCAGCAGCGAGCCCGCCTGCAGGCTCATCCATTTGTCCAGCACCAGCGGATCTTTCTGGAAGCGGTCATGGAAATGGGTGAAGGCGGCATCGCGCAGCGGGCTTTCCATGCGCGTCAGGGCGGCAAGGCCCGCGATCATGTCGGTCATGTTGGTGGCGCTGCGGTAATGGGCGTCCGCCAGTCCGGCAGCGGCTTCGTCGTCGGCGGCGGTGAGATAGCGCAGGCAGGCGTTGCGCAGGGCGCGGCGTCCGGCGGATTTGGCGTCGGGGCTGAAATCCTCGCTGTCGCGGGAATGCTCATAGAGTTCTGCCAGCCGGTCGCGATGGGCGCTGGCGATGGCGCGCACCAGCGCCATGCGGGCGGCATGGATGCCGTCGGGATCGACCGGCGTGTGGCGCGAGGCCAGTTCGCTTTCGGTGGGCGGCATCAGCATCTGGGCGGCGAAGGCCGGATCATCGCCCGCATCGGCCAGCACGGTGCCGATGGCTTTCAAATAATCGTGATTGGCGTCGGCGCGGGCCTTGCCTGCGTTGGCGGCATGCGCCAACTCCAGCATGATCTCGGTGGCGAGGATCTGGCCGGCCTCCCAGCGATTGAAGGCGTCGCTGTCCTTGCCCATCAGGGTGGCGCGGTCATGGCGGCCATGGGGCGTGCGGAAAATGACGGGTGCGCTGAAACCCTGGCCGAGCGACAGCAGCGGCGCTTCGGGCACATCGACAAAAACAAAGCGCTGCAAATTCTGCGTCAGCTCCAGCACGCGGCTTTGCGCACCCGGGGCATTCTCGCCTTCCAGCGTCAGCGCCAGATGCGCGCCGCCCTGGCCCACCAGCCCGATGCGCACCGGCACATGCATGGGCTTCTTGTCAGGCTGGCCCGGCGTGGGCGCGAGCGATTGCGTCAGCTCCAGCGTGTAGCTGCGTGCCTTGGCGTCATAGGCGCCCTTGGCCTCGATGACCGGCGTTCCCGACTGGCGGTACCACAGTCGGAACTGGGACAGATCGCGGCCGCAGGCATCCTCGAAGCATTTGACCCAGTCTTCGACCGTGGCGGCCTGGCCGTCATGGCGGGTGAAATACAGGTCGGTGGCCTTGCGATAGCCTTCATCGCCCACCAGCGTCTTGAGCATGCCGATGACCTCGGAGCCTTTTTCGTAGACCGTGGCGGTGTAGAAATTGTTGATCTCGATGAAGCTTTGCGGCTGCACGGGATGGGCGAGGGGGCCGGCATCTTCCTGGAATTGCCGTCCGCGCAGGGCGCGTACATCCTGGATTCTCTGCACGCCATGGCTGCGCATGTCGCCCGAGAAGCTCTGGTCGCGGAAAACGGTGAGGCCTTCCTTCAGCGAAAGCTGGAACCAGTCACGGCAGGTGATGCGGTCGCCCGTCCAGTTGTGGAAATATTCATGGGCCACCACGCTTTCGATGCGGGCATAATCGTCATCGGTGGCGGTTTCCGGGGATGCCAGCAGCACCTTGTCGTTGAAGATGTTGAGGCCCTTGTTTTCCATCGCGCCCATGTTGAAGGCGCTGACCGCCACGATCATGAAGATGTCGAGGTCATATTCGCGGCCATAGGCGTCCTCGTCCCATTTCATGGCGCGCTTGAGGGCGTCCATGGCGTAATGGGCGCGCGGCTCGTTGCCATGCTCGACATAGATGGCCAGCGCGATATCGCGGCCCGACATGGTGGTGAAGCGGTCATGGATGGAGCCCAGGTCACCCGCCACCAGCGCAAAGAGGTAGGAAGGCTTGGGGAAGGGGTCGTGCCACAGGGCGAAATGGCGGCCATTCTCCAGAACGCCGCCATCCATGCGATTGCCGTTGGAAAGCAGCACCGGATATTGGTCCTTTTCCCCCTCGATGCGCACGGTGAAGACGGAAAGATTGTCGGGCCGGTCCAGGAACCAGGTGATGTGGCGAAAGCCTTCCGGCTCGCACTGGGTGCAGAACATGCCGCCAGACTGGTACAGCCCTTCCAGCGCCGTGTTGGCGGCGGGGGCGATTTCGCACACGCTTTCCAGCAGGAATTTGTCCGGCACGCGCGCGATGGTGAGGCTCTTGTCCGTGAGCGTGTAATCGCCGGGTGACAAGGCGCGCCCATCGAGCGCGATGGAGATCAGCTTGAGGTTTTCACCATGCAGCACCAGGGCGGCGCCTTGCGTCTTGCGCGCGATGGCGAGTTTCGACGTGACCCGCGTCGCCTGGGGATCGAGCGCGAAATCCAGCTCGACCGTTTCGATATGAAAATCGGGCGCCCTGTAATCGGCAAGATGAACGGTGCGGGGTTCTTCGGTGCGCATGACGGCCTCAAATCGGGGCCGCGAACCTAGCCGAAGCGCAGGGGGCTTGTCAGCTTTTACTGGCCCTTCACATGGGCCAGGATGTCCTGTGCGTTGTGCGCAAGTTCCACCAGCTCATTGGGCATGTCCTCGCCGGATTTGCGGGCCCAGTCCACCAACCCGCCGGCGAAGGCGGCCAGCTTGGGCGCGATGGCGATCAGGCGGGCCTGCATTTCCACCTTGGCAGGGTCGAGGTCATATTCGGCGCCCGGGACGCGCCAGCCGCCCCATTCCGCATCGCCGGTAACGACGACGGGATAGGTGCCCGGCACGGGATGGCGGGCGCAATCTTCGGCGGGCTGCCACTTGTTGCGGGCGCGCACCACGCGCCAATGCTCGCCATTGCCATTCTGGCCATTTTCGCCCAGCGGTTCCTCGTTGAGCAATTCCTCGGCGGCGAATTCACGGCCCAGGCCGACATCGTAATGAATGCGGATGGGCTCTTGGATGCCCTTGGCCCAATGCGGCACGACATGCTCGATCAGCGCCCAGGTGCCGACCGGCTTGACATAGACCCGCTGGTTCTTGTGGAACTGCGCCTTGGCCATACGGAAATACTCGTAAAAAAGCCCGCAAAGCCTAAAGCGCCGCTGTTAAACCCCGGTTAAGACCGTTGTACGGGTTCGAGCGAATTGGCGCATAATTGGTGCAAATGGAAACGCCTTGCGTAAAAACCTGCACTTTTGATCCCGGTTCCGGCCTGTGCCTGGGCTGTGGCCGCACCCTGGACGAGATCGCCAATTGGGCCAATCTGGGGGACGCAGAGCGCCGCCGGATCATGGCGCAGCTTGGCGAACGGATGAAAAAACTCAGGCCGGATTAAGGACCGTTGCGGCCTTTTCGATCCAGTTCAGTTGCTCGCGAAGCCGCACATTCTCGCCCACCACCAGGATGGACAGTGCCGGGTTTGCGGCGGCAGCTTCACCCAGGCCTTGCAACGTCGTGACCGTGACCTTCTGGTCAGGGCGCGCCGCATTGGCGATGACGGCGGCGGGCTCATCCGGCTTGCGCCCGGCGGCGATCAGGGCGCTGGCGATGTCACCGGCAAATTTGCGCGCCATGTAGAAGACCAAGGTCTCGCTGCCCTTGCCGATGGCCTGCCAGTCCAGCTTGGGCAATTTTCCGTCGGAGCCATGGCCGGTGATGAACGTCACCGCATGGTTGGTGTCGCGGTGGGTGACGGGAATGCCGGCATAGGCAAGCCCGCCGATTCCCGCCGTGATGCCCGGCACGATGCGGAAGGGAATGCCCGCCTGTGCCAGCGCGCCCGCTTCCTCGCCGCCGCGTCCGAACACGAAAGGGTCGCCGCCCTTGAGCCGCAGCACACGGCTGCCTTTCTTCGCCAGATCCACCAGCAGGTTTGATATGTCGCTCTGCTTGCAGCTGGTGACGCCGGCGCGCTTGCCGGCGAAGATCAGGCCAGCGCCTTTTCTCGCCAGCGCCAGAAGCCGTTCATCCACCAGCGCATCATAAAGAATGAAATCCGCCTCACCGATCGCCATCAGGCCCAGCGCCGTGATCAGGCCAGGGTCGCCCGGCCCGGCGCCGACCAGCCAGACCCAGCCTTTTTCAAAGGCGGGCAGGTTCAGCGCGGTGATCATGGCCTTGTCCATGCCGCCATTATACCGGTTTGCCGCCCTGTTTCGAGCCGGGTTGAGGATTCGGGGCCGGTTCGCTAGAACCCGCCTGCATTTCGATGCCAGGACCGCATGATCAAACCGCGCTCAGACCTCAAGCCCAATACGGCGGATTACGAGAATTTTCCCTTGGTCACCGCCAATGGCTTTCGCGAATATGATGCGCGCTGGCTGTTCGGCAAGGAGATCAACCTTCTGGGCATCCAGGCGCTGGGCCTTGGCCTTGGCACCTACCTCAACGATATCGGCGTGCAGCCGAAAATTGTCACCGGCCATGACTATCGGTCCTATTCCCAGTCCATCAAGCAGTCGCTGATCCTGGGCCTGTTGCAGGCGGGCTGCGAAGTGCATGACATCGGCCTGGCGCTGTCGCCGGTTGCCTATTACGCGCAGTTCGCGCTGGACTGCCCCGCCGTTGCGATGGTGACCGCCAGCCATAATGAAAATGGCTGGACCGGCGTGAAGATGGGGGCGCAGCGTCCGCTGACCTTCGGCCCCGACGAAATCAACGCCATCAAGAAGATCGTGCTGGAAGGCCTGGGCAAGCCCCGCCCGGGCGGTTCCTATATCGCGGTGCCCGACATGCGCGAAACCTACCTGCAGGCGGTGACCAGGGGCCACAAGCTGTCGCGCCCCATCAAGGTGATCGCGGCCTGCGGCAACGGCACGGCGGGCGCCTTCGCGCCCGAAGCCCTGCGGCGCATCGGCGCCGAAGTGATCGGCATGGACACCGAGCTGGATTTCACCTTCCCCAAATACAATCCCAATCCCGAAGACATGCACATGCTGCATGCCATGGGCGATGCGGTGAAGGCGCATGGCGCGGACCTTTGCCTGGGCTTTGACGGAGACGGCGACCGCTGCGGCGTGGTGGACGATACGGGCCGGGAAATCTTCGCCGACAAGATCGGCGTGATGCTGGCGCGCGACCTCTCGGCGCATCACAAGGATGCGCAATTCGTGGTGGATGTGAAATCCACCGGCCTTTACCTCACCGATCCGGTATTGAAGGAGCGCGGCGTCAAGACCGATTACTGGAAGACGGGCCATTCCTACATCAAGCGCCGCACCAGCGAATTGAAGGCGCTGGCGGGCTTTGAAAAATCCGGCCACTTTTTCTTCAATCCGCCCATCGGCCTTGGCTATGACGACGGCATTGTGGCCGGCATCGCCGTGCTGGAGATGATGGACCGTGCCGGGGCCACGAAACTCTCGGCGCTGTATGACGGATTGCCCAAGACCTGGGGCTCGCCGACCATGGCGCCCGAGTGCCCGGATGACAGGAAATATGCCGTGGTGGGTGCGCTGGTGAAGGATTACAGCGATCTGGCTGCCAAGGGCGGCACGCTGCTGGGCCAGAAAATCGCCAGCGTCGTCACCGTCAACGGCGTGCGCGTGACGCTGGCAGACGGCACCTGGGGCCTGGTGCGGGCGTCTTCCAACAAGCCGTCCCTGGTGGTGGTGGTGGAAAGCCCGGCATCGGAAGCCAATATGCGCGCCATGTTCGCGGATATTGACGGACGCCTGTCGAAGCACCCGTCCGTCGGCGAATACGACCAGAAGATCTAGGCCGCTTCGCGTTCCTGCTTCAGGCAGGCCAAGGCGTCACGCAGCACGCTGATCCCGGCATCATCGCGCGTGGCGTTTTCGCTCAAGTGACGGCGGAAGGCGCGGGCACCGGGGCGGCCATTGAACAGCCCCAGCATATGCTTGGTCATGCTGTTGAGGCGCACGCCCTCCGGCAATTTGCGTTCGACGTATTCGCAATAGCCCTGCACCGCCGCGTCCAGGCCGCGGTCCGGTTGGCCGAAAAGCCTGGAATCCACCTGCGCCAGCATGGCGCTGTCCTGATAAGCGGCGCGGCCCATCATCACGCCGTCAAAACGGGTGAGGTGCTTTTCGGTTTCTTCCAGGGTTTGGATGCCGCCATTGAGGATGATTTCCAGCGTGGGATTTTCCTGCTTGATGCGGGCGACCAGGTCATAATCAAGTGGCGGCACGTCGCGGTTTTCCTTCGGCGACAAGCCCTCCAGCCAGGCCTTGCGCGCATGCACCGCGAAAGAGGTGACGCCGGCAGCGGTGCAATCCCTGATGAGTTCGCGCAGCGAGATTTCCGGGTCCTGTTCGTCCACCCCGATGCGGCATTTCACCGTGACGGGAATTTTGACCGCCTTGCCCATGGCGGCGACGCACGCCGCCACCAAAGCGGGCTCCTTCATCAGGCAGGCGCCAAAGCGGCCCGACTGGACCCGGTCCGACGGGCAGCCCACATTCAAATTCACTTCGTCATAGCCGAAATCTTCGGCGATGCGCGCCGCCTCGGCCAGCCTGGCCGGATCGCTGCCGCCCAGCTGCAGCGCCACCGGATGCTCCGAGGCGTCAAAGCCCAGCAGCCTTTTCTTGTCGCCATGCAGGATGGCTTCCGCCGTCACCATCTCGGTGTAAAGCAGCGCGCGCGCCGACAGCAGCCGGTGCAGCACGCGGCAATGCGTGTCGGTCCAGTCCATCATCGGGGCGATGGAAAAGCGGCGAGAAATGCTCATGGCGGTTTTTAAGCCGCTGGTGGGACCCAAGGCAAATAGGCCGGTTAACACGCCCGGCCTTCTAGCGTTTTGGCCCGACCAGCGAGAAGGCCGCGCCTTGCGGGTCCATGCAGTTGACGATCCACATGGGCCCGGGAACCTCCATCGGGCCGTTGAGGATCTTGCCGCCGCCCGCCGTGACGCGCGCTGCGGCGGCGTCGATGGCTTCGACATTGAAATAGAAGCCCCAATGCGCCACCGGAATTTGCGGTGGCCTGGTCATCATCGCGCCTGCCGCCAGTTCGCCGCCGGTCTTGAACAGCTGGTAGGTGCCCATGGGGCCCATATCCATGGCACGATCCTTGGTCCAGCCGAACAGCTTTTCATAAAAGGGCCAGACCGCGTTCCAGTCATTGGCATAAAGCTCATGCCAGCCGATGGTGCCCGGTGTTCCCGGCGCCAGCGGCGGCGGCGCATCCTTCACCAGCGGCGTGGCGATCAGGAAGGCTGCACCCTGCGGATCGGACACCACGGCCAGGCGGATGACGCCGGGCACGGTGAAAGGTCCCTTGTGCAGCTTGCCGCCTTCCGCCTGGATGCGGCCCACCATTTCGTCGGTATTGTCGACATAGATATAGCCAAGCCAGGCAGGGCGGCCGCCGGTCCTGGCATATTCCTCGGGCAGGGGCATCAGGCCGGCGATGCCGCGGCCGCCCAGCTTGAAGGCCCAGTATTCCGGGCCGCCGCCATCGCCCTGGGATTGCGCCGTCCAGCCCAGCACGTCGCCATAGAATTTGGCGGCGGCCGCAAGGTCGGTCGCCATCACGTCATACCAGAAGAAATTGCCCTGCATGGTCCGTCTCCCTGTTGGCGATATTCAAAGGATAGAGCGATGCGATGTCAAAAGCGCGACGGGAGCTATTCGTGCCGCTGCAGGCCCCGGTTCACCAGCACGAAGAATACCGGCACAAAGAAAATCGCCAGGATGGTCGCCGACAACATGCCGCCGATCACGCCAGTGCCGATGTCATTCTGGCTGCCCGCGCCCGCGCCGGTTGCAATCGCCAGCGGGAATACGCCCGCGATAAAGGCGATGGAGGTCATCAGGATGGGGCGCAGGCGCATGCGCGCCGCGGCCAGCGCCGCGTCATAGGCCTTCATGCCCTGCTTTTCATTCTCCACGGCGAATTCCACGATCAGGATGGCGTTCTTGGCCGAGAGGCCGATGGTCGCCAGCATGCCGACCTGGAAATAGATGTCGTTGAACAGGCCGCGCGCGGACGCCGCAATCACGGCGCCGATCACGCCAAGCGGAATGACCATCATCACCGACAGCGGGATGGCCCAGCTTTCATACAGGGCCGCCAGGCACAGATAGATGATCAGGATGGACAGGCCATACAAAGCCGGCGCCTGCGCGCCGCTGGCGGCTTCCTGGAAGGACAGGCCGGTCAGCTCATAGCCCACGCCGGGGGGCATCTTCTGGAAGATCTTGTCGATCCCCGCCAGCGCCGTGCCGGTGCTGACGCCCGCTGCAGGAATGCCCTGGATGTCGATGGAGCCAAAGCCGTTATAGCGCGTGAGCGTGGTGGGGCCGACCGTCCAATTGACCTTGGCGAAGGAGGAGAAGGGAGCCATGGCGCCATTGGCGGAGCGCACATACCAGCGGTCCAGGTCCTGCGGCGCCGAGCGGAAGGGTGCGTCGCCCTGGATATAGACCCGCTTGACGCGGGCGCGGTCGATGAAATTGTTGACGAAGTTGCCGCCCCAGGCCGCCGACAAGGTGGCATTGGCGTCGGCGGTGGAAACCCCCAGCGCATTGGCCTTGCCCTGGTCCACATCAATATGGATCTGCGCCGTGTCATCCAGGCTGTTGGGATAGACCTGGGCGAAGGTGGCGCGGTCCTGCGCCGCCATGCCCAAGAGCATGTTGCGCGCCTGGATCAACCCGGCATGGCCGACATTGCCGCGGTCTTCCAGCTGGATCTCAAAGCCGTTGGACATGCCCAATTCCTGCACGGCAGGCGGCACCAGGGGATAAATCTGGGCGGTAGGCGACATCATGAATTTGAAGAAGGCGCGCTGGGCGATGGCTTCGGCGCTGTTGGCCTTTCCCTTGCGCTTGTCCCAGTCGCTCAGGCGGGCAAAGGCGATGCCGGCATTCTGGCCCGCGCCGGAAAAGCTGAAGCCCGCCACGGTGAAGACGAAATCCACATTGTCCTTTTCCTCTTCCAGGAAATGCTTGGCCACATCCTGCGCCACATTCATGGTGCGATCCTGGGTGGCGCCGGGCGGCAAGGTGATCAAGGTCATGATCATGCCCTGGTCTTCGCCGGGCAGGAACCCGGTGGGCATGCGGTAGAACAGCAATCCCAGCAGGACCACGATCAGGGCGTAAACAACCATCACCCAGCGCTGATGGCGCAGGGTGCGGCCCAAGCCGCGCCGGTAGGATTCGCGCATGCGCTCGAAATTGCGGTTGAACCAGGCGAAGAAACGGGCGAGCAGCCCCTTGCCTTGATCGGCCTCGGAATAGGGCAGCAGCAGGGTGGCGCACAAGGCCGGCGTCAGCACCAGGGCGCACATGATGGAAAGCGACATGGCCGACACGATGGTGATGGAGAATTGGCGATAGATCACGCCTGTCGATCCGCCAAAGAACGCCATGGGCAGGAACACCGCCGTCAGCACCAGGCCGATGCCGATCAGGGCGCCGGTGATTTCCGTCATGGATTTCAGGGTTGCTTCGCGGGGCGAGAGTTTTTCCTCCCGCATGATGCGTTCGACATTTTCCACCACCACGATGGCGTCGTCGACCAAAAGTCCGATTACCAGCACCAAAGCGAATAGCGTGAGGGTGTTGATGGTGTAGCCGAAGGCCGCAAGCACGCCAAAGGTGCCCAGCAGCACCACGGGCACGGCGACGGCGGGCACCAGGGTGGTGCGCCAGTTCTGCATGAAGACATACATCACCAAAACCACCAGGATGATGGCTTCAATCAGGGTTTCGACCACCTGCCGGATGGAAAGGCGGATGTAATCGGTGTTGTCGATGGGGAAGCTCAGCTTCATGCCCGGCGGCAGCTGGGCGCGCATGGATTCCGCGCGCGCCTTGACGGCGTCAACGGTTTTCAGGGCGTTGGCGCCGGGTGCCAGCATGATCGCCGCGCCCGAGGCGGGCTTGCCGTTGAACAGGCTCTTGATGGAATAATTGTCCGCGCCCAGCTCGACGCGGGCGACATCGCGCAGCCGCACCACGGCGCCAGAGGCGCTGGTCTTGAGGATGACATTGCGGAATTGCTCGGGGGTCTGCAGCTGCGACTGGGCGGTAACCGTGGCATTCAGCTGCTGGCCCTTGGCGGCGGGCTGCTGGCCGATCGAGCCGGCAGAAACCTGGACGTTCTGGGCCCGGATGGCGGCCGCGATATCCGAGGGCATCAAGCCGAAATCATGCAGCTTGTAGGGATCGAGCCAGACACGCATGGCATATTGCGCGCCGAACACCTGGACATTGCCCACGCCGCTGACGCGCGACAACGGGTCCTGCATCTTGGAAATCAAGAAGTCGGAAATGTCGACATTGTCGTAGCGGCCGCTGTCGTCATAGACCGCGACAATCAGGATGAAGTTTGACTGCGCCTTGGTGACGGTAACGCCCTGCTGCTGCACCTGGGAGGGCAGCTGCGGGATGGCCTGCTGCACCTTGTTCTGCACCTGCACCTGGGCGATGTCGGGATTGGTGCCCGCCGCGAAGGTGGCGGTAATCATCACGGAGCCATCGGCGTTCGAGGCAGACGAGAAGTAAAGCAGATTGTCCAGCCCGGTCAGCTGCTGCTCGATCACCTGCGTCACGGAATTCTGCAGCGTCTCGGCGTCGGCGCCCGGATAGAAAGTGTTCACCACCACGGCAGGCGGGGCGATGACGGGATATTGCTCCACCGGCAGCGAGAAGGCGGCGATGCCGCCCGCCAGCATGATCACGATGGCGATCACCCAGGCAAATACCGGGCGGTCGATAAAGAAGCGTGAAAGCCCCATGGGTGCCGCCTATGACTTGACGGGTTTTGCGGGGGTGGGCGTCACCGGCATGTCGGGCATCACTTTCTGCAAGCCCTCCACGATCATCTTGTCGCCGGGCTTGAGGCCATCCAGCACCTGCCAGTTGCCGTCCACGGCGCGGCCGGTCTTGAGGATGCGCAGGCGCGCAATGTTCTTTTCATCCAGCACCAGGGCGGTGGGTTCGCCCTTGGCGTCATGACCGACCGCAAGCTGCGGCACCAGGATGCCGTGTGGATCGGTGCCCTGGTTCACCGTGGCGCGGACATACAGTCCGGGCAACAGCAGGCCATCGGGATTGGGGAAGATGGCGCGCAGGCGCACCGCGCCAGTGGCGGGGTCCACCGTCACATCGGTGAATTGCAGCTTGCCCTTCTGGGCGTAATCGCTGCCGTCATCCAGCTTGAGCGACACTTCGGCGCCGCCGGCGGAAATATGACCGGCGCTCATGGCCCGCTTGAGCGCCAGCAGTTCGGCGCTGGACTGGTCGATGTCGACATAGATGGGATCAAGCGTGGAGATGACGGCCAGTGCGGTCGGCTGGTTCGCCGTCACCAGCGCGCCTTCGGTCACGCTGGAGGCGCCGATGCGCCCGGAGATGGGCGCTTCGATATGGGTATAGTTGAGGTTGATGCGCGCATTGTCGGCGGCGCCCTGCGCAGCCAGGTAGGCGGCGCGGGCGTCCTCGGCATCCTGGGGCGAGATGGCCGTGGCGGCCAGCAGGCGCGCATAACGTTCGGCGCGGCTCTTGGCGCTGGCGAGCGTCGCTTCGGCGCTGGCCGCGGCGGCGCGATAGGGGCCTGGATCAATCTGGTAAAGCGCCTGGCCCTTCTTGACGAGCGCGCCTTCGGTGAAGAGCCGGCGCTGGACGATCCCGGTGATCTGGGGGCGCACTTCGGAGACGGCAAAGGCATTGGTGCGGCCGGGCAGTTCGGCGATCAGGGAGACAGGCTGTTCCTTGATGACGATGAAGCCCACCATCGGCGGGGGCATTTGCTGCTGCTTCTCCTGACCGCAGGCGCACAGGGCAAGCAAGGCAACAAGACCAAAACGACGTATCATGAAATCCCCTCAGAAAATCCCCAGCGGGCGAGTCCCCTTTTGACGGGTGGGGGACGGCATACCCAAGCATACGGCCCTTAAATAAGAGCAGATGCGCCAATTGGAAGGGGGGGATTTGTCCAAAGTGCGGCAAGGGCACCTTCCAGGGTGCCGGCGCGCTCAATTTGACAAAGGCGGGCCTTTTCACTGCGGCGCGTCAAGGCGTTACCGCCGAACAGGGACAGTGGGGCATTTTCCACATACCAGCCCAGATGTTTGCGGAAGACGCGCAGGCCCAATGCATCGCCGTAAAATTTCACAGAGCGGGCAAGATGCGCCAGGAGGATTTCGAATCGTTCCGGCAGCTCGGGCTCGACCAGCGGCCCGCCCGTCGCCAGTGCCCGGTCCAGCGCGGCCGCGATCCAGGGCCGGCCATAGGCGCCGCGGCCGATCATGATGCCGTCCGCGCCCGATTGCTCCAGGGCGGCGCGCGCCGATGACAGATCTGTGACATCGCCATTGACGATGACGGGAATTTTCACAGCCGCCTTCACATCGGCCACGGCGCGCCAGTCTGCCTGGCCCTTGTAGAACTGGTTGCGGGTGCGGCCATGAATGGTGACGGCGCGGATGCCGATTTCCTCGGCGCGGGCGGCAATCTCGGGCGCATTTTTCCAATGCTCGTCCCAGCCCAGCCGCATTTTCAAGGTCACCGGGCGCGATGTGGATTCCACCGCCGCCGCCATCAGCCGGGCGGCCAGTTCGGGTTCGCGCATCAGCGCCGAGCCCGACAAGGCGCCGGTCACTTCCTTGCAGGGGCAGCCCATGTTGAGGTCAATGATATCGGCGCCGGCCTGCTCGGCCAGTTTCGCGCCCTTGGCGATCCATTCCGCCTCGCGCCCGACAAGCTGCACCACCATCAGCGGCAAGCCTTCACCGATGGCGGCGCGGCGCACGACATCAGCCCGGCCGCGCACAAAGCTGTCACAGGCCACCATCTCGGTGGCGACATAGGGCGCGCCTTCAGCCGATGCGGTCTGGCGAAAAGGCAGGTCCGACACGCCCGTCATGGGCGCATTCAGCACCCGGCCGGGGATCGTGACATCGCCAATTTGCAGCGTTTGGACCATGGCGCGGGCATAGACCCGTCATGGCGGGACTTCAAGGCAAACGGACCAATTCTAGGGCGCACGGATCAGTTCGCCCGATCTGGCGATATGGGTTTCCAGATGCCTTGGCTCGGTTTTCAGCCGCACCTGGCCGGAGCCCGCGATGTTCACTTCCAGCCGCTCGCTTGGGGCGATCTCGGCCTTGCCGCTGCCCAGCACGCTCAGCTCGGCGCTTTTTATGGCCAGTTCTCCCAGGCGGGCATCGCCCGATCCGGCAATGACCATTTCAAGGTTATTGGCCTTGCCCGAGGCTTCGACTTCGCCCGATCCGGCGACATGGATGCTCAGGTCCGGAACATCGATATCCGACAGGTTCAGCCTGCCGCTGCCCGCCAGGTCGAACTGGTGGAAGGCGCGGCCGGGCAGGGTGACTTCGAAACGGCCGGATCCGGAGCGGCGGCGGCAATCCAGCGAAAGCTTTCCGTCGTCCACCTGCACATGCGCCAGCGCGGCGCGGTCGCCCTCAACCACCAGCTTGTCGCCGCTTCCCTGGCGGAAATGCACATTGGCGGGCATGGCGATATGCACTTCGCCATCGTCGCCGTTCCAATCCATGCTGCGGCTGGCAATCTCGCCTGACGCCGCGCCGCAACGGGGCTGGAAGCCGGGAAAACTCACATCGTGCAGGAAATCCTTGCCGCCCACCGCGGCGGCGGCCACCAGGCAGGTGGCGCAGATGGCAAGGCCGGAGACGGCGATGATGGCGAGTTTTTTCGACATGACGCTTCCTCAGATGGCGTTGTTGACGGAGCGGAACAGGCGAAAATGCAGCCTGGCGTAGCGGATCAGCAGCCGCGCCAGTGCTTCACCCACAAGCAGCAGGAGGGCGCCACCACCGACCGCGCCGCTGACAAATCCGATGCCGGCCAGAATTTGCGCCGGCACATTGTCCAGCATTCCTTGCCAGCCCAGCGGCAGAAGATTGATCAGCATGAAGGCGCCGAAGCCGAACAGGGCGATGCACGCCACGCCGACTCCCAGGAAAATGCCTGCAAGCGCGAAGAGCAGCGGCAGCAGGAACATCACGTCGATGGTGGCCAGGCCCAGCAGCGCCAGCACCACGCCCAGGAAGTTACCGGCGTTGCGATCGCTCTCCCAGCGGCGAAAGCCCGCTTCGGCGCGCAGCTCGCGCGCCAGCCGCCAGGGATCGCCCAGCGCCTTGGCGATTTCCTCTTCGCTGCGGCCGGCCGCCTCACCGTCGGCGAAATAGGTCTGATAGTCCGACAGGATGTCGTCTATCTCGCTGGGCGGCAGGCCGCCCAGACCGCGCCGCAACTGGTAGAGGAAATCTTCGCGGTTCATGTCGCATCTCCCAGGATCTTGCGCACGGCAGCTTCGAAATTGGTCCAGTCCTGGCGCTGCTGCTCGAAAGCGGCGCGGCCGGTCTTGGTCAGCTTGTAATATTTGCGCGGCGGCCCGCTGCCGGATTCGCGCAGGTAAGTGGAAACCAGCCCGTCATTCTGCATCCGGCGCATCAGGGGATAGATGGTGCCTTCGCCCATCCCCACCGCCTCGCTCATGTGGCTGGCGATCTCATAGGCATAGCCGTCCTGCCCCGACAGCAGGGCGAGGACGCACATTTCCAGTACGCCTTTCTTGAGTTGAACATTCAGGGCTTCAGCCATGACGGGGGTATAGCACCAGCTATCTTGCAAAGCAAGGTACCTTGTTATGTCTGATCCCATTACCCCCGCTTTAACATTTGCCCTTTAAAAAGGGGCCATGCTTGCCATGCGCCTCACCCGCTTTATCGCCCGCATGACCAATGTCCGGCCTGCGCGCCTGCTTGGCGCAAAGCCCATTGCCAGCATCACCTTTGACGATTTTCCCAAATCGGCCTGGACCGTCGGCGTACCTTTGCTGGCCCAATACAAGGCGCGCGGCACCTATTACACGGCGGGCAATTTCTGCGGCCGCACCGTGGAGGGCATGGAATTCTACGACGATGCCGATCTGCGCGCCCTTGTGGCTGCGGGCCATGAGATCGGCTGCCACGGCTTTGGCCACCAGCCGACACCGTCCTTGTCCACGCAAACCCTGGCGCAGGACATGGACCGCAACGCCAGATTCCTGGCGCCCTTCCTGAATGGCGCCAAGCTGGAAAGCTATGCCGCCTGGCGCAGGGCCGCACGCCTGCGCGCAGCAGGCTGCGCGCCTGACAGAAGGGCCGATTCGCCGCTTCCAGCGATAACATAGCCAGGCAGCGGCCCATTTGCCCCAGGGGGTGGCAAGAATGTCGCATTTAGCCCCGGGTTCCATGGCCGAAGCTTCTTCCCCGCGCCCGGCGCCTTTATGTATATAGAGTGCGTCCAGTGGGGGCACCGGATATGAGCATGGCCTTGATTTCGATGGAGTTTGGCTGGTTTCTGGCAGTGCTTGCCCTGTGCGGCGGGCTGTACACGATCATGGCCGCCTTTGTCGCCGGACGCTTCATGCTGCGCGGCACAGCGCCCCGCACCACCCTTCTGGCGCCTGTCACCATCCTCAAGCCGCTGTACCTGGACGAGCCGGGCCTGCTGGAAAATCTGGAAAGCTTTTTCCTCCAGGACTATGCCGCGCCGGTGCAGATCGTGTTCGGCGTGCATGACCGCTCCGATCCGGCCGCCTTTGTGGTGCGCGCCCTGCAGGAAAAATATCCCGGCCGCGATATCGCCATCGTGGCGGAGACGGCGATGTACGGCGCCAACGCCAAGGTTTCCAACCTCATCAACATGCTGCCCGCGGCCCGGCACGACATACTGGTGCTGAGCGACAGCGACATCGCCGTGCCGAAAAACTGGCTTGCCGCCGTGACAGCCACATTGGCGCAGCCGGGCGTTGGCCTTGTCACCTGCCTTTACAAGGGCGAAGCCGGCGCCCGCGGCTTGTGGGCCAGGCTGGCGGCGATGGGCATCACCTATGACTTCATGCCCAAGGCCGTCACCGGGGCATCGCTTGGCCTGGCCGAGCCCTGCATGGGCTCCACCATCGCGCTCACCCGCACCACGCTGGAAATGATAGGCGGCTTTACCGCCTTCGCCGACTACCTGGCCGATGATTATGAAATGGGCCGGGCGGTGCGCGGGCTGGGCCTGAAGCTTGCCATGCCGGCATTGGCCGTCAGCCACAGCGCCTCCGAGACCAGCCTGTCCGAGTTGTTCCAGCACGAACTGCGCTGGACCCGCACCATCCGCCGCATCAACCCGGTCGGGCATGCGGGCAGCATCATTACTTTTGCCTTGGCGCTGGCCCTGATGTCCGCCTTTTTGCTGGATTTCAGCGCTCTGGGCCTGACTGTGCTGGGATTGGCCCTTGGCGCGCGGCTGTTTCTGAAGTACCGGATCGACAGCATTTTCGCCACCAAAGCGGGACCGTTCTGGCTTTTGCCCTTGCGGGATATGCTCAGTTTCGCGGTTTTCGTGGCGTCAATGTTCGGTGAGACAGTGCATTGGCGGGGAACCCGCCTGTCGGTCCAGCGCAGTGGCGTTATTTCTTCTGAATCGGTTGAGGCAATCCAATGATGAAATCCCTTTTCCTCCAGGCTCCGTCCTTTGACGGCTATGACGGCGGCGCCGGCGCGCGCTACCAGATGAAGCGCGAGGTGAAGTCATTCTGGTTCCCCACCTGGCTGGCCCAGGCCGCCGTGATGGTGCCGGGCTCCAAGATCATTGACGCCCCGCCGCACAACACTTCCTTCAAGGACATTGAAGAAGACGTGAAGGCGCATGAGCTGATCGTCATCCACACCTCAACACCCAGCTTCAAGTCGGACTGCCGCACGGCCGTGATGATCCGGGCCATCAACCCCAATGCCAAGATCGGCTTCATCGGCGCCAAGGTGGCGGTCGAGCCGGAGCAGAGCATGGCGGCTTGCCCCGCGCTCGATTTCGTCTGCCGCAACGAATATGAATTCACCATCCAGGAACTGGCCAGCGGCAACGACTGGTCCACCATCAAGGGCCTGACCTGGCGCAATGAATCGGGCGAGATCGTCTCGAACCCCGAGCGCGAAATCCTGATGGACATGGACAAGCTGCCCTCGGTGCTGCCCGTCTACAAGCAACTCGACATCTCCAAATATTTCGGCGGCTACCTGCTGCACCCCTACATGTCCTGGTACACGGGCCGCGGCTGCAAGTCGCGCTGCACCTTCTGCCTGTGGCCCCAGACCATTGGCGGCCACAATTACCGCTTCAAGTCGATCGAGCGGGTGGTCGAGGAAGTGAAATATGTGAAAGAGAATTTCCCGCAGGTGAAGGAAATCTTCTTCGACGACGATACGCTGACCGACAATCATGACCGCGTGGAAAAACTGGCCGCCGAACTGGGCAAGCTGAACGTGGTGTGGTCGTGCAATGCCAAGGCGAATGTGCCGCGCAAGACGCTGGAAGCCATGAAGAAAGGCGGCCTGCGCTTGCTGCTGGTCGGTTATGAATCCGGCAACCAGCAGATCCTGCACAACATCAAGAAGGGCCTGCTGGTGCCTGTCGCCAAGCGCTTCGCCAGGGACTGCCACGATCTGGGCATTGTCGTGCACGGCACCTTCATCCTGGGCCTGCCCGGCGAAACCCGCGAGACCATCCAGGAAACCCTGTCCTTCGCCAAGGAAGTCAATCCGCACACCATCCAGGTGTCGCTGGCGGCGCCCTATCCCGGCACCTTCCTTTACAAGCAGGCCAAGGAAAATGGCTGGTTCGCCAGCGACGTGGACCTTCTGACCGATGACGGCACGCAGATCGCGCCGCTCAACTATCCGCATCTGGGCCACACGGAAATCTTCGAGTCGGTGGAGACCTTCTACAAGAAGTTCTATTTCCGTCCCTCCAAGATCATGGAGATCGTGAAGGAGATGCTCACCTCGCGCGACATGATGGTGCGCCGCCTGCGCGAAGGGGTGGAGTTCTTCCAGTTCCTGCGCCATCGCGAAGACATGATCGTCTCCTAGGACGTGAAGCAGCTTGTCATCACGGCGGATGACTTTGGCGCCGCCGAAGCAGTCAACATCGCTGTGGAGCGGACCCATGAAAATGGCATCCTCACTGCCGCCAGCCTGATGGTGTCGGGCGCCGCCGCCAGTGATGCGGTACGCCGCGCCCGCGCGCTTGCGTCTTTGCGCGTTGGGTTGCACCTGGTGCTGGTGGATGGAAAGCCGATCCTGCCCGCTGCAAGCGTGCCTGCCCTTGTGGATGGGCGCGGCCATTTCCGCAATGACATGGCGCGGGCAGGGGCCGCCATGTTCTTTTTCCCCGCGGTGCGCCGCCAACTGGAAGCGGAGATCGCGGCCCAGTTCGAGGCTTTCGCCGCCACGGGACTCAAGCTCGACCATGTCAATGCGCACAAGCATTTCCATCTCCATCCCACCATCGCAGGCCTGATCCTCAAGATCGGCAGGCAATATGGATTGCGCGGGGCGCGCGTGCCGCTGGAGCCGCAATCCGTGCTGGGCAAAATCGAAATGCATGGCGCCTCCGGCACCGTGGCGCTGACCGCGCCCTTCGCGCGGATGTTGCGCAGCCGCTTTCGCCGCGCCGGCATCGCCGCTCCGGACCAGGTGTTCGGCCTGGCCTGGTCGGGGGCGATGACCGCGTCGCGGCTCGCCGGGCTGATAACCCATCTCCCCGAGGGGCTTTCGGAGATTTATATGCACCCGGCCTTGGGCGAATATCCCGGCTCTGCGCCCGGGTATGGCTATGGCGCGGAAATGGCGGCTTTGACCGATCCGCGCATGAAAGAGCTGATTGCCGCAGGCGATATTCGTCTTGGCGGCTTTGGCGACTTTCCGGTACAATAGGGGCGGAGCGTTCCACGCTGAAATTTCAATACCTTAGGCAGCTTTCCCATGAGCAGTCCGGCCTTCGCCATACCACCTGATTTGACTCGCGATACCGGCTTGTGGCCGGGCAACGGGCCGATCAAATTCGGCTCGGACGAGCACAAAAGGCTCTTCTGCAAGACGTTGCTTGATACCCACGATCCCTACAGGCCGGCAGTGCTCGACTGGCCCAAGCTGGGCGAGGAAGCCGAAAAACGCATCACAGCCCTGCCCATCTGGGACATCGCCGTTCAGACGGAAAACCGCGCCGGTCTGAATGTCTGCACCTATGCCGAAGGCGTGCCCGATCCCCTGCTGAAGAAAGCCATCGAGCTGAACGGCTTCGAGGAACGCCGCCACCGCCATGTGCTGGCCAATTTGGTGGAGGCTTACGGCATCAAGCTGGCGCCGGAACCGGTTTACGAAAAGCCGAAAAATCCCGAATGGGCCTTCCTGGTCACCGGCTACAGCGAATGCATCGACAGCTTCTTCGCCTTCGGCCTGTTCAAGGCGGCCAAGGACACGGGCTATTTCCCGCCCGAGCTGGTGGAGACCTTTGATCCGGTGGTGAATGAGGAAGCGCGCCACATCCTGTTCTTCGTCAACTGGGTGGCCTGGCATCGCCGCAACATGCCACTTTGGCGCCGTCCCTATTTCGAACTCAAGGTGCTCGCGGTCTGGATCTTCCTGGTCTATGAGCGCATGGGCATCGCTTCGGATGTCTCCAATGGCCAGCAGGACAACAATTTCACCGTCAACGGCGCCGAGGCGCTGGGATCTGATGTCGATGTGGGCGAGCTGATCGCCTTGTGCGTGGGGGAAAATGACCGCCGACTGGCGCCGTTCGACGCCCGGCTGAAGCGCCCGCGCTTCGTGCCCTTCCTGGCACGCATCGCGCTGAAATTCATCGGACCGAAAAAGAAAGTCGCAGCATGAAAATCGGATCCCAGGAACATCGCGACGCTTTCTGCAGCCACTTCATGCGGACCTATACCGAGTTCGATCCGGACACGCTGCCCTGGCCGGAACTGGACGAGGCCGCGCTGACGCGCCTCAAATCCGTCCCCTTCTGGGAAGAGGTCTTCTATACCGAGCGCAGGGCCGGGGCGATTGTCGCTGCCTTTACCGAGACCATCACCGACCCGGTGCTGAAAGAGGCGGTGGTGCTGCAGGGGCTGGAAGAAGCCCGCCACGCCAAGATGATCCGGGTGATGATCCAGAAATACAATATCGACGCCGCCGAGCGTCCGCTGGAAGACGTTTCGGACAATGTCGAGACCCGGTTCAAGGATTTCGGCTTTGGCGAATGCATGGATTCCTTCCTGGGCTTCGGCGTTTTCAAGATCGCCATGCAGTCCCAATTCCTGCCCAAGGAGATGTTCTCCATCTTCGAAACCCTGATGTATGAGGAGACGCGGCACATCGTCTTCTTCGTCAACTGGATGGCCTATACCCAGGCGCGCAAGGGCTTCTTCGCCCGCCTGCTGCTGCCGCTGACCAGCTTTCGTTATTACATGCGCGCCTTGGGCCGCATGGTCGGCACCGCCAAGCGCGGCAAGGAGCTGAATGACGGCAAGGAATTCACCGCCACCCAGGCCAGTGTCTTCCTGGACGGATTCACCTTCCGCCGTTTCCTGGAAGATTGCTATTCCGAGAACCGCCGCCGCATGGGCGCGTTCGACGCGGAATTGCTGCGTCCCTCTTTCCTGCCCCAGCTGGCCGAAACTGCGCTGGGCGCCATGCGCCTGTGGAGCTTCCGCGCCAAGCCGCTGCCCGTCTGACCCTTATGAAATGGGGACCCAAGATCGGCGTCGGCGTTGCGCTGCTGGCGGGCCTGGTCGCTGCCATCTATGTGGTCTGGGTGATCGGCTTTGGCGCCGTGCTGTCCGCCATTGTCCGCGCCGGGTTCGGCGGGCTGGCGCTGCTGTGCCTCTATGCGCTGTCGGTGTTCATTTGGCTGGCCTATGCCTGGTACTTCCTGCTGCCCCCGGCGCAGCGGCGCTCCCTTCCTGATCTTTACATCGCACGGCTGGTGCGCGATTCCATTGCCGAGATTTCGCCCTTCTCGCCGGTGGGCGGCATGATGGCCGCCGCCCGGCTGATGATCCTGAAGGGCATGAATACCGCCTATGCCGCCGCCTCCATGGCGGCCGACGCCACCACCGAGGCCATGGCGCAAGTGGTCTTTCTCGCCTTTGGCCTGGGCTGGGGCTTTACGCAGTTCCAGCATCTGCAGGGCAGCGGTCCGGTGACAAGGGCCATGGTCGCGGTGCTGCTGCTGGCGGTGCCGGGCATTGCGCTGCTGATATTCCTGCAGAAGCGCGGCGCCGCCTTTGCCGAGAAAATCGCGGCGCGCTTCTTCCCGCAGGTCCGCGAAGGCATTTCCTTCCACGCCGCGATTGAAGACCTTTATGATTCACCTTCCCGGCTGGCTGCATCGGCGGCGCTGCATCTGCTGGCCTGGATCGGGGCAGGCGGCGGCACCTATATCGCATTCCTGCTGGTGGGCGGAAAAATCACCCTGCTCAACGCCATCGCGCTGGAAGCGCTTCTTTGCACCATCCGCAGCATCGCGGCCTTTGTCCCCGCCGCCATCGGCGTGCAGGAAGCCGGCTATGCCATGCTGGCGCCGCTGTTCGGCCTTCCCGCCGAAATGGGCGTGGCGGT
This sequence comes from Alphaproteobacteria bacterium, assembly GCA_947475445.1. GTDB lineage: Bacteria > Pseudomonadota > Alphaproteobacteria > Micropepsales > Micropepsaceae > Rhizomicrobium. The sequence goes on from CANJLC010000004.1 coordinate 21,740, forward strand.
GTCGCTGCTCAAGCGGGCGCGGGAAATCGTCCTGGGTGTGCCGGCCTTGCTCTATTGGCAGGCGGTGGAAAGCCGCAAGGTTTTCGTCAATGAGTGACACGCTATTGGTGACAGGCGCTTCAGGGTTTGTTGGCGCTGCCGTGGCAAGGGCTGCCGTGGCGCGGGGCTTTAAGACCCGGGTGCTGATGCGGCCCACCGCTTCGCGCGCCAATGTCGAAGGCCTGGACGTCGAGATTGTTTCCGGCGACATGCGCGACACCGCCTCCATGACGGACGCCTTGCAGGGCGTGCGTTATTTTTTCCACGTCGCAGCCGATTACCGTCTGTGGGCGCGGGATCCGGGCGAGATTGAGCGCAACAATCTGCAGGGCGCCCGCGCCACCATGCAGGCAGCCTTGGCGGCGGGCGTCGAGCGGGTGGTCTATACGTCTTCCGTTGCCGCCCTGAAGCCGGGCGATGGCCAGGCGGTGGATGAAACTTCGCGCCACTCGCCCCAAAGCGTGATCGGCGCCTACAAGCGCAGCAAGCTGGTGGCAGAACGTGAAGTCGAACGCATGATCGCGCAGGAAAAACTTCCCGCCGTGATCGTGGCGCCGTCCACGCCCATTGGCGCGCGCGACATCAAGCCCACGCCCACCGGCCGCATCATTGTCGAAGCTGCCACGGGAAAGATTCCCGCCTTTGTGGATACGGGCCTCAACCTGGTGCATGTCGACGATGTCGCGGAAGGTCATTTTCTGGCGCTGGAAAAAGGCGTGATCGGCGAGAATTACATATTGGGCGGCGAGGATGTCAGCCTCCAAACCATGCTGGCCGACATCGCGCAAATGACGGGCCGCCGCGCGCCCACCCTCACGCTGCCGCGCGCGCCCCTGTTCCCCCTGGCCTGGGGCGCGGAAATGGTGGCACGCCTTACCGGCAAGGAGCCGTTCCTCACGGCGGATGCCTTGCGCATGTCGCGCTACCGGATGTTTTTCTCCTCGGCCAAGGCGAAGGCGCAACTGGGCTACCAGGCGCGTCCCTATCGTGAAGGCCTTGGCGATGCGCTGGGATGGTTTTCCGCCAACGGGTACCTCAAATGATCGAGGCCGTGCTGCTGGGATTCCTGCCGCTGGCAATCTGGCTTTATCTGCTGCTGGGCCGCGATGGGTTCTGGCGAATGAATGAGCGCGATACGCGGGACGTTCCGCCGATGCCCGCAACCTGGCCGCCGGTGGTGGCCGTGGTGCCGGCCCGCAACGAAGCGGACGTGATTGCGCAAAGCATCGGCAGCCTTTTGATGCAGGATTATCAGGGTGATTTTCGCATCATGCTGGTGGATGACCAGTCGGATGACGGTACCGGCGACCTGGTCCGCTCCCTGGGTTCCGGCAGGCTCACTGTCATCGGCGGCGCCCCGCGGCCGCCGGGCTGGACCGGCAAGCTCTGGGCGATGAAGCAGGGTGTGGCGCAGGCTTCCAGCCTCGCACCGGAATTTCTCTGGCTGACCGATGCCGATATCGCCCACGCGCCCGACAATCTCACCCAACTGGTGGCGCGGGCGCAGAGCGGCAACAAGGCGATGGTTTCGCTGATGGCGCGCCTGTCCTGCCGCACCGGGCCTGAGCATTTCCTGATTCCCGCTTTTGTGTTTTTCTTCGACATGCTGTTTCCCTTCGGCGCAGTGAACAATCCGGCCGGTCCCGTGGCGGCGGCGGCGGGCGGCTGCATGCTGGCGCGGCGAAGCGCATTGGAGGCCGCTGGCGGTATCGACTCCATCCGCCACAACATCATTGACGATTGCGCCCTGGCGCGCGCGATGAAGGCGCAAGGCCCGATCTGGCTGGGCCTGACGGACCGATCTGTCTCGCTGCGCCCCTATGAGCGTCTGTCCGACATCCGCCACATGGTGTCGCGCAGCGCCTATGCCCAGCTGGGTTATTCGCCCCTGGCCCTGGCCGGGACATTGCTGGGGCTTTTCCTGGTCTATATTGCGCCGGTGCTGGTGGCCCTGTTCGCATGGAATTATGTCCAGATGGCGGGTTGGGCCGCCTGGATCATCATGGCGGCGATGTTCCAGCCCATACTGCGTTTCTATCGCCTGTCGCCGCTTTGGGGTTTCGCCTTGCCGCTGATCGGGGCTTTCTATGCCGGCTTCACCCTGGATTCGGCCATCCAGTACTGGTCGGGCAAGGGCGGCATGTGGAAGGGCCGGGCGCAAGCCGGCGAAAAGGCATGAGCGGCGAAGGGCTTCAATCCGGCAAGGATCACACCAAGGAAAATTTCCCCGTCGCCTCGTTCCTGATTGCGCCGCGGCACCGTGCGCCGGTGATGGCCTTCTACAATTTCGTGCGCTTCGCCGACGACATCGCCGATCACCCCGCCGCCGCGCCTTCCGAAAAACTGCGCTTGCTGGAAGAAATGCGCGCCACGCTGGTGGGGGAAAGCGATGCCTCGCCCGAAGGCGTGGCGCTGCGCACGATTTTGAAAGAGCGAAATCTTTCGCCGGTCCACGCCCTTGACCTGCTGGAAGCCTTCCGCCGCGATGTGACCAAGCTGCGATACCAGGACTGGGATGACCTGCTGGATTATTGCCGTTATTCGGCCATGCCGGTGGGGCGCTTTGTGCTGGATGTGCATGGCGAGAGCCAAACGACCTGGCCGGCCAATGACGCGCTGTGCGCCGCACTTCAAATCATCAACCACCTGCAGGATTGCGCCAAGGATTACCGTGAACTGAACCGAGTCTACATTCCCGAAGCCCTGCTGGCCGGGGCTGGCATGGACGCCCTGGCCCAGCCCAAGGCCAGCCCCGCCCTCCTGGCGGTGATTGCCGGATTGGCGCGGAAAAATGCGCTTTTGCTTGGGGAATCGGCTGTCTTTGCGCGGCAGATCCGGGACACAAGGCTTGCCTTGGAAGTCGATCTCATTCAAACCCTCGCCGAAGATTTGAACGCCAAATTGACCCGCCGCGATCCCTTGTCCCAGACCGTGCACCATTCCAAATTCAACGTTGCGGCGCTGTTCCTGGCGCGGCTGCCGGTCTTTGCTTTTCGCCGCCTGACCATGAGCGCGCCATGACCGAGACCATGCACGCGCCGCAATCCAAGGCGGTCAAGAAGAAAGCCAGCGGCAGTTCCTTCTATACCGCCATGCGCCTGATGCCGAAAAGCGAGCGCGACGCCATGTTCGCGATCTATGCTTTTTGCCGCAAGGTGGACGACATCGCCGATGACGGAATCGGCACGCGGCCCGAGCGCCATGAGAAACTGGAAAGCTGGCGCGCCGACCTGGACGCGCTGTATGCAGGATCGCCGCCGCCGCGCGCCGCCTTCCTGGCCGCGGCCGTGGCGCAATATGGCCTGCGCAAGGAAGACTTCCGCACCATCCTGGACGGCATGGACATGGATGTGACGGAGGATATCGTCGCGCCCGACCTGCCCACGCTGGATTTGTATTGCGAGCGCGTCGCCAGCGCCGTGGGTCGCCTGTCCATCAAGGTGTTCGGTATGGAGGAAGAGCCCGGTTTCAAGCTGGCGCATCATCTGGGGCGCGCCTTGCAGCTGACCAATATCCTGCGCGACATTGACGAAGATGCCGATATCGGCCGGCTGTATTTGCCGCGGGAATATCTTTTCGCGGCGGGCTTCAAGTCGCTCGACCCCAGGATGGTGGTGTCCGACCCGCGCATCGACACGGTCTGCCGCCAGGTGGCGGCGCTGGCGCATGATCACTATGACAAGGCGCAGGCCGTCCTGACGGCAAAGCCCAAGGGCCGCATCGCAACGCCTTGGCTGATGGGCGCGGTCTATTCCGAAATCCTCAGCGCCACGGAAGCGGCAGGCTTCGCGCCGCCCCGCCGCCGCGTTTCGCTGGGCAAGGGCAAGCTCCTGTCGCTGGTGCTGCGCTCCAAATTCTTATGAGAGCCAAGGGCCAGGCTTTTGTGATCGGGGCGGGGCTGGCGGGCCTGGCCGCTGCCACCCACATGGCGGCGCGGGGCGCCAAGGTGACCCTGTTCGAAGCCTCTGGGCAGGCGGGCGGGCGTTGCCGCTCCTACTTCGATCCCAATTTCGACGGCGTGATTGATAACGGCAATCACCTGGTCCTGTCCGGCAACCGCGCCATTTACGAGTATGTGAACCGCATCGGATCATCCGCCAGCCTGACCGGTCCGGTGCGGGCGCTGTTTGATTTCGTGGATCTTGAAAGCGGCGCGCGCTGGACGCTCAAGCCCAATGACGGGCTGCTGCCCTGGTGGGTGACATCGGCGGCGCGGCGCGTGCCGGGCACCAGCGCCGGCGATTATTTGTCCTACGCCAAACTGCTTTTTGCCGGGCGGCGCCAGACGGTAGGCGATCTGGTGGATTGCTCGGGGCCCTTGTGGGACCGGCTGATGCACCCTTTCCTGCTGGCAGCGCTCAACACCGAGCCGCAAAGCGCTTCCGCCCAACTGGCCGGCGCGGTCCTGCGCGAAACCCTGGCCAAGGGCGGCCAGGCCTATCGCCCCCGCATTGCCACGCCGACCCTGGCGGCTGCCTTCATTGATCCGGCGTTGGCCTTCCTCAAGATCCGCAAGGCGCAGGTGCATTTCAATGAAAGATTGCGGGCGATCACTTTTGCCCACCGCACCGCCATGGCGCTGGAGTTTCCCGACGCCACGCGGCCGGTCAGTTCCGGCGATGCCGTGATCCTGGCGGTGCCGCCCTGGGTCGCCAGGGACCTGGTGCCAAACCTTCCGGCGCCCACGGAATATCGCAGCATCGTCAATGCGCATTTCAAGATCGCGGCCCCTTTGGGCGCCCCCGCGATCCTGGGCGTGGTGGGCGGCACCGCGGAATGGATTTTCAGCTTTGCCGACCGCATCTCCGTCACCGTCTCGGGCGCCGATGCCATCGTGGACAAGGACCGCGAGGAGCTGGCCAAGATCTTGTGGGCCGATGTCGCCCGCGCCCTCGATATTCCCGCAGCCCTGCCGACATGGCAGATCGTCAAGGAAAAGCGAGCCACCTTCGCCGCCACGCCGGACCAGGATGCCCGGCGGCCGGTATCCCAGACCGGCTGGCGCAATTTCTTCCTGGCGGGCGACTGGACCGATACCGGCCTGCCGGCCACCATCGAAGGGGCGGTGCGCTCGGGCGAGACGGCAGCGGCTTTGGCGCTGCGGCAACTGTCTTTATAGTCCGCGCATGAACCAGCTTTCCCCGGGCCAATTCAGCGAACTGGACGGCAGCATCCGCGCCGCCACGGAGGCCGTGCTGGCGCAGCAGCGTGCCGACGGTCACTGGGTTTATGAACTGGAAGCCGACGCCACCATCCCGGCGGAATATGTCCTGCTGGTGCATTATCTGGCCGAAACGCCCAACCTGGAACTGGAGCGCAAGATCGGCGTCTATCTGCGCCGCATCCAGGGCAAGCATGGCGGCTGGCCGCTCTACCACGAAGGCGCTTTCGACATTTCCGCCACCGTGAAAGCCTATTTTGCGCTCAAGATGATTGGCGACGACATCAATGCGCCGCACATGGTGCGGGCGCGCCAGGCGCTGCAGGAACGCGGCGGCGCCATCAAGGCCAATGTCTTCACCCGCATTCTCTTGGCCCTCTATGGCCAGACGTCCTGGGCCAATGTGCCCACCGTGCCGGTGGAGCTGATCCTGCTGCCGCGCTGGTTTCCGGTGCATTTGTCCAAGATGAGCTACTGGGCGCGCACCGTGATCGTGCCGCTGCTGGTGCTTTGCGCGCGCCAGCCCTTGGCGCGCAATCCGCGCGGCATCCATATTGCTGAACTGTTTGTGCCGGGCGTCGGCGCCGCCAGTCCCCGCGCGCCGCACCAGAGCGCCGGTTGGTCGGCTTTCTTCAATCTGCTGGACAAGATTCTCAAGATCGTGCCTTGGCCAAAGGGCTTGCGCAAAAAGGCGATCGAGAAATGCCGCGCCTGGACGACCGAGCGCCTGAACGGCGAAGACGGGTTGGGCGCCATCTATCCCGCCATGGCCAACAGCGTGATGATGTATGACCTGCTGGGCTATGCGCCCGACCATCCCGACCGGGCCATTGCCCGCAAATCGGTGGAAAATCTTTTGGTCATTAAGGCGGACGAAGCCTATTGCCAGCCTTGCGTTTCGCCGGTCTGGGACACCGGGCTGGTGGCGCATGCGCTGCTGGAAACCGGCGACGCCAGGGCCGAAGCTGCTGCCGTTCGCGGGCTGGAATGGCTGAAGCCGCTGCAGGTGCTGGATGTGAAAGGGGACTGGGCCGAGGAAAAACCCGATGTGCGGCCCGGCGGCTGGGCCTTTCAGTATCGCAACGACTATTACCCCGATCTCGACGATACCGCCGTGGTGGTGATGGCGATGGACCGGGCGCAGAAACGCGGCTTGGCCGGCGGCTATGACAATGCCATCGCGCGCGGCGCGGAATGGGTGGACGGCCTGCAAAGCCGGGGCGGCGGCTGGGGCGCTTTCGATGCCGACAATTCCTATTACTACCTCAACAATATTCCCTTCGCCGATCACGGCGCGCTGCTCGACCCGCCCACGGAAGATGTCTCGGGCCGCTGCGTCGGCATGATCGCCCAGCTTGGCGGCGACAAGGCGCGGCTGGATGCGGGCGTGCAATATCTGATCCGGACGCAGATGAAAGACGGCAGCTGGTGGGGCCGCTGGGGCGTGAACTATATCTACGGCACCTGGTCGGCGCTGGCGGGTCTGAATGGCGCCGGCCTTGCGCCCGAACACGCCACCATCAGGCGCGGCGCGGACTGGCTGGTGCAGATCCAGAATCCCGATGGCGGCTGGGGCGAGAATTGCGACAGCTACAAGCTGGATTACAAGGGCTATGAACCCGCGCCCTCCACCGCGTCACAAACGGCCTGGGCGATCCTGGGCCTGATGGCGGCAGGGCAGGTGGATCATCCCGCCGTGGCGCGCGGCGTCGCGTGGCTGTTCGCCAACCAGGCTCCCGACGGGCTGTGGGAGCAGGCGCATTATACCGGCGGTGGTTTTCCGCGCGTCTTTTACCTCAACTATCACGGCTATCCGAAGTTCTTCCCGCTCTGGGCGCTGGCGCGTTACCGCAATCTCAAAAGCGGCAATTCGCGGCGCGTCGAGCACGGCCTATGACGATCATTGCTGTCTGCGGCCTGACGCGCGAAGCCAGAATTGCCGGCGGCGAAGGCGTGATCGCGGTAGCCGGCGGCGGCGATGCGGAAGGCCTCGCGAAAAAGCTGGATGCCCTGCATGGCGACATCACCGGGGTGATTTCCATCGGCCTGGCGGGCGCGCTGTCGCCGCACCTGAAGGTGGGCGATGTGGTCATTGCGGACCGCATCCTGGCGCCTGAAGACACATTTTCTTGCGATAATCTCTGGCGCGTGGCCCTGGCGGCGCGGCTGAAGGGTGCGCACCAAGGCGCGCTTGTGGGCAGCGACGCCATCGTGCCCGATGCCGCTTCCAAGACGGCGCTTTTTGATACCAGCGGCGCCCTGGCGGTGGACATGGAAAGCCAGGTGGCGGCGCGCTTTGCGGCGGGACGGGGCGTCAAGCTGGCGGGCCTGCGGGTGATTTCCGACGATGCGTCTCACGTGCTGCCGCCGGCTGCACTGGTCGCCATGGCGCCGGACGGCGGCATCGCGCTCAGCCGCGTGCTGTGGTCGGTGGTGAAAAACCCGCTGCAGATACCGGCGCTGATCCGCACTGGCCGGACGTCCAGCAAGGCGATTGCGGAATTACTCCGCTGCCGCAACCTCTGTGGCGCCAATCTCGGTGGTGTTTGACTTGCCGGCCTTGATCGCGGAAATCTTCTGCTCGACATGACGGGCAAAGAAGAACTCTGCCGGACGCTGTTTTGACAGGTCGATATCCGGGGCCATCGGGCCTTCGGTCTTCACGCCGCGCATCAGGATGGGCAGCATCTTGAGCGGATGCTTCAGGGCGTCAGTGGCAGCGGTGCCTTCAAAGCCGCAATGCACCATGCAGTTGGCGCATTTCTCATATTTGCCGACGCCGTACTTTTCCCATTCCGTGCCTTCCATCAGCTCGGTAAAGGTCTCGGCATAGCCTTCGCCCAGCAGATAGCAGGGCTTCTGCCAGCCAAACACGGTCAGCAGCGGCATGGACCAGGGGGTGCATTCATAGGTCTGGTTGCCGGCCAAAAAGTCCATGAACAGCGAAGAGTTGGTGAAATCCCAATTCTTGCCGCCATTGCCGCGGGCCAGGATTTCGCGAAACATCTTCTTGGTGCGTTCGCGGTTGAGGAAATGCTCCTGGTCGGGCGCGCGCTCATAGGCATAGCCCGGCGACACGGTCATGCCGTCCACGCCCAGTTCCATCATGTGATCGAAGAAGGCGGCGGTGCGGTCCGGATCGGAGCCGTCGAACAAAGTGCAGTTGATCTGGGTGCGAAAGCCGCGTTCCTTGGCCAGCTTGATGGCGGCCACGGCCTTGTCATAGGTGCCGTCCAGGCAGACCGACTTGTCGTGCATCGCCTTGTCGCCATCCAGGTGGATCGACCAGGTGAAATTGGGGTGCGGCTCATACTGGTCGATCTTCTTGGCCAGCAGCAACGCGTTGGTGCAAAGGATCACGAACTTGTCGCGCTCGATATAGCCCCTGACGATCTTGGCCATGTCCCTGTGCAGCAGCGGTTCGCCGCCGGCGATGGAGACGGCCGGCGCGCCGCATTCGTCGATCGCGGCCATGCACTGGTCATAGGACAGGCGCTGGTTCAGGATTTCATCGGGATAGTCGATCTTGCCGCAACCGGCGCAGGCCAGGTTGCAGCGGAACAGCGGCTCCAGCATCAGCACCAGCGGGTATTTGCCGCCGGACAGATGCTTCTTCATCACATAGGCGCCGATCTTGGCGGCCTGGCGAAAGGGAAGTCCCATGTCTTAAGCCCTCAGCTCTGCCGGCAGGCGGAACTCGATATGTTCCTTCTTGCCGTCCATTTGTTCCACTTCGACCGGTTCGATTTCGCCCAGCGCATCGATCACATGCTGCACCAGGCTTTCCGGCGCGGATGCGCCGGCGGTCAGCCCCACGACCTTCTTGCCGCGCACCCATTCAGGGTCCAGCTCGCTGCCGTCATTGATGAGGTAGGAGGGAATGCCTTCCTCGATGCCGATTTCGCGCAGGCGATTGGAGTTGGAGGAATTCTTGGCGCCCACCACCAAAATCACATCGGCCACCTTGGCCAGTTCGCGCACCGAGGTCTGGCGGTTCTGGGTGGCGTAGCAGATGTCGCTGGTTTCCGGGCCGACAATGTCTTTGAAGCGCTTTTTCAGCTCGACGATGATGCCCTTGGTGTCGTCGATCGAAAGCGTGGTCTGGGTGATATAGGCGACCGGCTTGTCCAGCGGGATGGGCAAGGTGGAGACATCGGCCTCGCTCTGCACCAGATGCACCGGCGCGCCGACCTGGCCCATGGTGCCTTCCACTTCGGGATGGCCGGCATGGCCGATCAGGATCAGGGTTCGGCCCTGGCTGACATAGCGCTTGCCCTGGTTGTGAACCTTGGAAACCAGCGGGCAGGTGGCGTCCAGCACGGGCAACCCGCGGTCCTGGGCGGTCTTGACCACTGACTGCGGCACGCCATGGGCGCTGAACACGGTGACGGCGCCATTGGGGACTTCGTCGAGCTCCTCGACAAAGCGGGCGCCCTTGTCCTTCAGGGTCTGGACGACATGCTTGTTGTGCACGATCTCGTGGCGCACATAGACGGGCTCGCCATACTTATCGAGCGCCTTCTCCACGATATCGATGGCGCGCACCACCCCGGCACAAAAGCCGCGCGGCTGGGCAAGAATGACTCGCATAGAACTCCTTCGCCGTTGCCAGCCACCCCTTTGGCCGAAGGCCGTCACAAGGGGCCTTCGCAACGCAGCATCGCACTTTCCCGCATCGAGATAGCCCATTCAACCCCTATGCCGGAAGGGCCAATTTTGCCCGGGTTCCCGTGACCTTTTCCCGGAATTGGGGGGCTGGGACCTGGGGCAAGGAAAAATCGTTGCGCCCGGGCCAAAGCGATACCAGATTGTCGCGTAACGACGCCCGGAATAGATGGGTTTCGGGCTGGATTTGGGGGGCCAATCCAGCCATACGGGCAGCAAATGGGGCAGTTGGACGTGACCATGGACGGGAATAAGGCAGGGGGCGCAGCCCCGGGCCCAGCCGAAGCCTTGCCAAAGGCCATTTCGGCCTCGGCACGGGCCGTGGACGCCATGCTGGAAACGGTCATGCCCCAGCCAAGGGGCCCCCAGGGCCGGGTCCAGGAGGCCATGCGCTACGCCATCTTTGCCGGCGGCAAGCGCCTTCGCCCTTTCCTGGTGCTGCATTCGGCCCGGCTGTTCGGGGTGGATGACGCCAGCAGCCTGCGCGTCGGCAGCGCCATCGAAGTGCTGCACACCTACTCGCTGGTGCATGACGATCTGCCCTGCATGGATGACGATGACCTGCGCCGCGGCCGTCCCACCACCCATATTGCGTTCGATGAAATGACGGCGGTGCTGGCGGGCGATGCGCTCCTCACCATCGCCTTCGAAATCCTAGCGGATGAGAAGACCCATGCCGATCCGGCGGTGCGCATCGCCCTGGTCCAGCGCCTGGCGCAAGCCAGCGGCCATGACGGCATGATCGGCGGCCAGATCATCGACATGCTGGCAACGGAAAAATTCGGCGTGGACGAGGTGGTCAACCTCCAGCGCCTCAAGACCGGACAGCTGTTTGAATTCTCCTGCGAGGCCGGTCCCATCCTGGGCAAGGCGTCCGCGGAAGATTGTGCCCGCCTGCGCGCCTATGCGCGCGAAATGGGCGTGGTGTTCCAGATCACCGATGATTTGCTGGACGTGACCTCCACCGCCGAAAAGACCGGCAAGGCCGTGGGCAAGGATGCCGAGATGGGCAAGGCGACGCTTGTAACGCTGCTGGGCGTGGACGGTGCGCGCGCCGAAGCGAAAAAGCGCGCCCGGGCGGCGATTGATGCGCTGGGCCCCTATGCCGCCAGATCGCCCGAGCTTTCGGGCCTGCCGCTGTTCCTGCTGGACCGCGAGGCGTGATGCAAACCCCGCTGCTCGACAAGGTTCGCACGCCTGCCGAACTGAAAAAGCTGGACAAGGCGCAGCTGCCGCAACTGGCGGCCGAACTGCGCGCCGAAACCATCGACGCCGTGTCGGTAACGGGCGGCCATTTTGGCGCCGGGCTTGGCGTGGTCGAGCTGACCGTGGCGCTTCACTATGTGTTCGACACTCCAAAGGACAAGGTGATCTGGGACGTGGGCCACCAGGCCTATCCGCACAAGATTCTCACCGGCCGTCGTGACGCCATCCGTTCCATCCGCAAAGGCGGCGGATTGTCCGGCTTCACCAAGCGCAGCGAAAGCGAATTTGATCCTTTTGGCGCGGCCCATTCCTCCACTTCCATTTCGGCGGCGCTGGGCATGGCGGTGGCGCGCGATCTCACCGGCGAGAAAAACAATGTCATCGCCGTGATCGGCGACGGCGCCATGACGGCGGGGATGGCCTATGAGGCGCTGAACAATGCCGGGGCGCTGAAAAGCCGCCTGATCGTGATCCTGAACGACAACGCCATGTCCATCGCCCCGCCGGTGGGCGCGCTGGACAAGCATCTGCGTGGCCTTGCGGCAGGCAGCAAGGAAGCTTCGCTGTTCGCCAATCTGGGCATGGAGTATATCGGGCCGGTGGACGGTCACGATGTCGCCGGGCTGGTGAAACTGTTCGAGGAATTGCGCGACAAGGATCATGGCCCCGTCCTGATCCACGCGATCACCGAAAAGGGCCACGGCTATGCGCCAGCGGAAAAATCCGCCGACAAGGGCCATGCCCGCGGAAAGTTCGATGTCGTCACCGGCGCCGAAATCAAGGGCAAGCCGGGCGCTCCCACCTATACCGCTGTCTTCGCCAGGGCGCTGATCGTGGAAGCCGAACATGATCCGCGCATTGTCGCCATCACTGCCGCCATGCCGGGCGGAACGGGGGTGGACGCATTTGAAAAGCGCTTCCCGCACCGCAGTTTTGATGTCGGCATCGCCGAGCAGCATGGCGTGACCTTTGCCGCCGGCCTTGCCGCCGAAGGCATCAAGCCATTCTGTGCCATCTATTCCACCTTCCTGCAGCGCGGCTATGACCAGCTGGTGCATGACGTGGCGCTGCAGAATTTGCCGGTGCGTTTCGCCATTGACCGCGCGGGCCTTGTGGGCGCGGACGGCGCCACCCATGCCGGCAGCTTCGACCTGGCCTATCTGTGCTGCCTGCCCAACATGGTGGTGATGGCTCCGTCCGACGAGGCCGAACTGATGAACATGGTGGCCACCGCTGCCACGTATGACGAAGGCCCCAGCGCCATCCGCTTCCCGCGCGGCGAAGGCGTCGGCGTGGCGCTGCCGAATCGCGGCCAGGTGCTGGCCATCGGCAAGGGCCGCATTGTGCGGGACGGCATGGATGCCGCCATCCTGAGCCTGGGCACGCGGCTGCAGCCCGCGCTGGCCGCCGCCGAGACGCTGGCCGGCGAGGGGCTTTCCATCACCGTGGCCGATGCGCGTTTTGCCAAGCCGCTGGATACCGACCTGATCCGCCGCCTGGTGCGCAGCCATGACCTGCTGGTGATGGTGGAAGAAGGCGCGGCGGGTGGATTTGGCGCCCAGGTGCTGACCTTCCTGGCCAATGAGGGCCTGCTGCGCCCGGGCTTGGAGATCCGGTCTCTCCATCTGCCCGACCAGTTCCAGGACCATGACGATCCGGCCCGCCAGTATGAGGCGGCCGGGCTTTCCGCCTGCGCCATCGCCCAGACCCTGCGCGATCACCTCATCCAGGCCAAGGCCGGAGCGGCCGAGTAGGTCCCCACAATTTTGCCGTGTTGGCGCAGCAATATTTCCATTCGAGCGTTTTGGAAGGGCATTTTACCAGAGGTATTTTCATGAACCGGACGATCCAGGCGCTTTCCCTTTCTCTTCTTGTTTCGGCCTTGGCCATTCCGGCACAGGCGCAGGGCGGCGATCCCGCCGCCGCCACGGTGCAGAATTTCTATGACGGGCTGGTGGCCAGCATGAAGACCGGCGGCGGCACCAAGGCGCGCTACGAAAAGCTGAAGCCCGTGGTGGAGCAGGATTTCGACCTGCCCGGCATGACGGCGCTGGCCGTGGGTCCGGGCTGGTCTTCCATCCCGGTGGCCGACCAGAAGACGCTGACCGATGCCTTTGAGCGCATGACCGTCGCCAATTACGCACGCAATTTTGATTCCTTCCATGGTGAGAAATTCACCGTCGATCCGGCGGTCTCCCAGCGCGGCACCGACAAATACGTCAAGACCACCATGGTGCCCGGCACCGGCGCGCCCATCGCGTTCAATTACCGCATGCACCAGGCAGGCAGCTGGAAAATCCTGGACGTTTACCTGGCCGGCAATATCAGCCAGCTGGCGCAGAAGCGGGCCGATTTTGCCGCGGCGCTGACGGCCGGCGGAGCGCAAGGCCTGGCCAAGCAGATCAACGCCATCGCCGACAAGGAACTGGGCGGCTGATTATTACCCCCTCCGGCTTTCGCTGACCGTCGGCCATGGGGCGCAGCCCATGGCCTCGGTCCGCTACAGCCACCTCCCCCGTAAGCGCGCTTTGCGCGCACGGGGAAAGGCGGGCCTGCGTGCTCTTCTCTAGACGAGCTTTTCATGTGCGCGCTCTTTCGATGGCGGCGGCTTGCCCAGCAGGGCCGGCGACACGAACAGCGTTGTCACCAGCGTCCAGGCCAGCGAGATCATCAGGAGTTCGCCCATGCTGGCGGTGCCCGGATGCTTGCTGAGCCATAGCGTGCCAAAGCCCGTGGCCGTGGTCAGGGCCGAGAAGATCACCGCGCGGGTGAGGGCCGATTGCAGCAGGTTCTTTGCGCCTGCCCGCCACGCCACCACGAAATAGATGTTGAAGGCGACCCCAATGCCAAGCAGCAGAGGCAGCGCGATGATGTTGGCAAAGTTCAGCGGGAGGTTCAGCGCCACGCAGCTGCCCAGCGTCAGCAATCCCGCCAGCACCAGCGGCACCAGGGTGCGCATCACGTCGCCGGCATTTTTCAGCACCACGCCCAGGATGATGGTGATGGCAATGAAGGAAAGAATGCCCGCCTCCAGGAAGGCCCGCACAATGGTGCGGCCGGATTCGCGAATCGAAATCGGCGCGCCGGTGGCTTGCGGCGCCGCCGCGATGACCTGATCGGAAAAGTCCGACAAGGCGGCGGGATCATTGCTGGTGGTCTTGGGGAAAACCTGCACCCGGGCGCTGCCATCGCTGGCGACCCAGCCGTCGCGCATGTCGGCGGGAATGTCGGCCAGGGTGATTTTCTGAGGCGTCAGCGAGTCCGACAATTGCTTCAGCATGGTCTGAAGGCCCGGCACAAAGGCTTTGGTGGCGCGGGCGCGGTCCTGCGGCGAACCCCTGGAAAGTTTTTCCAGCGCATCGGCCAGGCGGCGGGCGTTGCTGGCGGGCGCGCCGGCATCGGCGCCGGCGGCGGTGCGCAAGGCGGCGGCGGTGGATGCCATGCTGGCGGCGATTTCGGCATCTGTCGGCGCCGGCTTGACGTCAAAGGGGTTGAGGGTGGGATCGAGGATGGCGTTGGCGTCGGCGATCAGCGCCAGCTTGCTGTCCTGGTCCTCGGGAACAAAGCTGGAAAGCGTCAGCGCCATGGACGCCAGCGGCAGGCGCGACAGCTTGGCCGCCATGGCATCGGCAGCGGCCAGCGACGGCGTCAGCACGTCGATCGTGTTGGGGGATGTGTCGGGATTTTGCATCAGGTCGAACAGGGTGGAGACGGACTCCACGTCGGGGCTGCGCAAATCCAGCGGGTTTGAGTCAAAGCGCAGGAAGAGGGTCAGCACCAGCGCCGCCGTACCGGCCAGGGCTGCAATGCGCAGCACCTGCTTGCGGCGGGGATTGAGATAGGCGTCCCAGCTTGCCAGCGCCGCGAAGCCGACATCCTCGCCTTCCGCCCTTGGCTTCAGCAGCATCAGCAGGGCCGGCAGCAGCGTGATGCTGGTGAGGAAAGCGGCGATCATGCCCACGCCCGCGACAAAGCCCAGCTCGGCCACGCCGGTATATTCGGTGGGCAGGAACGAGAAGAATCCCACGGCGGTTGCCAGCGCCGCCAGCGCCAGCGGCAGGCCGACGCTGCGGCCGGTGTGGCACAGCGCCATTGCCAGGTCGGGCTGGTGGAAGCGTTCGCTGCGATAGCGCACCGCAAACTGGATGCCGAAATCCACGCCCAGCCCCACGAACAGTGCAATGAAGGCGATGGAGATGATGTTGAACACCCCCACCACCAGCAGCCCCGCCGCCATGGTGATGACAAGCCCCACCACCAGCATCACCAGGATGGCGAAAATGATTTTCACCGAGCGCAGCGCCAGCCACAATAGCAGCAGCACCCCGCCCAGCATTGCGCCGCCCATCAGCCAGACGCGGTCGGTGAGGGATGCGAACTCCTCGTCCGACAAAGGTACATCGCCCGTCAGCCGCACCCGCACGCCATTTTCCGGCGTCAGGCCAAGGCCTGCCGCGGCCTTGCGGATCGAGGTCGAGGCCTGCAGGCCCGGCTGCAGCGCATTGAAATCCAGCCTGGGCTGGACCTGGATGAAGCGGCGGATTTCTTCGGGCCGGGGCGGTGCGCCGGTGATCAGGGAGCGCCAGGACAGATACTTCACTTCGCCATTGGCGGCGGCGGCAAAGCTTTCGCCAAAGCGCTGCATCGGGCCGTTCAAATCGGCCAGCTTGGCCTGTCCGGCACTGATGCCCATCAGTGCGGTGGAGAGGCTTTCCATGATGCCGCGCAGGGACGGATCGGAGGCCAGCGCGCCCAGGAAAGGCTGCGCCCGGAACAGTTGCTGCGTGGTGGTCTTCACCTCGTCCAGCGGCAGGAACAGCAGGCCATTGTGATTGAAGAAGTCGCCGCCGTCGGGCCGGCGAACCGAGGGGAAGAGGGTCTTGTCGGTGCTGATGCGGGCCGTCAGCGAAGCCGCCGCGGCTTCGGCCAGTTCCGGGGTCTGGCCGTCAATCACCACGGCGATCAGGTCCGACTGGCCGGGAAACTTGGCGTCGAAGGCCAGGCCGCGCTGGCGCCAGCCGACCTCGGCGGAGATCAGCTGTTCGCTGTCCGTGTTCATGTTGAAATGGGCCTGGGTGTACCAGCCCGCGCCCAGGGTGAGCAGCAGGGCCGCCAGCACCGTCAAGGCGGCATGGCGGCTGCAGAATGTGACGATGCGTTCAATAAGCAGCATGGGCCAGAGGCTTTAAACTGTTTCGCCGGGTTCTAAAAGTCTGGCCTTGGAGGGCTAGAAGTCCGGCAGTTCCGCGCTGACGCTGTTCCTGTCTTCCACCTGGCGCTGGCGGCGCTGGCGGTAATAGTCCCGCATGGTGGCGTAGAAATCCACCGAGGCGCGTTCGATATCGCGATAGGTCACGATATTGTTGGCGCGGTTGTCCACCGAGCCGATGGTGGACTTGATCAGGCCGACATACTGTTTTCCGGTGAACTGGATTTTCATGTAGTAGAGCGGCGAAAAAAAAAGCCGTCCACGTAATTGCCGCCAAAATCGCGCACCGCCGTTGGGCCGCGGAAAGGCAGCACCAGATAGGGGCCCTGCGGCACGCCATAGGTGCCCAGGGTTTCGCCGAAGTCGCGGTCGCGCTCGGGATAGCCCCAATCCGTGGCGACATCGAACAGCCCGCCAATGCCGATGGTGGAGTTGATCAAAAAGCGCGCGCTGGCCTTGTCGGCATTCTGGAACTGGCCCTGCAGCACGTCATTCACCACCGCCACGGGCCCGCCAAGATTGCCGAAGAAATTGCGGAAGGTGCGGCGAAAGCCATTGGGCACATTGGCGGCGTAAAAGGTCGCGGCCGGCAATGCGGCGCGGCGGTCCAGATGCTGGTTGAAGTCGAAAAAGAAACGGTTCATCGGCTCCAGCGGATCATTGGCCTCGGCGGCTTCCTGATTGCTGGACGCAGCGCAGCCTGCAGCCAAAAGGCCGATGGCGCAAACCAGAACTAGCTTTTTCAGAACCATGCCCACCCGCCTGGCTCTGCCCGGATCTGTGTCCGTTGCGTCGCCAGGCCCCCCACCTTAACTTTCGGTCACTATAATGGAGGGCGGGGGACCTGTCCCAAAAAAGCGTTTACGCACTGCACCAATTCTTGGATGCTTGGCGGAAAGCGGGATTTACCCTTAAGAGAGAGGGTAAAGACGGTGGCCGCCTGCCGAAAAAGCGGGCAGGAAGCAGGCTTGGAAGGAATGAAGTCATGACGGGGCATCCGGAACTTTTGCGCTTGCGGGACAGCATCGACAATATCGATGCCGCCCTGATCCATCTTCTGGCAGAGCGTTTCAAATGCACCCAGGCGGTTGGCGTCTACAAGGCGCAGCACGACCTGCCGCCGGCGGACCCGGCCCGTGAAGCGTCGCAGATTGCGCGTCTGCGCGGACTTGCAAGCGCCGCCAAGCTGGACCCGGATTTTGCGGAAAAGTTCCTGGCCTTTGTGGTGAAGGAAGTGATCCGCCACCATGAGCAGCTTCGCGCCGGCAAGGGCGCATAGAAAAACACCCGCCGCTTGCGCGGACGGGTGTTTCACATTGCAGAAGTTTTAAATCTCAGAACGCCAGCGCCTTGGCCATCTTCACCGGCGGCAGCTTGGTGATGGCCTCGATTACGCTGTCCGGCACCTGGCCGTCCACTTCGACCAGGCAGATCGCATCTTGCCCGGGGGCGCTGCGGCCCAGCGTGAAGTTGGCGATATTGACCTTGCCGTCACCCAGCAAGGTGCCCAGCTTGCCGATAAAGCCCGGCTTGTCCTCATTGACGATGTAGAGCATGTGGGCCGCGAACTCGGCGTCCAGGTTGATGTCCTTGACCTGGATCAGGCGGGGACGGCCATCGGAGAACACCGTGCCGGCGACGCGGCGGGTGGTGTCGCCCATCGCAACCACGATCTTGATATAGCCTTCATAGGCGCCCTGGCGGTCGCGGCGGGTCTCGCTGACCTTTATGCCGCGTTCCTTGGCGACGACGGGCGCATTGACCATGTTCACTTCCGACAGCATCGGGCGCAGCAGGCCGGCCAGGGCCGCCTGGGTCAGCGCCTTGGTGTTGAGGGCGGCGGCCGTGCCTTCATAGACGATCTCCACCGCTGTCAGGCTGGAGCCGGTGAGCTGGCCCGCAAAGGAGCCCAACTTTTCCGCCAGCGAAATCCAGGGGCCGACTTTCTGCGCTTCGGCCGCCGAGATGGACGGCATGTTGAGGGCGTTGGTGATGGCGCCGGTCAGCAAATAATCGGAAATCTGCTCGGCCACCTGCAGGGCGACATTCTCCTGCGCTTCGGTGGTGGAAGCGCCCAGGTGCGGCGTGGCCACGATCTTCTCATTGCCGAACAGGACATTTTCCTTGGCCGGTTCGACCGCAAAGACGTCGAGGGCGGCGCCCGCGACCTGGCCGCTGTCAATCGCTGCTTTCAAAGCCGCTTCATCAATCAGCCCGCCGCGGGCGCAGTTGATGATGCGCACGCCTTTCTTGGTCTTGGTCAGGGCTTCGGCGGAGAGGATGTTCTTGGTCTCCGGCGTCATGGGGACATGCAGGGTGATGAAATCGGCACGGGCCAGGAGGTCGTTCAATTCGACCTTTTCCACGCCCATGTCCTGGGCGCGCTCGGCGGACAGGAAGGGATCATAGGCGATGACGCGCATCTTCAGGCCCTTGGCGCGGTCGGCGACGATGGAGCCGATATTGCCGGCGCCGATCAGGCCCAGCACCTTGCCGGTGATTTCCACGCCCATGAAGCGGTTCTTCTCCCACTTGCCGGCCTGGGTGGAGGCGTTGGCGGCGGGCAGTTCGCGGGCCAGGGCCAGCATCAGCGAAATGGCGTGTTCGGCGGTGGTGATGGAATTGCCGAAGGGCGTGTTCATCACGATCACGCCGGCGGCGGTGGCGGCGGGGATGTCGACATTGTCGACGCCGATACCGGCGCGGGCCACGACTTTCAGCTTCTTGGCCGCCTTGATGACATCGGCGGTGATCTTGGTGTTGGAGCGGATGGCGATGCCGTCATACTGGTCGACCACGGCCAGCAATTCTTCCTTGGTCATGCCGGGCTTGTTGTCGAAATCCAGGCCGCGATCCTTGAAGATGGCGACGGCGGCAGGCGAGAGCTTGTCGGCGATAAGAACCTTGGGCATGGGAAACTCCATGAAAGAGGAAAATGGGGAGGAAAAATCCCGGCCGCTTTTCAAGCCAAGCCGGGATTGGATCAGGCGGACTTGATCTGGCCGTAAGCCCAGTCGAGCCAGGGCGTCAGCGCTTGCAGGTCGGCGGTTTCGACCGTGGCGCCGCACCAGATGCGAAGGCCGGCCGGCGCGCTGCGATAGGCTGCGATGTCCAGCGCCACGCCTTCCTTGTCCAGCAGGCCCGCCAGCTTCTTGGCGGCTTCGGCCTTGGCCTCGTCGCTCAGCGCGGCGAACCAGGGATCGGTGATCTTCAGGCACACCGAGGTGTTGGAACGGATGGCTTCGTTTTCGGCCAGGAAATCCCAGCCGCCCTTCTTGACCCAGTCGGCCAGCACCTTGGTGTTGGCGTCGGCGCGGGCGATGAGGCCCTTGAGCCCGCCAACACTTTCGGCCCAGGTGAGGGCATCGAGATAATCTTCCACCGCCACCATGGACGGCGTGTTGATGGTCTCGCCTTCGAAGATGCCGTCCACGATCTTGCCGCCCTTGGTCATGCGGAAGATTTTCGGCATCGGCCAGGGGGGCGTGTAGGATTCAAGGCGCGCCACGGCGCGCGGCGACAGGACAAGAATGCCATGCGCGGCTTCGCCGCCCAGCACTTTCTGCCAGGAGAAAGTGGTGACATCCAGCTTGTCCCAGGGCAGGTCCATGGCAAAGGCGGCGCTGGTGGCGTCGCAGATGGTGATGCCTTCGCGGTCGGCGGCGATCCAGTCGCCATTGGGCACGCGCACGCCGGAGGTGGTGCCGTTCCACAGGAAGACGACATCGCGATCCTTGGCGTGCTTGAGTTCGGGCAGCTTGCCGTAAGGGGCCTTGTGCACATCGGCCTTCAGCTTGAGCTGCTTGATGGTGTCGGTGACCCAGTCCTCGCCAAAACTTTCCCAGGCGAAGATGTCGATCTCGCGGGGACCCAGCAGCGACCACATCGCCATTTCCACCGCGCCGGTGTCGGAGGCGGGCACGATGCCGATCTTGAAATCGGCGGGAATGCCCAGAATCTTGCGGGTACGCTCGATGGCGTCCTTCAGCTTGGCCTTGCCGGGCTTGGAGCGGTGGGAGCGTCCCACCAGTGCGCCCTTGAGGGCTTCAGGGGTCCAGCCGGGGCGCTTGGCGCAGGGACCGGACGAAAAAAAAGGCCGCGCGGGACGCACAGCCGGTTTGGTCACTTCAGTCATTGTCATTCATTCCTTCCAGAATGATAGCACCTCGTTGGGGAGGTGTGGCCCGCCGCCGATATAGGGGGTCGCTCCGGTGCCGTCAACACGGAACACAGGGACGGGTTGCCGCGTTACCCGGAAGCACAGAAATGCAGGGAAAATCATGGCTTCTTCATCCAACGAATCGCCCAGCCTGGACATCGCCAGCGACAAGCTGGCCTTCATCATCGAGAAGGCGCGCGAATATGACGTCAAGGAAGCCGACAGCGATCCAGACGCATCGTCCAATCCGTCCGACGACGGCAACACCGATGTCCTGGCCGACAAGGCGGATGATCCCACGCGCGAAGAGCTGATCGGCGCCATCCGCGAACTGAACGAGGATGAGCGCAACCAGCTTGTCGCCCTGGCCTGGCTGGGACGCGGCACCTATGATCTGGACGAGTGGGATGAAGCCATAGCCACCGCCAAGTCCGAGCATGCCAAGCGCGCCGCCGAATACCTGATCGGCTTGCCGCTGCTGGGCGATTACCTGGAAGACGGCATGGCAATGTTCGGCGAGGGCATTGTCGATACCGACGACAAGCGCGAAGGCGTTGACGAGGAGAATGAGCCTCTCGGCAACACGAAAGACCGCACGCCGGATTCCAAAAGAGTCTAGGCGGAAGGACCGCTCATGGACTTTTGCAGCTTCTCGAACGCCCGCACTTCGATTTGGCGTACACGTTCGCGGCTGACGCCGAATTTCTGCGACAGTTCTTCCAGCGTGGCGGGCTCGTCCTGCAGGCGGCGGGCATTGATGATCTCGCGTTCGCGTTCCGTCAGCGTGTCCAGGGCGCTGGTGAGAAGATTGTGGCGGTCGCCCATCTCCTCGCGTTCGGCCAGGCGGGTTTCCTGGTCCATGGTGTCGTCGGCCAGCCAGTCCTGCCACTCATTTTCGGATTCGCTTTTCACCGGCGCGTTCAACGACGAGTCCGGGCCGGACAGGCGCCGGTTCATGTCCGTGACTTCGCGCTCCGTCACGCCCAGCTGGTCGGCCAGGGTGGCGGTGTGGGCGGGTGTCAGATCGCCTTCCTCGATGGCACCGATATGCGACTTGGCCTTGCGCAAATTGAAGAACAGTTTCTTTTGCGCCGCCGTGGTGCCGAGCTTCACCATGCTCCAGGACCGAAGCACATATTCCTGGATCGAGGCGCGGATCCACCACATGGCATAGGTGGCCAGGCGAAAGCCCTTGTCGGGATCAAAGCGCTTGACGGCCTGCATCAGGCCCACATTGCCTTCGGAAACAATTTCCGCCACCGGCAAGCCATAACCGCGATAGCCCATGGCGATCTTGGCCACCAGGCGCAGATGCGAGGTGACAAGCCGGCGCGCCGCTTCGGCGTCGCCATGCTCCTTGAGGCGCTTGGCGAACATGTATTCGTCTTCAGGGGTCAGAAGGGGAAATTTGCGGATCTCGGTCAAATAACGCGAAAGTCCGGCGTCGCTGGAAAGCGCGGGAAGGCCACGGCTGCTCATTGAATTCCCCTTCTCGCTGTGTTGACACAGCATCTTAAACGCCCGGGCAGCCGGCTTGGCTCAAAAACGCCCGCCCCCGGGACGATTTAGCATGTGGGAACCCCTTAAGGGCTTTTCAAGCCGCGCAAAGCCGCCACAAGACCGGCGAAATCGGCGGGCCATGGCGATTCAAACCGCATGGCTTTGTGCAGGGTAGGGTGCTGGAATCCCAGCACAAAAGCGTGCAGCGCCTGGCGGGAAAAGCCGGTGGCCGCTGTAAACGCAGCTTCATCCTCAGGGGTCTTGGCCCGGGGCGCCTGGCGGGCGCGGCCATATTGGGGGTCTCCGATCAGGGGGTGGCCCAGATGGGTCAGGTGCACACGGATCTGGTGGGTGCGGCCTGTCTCAAGCCGGCATTCCACCAGCGAGGCGACTGGGCGTTCCGGCGGGCCGAAGACTTCCAGCACGCGATAACGGGTCCGCGCCAGCTTGCCGCCGCCGCGCAACACCGCCATGCGCTTGCGGTCGAACGGGCTGCGGCCGATCTGGCCCTCAATCACTCCGTCGCCTGCGCGCGGCGCCCCCCAGACCACGGCGTGGTAGGCGCGCTCGATGGTGTGGTTGGCGAATTGCTTGGCCAGGCTGCGCATTGCCCGTTCCGTCTTGGCGGCGACCAGCAGGCCGGATGTATCCTTGTCGAGGCGATGGACAATGCCGGGCCGCGCTTCTCCGCCAATGCCGATCAGGTCTTCGCCGCAATGGCCGATCAGGGCGTTGACCAGCGTGCCGTCGAGATTGCCCGGCGCCGGATGCACGACAAGCCCGGCGGGCTTTTCGATCACGATAAGCTCCTTGTCCTCATAGACCACGGCAAGGGGGATATCCTCGCCGCGCGGAGTGGCCGAAACCGTGGCGGGAACGACAATGCGGTAAACGTCGCCTGGTTTGACCCGGTGGTTGGCGTCTTTTATCGTGACGCCCTCAAGTTCGACCGCGCCTTTGCCCAAAAGATCCTGGAGGCGCGAGCGGCTGAGATCAGGCAGCGATGCCGCCAGAACGCGGTCCAGCCTCTGTCCGGCCTGCTCGGGCGTGACAGTGCAGATTTGAGCGGAGAGTTCAGTGGCGGACATGGAAGAAATTGATCCGGGAAGCAGGAGAACCTATCGCGCGGCCCTGGCCGCCGTCATCATCCTTTCCGTCCTCCTGGTGGCGGCGGTGATTGCGGTGGTGGCGGGCTTTGTGCGCCAGGCAAGGCTTTATCAGGCCGCCCGCTCTTCTCCAACCATTGCGGCGCCCGCCGCCAGCATCCAGCTTGCGCCCGGCGCCCATATCCTGTCCTCGACCACCGAAGGCGGCAGGCTGGTGCTGCATGTCCAGACACCGGCGGGCAGCGAAGTGGATGTCATGGATCTGGCCACCGGAAAACTCATCACGCGCGTGAAAGACGGCGCGCCGTGATGCTGTTCCTGCCCGCTGCGCTGCTGGCGCAGATCGCAGGCGAGGCGCAGGCGGCAAGCCCGCGCGAATGTTGCGGATTGATCGAGGGCGCCGGCGGAGGGCGGGATTTTCATGCCACGGCGCTTCACCCCGCGCTTAACCTTGCCGCAGCGCCGGACCGTTTCGAGATTGATCCGGCAGCCCATTTTGCCGCCGTGAAGGCGGCGCGTGAAAATGGCCATGCGATTATCGGCTGCTATCATTCCCATCCGCAGGGAAGGGCGGAGCCTTCCCGCCATGACGTGGCTGGCGCGCAGGAGGAGAATTTCCTCTGGCTGATCGCCGGTCCAGAAGGCGTGAAAGCCTTCGCCTATTCCGCCGGGGGCTTTGAACCCGTCAAATTGATATTGGGCGCGGACTTGGTGACGTCGTCGCTGTAGCTGCGGTACTGGCCGTCACGAAACAGCACATCATCAGCGCTGATCGTCGCCAGAACATCGCCACCTTCGTTGGCGATCTCGATCTGCCGATGATCCAGCGAACCGCCATGCAGCAGGCGTTCGCCCAGCAATTCGCGATTGGCGTTGATCGCCTCAAGCCGCGCTGCTTCCAGGTCGGCAAGTTCCTGCCCTTCGATATCCCGGCTAAGGTCATCGCCATTTTCACGGACATGAAAAAAGAAACGGGCCATTTCAGAACCATTTGTTGTGCTTGCAAAAAAACAACGTAAGCGGCGGGCGCACGTTCCGGTCCCGATTGCGAATTGTTCGCTGGACGTGGGAACTTGCCGGACCTCCAAGAGGCCCCTATAAGCCGTTTCCTGCCTAATGTTCCCATCGTCTAGCGGTTAGGACGCGGCCCTCTCAAGGCTGAAACCGGGGTTCAATTCCCCGTGGGAGCACCAAAGTTCCATCGCAAAGGTGCCCATGCGCAGCCTGCATCATCATCGCGAACGTCATCTGGTGGCGCGCATCGGCTGGCTCAGGGCCGCCGTGCTGGGCGCCAATGACGGCATTGTTTCCACGGCCAGCCTGATCGTGGGTATCGCCGCCGCGGGTGTTGCCAAGGAGGATATCCTTCTCGCCGGGATCGCGGGCCTTGTCGCCGGCGCCATGTCCATGGCGGCCGGGGAATATGTCTCGGTGAGTTCCCAGGCGGATACGGAAAGCGCCGACCTGGCGCGCGAGCGCGAGGAGTTGCGCACCGATCCGACCGCGGAGCTGGAAGAACTGGCGGGCATCTATATCAAGCGCGGCCTCGACAAGGACCTGGCGCATCAGGTTGCGCAGGCCCTGACGGCCAAGGACGCGCTTGGCGCGCATGCGCGCGACGAGCTGGGCATTTCCGAGATCACGACGGCAAGGCCGTTACAGGCTGCGATCTCGTCGGCGATCACTTTCTCCATCGGCGCGGCCATGCCGCTGCTGGCGGTGATCCTCAGCCCGCGCGACGTCCTGCTTTATGCGGTGGTGGTGGCCTCGCTGCTCTACCTGGCGGCGCTGGGCGCGCTGGGCGCCAGGACGGGCGGCGCGCAAATCCTGCGCGCCACCGGGCGGGTGACATTCTGGGGCGCCTTTGCCATGGCGGTCACGGCCGGTATCGGCCTTCTCATCGGCCAGGCCGTCTAGATTCGCGCAGCGATGAACGTTTTACCGGGGCGGCGGCAAGCCCAGGGAACCTGCTCTCTCCCGAAACGTTCGTGCTTTGGGAGATTGTCATGCGCAGATTGCTTGTTATTGCCCTTGGTCTTTGCGCCGTGGGCGCCCTTTGGAAAGCCGAAGCCGAGGAGGACGGCGCCCCCGTGGCGCTATCGCCTTTCCTGGCGGCACTCGCGATCGAGACAGGCATTTTCCTGTTGCGGCGGCACCAGGGCAATTTGCTGATGCAAAGGGACCAATAGGTCCAGGGCGATTATGGAAAGGCGCGGGCAACCGTATAAGCCCGCCGCGCCGACAGCGACAGGAAGATGGCGGGCAGCACCAGCGCCGCCGCCAGCCAGAATGGCGCATTGACGCCCAGCAGCGAGAAAGCAAAGCCCAGCATCAGCGGACCTGTCAGGCGCGACAGCGCGGCACAGGCATTGTTGAGGCCAAGGCAGCTACCCTGCTCGCAATCATCGCTGTTGCGCGAGATCAGCGCCGCCACATTGGGCCAGGCGATGGCCTGGCCGCAAGCCGCCAGCGCGATCAATCCCGCGGTGGCGACGGCATTTTGCGACAGGGTAAGAAGCAGGACGCTGGCTGCCGTCATCGCCATGCCTGCCGCCAGGATCCGGGCTTCGCCAAAGCGCCGTGACAGCGGCCCCACCACCACGATCTGGCAAAAGGCCGCCACCAGCGCCGCGATGGCGAAGGTATTGCCGACCTGGTGCGGACCCCAGGCAAAGCGGCTCTGCGCCCACAGGCCGAACATGGATTCAATGCCGCTAAAGGCCGAACCGGACAGAATGGTGACCAGCAGCAGGCGTGCGATGACCGGATGACGGAACAACTCATGGAAGGCGCGGCCCATTTGCGCTTCACCGCGCGCCGCGCTGCCCTGGACGCGGCTTTCACCCACCAGCAGCGCAAGGCCCGCCACGCAAAGCGCCGACAGGCCGGCGGCGACAAACAGCGGCATGCGAAACCCGTCATGTCCCGCGGCGGGGTTGGCCAGCCAGCCGCCCATCGCCGGGCCGATGATGAAGCCGACATTGTAGGTGGCGCTGACCCAGGCCATGCGCGAGCTGCGTTCGCTCTCATGGGTGACATCGGCGAGATAGGATTGCACCACCGAATTGTTGCCGGCCGCGATGCCGCCCAGGAAACGCACTGCAAAAGCGGCGCCGATGCTGGGGGCGAAAGCCAGCGCCAGGTAGCAGGCGCAGTTGCCGCAGACGGTCAGCATCAGCACGGGCTTGCGGCCGATGCGGTCCGACAGGCGGCCCCAGAAAGGCTCGCCAAAGAAGGCGCCGATCGAATAGGCGGAGAAAATCAGCGCCACCTGCCAGGACGCGGCCTGGAAACTTTCGGCATAAAAAGGCAGCAACGGCACAATGATGCCAAAGCCGATCATGTTGACGAACATCACCGTCAGCAAGATCGTCAGGGCACTGCCGGATACTTCTTCCTGCTGGCCGTTATGGCGCATTCTCGACGGTCGCGGCGCCGTTTCAAAAACGGCCGGCGCTCCTCCCCGGCGGAATTGTGTAGCGGCTTTGCCCGCGCCATCAAGCGCCCGTCCGTCCCGGCGCCAGATCGCCCCTAAAAAGAGCGGAAAAGCGGGATTTTCCCAGCTTGTTCGGGCGGCCCCGGCCTTGTAGGTTCCAGCGCCCGAAACAGAAAGCCTGCCATGCCCCTGCTGCGATTCATCCCCGAAGCCACCAACATCGATTTTGTCGGGTTTCGCTATGTCGCTTTCGCCATTGACGGGTTGCTGTTGCTGATCTCGATCGGCGCCATTGTCTGGCAGGGCTTCAACCTGGGCATCGATTTCAAGGGTGGCATCCTGGTGGAAGTGAAATCCGCCAAGGTCATCGATGTCGGCCCGATGCGCGAGATGGTCGGCACGCTGGGCTTTGGCGAAACCCAGATCCAGTATTTCGGCGGCGGCGTGTGCGACAAGCCCGTCAACAGCTGCGTCATGATCCGCGTGCTGCCGCGCGAGGCCAAGGCGGGTGAAGACCAGAATGTGATCGACCAGCAGGTTGTCACCACGCTCAAGGCCAAGCTGGGCAGCGGTTATGAATTCCGCCGCACCGAAGTGGTGGGCCCCAAGGTCAGCGAAGAACTTTTCACCGACGGCGTGAAGGCCACGGTGCTGGCCATCATCATGATCGCGATCTATGTCGCGGTGCGATTTGAATGGCAGTATGGCATCGGCGCCGCCTTCGCCACCGGCCATGACGTGCTGGTGACAGCGGGGCTGTTTGCGCTGTTCCAGCTGGATTTCAGCCTGACGGCCGTGGCGGCCTTGCTGACCCTGGCAGGCTATTCAATCAACGATACGGTTGTGGTGTTCGACCGAATTCGCGAAAACCGGCGCAAATACAAGCGCATGAAGCTGGCAGAATTGATCAATCTTTCCACCAACCAGATGGTGACGCGAACCATTCTGACCTCGGTGGCGACCTCCATGTCGCTGATACCGTTGCTGCTGTTCGGTGGTCCGGCGCTGTTCGACTTCTCCGCCCCGATCCTGTTCGGCATCGTGGTGGGCACCTTCTCGTCGATCTATGTGGCGGCCGCGCTGCTGCTCTACCTGCCCGCACCGGCAGGCCAGGTTGATGGCAAGGCCGACGCAGAAGTCCCCGCCTAAAGCGGGAACCAGTCGCGATCTTCGGTGTAGACTTGGTAATGCGCGTTGACGCCGGCGCGGATGCCGACGCCCATGCGCATCGGCGCCAGGGTCACGCCGCCGCTGCGCAGGTAATTGATGCCCAGCCCCGCCACGACATAGATGCTGCCTTCCACGCCGGGGAAACGCTGGAACAGGCGGCGGTCCTCGCGCAGATTATAGACAAGGGTGAAGCTCTTGGAGGCGTTGCCGCCGGCGTCAAAGCCCACGGACGGACCTTTCCAATAGACTTTCTTGGGCTCGGCGGATTTTCGGATCAGCCAGCCCGAGCCATAGCGCACCCCAAATATGAACGCGCCCGAGCCTTCATCGCCCGTGATATAGGCGTCCGGTTCGCCGAGTTCGGCGAAAACATGCTGCACGCCCTTGGCCATGGCCTCGGTGGTGATGCCGAAGAAATCCGCGCCCGCCCGGGTGATTTCGTTGGCGGTGTAGCGCAGATCATGGTCGCTGGCCGAAGGCGGCGGCGTTTGCGGCGGGGACTGCTGGTTTTGCGCCAGCGCCGCCGAGGGGCTGACACCCAGCGCGATCAGGCTGGCGATGAATTGCTTGCGGTCCATGGTCGCTCCTTGCGAATCAAAGTGCCCGTCCGCGCGAAGCTTTGCACAGATTTTGGCTATTTAACAGCCGGTCTATAATGGGGCGATGGACAGTTCCGAGAAAAGTCCCCTTTCACCTGCCGGATGGATCGCCATCGCCGTCTTGCTGGCGCTGCTGGGCTGGGCTGGCTGGTATGCTTGGGGCGCCTGGGATTCCATGCAGGGCGTTCACATGAGCGCCTTGGGCTGGACATTCCTGGTGCTGGGCGCAGTGGTGACCTTTGTGGTCGGCGCCGGATTGATGGCGCTGGTGTTTTACTCCAGCCGTCATGACATGGACAGGTAGTTACAGAATTCCGCGCGCGACAAAGCCCGGATTTTCAAAACCCGGTTTGCCGTAACCCAGATTCATCCCGCTCCAGCGCTTGACGCTGCCGCCCGCTGCCATCAGCACGGCATGGCCCGCGGCTGTATCCCATTCCATGGTGCGTCCTCCGCGGGCATAGATGTCTGCCTCGCCGGCCGCCACCAGGCAGAATTTCAGCGACGAACCGGCGCTGACGAATTGCTTCACCTTGAAGTCCTTCAGGAATTTTTCCGTCGCCGCGTCATTGTGCGAGCGGCTGCCCACCGCAATCAGCCCGTCCGCCGGCGCAGGCCGCGCGCGAATGGGCCTTGCGCCTTCAAAGGCGCCCAATGCGTCGCCCAGGAACATGCGGTTGATGGCGGGCGCGAAAACTGCGCCGGCCACCGGCACGCCGTTCACCACTTCGGCGATGTTGACCGTGAACTCGCCATTGCCGGAAATGAATTCCCTTGTGCCATCCAGCGGGTCCACCAGAAAGAAGCGCTCCGCCGCGGCGACAACGCGTCCGGCGGCGGCTTCTTCCTCCGCCACAACGGGCACGTTCGGGAAAGCCTTGGCCAGCTCGGCCAGGATCAGGCCTTCGGCCTCTTCATCGGCAAGCGTGACGGGGGAATTGTCGGTCTTCTGGCGGATTTCCGCGCCGGTTTGGTAATGGCGCATCACCACCGCCCCGGCCCGGGCGGCGATCTCGGCCAGTATCTGGGCCGTTGCGGCCATATTAAGAATTCCTTAAGACGCGTTAGGCTTGTTTACCAAATATTATCAACGCCGGACAAAGCCCATGACCGAGATTGAATTTTCCGCCCTGATGGTGAGCAAGGTCTGCCATGACCTTGTGGGGCCTTTGGGCGCCGTGATCAACGGCCTTGAGGTCCTGGAAGACGAACGCGACGCCGATATGCGCGAGGAGGCCCTGAAGCTGGTGACCTCCAGCGCCAACCAGGCCCTGGCCCGCATCCAGTTCATGCGCATCGCCTTTGGCGCCGCGGGCTCGGCAGGTGCCGAACTGGACCTCAATGAAGTGGGACGGCTGGTGACCGAGCTTCTGGCCGGGGGCAAGGTCACGCTGGAATGGAATGTCCCCCATGTCTATTGGGCCAAGGACTGGGCCAAATTGCTGATGAATTCGACCCTGCTGGCGGCCGATTGCCTGCCGCGCGGCGGGGCGGTGACGGTGGATGCCGGGACTGATCCGGCCATGCCCAGCTTCAGGATCCGCGCCAGCGGCCTCAATGCCCGGATCACCGAGGAGGTTGGACGCTCCATCCGCGGCGAGGCCCAGATGGAAGCGGTGGATGCCCGCGGCATCCAGCCCTATCTGACCCATCGCCTGTCGCGCACCGTCAATGCGGGCCTGACCATCGCGCTGGCGGATGACGGCGCGGTGGAGCTAACCTCAGGTTGAAAAAAGGGCCGGTCTAAAGCCCCTGTTTACCTTCCCGCCTGTAATGTTTGCCCGCTTTGGCTGCCTTTTTGGGGCCAGATGCTAACGGGAATTATTCGCCCATGGCCCATTGCCTGATCGTGGACGACAGCCGCGTCATACGCACTGTTGCGCGCCGCATATTCGAGGAACTGAATTTCGTCACCGCCGAAGCGGAAGACGGCATGTCAGCCCTGCGCGCCGTGCGCGAGAAAATGCCCGACCTGGTTTTGCTCGACTGGTCCATGCCCGGCATGACCGGCATGGAAATCGTGCGCAGCCTGCGCGCCCAGCCCGGCGGCGATTGCCCCATCATCCTGGTTTGCACCACCGAAGTGGATGCCACCGAGATCGCCCATGCCGTGGCGGCCGGGATCGACGATTACATCATGAAGCCGTTCGACCGCGAAAGCCTGGCTGCCAAGCTGGCCGAACTGCATCCCCATCGTTCGGACGCGCGTCCCCAGAGCGCCGTCGCCGGCGCCTGAAAATGTCTCCCGACAATTTCGATATCCTGGCCCGCCTGGTGCACCGGCGTGCCGGCATTGTGCTGACCCAGGACAAGCGCGCCCTGATCGAGCGGCGGCTGGTGCCGGTGATGCGCCGTTTTGGCTTCAAGGACCGGGCGCAATTGATGCGCGAATTGCGGCTGGGGCATGAAGCGCTGGCCGCTTGCGTGACCGAAGCAATGACCGTCAACGAGACCAGCTTCTTTCGCGATGCCGACCTGTTTGCCCGCCTGGGCACCGAGATATTGCCCTCGCTGCTGGCGGCGCGGGCAAAGGAAAAGCGCCTGCGCATCTGGTCGGCAGCCTGTGCGGCGGGGCAGGAAGCCTATTGCATCGCCATGATGCTCGACAGCTTGGGGCTGGCCCGCGAAGGCTGGAATATCGAATTGATCGCCACCGACATTTCCGCCGAAGCCATCGCCCGCGCCGAGCGCGGCTTTTATTCTACCTTTGAGACCCAGCGGGGCCTCAGCGACGGCGACCTTGCGGTGTGGTTCCGCGCCGAGGAGGGCGGCCATGCCATCGCCAGCCATCTGCGCGGCATGGTGCGCTTTCGCCGCTTCAACCTGCTGGATTCCTATGGCTGGCTGGACGATCTTGATTTGGTGCTTTGCCGCAATGTGCTGATCTATTTCGACGGCGCCACCAAGGCTTCGGTGCTGGAGCGTATCGCCGAGACCATGGCGCCGCATGGCATGCTGGTGGTGGGTGAAACCGAAACCGCGCCGTCAGGATTGTATCGCGCCTTGCCGGGCGGCGATGGAATCTATGCCCGCGTACCGGTGCGCCGTCTGAAATCGGCCTAACCCAGCATTTTTCCCGTCAGTTTTTCCAGCACCCGGATTGGCGCGCGCCCAGGCTCGCCCATCTGCGCGACATCCAGGTGGAAGGTCTGTTCCAGCGCGAATTCCCCCGCCAGAACCGCATGCAGCACCATGTCGGTATAGACCAGCCAGCAGGAGCCGGGCGGGAATTCCACTGCGCTTTGCGGGGAATTATTCTGATAGTCGGCATCCAGCTTGGCGGCGTCATGCAGCGACAGCATCATCTCGTCATAGGCGCTGCGCTGGCCACGCGTGACGCCCAGCTTGCCATAAAGCCAGCTCTTGCCGGGGAAATGCGGCCTGAGCCGCGGCACGAATTTCCTGGCGAAGGGTTCAAATGGCTCGCCGACATGCCAGCGGCGCTTTCCACCGCCATTGGCCTTCACGGGCGCGACGTTGGCGAAGAAACGCAGGATGCGCCGCCCCGCCTGCATCGGGCGCGAGGGGAAGGCATCGACATGCAGCAGGCGGTCATCGGAAATCACCGAATAGGCACGGCCTTCCACTTCCACCGGACGATAGGAGGTGCGCGCCCGTTCCAGGCCGGCATAGCCGGGCAAGAGGCCGGTGACGAATTCCGTGGCGCCGGCGCCGAAGCGTTCGATCATCGCCGCCAGCCGCACCGCATCCTCGCCAACCGCCGAGGTGCCCTGTATTTTGCCGCTGGTGTGATCCAGGCTTATGTTCTTCGCCTTGCCATCGGTGAGGCGGGCGTCAAGGAAACCCATCTCGCTGTTGCCCAAACGGAAAGCCAGGTTGGGGAAATACAGAACGCTGCCATTCTCCAGCGCTGTTTGCGCCCGGGTGCGCGTGTCCGCATCGAAAGGCCCGGTCCAGCTTGCAATGTCGAATGTTTCGCGCATCAGGCGGCGCGCTCCGACATTGCGTTATAGACAAGGCTGCGCAGGTCCCGCCGGATCTGGATGCGCTGCGGAGAACCCAGCACTTGCGTCATGAATACCACCGCCAGATCTTCCTTCGGATCGCAGAAGAAATAGGTCGCCGCCGCCCCGCCCCAGGAATATTCCCCTTCCGTGCCGGGCAGGCCGGTATGGGCAAGGTTGACGGTCACCGCCAGACCCAGGCCAAAGCCGACACCGGCATAGCCGGTCTCAGTGAAGGTGACAGTGCTTGGCATCATTTGCGTCATTTCGCGGCCGCCGGGCAGATGGTTGCTGGTCATAAGCTTGATGGTGTCGGCCTTCAATAATCGCGCGCCTTCCAGCGCGCCGCCAGCCAGCATCATGCGGCAAAAGCGCAGATAGTCTGCCGCCGTTCCAGCCAGCCCGCCGCCGCCGGATTCCAGCTGGGGCGGTGCGGCATAGGTGGATTGCTGGCCGTCATCATACAGAAGCAGCTTGCCCTCCTTGGCATAATAACAACTCGCGAAGCGCTCGCGCTTTTGCGCCGGCACGAAAAAATCCGTGTCAATCATGCCCAGCGGGCCAAGAATGCGGCGGCGCAGGAAATCGGCAAATTTTTCCCCGGCAATCAATTCCACCAGGTAGCCCACCACGTCGGTGGCGACGGAATAATTCCAGGTCTCCCCCGGCGAAAAATCCAGCGGCAGCTTTTCCAGTTGCGCGATCATTCCGGCCAGTCCGCCTTGGGTATAGTGCTCGCCCACGCCCAGTTTTGCATAGGCGGCGTCGAGCTTGGTGCGATTGTGAAAACCATAGGTCAGTCCTGAGGTATGCCGCAGCAAATCCAGCACCGTCATGGGCTGCTTGGACGGCACCGAGGTGAACCCACTTTCCAAATCGCCGCCAGTGGCCACGCGCAGATGCTCAAAGCCGGGAATATAGCGGTGCACCGGATCGTCCAGTGCAACCTTGCCTTCTTCCAGCAGCATCAGCAGCGCCATGGCGGTAAGGGGCTTGGTCATGGAATAGATGCGGAAGATGGCGTCTTCCCGCATGGCGGTCTTTCGTTCCAGGTCGATGAAACCGGACATCCCCAGATGCGCAATCTGGCCGCGCCGCCACACAAGTGTCAGTGCGCCGGAAATGATCCCGCTGTCGACATAGCGGCTTTTGATGGTGCGGCTGATATCGTCCAGCCGGCCGGGATCGAAGCCATTCGCCATGTCAGTGCCTGAGATTTTCCGCAAAGCAGGCTATACTGCTTTGTCCTGCAGAGACAAAGCCAATGCCCGTCCTGTTCATCAAGCCCGGCCTGGTGATACCCGACAGCGAATTGTCGGAGCGCTTTATCCATGCCTCCGGCCCCGGCGGCCAGAATGTCAACAAGGTGGCCAGCGCGGTGCAGCTTTCCTTTGATGTGCTGCATTCGCCCAGCCTGCCGGACGCGGTGCGGGTCGCCCTGATGCGGCTGGCCGGCTCGCGCCTGAGCAAGGACGGCGTCCTGATCCTGGTCGCCCGCCAGCACCGCGAGCAGGAGCGCAACCGCGCTGATGCCCGCTCCCGGCTGGCGGACCTCGTTCTGAAAGCGGCCACCCCGCCCAAGCCCCGCCGGCCCACCAAAATACCCAAATCCAGCAAGCGCAAGCGCCTGGAGTCCAAGAAGCTGCGGGCCTCGCACAAGGCCAACCGGTCTCGTCCGTCTACGGATTAACCAGCCGCGCTCCGGCCAGGCCGCCGATAAAATTTCCTTCGCAATAGGCAGTATGATAGGTGCTTGGCTGACGGGAGAATCATGGCGCCATTCTTGAATTTGCTGCGCAGCCGGATCTGGACCCTGACAGCAGGTATCGCCCTGACGCTGGCCGTCCTGCTGTTTGCGGGACCGAAGGCGATCTGGTGGCTGCTGGGTCTTGGCCTTGTTTGCGCTATCGCCGAGCGACTCCTCACGCCGCCGGAATCGCGCGCCAGTCTTCCGGCCCAGCGGCCGCAGAACCTGTCGGTGCTGCCGCCTTTGACGCAATTGTTGCTGGAAGAATTGCCCATGCCGGTGCTGCTGCTGGATGAGGACCAGCGCGTGCTGTTCGTCAATCAGTGGATGCGCGCCTTGCTGGGACCGGGCCAGGAGCGCAAGCATGTCAGTGCCGTTTTGCGAAATCCGGAGGTCCTGGCGGCAGTCGCCACGGCGGCGGGCGGCGGCCAGGCCAATGTGCCTTTTACCGTACCGGTGCCGATCGAGCGACATTTCCAGGCCTATGCCACCCGCATCCACGTTGATCCGCCGGTCACGGCCTTGCTGCTGCACGACCTAACGGCCATCCGGCGCAGCGAACAGATGCGCGCCGACTTCATCGCCAACGCCAGCCACGAGTTGCGCACGCCTTTGGCGGCGGTGTCCGGGTTCATTGACACATTGCGCGGCCATGCAAAGGAAGATCAAACGGCACGCGAGCAGTTCCTCGACATCATGAGCATCGAGGCTTCCCGCATGCGGCGGCTGATTGACGACCTGCTCTCGCTGACCCGCATCGAAATGAATGAGCATGTCCCGCCGGAAGGCCGCATCGCGCTGGGCGATCTGGTGCGCGAGGTGGCCGCCGCGCTGGCGCCCCTTGCCAAGCCCGATCACATCGCAATTGAAATTTCAGCCGATGCCGAGTTGCCGCAAATCCTGGGAGAGCGCGACGAACTGAGCCAGCTTTTCCAGAACCTGATCCACAACGCCATCAAATATGGCCGTGAAAACGGCCATGTCTGGATATCGCTGGGGCAGACGCCGGAAGGCCAGGTCTTTGCCACGGTGCGCGACGATGGCGAGGGTATCGCCCCCACCGCCATTCCGCGCCTGACCGAGCGTTTCTACCGGGTGGATGTGAAACGCAGCCGGGAAAAGGGCGGCACGGGCCTTGGCCTGGCGATCGTCAAGCACATCATCAACCGCCATCATGGCAAGCTCCAGGTCGAAAGCCGCCTGGGCGAGGGGTCCAGTTTCACCGTGCTTTTGCCCCCTGCACCCCCGGAAAATGCCGAGAAAACAGAGGCGATACCGGCAGTCACATAAATGTTATAAAACTGTCGCATAGAATTGGCGGAAGGCCCCTATTCCCTTGGGGCGACAGAAATCCGAGCCCCGATGACCGAACACACCGTCAAGTCCTTCACCGAACAGCTGGAAGCCCTTTCGGCCCTGGTGGCCCAGATGGGCGGGCTGGCGGAAGCCCAGCTGGCTGGCGCGATCGAAGCGGTGGCAAGGCGTGACAGCAAGGCGGCGGAAAGCGCCATCGGCGGCGACGCCCGCATCGACGCCATCCAGCAGGATATCGAAGACCGCGCCCTGAAATTGCTGGCGCTGCGCCAGCCCATGGCGGTGGATTTGCGCGAGACCCTGGCGGCGATCAAGACCGCCGCCGAACTGGAGCGCATCGGCGATCTGGCCAAGAACATCGCCAAGCGCGCTTTGGTGCTGAACCGCGAACCGCCGATCCGCCTCACCCAGTCGCTGGCCCGCATGGGCCGCGCCTCGCTCAGCCAGCTCAAGCAGGTGCTGGACGCCTATTCCAGCCGCAACGCCGAACTGGCCGAAGCGGTGTGGAACCAGGACGGCGAGATTGATGAAATCTACAACAGCCTGTTCCGCGAACTTCTCACCTACATGATGGAAGACCCGCGCACCATCGGACTGTGCACGCACCTGTTGTTCATCGCCAAGAACATGGAACGCAGCGGCGACCATGCCACCAACATCGCCGAAGTGGTTTACCACATGGTGCGCGCCGGCCATTTGGCCAGCAACCGGCCCAAGGCCGACACCACCAGCGAAACCGCGGTGGCTTTTGATGCCGGGCGGGGCGAGGCGCAGCACTGATGTCCAAGCCAACAGTCCTTGTTGCCGAAGACGAAGGCGCCCTGATGACCCTGCTGCGCTACAATCTGGAGCGCGAAGGCTATCGTGTGCTGGAAGCCCAGGACGGCGAAGAAGCCCTGCTGGTCGCCGCCGAGGAAAAGCCCGACCTGGTGCTGCTGGACTGGATGCTTCCGCAATTGTCGGGCATCGAGGTCTGCCGCCGCCTGCGCGGCCGCCAGGAAACCCGCAATGTGCCCATCATCATGCTGACGGCGCGGGGCGAGGAAAGCGACCGCATCCGCGGCCTGGACACCGGCGCCGACGATTACATGACCAAGCCTTTCGCCATGACCGAATTGCTGGCCCGCCTGCGCGCCGTGCTGCGCCGCATCCGTCCCAGCCTGGCGGAAGACGTTATTACCGTTGGCGATATTGAAATGGACCGCGGCGCCCATCGCGTGCGCCGGGCCGGGGTGGAAGTCCATCTGGGTCCCACCGAATACAAGCTGCTGGACCATCTGATTCAGCATCCGGGCCGGGTTTTCAGCCGCGAGCAGTTGCTGGATGCGGTGTGGGGCAGCGACGTCTATGTCGAGGCCCGCACCGTGGATGTGCATGTCGGACGCCTGCGCAAGGCGCTGAATATCGAAGGCGTCAGCGACCCGATCCGCACGGTGCGGTCGGCAGGCTACTCCCTCGACGAGAGCGTCGCGGTCAAAGCAGCTTCGTGATGTCTTCTTCTATTTCTTCCGGAGCCGTCCGCGGCGCGTAGCGCGCCACCGGCTCGCCGTCGCGGCCGATCAGGAACTTGGTGAAATTCCACTTGATGCCTTCGGTGCCCAATATGCCGGGCCTGGCGTCTTTCAGATATTTCCAAAGCAAATGCGTGTGGTCGCCATTGACGTCCACCTTGGCGAAGATGGGGAAGGTCACGCCGTAATTCTTTTCGCAGAAGGCGCCGATGGCGGCTTCGTCCCCCGGTTCCTGGCCGCCGAACTGGTTGCAGGGAAAGCCCAGCACCGTCAGGCCCTGGGTTTCATATTTTTTATAGAGCGCTTCCAGCCCGGCATATTGGGGGGTGAAGCCGCAGGCGCTGGCGGTGTTGACGATCAGCAGCACGCGGCCGCGATAGGCGCCCAGGCTTTCTTGCGTGCCGTCCAGACGCTTGGCGGAAAAATCATAGACCGACATAAAGAAAAACCCTCACCGTGCGCGGGCAGGGTGAGGGTCTTTATGCATAGGCGTCAACAGGCGCGGCTATCAGCCGGACATGCGTCCCTTATCGGGCGCGCGGCGGGCCTGCTGCGGCTGGTAGGCCTTGCGGGCATGCGCTTCGCAATAGGGCGAACCGGCCTTGGGGCCGCGGCCGCAGAAATGAAATTCCGAGGCCGCAGGGTCGCCGATGGGCCAGCGGCACATGCGGTCGGAAATGGTCAGCACGGTGGCGAAATTGCCGTCTTCCAGCTGCAGCGGATCTTCCTCCACCACCGGAACGGCGGGAACATGGGTGCGCAGCGACGGCGCCTTGGGCGACATGGAAACCCGGGGGCGTTCGGCCCGCGACGGGCTGGCGCGGCCTGCCAGGCCCAGCCGGTGTACCTTGCCGATCACGGCGTTGCGGGTCACCCCGCCCAGCGCGCGGGCAATCTGGCTGGCCGAAAGACCCTCGGTCCAAAGCGTTTTGAGTTGCTCTACCCGGTCGTCGGACCAGTTCATCGCGTTCATGGAAGGCTCCCTTACCCCGATAAAACCCGTCTCCGGGCCACAAGATATCGTACCGCGATGGTACAAAGTAACAAGCACTGGCAGCGTTCCCCCAGCCCTTGTCCACAAGTTGAGTCGGGCCCGATCCGCCCCCGCTCAGGCCTGCCATAACTTGTTTTGGGGTCCGGGAAGGCGGATAAGCAGCCCTTCCCATTTTCGCCAAGGAGTCTGCCGTGTTTCCCGCTTTGCTTCCCACCTATAACCGGACGGACATCGCCTTCGTCCGCGGCGAGGGTTCCTGGCTTTTCGCCGAGGATGGCAAGCGCTACCTGGATTTCGGGGCCGGCATCGCTGTCAACGCCTTCGGCCATGCCAACCCAAGGCTGGTGGCGGCGCTCACCGAGCAGGCAGGAAAGCTCTGGCATACTTCCAACCTTTACCGGGTTCCCGGACAGGAGAGCCTGGCCAAAAAGCTGGTGGCGAACAGTTTCGCCGACACGGTGTTCTTCACCAACTCCGGCGCGGAAGCCGCCGAACTCGCCTTCAAGATGGCGCGGCGCTACCAGTTTGTCAGTGGCCATCCCGAGCGGTACCAGATCATCAGCTTCGAGGGCGCCTTCCATGGCCGCACGCTGGCGACCATCGCCGCCACGGGAAATGAAAAATATCTCGAAGGGTTTGGACCCAAGGTTGCGGGCTTCGACCAGGTGCCGCTCGGCGATCTGGATGCGCTGAACAAGGCCATCGGCCCGCAAACGGCAGCGCTGATCATAGAGCCGCTGCAGGGCGAGGGCGGGGTGCGTTCTGTGCCGCCGGAATTCCTGCGCGCCCTGCGCAAGATTTGTGACGACAAGGGCCTGCTGCTGATCTTTGACGAAATCCAGACCGGCATCGGCAGGACGGCCAAGCTGTTCGCCTATGAATGGCTGGGCATCGCGCCCGACATCATGTGCCTAGCCAAGGCCATTGGCGGCGGCTTTCCGCTGGGGGCGCTGCTGGCCACTGCCGAGGCCGCCAAGGGCATGACGATTGGCACGCACGGCACCACCTATGGCGGCAATCCGCTGGCCATGGCGGTGGGCAATGAAGCGCTGGACATGGTGCTGGCGCCGGGCTTTCTCGAACATGTCGCAAAAACCGCAAATTATCTCTCCCAGCAGCTTGGCGCGCTGGTGGCGGGCCATCCCGCCATCTTTGAAAGCGTGCGCGGCCAGGGCCTGATGCTGGGACTGAAAATGAAAATACCCAATACCGATTTCATCAACGCGGCGCGGGCGGCCGGCCTGATCGTGTTGCCGGCGGGCGAAAATGTCGTGCGC
This sequence comes from Alphaproteobacteria bacterium, assembly GCA_947475445.1. Classification (GTDB taxonomy): domain Bacteria; phylum Pseudomonadota; class Alphaproteobacteria; order Micropepsales; family Micropepsaceae; genus Rhizomicrobium. Next base: position 60,798 of record CANJLC010000004.1, read on the forward strand.
CTGCTGCCGCCCCTCACCTTGACCGAAGACGAAGCACGCGAAGGCGTGGCCCTGTTGGGCCAGGCCGCCACCGCCCTGGAAGCCCAGAAAGCAGCTGCCCAATGAACGCGCCCATCTCCAATCGCCCCAAGCATTTCCTGGACCTGTCGGACCATGACAGCCAAACCCTGCGCGCCCTGATCGACGACGCCAAGGCGCGCAAATCCGCACGCAACGGCCTGTCCAGGGGCGTGGCCGATGCCGACCGCCCGCTGGACGGCAAGGTGCTGGCGATGATCTTCGACAAGCAGTCCACCCGCACCCGCATTTCCTTCGACGTGGCGGCGCGGCAGCTGGGCGGCACCACGCTGATGCTGACCGGCAACGAGATGCAGCTGGCGCGGGAAGAAACCATCGCCGACACGGCGCGGGTGATCTCGCGTTACGTGGATGGCGTGATGATCCGCCTGCTCGACCATGAAATGGTGGAAGAACTGGCGAACAATTCCACCATTCCGGTGATCAACGGCCTGACCAAATGGTCCCATCCCTGCCAGGTGATGGCCGATGTGATGACCTATGAGGAGCATAAGGGTCCCATCACGGGCGCTACCGTGTGCTGGAGCGGCGACGGCAACAATGTGCTGACCAGCTGGGTGCATGCGGCGGTCAAGTTCGGCTTCAATCTGAATGTCGCCTCGCCGCGCGAACTCACCGTGGATGGCGAAACCCGGGACTGGGCGGCGGGCAACACCAACGTGCGCTTCCTCACCGATCCGCAAGAAGCGGTGGCGGGGGCCGATTGCGTGGTGTCGGACGCTTGGGTTTCGATGGGCGACGACAACGCCACCAAGCGGCAGAATCTGCTGCGGCCCTTCCAGGTCAATGGCGCGCTGATGAAGCTGGCGAAAAAAGACGCCATCTTCATGCATTGCCTGCCGGCCCATCGCGGCGAGGAAGTCACCGACGAGGTGATTGACGGGCCGCAATCGGTGGTGTTCGACGAGGCGGAGAACCGCCTGCATGCCCAGAAGGCGATTTTGGCGTGGGCCATGCGTTGAAAAACGCTGTCTCGCCCGCCATATAGGGACGATGTCCGAGCTTCCCCGCGAATTCCCCGCCGCCCCCTCGGGCGACTTTGTCCTGCCATTCGACATCGCCAAGGCTGGCGTGCGCGGGCGTTTGGTCCGCCTGGACCTGGCCTCCGGCCGCGCCTTGTCGGCCCATAACACCCTTCCGGAAGCCGCCGCCCGCGTCACGGGCGAAGCCCTGGCGCTCAGCGCCATACTGGGCACCGCCCTGAAGCTGGACGGCCGCCTGACGATCCAGACAAAATCCGACGGTCCGCTGGATATCATCGCGGCAGACTATTACGGGGAAAGCCAAGACAGGCCGCGTGGCGTGCGCAGTTTCGCGCGGGTGGACGCCAGCCGTCTCGATGAGTTGAACGATCCCAGCTTCCGCGCCCTCGTAGGCAAGGGTTCGCTCGCCATCACCATCGAACCCAGGACAGGCGGCAATACCTACCAGGGCATTGTCGCCTTGTCGGAAGACGGCATCGCGGCTTCCGCCGAAACCTATTTCCTGCAGTCCGAACAATTGCCCACGGTGCTGCGCCTGGCCGCCGCCCCACTGTATGTGGCGGGCGAGAAGGAGCCGCGCTGGCGCGCCGCCGGCATCATGCTGCAGATGACCCCGGAATCCGCGCGCCCCGATGCTGCGCCCGAGGAAGTCGAGAGCAATGACGACTGGCAGCGCCTGTCATTGCTCCTCAAGACCGTGGAAGACCTGGAGCTGCTGGACACCCAGCTGACCGCGGAAACAGTGCTGTGGCGTCTGTTCCACGAAGACGAGGTGATCGTTCATCCCGCGTTGCCCATCGCTTTCCGATGCGACTGCGCGCCGGAGCGCATCGCCCTGGTGCTGCAAGGCTATGCGCCGGAAGAGCGCGCTTCCCTGGCCGATCCCGATGGCATGATACGGGCGCGCTGCGAATTTTGCGGCACCACGCACGAGATCGCGCCGGATACGCTATCATAATCCTCCATGGGCGGACTTGATCCGCCCATCCATGGATGGCCGGGTCGAGCCCGGCCAGGGCGATTATTGAGAGGCCTTCGCGATCACTTTTCGCAGGAACGCCTCGCAGGCTTCAATCTCGCTGACGGCGCAATATTCATCCGCCCGGTGCGCCTGCTCGATGGAGCCGGGGCCGCAGATCACGGCTGGGATGCCATAAGACTGGAAATGCCCGGCCTCGGTGCCATAGGCCACGGCCTCCACCTGGTTGGCGCCCGTCAGTTCGCGCGCCAGGCGCACCGCCGGGGAATCCTCGTCCATTTTCAAGCCGGGATATTGCGCATGCATTTGCGTCTGGAACGCGGCCTCGCTGGCGCGGGCGCGGTATTTGGGCAGCACTTCGCTTTCCGCGCGGCGGCTCACCGTATCCAGGATGGCCTGGGGATCGCGGTCGGGCAGGCAGCGATATTCCCAGGTCACGTCCGCCCGCGCCGCCAATATGTTCACCGCCGTGCCGCCGCCGATCACGGTGGCCTGCACCGTGGAATGAGGTGGATCGAAACGCGCATCCTCGTCAGCGCGCAGCCCGTCCCACACGCTGTCCAGCAGGCTGACAAATCCGCCCGCCATCATCACGGCGTTGGCGCCTTTTTCCGGGGCGCTGGAATGATGTTCCCGGCCGCAGCAATGCGTCACCATCTTGGCGCCGCCCTTGTGCGCCCCCACGATCTTCATCAGCGTCGGTTCACCCACCAGCGCCAGCGCGGGCCTGATGCCCTCGCGCTTTAAATCCTCCAGCAGCCCGGTGACGCCGACGCAGCCGATCTCCTCGTCATAGGACAGGGCGAAATGGATCGGGCGCTTCAGCCGGGCCTTTGCGATCTCCGGCGCCAGCGACAAAGCCGTGCCGACAAAGCCTTTCATGTCGCAGGCGCCCCGACCGTAAAGCTTGCCGTCTCGCACTTCGGCCTTGAAGGGATCGCTGGACCAGTCCTGTCCATCCACCGGCACCACATCGGTATGACCCGACAGGACGTAGCCGCCATCGCCTTCCGGCCCGATGGTGGCGAAGAGGTTGGCTTTCTTGCCCGTCGCGTCATGGGTGAGGCGGCAGCGCGCCCCGGATTTTTCCAGATGACCTTGCGCGAAGCGGATCAGCTCCAAATTGGAACCGCGGCTGGTGGTGTCGAATCCGATGAGCGTCTTGACCAGATCGAGCGCGCCCATGGAAATGTCTATCGGTCTTCGCGGCTGGCGGGGTTGCCGATCACGGCCAGGAATTCGCGGCGCGTGACATCGTTGTCGCGGAAGGCGCCCAGCATGGAGGATGTCACCATGGTGACGCCGGTCTTGTGCACGCCGCGCGTGGTCATGCATTGATGCCCTGCCTCAATCACCACCGCCACGCCCTTTGGCTTCAGGACCTTCTGGATGCATTGGGCGATCTGGGCGTTCATCTTCTCCTGCACCTGCAGGCGCCGGGCAAAGGCTTCCACCACCCGCGCCAGCTTGGAAATGCCCACCACCTTGTTGGTGGGGAGGTAGCCGACATGGGCGCGGCCGATGATGGGGGCCAGATGATGCTCGCAATGGCTCTCGAAGCGGATGTCCTTCAGGATCACCATGTCGTCATAGCCTTCGACTTCCTCGAAGGTGCGCTTGAGATACTCTTCCGGGTCCTGGTCATAGCCGCTGAACCAGTCCTCGAAGGCGCGTGCGACGCGCGCCGGCGTGTCGCGCAGGCCCTCGCGGGACGGATCGTCGCCCGCCCAGCGCAGCAGCGTATGCACCGCGCGCTCGGCATCCTCGCGGCTGGGCCGGTCGGGATTGGTGGCGAAACAGGGATTTGTGTAATCGGTCTTGGCCATGAAAGTCCTGGAAATCGGAAAGGGCGATTAACGCGCCGATGATGGCGCGTTTCAACCATTTCTTGCCTAGGGCTTCTAGTGTATCTGACGCTGTTCGTAAGGGCTTTCCAGCAGGAAGGCGGGAATTTCCGCCTCGAAGGCTTCACCCGAGGCGGCCTTCATCTGGTAGCGGCCCCGCATCAGGCCCGAAGCGGTGGGCAGCGGGCAGCCCGAGGTGTACTGGAATTTCTCGCCCGGCGCGATCACCGGCTGTGCCCCGACCACGCCCGGGCCGCTGACTTCCTTCACGGTGCCGATGGCATCGGTGATGTTCCAGTAGCGCGACAGAAGCTGCACGGATTCCTGGCCGCGATTTTCAATCGTCACCGTATAGGACCAGACATAGCGCCGGTCGTCCGGATCGGACTGGTCGTCAAGATAGGCGGGCTTTACCGCAAAGTGAATGGACCGGGTTTCGCGCTCATACATGTCCCGATTATGGACCCTCTGTCCGCCAGTGCAAGCGTGTTAAACGCGACTGGTTAGCGCGGTTGCCGCGGCCCGCTACGCGGGCGTTCGGCCGACAACAGCTCACCGCGCTACGCTGTCGCTAGCGGTAGAGCTTTTGCTGATCGGCCTCACTGGTTAGCGCGGTTCGATGCTAACGCTGGTTTTGACCGAATTGGCGATAAAACAGGCAGCGTGCGCCAGGTGGTGAATTTCGGCCAGGTGGGCGGCATCGGCGCTGCAAACCACTTTGGGGCGCAGGATGACGCGCGTCATCCACAATTTGCCGCCGTCATTTTCCAGAAAGCCCACGGCATCATCTTCGTAAGATTCCACGCTGACTTTCTTTTTGCTGGCGATGGCCAGGAAGCTCAGCATGTGACAGGAGGAAAGCGCCGCCACCAGCAAATCCTCGGGATCGCCCCTGGCCGGATCGCCCTTGTAGGCAGGCGCGGATGAAAAAGTCACCGGCGCGCCATTCTTGAAAGCGATGGTGTGATTGCGCGGATAGGTTTCGTAAGTGAAGGGCGCATCGCCCCGCACCCAGTTGAGTGCGATCTTGTGCTCGGCCATCAGGCGACCTTCAGCGCCTGTTCCAGATCTTCACAAAGGTCATCCGCATCTTCCAGGCCCACCGACAGGCGCAGCAGGCCCGACGTCACGCCCAGCGCGGCGCGCGCCTCGGGTGTCAGCTTTTGGTGCGTGGTGGTTTCCGGATGGGTGATCAGGCTCTTGGCGTCGCCCAGATTGTTGGAGATGTCGATCAGGCCCAGGGCATTGGCCAGCTTGAATGCGGATTTCTTGCCGCCTTCCACCTCGAACGCCACCACGCCGCCGCCGCCTTCCATCTGGGCGCGGGCCAGATTGTGCTGCGGATGATCGGCGCGGAAAGGATAGAGCACGCGCGTGACTTTTTTCTGCCCGGCCAGGAAGTCGGAAACCCGCACGGCATTCTCGCAATGCGCCTTCATGCGCAGGTCGAGCGTCTCGAGGCTCTTCAAATGCAGCCAGGCATTGAAGGGGCTGATCGAAGGGCCGGTGTTGCGCAGGAAAACCTGCAAATGATCGTCGAGGAATTTCTGGCCGCACAGGATCATGCCGCCCAGGGCGCGGCCCTGGCCGTCAATGTATTTGGTGGTGGAATGCACCACGATATGCGCGCCAAATTCGATGGGCCGCTGCAGCGCCGGCGTGGCGAAGGCGTTGTCCACCACCATCAGCGCGCCATGCTTGTCCGCGATCCTGGCCACGGCGCCCAAATCCACGATCGCGAGGGTGGGGTTGGACGGCGTTTCCAGGAACAGCATGCGGGTTTGCGGCCGCACGGCTTTTTCCCAGGCGCTCACATCCGTGCCGTCCACCAGGGTGGTGGTGATGCCAAAGCGGGGCAATATCTGCTCCACCACATGCAGGCAGGACCCGAACATCGCCTTGGCGGCCACGACATGATCGCCGGTCTTCAGCCCCGCCAGGAAGACGGAGGTCACCGCCGCCATGCCGGTGGCTGTGGCGCGGCCGACCGCGGCGCCTTCCAGCGCCGCCATGCGGTCCTCGAACATGGAAATGGTGGGATTGCCGAAGCGGCTATACTGGTAGCCGCCGATCTCGCCCTTGAAGCGGGCTTCGGCTTCCTCGGCTTCCTCATAGGCATAGCCCGAGGTCATGAACAGCGCTTCGCTGGTCTCCTGGAAGCCCGAACGCATGGTTCCGGCCCGCACCCCCAAGGTGCGTTTTTTCCAGTTTCCGGGCTTTTTGTTGGTCGCCATGGATTTTTCCTGTCTGGGCAAGGTTTTCGCGTGCTTGCGGGGTTTGGGTCAAGTTCCTTAGACTCCCTGCCGATCCGTTCGGTCATGCGAAAAATGCAGGCCCCGAAAACGCCTGAAAGGCCGGGAAAGATCAGGGAATGAAGCGGCTTTACCTGTTGCGCCACGCCAAGGCCGTTCCCGCCGATCCCGGGCTGGACGATCATGGCCGCGAATTGACGGTCCGGGGCATGCATGACGCTGCCGCCATGGCCCGTTACCTGCGCAAGAACGGGTTTGCGCCTGACCTGATCCTGGCCTCGACATCGGCGCGCACGCGCCAGACCGCCGACCTGGTCTCACGCGAAGTGCCCGCCAAAATAGACTATCGCGACGCGCTCTATCTGGCGGAAGCCGGACGCTTGCTGGCGGCGGTGCAGGTGCTGGCGCAAAGCGTGGATGGCGTCATGCTGGTGGGCCACAATCCCGGCCTCGAAGAACTGGCGACGCTGCTGGCGCGCGAACCGGTGCGCCGCAAGAAACGCGCCCGCCGCGATGTGCTGGAGGAAAAATTCCCCACCGCCGCGCTGGCGGTGCTGGATTTCGAGGTCGAGAAATGGCGCGACCTGCGGCCGGGCGAGGGCGTTTTGATCGATTTCGTCAGGCCAAAGGACCTATAGCTCGGCCCGGACTGTCGCCAGCCGCTTCCAGCCGAACGCCACTTCCGGCGTCGGTTCTCCGCCGAGCCGCGTCAAGCGCTCTGCTACCCGCTGTCCGCCCATGGCTTCATAGAAGAAGCAGGCATTGTTGCGGGCATGGCTCCAGATCAGGCAGGAGTTGAGCTTGCGTTCCTTCAGTGCCGCAAAGGCGCCATGCAGCAGCGTGCGCCCCACGCCCAGCCCGAAAAAACCCGGGTCCACATAAAGCGTGTAGACCTCGCCTTCGAAGCCAAGCCCACGGTCGCGCGCGCTGCCCAGGCTGGAAAGGCCGACCAGGCCATGCTCGCGGTCTTCCACCACGATCACCGAGCCTTGCGCCTGCAGCTGGCTTTGCCAGCGGGCGGTATGGGTTTTGACCGACATGCCGGACAGCAAAGTGTGCGGCAGGATGCCCGCATATGTGTCTTGCCAGGATTCAACGTAGATGCGCGCCAGATCAGCGGCGTCTGAAGGCCGCGCCTGTCTGAGACTCAGCGCGAGATCGTTCACGACCCAATAGTTGCCGCAACGGCGAACGTCCGGCAAGCCTCAAATTTTTATTTCTGATCTTTACGGTTGTCGAAATATCGCTTTAGCGCGGCGGCGGCCGGGTGTTCGACGGCAACGGCGAGCAATGCGCCCCAGCCGATGCAGACCAGCACCAGCAGCACCGGCTCCAGCCACCAGATCAGGGTGGAAAAGCGCATGCCTGCCACCATCGTGTCCGGCGGGGGATAATGCTGTTCGAAAATGCGGATGGCCTGCAGCCAGAAGGTCTGGCCCATATAGACGGCATAGGACCAGGCGCCCATCAGCTGGGTCGCGCGGTTTTTCAGCGCGTCAGCAACAAGCCCGCGGTCAAAACTCAACGCCAGGATCAGCGCCAGCATCGGCAGCGCAATCCAGATGTCGCGCGCATTATGCGCCCAGCCATTGTGATAGAATGCATAGAGCAGCACGAAAAGCAGCGCCGCCTGGATCACGCTGTGCGCCCAGCGGGGCAGGGCGTCGCGCGGTTTCAAATCACGGTACAGCACCGCCATCCCCACGCCGATGGCGAAATCCGCCATGCCGCGCAGCACGCCATAGTCGAACGTAATGTCCAGGCCATGCTTCGAGGTGGCGTTCAGCACGGCCAGGCCCGCAATGCCCGCCGCGATCAGGGCGACGCCGCGCCAGGCCTTGCCATTCGCCAGCCAGACATAGAGCGGAAACATCAGGCACAGCGCGAATTCGACGCTGACAAACCAGGACGCGCCATTCCAGGTCAACCGGTCCATGGTGTGCCAGGCATGGACCAGGAAAAGGCTCAGGACAAAGCCTTTCACCTGGATGTCGGGGTGATAGGCCAGCTCATAAATGGACGGCATGCCGTCCAGCTGCGAAAACCCCTTGGCGGCCAGCGTCAGCAGCAGCAGCGCGAAAAGCATAAAGAGATGCACGGGATACAGCCGCATCAGCCGCGATTTTAAAAAGCTGCTGTAACCGGCGCCGGTGAAAAGCTGCGCCACCCGCGCGCCATAGACATGGGTGAGGATAAAGCCGGACAGGGCGAAGAAAAACTCCACCCACAGATAGCCGCGCGCCGCCAGCAGGTCGAGCCAGCGCCAGCCGGTGTAATGATGGCCTTCGCCGAAATGAAACAGGATGATCAGCAGCGGCGGGAAGGCGCGCACGCCCGCCAGCGCGCGTATCTCTTCCGGCCGTGCCTTGCTGTCCGCCACCAGTGTCCCCTGCTGCGGCGGGACTGTACTGAGTCGTGCCGCCGCTGTCCTGCGCGAATCGGTTAGAGTCTGCCCCAAGGGGTGCCGATGTCCGATTTTGCCATGACCCATCTGCAGCCGGTGCTGGGCATCGCCGTGATCCTTGGCCTAGCATGGGGACTGTCGGAAGATCGCAGCGCGTTTCGCTGGCGGCTGGTGGTGGCCGCCCTGGCGCTGCAGGCTGTCATCGCCATCGTCCTTCTCAAATTGCCGCTGGCGCGCGAGGCGTTGCTGGGCCTGAACGGCATCGTCACGGCGCTCAGCAAGGCGACACAGGCGGGCACGGCTTTCGTGTTCGGCTATGTCGGCGGCGGCCCTGCGCCCTTCGCCGTTGCCAACCCGGCTTTCATGACCAGCTTCGCCTTTGGCGTGCTGCCGCTGGTGATCGTGATTTCGGCGCTGTCGGCGCTGCTGTGGTACTGGCGCATCCTGCCGCTGGTGGTGGGCGCCCTGGCCTATGTCCTGAAGAAAACATTGGGGCTGGGCGGCGCGGTGGGGCTGGGCGCGGGCACCACGATATTTCTTGGCATGATCGAGGCGCCGCTTTTGATCCGTCCCTGCCTGCCGCGCCTCAACCGCACCGAACTCTTCATCCTGTTCACGGTGGGCCTGGCCTCGGTGGCCGGCACCATGTTCGTGCTTTACGCCACCATTCTTTCCAGCGTGCTGCCGGGCGCGCTGGGCCATGTGCTGGTCGCTTCCGTGATGGCGCTGCCGGCCTCGGTGCTGGTGGCGCGGCTGATGGTGCCGGGCGATGCGGTGGCGGAAAATATTCCGGGCGATAGCGGCTTTCGCTCCAGCATGGACGCCATCTCGCGCGGCACCGAAGACGGCCTGAAAATGTTCCTCCAGGTGATGGCGCTGCTGATCGTGATGCTGGCGCTGGTATCGCTGGCCAACCAGATGCTGGGCCTGCTGCCTGCGTTTGGCGGCGCCCCCTTGACGCTGGAGCGCATGCTGGGCTGGCTGTTTGCGCCGCTGGTCTGGCTGTACGGCGTGCCCTGGCACCAGGCCGCCACCGCCGGCGCGCTGATGGGCACCAAGGCGGTGCTGAATGAACTGATCGCCTATATCAACATGGCGGGCCTGCCGCCCGGTGCGCTTGACCCGCGCACCACCCTCATCATGGTCTATGCCCTGTGCGGTTTCGCCAATCTGGGCAGCGTGGGAATCCTTATCGCGGCCATGAGCAGCCTGATGCACGAACGCCGCGCGGAAATTGTTCCGCTCTGCTTCAAGGCCCTGATTTCGGGAACCTTGGCGAGCGGGCTTTCTGCCTGCATGATCGGGCTGCTCACCTGAAGGGTCCGGTTTGAAACCCGCTTTTACGCTTTGCTGCCTGTTTGTCCTGTGCCTGGCTGTCACGGGCTGCGCCGCCATACCCGCGCCGATGGGCCATCAGTCCGTGACACCCGCGGTGGAGAGCGAATTTTTTCTCACCCGTGACGGACTGAAGCTGCCGCTGCGCCATTGGGACGCCGAAGGCACACCGCGCGCCGTCATTGTCGCCCTGCACGGCATGAGCGACTATTCCAACGCCTTCGACATGCCGGCGCGCCAATGGGCGCCGCTGGGCATCACCACCTTGGCGCTGGACCAGCGCGGTTTCGGGGCCGGGCCCAATCCGGGCCTGTGGGCGGGCAGCGCGGCGATGCGCGCTGATCTTGGCGATCTTGTCCAGGCCACGAAGCGCCGTTATCCCGGCGTTGCAATATTCGCGCTGGGCGAAAGCATGGGCGGCGGCGTGTTGCTGTCGGCGCTGGCGGAAAGCCAATTGGAAGTTTCCGGCGCTATCCTGGTGGCGCCTGCCGTCTGGTCGCGGCGCGACATGCCCATCGTCTACCGCGTGGCACTGTTCCTGGTGGCCCACCTGCTGCCGGGCATGGATTTGTCCAACAATGCTGCCAGCCGCGTCGTCACGATTGTTCCGTCCGACAATATTCCCATGCTGCGGGCGCTTTCGCGCGACCCGCTGTTCCAGAAGCATACCCGTGCCGATGCGCTGTTCGGCCTCGTCAACCTGATGGACGAGGCCCGCAATGCGCCCCAGAAAATCACGCAGGCGCCCCCGATCCTGCTGCTGACCGGCGCCAAGGATCAGGTGATCCCCCACGCGCCAACCGAAGAGGTCATCACAGAACTGGGCTCCAAGGGCGAAGTCCGCCACTATGCGAACGGCTACCACATGCTGCTGCGGGACCTGGAAGGCCCGCTTGTGAACCAGGATGTGGCGCAATGGGTGCTATCCAAGGTTCCCGCCAGGCAACCCAATTAGGTCTTGGCCGTTATCCCTTCGAACCAATTGGGAGACGACCATGGCCAATGATGGCACCAAGGACCTGCGGGACAATCTGAACCAGGAACGCGAAAAGGCGCCCCTGCATCGCCCGGCGCATCCGATTGACTCGGGTTCCTCCGACAAGGATGCCGGCACCATCGTGCAGCCGCCCAGCACCATGCACGACACCCGTCCGGGTCCCGACGCGAATACGCCGACCGGGCAAGTTTCGAAGATGTAATTTGCTTTGCGGATCGTGGGCCAAGCGGACAGGGCAATGCCCTGTCCGTTTTGGCATGTCAGGCGCGGATGGCCGCCACAAGTTCGGCGACATGCCCGGGCGGGGTCGGCTGCATGACGCCGTGCCCCAGGTTGAAGATGAAGGGCCGCCCCGCCATCGCCGTCACCAGTTTGCGCGCCGCATCACGCAGCCCATCGCCACCCTGCAACAGCAGGATGGGATCCAGATTGCCCTGCAAGGCCTTCGTGGTCTTGATCGCCGCAATGTCCGTCATCTGGTCCACGCCGATCCCGTCCACGCCCGTTTCCTGGGCATAGCGGCCTATCCAGCCACCGGCGCCCCGCGGAAAGCCGATGACGGGAACTTGCGGATGCCTGGCCTTCACCGCATTGACGATGCGGGCGGTTGGCTCCAGCACAGCGCGCTCGAACAGGCCCGCCGGCACCGTGCCGGCCCAGCTTTCAAACAGCTGCAGCGCTTCGGCCCCGGCATCGGCCTGCGCGATCAGGTAGCTGCTGGTGGCATCCACCAGCACATCCATCAGCTGCGCGAAAAGCTTCGGCTCGCTCCAGGCCAGCTTGCGGATATTTTCGTGATCGGTGCCGCCCTGGCCTTCGATCATGTAGGTCGCCACCGTCCAGGGCGAACCGGCAAAACCGATCAGCGCGGCGCGCTCAGAAAGGGCGGCCCGCACCCCCTTGATGGTCTGCATTACCGGCGCCAGCAGCTCGGCGCGATAAGCCAGCTTCGCCAGCCCGGCGGCGTCGCGAATGGGCTCCAGGCGCGGGCCTTCGCCTTCGGCGAACCAGACCTTTTGTCCCAGCGCATGGGGAACAAGCAAAATGTCGGCGAACAGGATGGCGGCATCCAGGTCAAAGCGCCGGACCGGCTGCAGCGTCACTTCCACCGCCAGGTCGGGCGTCAGGCAGAACTGCACAAAGTCCTTCGCATTGGCGCGCAGCGCGCGGTATTCGGGCAAATAACGTCCCGCCTGGCGCATCAGCCAGACAGGCGGCACCTGGGCAGGTTCGCCCTTCAGCACCGATAGAAGTTTCTTCACCATCCGCGTTGTTCCAAACTTTGAATAAAGTCCTCGCCGGCATCGGCGCGAATAGAGGCGCCAAGCCTGCGTCCCAGCGCGGCGGCTTCGTCCGCTGACCCGAGCGTAACACTGTCTTCGCGCCGCCAGCGCAGCTTTCCGTCCGGCGACAGGATCTCGCCGCGGAAGGACAGCGTGCTGCCGTCAATCAGGGCCAGCGCGCCGATGGGCGTGCGGCACGAACCATCCAGTGCTTCCAGGAAGCCGCGCTCTGCCGCTGTCTGGATTTCGCACTGCGTCACGGAAATCTTCGCCAGCAGCGCGCGTGTCTTCGTATCGTCCGCGCGGCAGGTGACGGCCAACGCCCCCTGGCCCGGCGCGGGCGGCATCTCTTCGGCATCCAGCAGCGCGGTGACATGACCGGTCAGGCCAAGGCGCGTGAGGCCCGCCATCGCCAGGAAAGTGGCGTCGATGCTGCCATCTTCCAGTTTCTTCAATCGTGTCTCGACACTGCCGCGCAGGACCACGACCTTCAGGTCGGGCCGCACATACAAGGCCTGGGCCTGGCGGCGCAGGCTGGCCGTTCCCACCACCGCACCCTTGGGCAGATATTTCAGCGTTTTGGCCTTGTGGGAAATGAAAGCGTCGCGCGGGTCTTCGCGCTCCGGCACCGCCGCAAGCACAAGGCCGTCCGGCAGTTTTGTCGGAAGGTCCTTCATGGAGTGGATGGCCGCATCGATCCGCCGGTCCAGCAGGGCTTCATCCAGTTCCTTGGTGAACAATCCCTTGCCGCCGGCATCCTGCAACCGCTGGTCCTTCAGGCGGTCGCCGCTGGTGACAAAACTCTCCAGCGCGAAATCACTGTCCTCCATGCCCGCGGCGCGTGCCAGCAGGCTGGCGACATGGCGCGATTGCGTCAGGGCCAGCGGCGAGCCGCGCGTTCCCAGTTTCATCACGGCCACTCCGCGACCGGCGGCATGGAGGACAATATGCTTTCCACATTGCCGCCGGTCTTGAGCCCGAAAGTGGTGCCGCGGTCATAGAGAAGGTTGAACTCGACATAGCGGCTGCGCCACTTGGCCTGCTCGCGGCGCTCTGCCTCGCTCCACTGCCGGTCCCAGCGGCGCGTCACGATCCTGGGATACGTTTCCAGGAATGTATCGCCTACGGCCCTTGTGAAGGCGAAGTCCTTGTCCCAGTCGCCGCTGTCATGATGGTCGAAGAAAATGCCGCCAACGCCACGCGGTTCGCCGCGATGGGGCAGCCAGAAATACTCGTCTGCCCATTTTTTGTATTTGTCGTACCAGTCACGATCGAAACTGTCGCAGGTCTCCTTCAGCTGGGCGTGAAACTCCACGGCGTCGTCATGGTTGGGGCTGCGGGCCGCGTCCAGCATGGGATTGAGGTCGGCGCCGCCGCCGAACCATCCCTGCGTGGTCACGATCATGCGAGTATTCATGTGGACCGCGGGGATGTGCGGGTTTTTCATATGGGCGATGACGCTGATGCCGCTGGCCCAGAACCGCGGATCCGTCTCCGCGCCTTTAACCTGCTTGGCAAAGTCGGGCGAGAAGGCGCCATGCACGGTGGACACATGCACGCCGACTTTCTCGAACAGCCGGCCGCGCATCATGCCCATCACGCCGCCGCCCTCGCTCTCGCCCCTGGACCAGGGGGTGCGGACAAAACGGCCCGGCTTGCCGGCATAGAGGACACCTGGCGCCTGGTCTTCCAGCGTCTCGAAGGCGGCAATGATGCGCCCCGCCAGAGTTTCAAACCAGCTCCGGGTCGTCTGCTTGCATTCTTCAGGAAGGATCATGGGTGCAGCTTTTTCGGGTTCGCGACCCGGCTGAGTGCCGCGCCAGGCTGCCTGTATTGCCTTGATTTAGCCGGGGATTGAACTAGCATGGACGCAACAAAAAGCAACCGGCAGGCATCTGCTGGCGGTGCACCAGACATACAGTGACTTGGGGAAACATCAATAATATCATTGGCCTGCAGGGGCTCCACGCAACGAAACCCGTATCATGCGGGAGAATGTCTCACGCTTGCGTCCTGCGGCCCGCGTCAACCAAAGCTCAAAAGAAGGAACACCCTATGAAGTTCAAGACAATTTTGCTGGGCGGCATCGCCATCGCGGCGCTTTCGCTCAGTGCATCGGCCCAGCCCGCCGCGCCCACCAAGAAGGCGCCGCCGCGCACCTTCGCGCAGTGGGACAAGATTCAGATGTCGGTCGAAACCAAGTTCGGCGACAATTTGGCCATTATCCATGGCTCGCCCAAGCTGGACACCAGCCATCCCGACGCCGCCGGCGGCCGCGTGGCCGCGCTGTATGGCCCGGACGGCGTCCTGATGGTCGATTCCGAGGACGAAGAGCTGACCAACAAGACCGTCGGCGTCATCCGCTCGCTGACCAAGGCGCCGATCAAGATCCTGGTCACCAGCCACGCCCATCCCGACCATAGCGGCGGCGCCGGCATCGTGGCCCGCCTGGGCGCGGTCACCTTCGGCCAGGAAAATCTTCGCCACGAAATGACCCCGAAGCCGGGCAGCCCGGCGGCGGAATATTTCGACCCCGCCAGCCTGCCGCAGGTCACCTATCAGTATGATCCCAAGGAGCCGGGCAAGCCCGCCGTGACCATCAACATGAATGGCGAAACGGTGGACTTCATTCCCATGATGCCGTCGCATCTGGGCGGTGATACCATCATCAAGTTCCGCAAGCACAACGTCATCTATATCGAGGATTTCTACCGCAACTTCGGCTATCCCTTCGCGGACCAGGCCAATGGCGGCTCGATCAACGGCATGGTTGAAGCCATCGACCTGATGGGCAAGCTGTCCGACGACAACACCGTGCTGATCCCCGGCCATGGCAAGATCATCCACAAGAAGGATCTCTTGCCCTACCGCGCCATGCTGATCGACATCTCGGGCAAGGTGAAAAAGCTGATCGACCAGGGCAAGTCGCTGGACGATGTGCTGGCCGCCAACCTGACCAAGCCCTATGACGCCCACACCGACGGCAGCGAGCCGGGCAGCGTCAAGCGCTACATCACCGAGACCTATTACGAAGTGAAGGGTCTGCCGCCGCTGGTTGATGGCCGCCGCGACATGCCCAAGCCGCCGGCCGCTGCACCGGCTGCGCCCGCCAAGAAGATGTAAGGGGGCCACCCCTTCGCGATGGATCAGCCCGCCGTCCTTCCGGACGGCGGGCTTTTCATTGTCTGGCCGGCCAGAAAGGCCATTTTCCGGGCTTTTCAGCCGCGGGGCGGCACTTACATTGGCTGCGGGATCGGCTAGCATCCTGTCCAGCGGACAGGCGCCGCATATTTAAAAAACACCTCAGGAAGGGGACGAGTATGAAACGCAAATTATTGATGCTGGGCGTGGCTGCGATGGCTGTCATGTCCAGCGCCGTTCTGGCGCAGCAGGCCGGCTATCCGATCATCGTGACGGCTCCGGGCAAGGGCCCGTTCAATTTCCCGGAAGGCTACAAGACCGACTTCAGCAAGGTGACCATGTCGGTCAAGGAGAAGCTGTCTCCGAACCTGTATGTCGTGCATGGCAGTTCCGGTCCCGACACGGCGCATCCCGATGGCTCGGGCGGCCGCACCGCGGTGCTGTTCGGACCGGATGGCGTTCTGATGGTCGACACCCAGAACCGCCAGGTCACCGACAAGACCCTGGCCGCGATCCGCACTTTCACCAAGGCGCCGATCAAGATCGTGATCAACAGCCACGCCCATAGCGACCATACCGGCGGCAACGCCTTCTTCGCCAAGCAGGGCGCGGTGATCATCGGCCAGCAGAACCTGGCCTATGAATTGACGCCCGGCCCCGATGCCCGTCCCGAGCAGAAGGCGGATTTCGATCCCATCGCTCTGCCCAAGGTCACCTACAATTATGATCCCAAGAAGCCCGGCACGCCCGCGCTCACCATTTACATGAATGGCGAAATCGTGGATGCGATCCCGATGATGCCGTCGCATCTGGGCGGCGACACGGTGGTGCGTTTCCGCAATGCCAACGTCATCTACATCGAGGATTTCTACCGCAATTTCGGCTACCCCTATGCCGACCAGGCCAATGGCGGCTCGATCCAGGGCATGCTGGACGCCATCGACCTGTTCATGAAGTTGTCCAACGACAAGACCATCCTGGTCCCTGGTCATGGCCACCTGATCCACAAGGCCGAGCTGCTGCCCTATCGCAAGATGATCGTGGAAGTGCGCAACAAGGTCACCGACCTCAAGAAGGCCGGAAAGTCGCTGAAGGACGTGCTGGCGATGGACTTGACCAAGCCCTATGACAACGGCACCGACGGCGACACCAAGCAGTCCAAGGACCGCTTCATCTCGGAAGTCTATGCCGAGACCAATGGCGTGACGCTGCCGCCCATCGTCGAGGGCCGCCGCAAGATGCCGAAGTACGACTGATCCTGGCCACAAGGCTGGAAAAGGGCCCGCCGTTCGCAAGGACGGCGGGCCTTTTTGTTTGGCGCGAAGTTCCCTGAACCGCTATCATCGCCGTTGAGGCCGTAGGTCCCGTGACGGCTGACGATGAACTGAGAAGGATGCTCGACATGTTTGGAGGAGATGTGCCCATGGTGGCGATTGTCCTGCTTATTCTGGCAGCGGTCATCCTCTTCAAGGCGATCAAGATCGTGCCGCAGGGCCATGAATTTACCGTGGAGCGGTTCGGCCGCTACACCCGCACCCTCAAGCCCGGCATCGCGTTCCTCACGCCCTTTGTCGAAGACATCGGCCGGCGCATCAACATGATGGAGCAGGTGCTGGACGTGCCGCAGCAGGATGTCATCACCAAGGACAATGTCGCCGTGCGGGTTGACGCCATCGTCTTCATCCAGGTGATGGATGCGGCGCAGGCCGCTTACCGGGTGGACAATCTCAAATTCGCCATCACGCAATTGTCGCAAACCAATTTGCGCACCGTGGTGGGCGCCATGGACCTGGACGAGGTGCTGTCACAGCGCGACCAGATCAATACGCGGCTGCTCTCCACCATCGACCATGCCACCAATCCCTGGGGCGTGAAGGTAACCCGCATCGAGATCAAGGATCTGTTCCCGCCCCCCGACATCACCAACGCCATGGCGCGCCAGATGAAGGCAGAGCGCGAGCGCCGTGCCGTCATTACCGAGGCCGACGGCGAAAAGCAGGCCGCCGTCACCCGCGCCGAAGGCGCCAAGCAATCCGCCATCCTTCAGGCCGAAGGCCGCCGCGAGGCCGCCTTCCGCGACGCCGAGGCGCGCGAGCGCGAGGCTGAGGCGGAAGCCAAGGCCACCTCGCTGGTGTCCGACGCCA
Source organism: Alphaproteobacteria bacterium (assembly GCA_947475445.1). GTDB lineage: Bacteria > Pseudomonadota > Alphaproteobacteria > Micropepsales > Micropepsaceae > Rhizomicrobium. The sequence continues at coordinate 78,238 of CANJLC010000004.1, forward strand.
TCGCCAATGGCGACGTCAACGCCATCAATTATTTCATCGCCCAGAAATATGTGGAGGCCTTTGCCGAACTGGCGCGCAGCCCGCAGCAGAAAACCGTCATCATTCCCGCCGACATGGCCGGTATCACCGGCTCCATCGCGGGCATCGGCGAGCTGGTGAAAAGCGTGATCCAGGACAGGCCTTCGGATGGCTCGCCGCCGCCGCGCAAGGGCCCATCCATGCCGACGGTCCGGGGCTGAAGCCATGGACTGGGTGTCCTACAATCCGCTTGCGCTGTGGCTGGCCGTCGGCGGCCTGCTGCTGGCCGCCGAAGTGGCGACAGGCTCGGGCTGGCTGCTGTGGCCGGCGGGCGCCGCGGTGGTGACGGCGCTGATTGCGGTGGCGCTGCCCCTCAGCTTGCCGGTCCTGGCCGGAATTTTTGCGGTCCTGACGATTGTCACGACCCTGGCCGGGCGGCGCTTCTTTCCGCATGCCGTAACGGGCGGCGATATCAACGATACGCTTTCGCGCCTGGCCGGCAGCGATGGCGTGGTCACCCACCCTTTCCACAACGGCGCGGGCCGGGTGCTGGTGGACGGCAAGGAATGGGCCGCAATGCTGGATGGTGGCGGGGCGCTGCCGCGCGGCAGCAAGGTTGTCGTCACGGGTGTTGGCGGCGCGCAATTGCGGGTGCGGGCGGGCTAGGCGCGCTGTTATTTTGATAGTTGAATTTGCCGGATATTCAGGGGGCTGGATTTGGAAAAAGACAAGCACGAAATCAACATGCTGATGTTTGCCCGCAATGCGGGCACCAACATGGCCTTTCCGGCCGGCAGCATGATCTTCAACGAGGGTGACAAGGGCAGCGTCGTCTATGTGGTGCAGTCCGGCACCATCGAGATCCTCACCAATGGCAAGGTGGTGGATGTCTGCGGCCCCAACGACGCCATCGGCTTCATGTCGCTGATCGACGGCGGCCCTCTCACCGCCTCCGCCCGCGTCAAGGACAATGCCGAACTGTCGGTGATCGACCAGCGCAAATTCCGCTTCATGCTGGACGAGGTGCCCAACTTCGCCCTGTTCATCATGCAGGCCATGGCGCACCGCATCCGTGGCATGCGCGAAGCGATCTGACTGCGCGCCCTGCGGAATTTGGCTGTTCCTATGGTTCGGGAGGCAAATATCCCGGCCGGCCGTCATGAGTGGTCAGTCCTCGTCCGGAACCAGGGGTGCAATCGGGCCCGCTCGGCATGCTCGCCCCAGATTTTCGCTATCTGGAGCAGGTAAATTTCCAGCCCGCGGTTTTGGACGTCATTTTCCATGGGCTGGCCCTCCAGCAATCGCTGCCGGACCTGGCGCGCCAATTCCGCATACTCGGCGGCGATCCGCAGGCACTCCAGTTCATGTTTTGGGGATCGTCGGACACGGCACACCGCTTGAAGGGCGGCGCCATAGTCGCACTGCATGACGGGCCGTGTCGGTGGTCTGCGCCACATAGCAGGGCAAAGAATAGGAATGCGCCCCACTACCCTGGCGATGCCATGCGGATCAGCCTTTACGGACCGAAGCTGCGCTGGACGTATAATCCGGCTTCCGCGCCGTAACTCAGGCGCCGCACCTCGAAGCTGCTTTCCGGAACCGTGCCGCGCCTGCCCGGATAAAGATGGCGGTCGCGCTTGTTCAAATCGTCCAGCACGTTGCGTGCAAACAGCCGGATCAGCCATATCGGCGTGGGCTTGTATTCCACAAACGCCTCCGTCACCGGGTCCTTGGGACGCAGCAGCTGGATTTCATTGATGCGATAGGTGTTCGAATTCCGATTCGACCAGGTGTAGCTGCCGCCCAGGCGCATGTTCCATTGCGACAGGTCCTGGATCAGGGCCACCTTGCCCTCCCAACCGATCGGCCCGGAAATGGACCGGCGGGCGAGGGTCAGCGGGTCGGTGACCTTGCTGAAGCGGTAAAGCCCGTTGGCCTGCAGCGTCAGGCCGGACCAGGGCCAGGTTACAGGATAGACCAGGCTGGCCAGCAGTTCGGTGTTGCGCCCGCCGCCGATATTGCCCAGCGAATCCAGGTCGCCCGAGGCGCCGCGGATGACGATATGGTCCATAGTGTTGCTGATCAGTTCATGGCGCGCCGTCAGCACCAGCGAGCCGCCCTTGAAGGCATGTTCCCAGTTCAGTTCCAGCCGCCACAGCGTCTGGGGGATGAGGTTCTTGTTGCCGGCGTTGACGGTGTTGAGCCGCACATCGATGGCGGTGACGAAATTGGCGAAGTTGAGCTGGCCCGCTTCGCGCTCCACCAGCAGGCGCAGGATATTATCCTGGTCCTGCTTGTAGCTCGCCTTGAGGCGGGGCTTGAGATAGCTGAACTGGCGTGTCAGCACGCTGTCGCCGGTCTGCTTCACGCGTGACATTTCATAGCGCAGGCCCGGCTCGACCGTCAGGTCCGGTGCCGCCTGCCAGGTGAGGGTGGAAGAAGCTTCGCCGCGCTGTTCCTGGATATGGACGGCGGCGGCGGGCAGCGGAATATTAACGCCGTTCTTCGACAGGTCGACCACATTGACCAGCGTGTTCAGTGTCGCGTCCAGTCCGCCCTCGAAGGACAGGCTCGTTCCCTGCTGGCGCAGCACATTGTGCATGATTGTTTCGGTGGTGCTGGCATTGGTGGACGAGACATCCTTCTCCGTTCCCACAAAGCCGGTCTGGGAGCGGTGATCGGTCTCGGCGCGGCGCACCATGGTGGTTTCCAGATCGCCGCCGCTCCACAGCGGATGGTTGTACTGGACGCTGGCTTCGCTATCGGACTTGAAATCCGTATCGCCGCCGCCCGTCACGCTGACGGTGGGAAAGTATGTTTCATCCAGCAGGGGCGAGAAGCTGCGCAATTCATTGTAGAGGCCGGTGACATGGAACGCGCCGCCCCACAATGGCTGGCGATAGCCGCCGGTCAGGTTCCAGACATTGTTGTTGGTCTTGACGCTGTAACGTTCCTTTTTCGTGTCGAGCCCGGTCAGCGGATTGATATTGTTGCGGTAGCCATAGCCGGAGCCGACATCGGGCACCTTGCGCGAGGCTGTGAAGGTCAGGTCCAGCACCTGGGTGGTGCCCCAGGTCATGCGCGCCGTGCCGGCCTTGTTGCTGTTGCCATGGCGAAGGACGGAATCCTGCAGCGAGACCTGGCCCTTGGGCGCGGTGTTGGGCCTCAGGATGATATTGGCCAGCATCGGATAGCCCTGGAAATCGAATCCGGCCGCCCCGGAATGCACGATCTCGATGCGCGCCACGGAATCGGGCGTGATGCGCCGCAGGATGGTTTCCAGCGTTTCCTGCTTGCTGGTGGGCGGGCGGCCATCAATCAGCACATTGCCGATGGCGCCGGCATAGCCGCGCACTTTCGCGTCGCCTTCCACCAGCTGGAAGCTGGGCAGCAGGCCCACCATCTCATAGGCGGAGGAGGGATGGGAGCTGGTGAAATAGTCCGGCGTGTAGCCATTGATGAAGGGATGCAGTTCCGCCTGTGCCTGGGCCGCGGCAAGGGGAAGCGCCGACAGCAGAAGCGACAGCGCAACGATTGTGCGCCGTCCGGCGTGATTGTGATTCAAGGCAGCCCCCTGCGAAATTTATTGTTTAATTCACTTGGCTTTGCAGTTTGTAGTCACTACATTTTCCGAAGTCAATTCGCCGCCACCCTTAAACTGGTCTGACTATAAGAATGTCGAACGAATATGGACAGCGTTGTCCTGCTGCAAAATCGCTGGAAATCCTGGGCGAACGCTGGACCTTGCTGATTGTGCGCGACTTGCTGCCGGGCGCGCGGAAGTTCCAGGAGCTGGAGGCCTCGCTCGGCGCCCCGCCGGGCATCCTGTCCCAGCGGCTGAAATTGCTGGAAGAGAACGGCGTCATCACAAGGCGCCTGTATTCGCAGCATCCGCCCCGCGCCGAATATGCGCTGACCGATCGCGGCCAGGATGTGCGCACGGTCATACGCGCCCTGTCGATCTGGGGTGCGAAACATCTGCACACCGAACGCGTTTTTGTGCATGAGGCTTGCGATCACCCGATCGAAATCGCCTATCGCTGCGCCCAATGCGACCAGAACCTCGCGCTCGAAGAGATCGCTTTCCGTACCGAAAAACCGCCCATCAAGACCCCTTTGGTGAAGCGATAATTTCCATCTTGTGAATTCCTATTTTCGGCAAGGGCAGAGCGAATGAAACAGCGCAGGTTGGGAAAAAATGGGCCGCAGGTCTCCGCCATCGGCTTTGGCTGCATGGGGCTGACATTCGCCTACGGCACGGGCCTTGGCAGGCCGGAGGCGGTGGCCCTGATCCGCGCAGCGCATGAGCGCGGCATCACCTTCTTTGACACCGCCGAAGCTTACGGCGCCGCGAATGAAGAAATATTGGGCGAGGCGGTGGCGCCGTTTCGCGACCAGGTGGTTGTCGCCACCAAATTCGGCTTCAAGGAAGGCCGCGCCCTTCTGGGCGTGGACAGCAGCCCGGCGCGCATCCGCCTGGTTGCCAATCAATCGCTGCGAAGAATGAACATTGATGTGATCGACCTGTTCTACCAGCACCGTGTCGATCCTGCCGTGCCGGTCGAGGATGTCGCGGGCACGGTCAAGGAACTGATCGACGAAGGCAAGGTTCGCCATTTCGGCATGTCCGAAGCCGGCGCCGCCAATATCCGCCGCGCCCACGCCGTCCATCCGGTGGCGGCGTTGCAGAGCGAATATTCGATGTTCACCCGCGAGCTCAAAGACGGGATTTTCCCGGTGCTGGAGTCGCTGGGCATCGGCCTGGTGGCGTTCAGCCCGCTTGGCCGGGGATTGCTCACGGGCACGATCAGCGCGGACACCAGCCTGGAAGTGGGCGATATGCGCAATACCTTGCCGCGCTTTCAGCAAGATACCCTTGCCGCGAACGCTGATCTTGTCCGGCAGATCGGTGCGCTGGCGCAGGCCAGGGGCGCGACATCCGCGCAGGTCGCGCTGGCATGGGCGCTGGCGCGCAAGCCCTGGATCGTGCCCATTCCCGGCACCACCAAAAATCACCGCATGCTGGAAAATGCCGGCGCCGCCGACCTCGAACTGACCGCGGCGGACATCAAGGCGCTGGATGACCTGCTTGCCAAAGTGCCCGTGCAGGGCAATCGCTACAATGAGGCGATGGCCGCGATGGTGGACCGCTGATCGACCTCAAGCGGTCTGCATCTTGCGTGACATCGCCACCACGGGTTCGCCGAAGCGGTAACTCGAAGCGGTGATGGAACCCATGAAGTCGCTCTGGTGATAGATCCGGGCGCCGGCATCGTTGCCCGCCGCGTCGACCGCGACCATCAGGGGGAGAAGATGATCTTCCTGGGGATGAGCGGCGCGGGCTGACGGCGCAGCAGACCAATGCAACAATTGCTGCCGGCGTTCATCGGGCGGCGCATGGACCAATATCTCGTTGAGCCATTGGTCGAACACCGCCGAAGCCTCGGCGCCGCCGCCGCTGCGCATTGTCCGCAGATTGTGGAAGCTGAACCCGCTGCCGACGATCAAAACGCCCTCATCGCGCAGGGGTGCGAGCAATTCGCCCACCTTGATGTGTTCGGCGGGGTCGTAATCCGCCCTGAGTGAAAGTTGCAGCAGCGGCATCCCGGCATCCGGGTACATGGTTTGCATCAGGCTGAAGGTGCCATGGTCGCACCCCCGCTGCGGATCAAGTCCGCTGGCCACGCCGCCACGCTCGAGCATGGCCCGGACCGTCTCTGCCAGTGCCGGGGCGCCGGGCGCGCCGTAGCGGATGTGATAGGTGTGTTCGGGAAAGCCGGAATAGTCGAACACCATGGGCGGATGGGCGGCTGACGACAGCAGGAAGCGGTCCGCCTCCCAATGACCGGAGATCATCAGCACCGCGCGCGGGGCCTGGCCGACCTCGCGCCGCACCTCGTGAAGCGAGGCCTCAAGCTGGTCATACATGGACCCGCGCTCGGCCTTCAGCCATGGCCAGGGTCCGCCTCCGTGGGAGAGGAAATAGGTCGGCAGCTTCGTCATCGCTATCCTTTGGAGCAGTTCAGGAGACGTGGGTTCCCTTGCGAAACCACACTAACAAAAAATGGCGCCTTGATTGGAAATTGGTGGGCGCTCCCACAGTGCCGCATTGGTGTGGGGCAAGCGATGACCGCAAAGGGTGATTCTCAGCGCTTCTTCGCTGTGTTGTCAGGTGCCGGGCTGGGCGCTTCATAACTCGGCAGGGGCTTGGAGTAGGGGAAGGCATTGGCCAAATATTGCGCGATCACCTCGGCTTCGGCCGGCGTCGCCAGGGCGCCATTGCGGATCATGCGATCGACCAGGGTCCGGAAGCCACGCAGATCGCCGCGCTTGTCGGCAGGGCGCTCGGGCGAGTGGCACTGCGAGCAGACCCGAACCTGGACTTCGCGGCCCTTGCCGGGCGGCAGCATGGAATAGTCGGGCGGCCCCGCCGCAATGGCAGGCGTGGCCACGCTGACGGCAGCGATGGCGAGAAGCCCTGGGACAAGTGCATCAACCCGCACAGTGAACTCCCTGAAACGCGCCCCTTTGGGCTTTTATAATGGCAGCAGACTGCATCCGGATTATGGTGAAAATGGTGGGCGCGACAGGGATTGAACCTGTGACCCCTCCCGTGTGAAGGGAGTGCTCTCCCGCTGAGCTACGCGCCCGCCCGGACCGGCGTTTCCAAAGGAAAATGCCGCGGCGGAGGAGGGTCTTAGGGGGCGAGGCCCCGGCCCGTCAAGCCGCCCCGTAAGTCCTTCAGGCGGCAAGCGGCAAGTCTATCCAAAACCTGGTCTGGCGCCCCGGAATGCTCTCAAAATCTATGCGCCCACCCTGCTTTTCCATCAGCATCTTGGCGATGGAAAGGCCCAGGCCCGCGCCCGGCACATTGCGCCCCGCATTGTCCAGCCGGCCAAAGGGACGGAACAGGGCCTCGCGTTCATTCTCCCCGATGCCCGGCCCGGCATTGGCGACTTCGATGCGGCCAAAGCCGTCTGTCCTGGCCGTGGCGCGCACATGGATAGGCGAGAAATTGCGCCATATTTATAAGCGTTGGCGATCAGATTGTTGATGATCTGCGCCAGGCGCAGCGGATCGGCGCTCACCGCCAGGCTTTCCTCCATCTCGTCCAGCAGCACGGGCTTTCCGCCCAGCTGGCTTTCCAGCTTGAGGGCGCTGATGCAGGTCTTGAGCGTGGCCTGAACCGGCACGCGCTCCGACAGAACGGACAGCGCGCCAGCTTCGGCGCGCGACAGGTCCAGCAAATCGTCATGCAGCCGCTGCAGCAATTCGCCGTTATGGCCGATCACATGGGCGAATTCATGCGCCCGCTCCAGCGGCAGGGTGCCGGATTCCAGCATGCCGGAAAAACCGATAATGGCGGAAAGCGGGCTCCTCACTTCGTGGCTGACATGCGACAGCAACTGGCTCTTGAAGCGCGAGGCGCGCACCGCCTGCCGCCGCCGTCGCTCGATCACGGCCATGTGCAGGTCGCGCTGGTTGAGAACCATGGCCACGCGCACGCAGACGATGCTGGTGATGGCCAGGAAAAGCTGCAGCAATTCCACCCGCGCCATGTGGCTGGCCGTCATGAAAGGATTGGGCGAGCCCAGCGCGATGGCCGTGATGACGATCAGCGCCACGCCAGCGCCCATCAGGCGAAACCGCGCCGTTGCCATGATGGCGGCAGCCAGGATCAGGAATTGCAGCGGATAGGCGGACAGCCGGAAGCCCAGCACGGTGGCCGCCCCCCCAGCAGCGAAAACACCACCAGGGCCTCGAAGAAACGGTCCTCCAGTTTCAGTTTGGCGAACTGGCGCAGCGACACGGTCATGCCGAAGGGGAACAGGATGCACACGCCCAGCAGATTGGCGACGAACCATTTCACGCCCGGCACCAGCGCGTGGCCGTCATAAGCCCACATCAGCGCACCGGCCAGCAATCCGCCGATCATGGCCGGGCCGATCACGGCTGCCAGCACGAAGCGTGCGACGGATTTGGCGGTGTTAAAGCGCGGCAGGGCAAGTCTGCGCATGGCGACCAGGCCCGTCATCACGTCCAGGGGATTGATCAGGCTGTACCCCAGATTGAGCGGCAAAGGCGATCCGGCTGCCCCGTTCACAAGCAGGCCCGACAGGACGATGGCGCCCAGCATGACGATGTCGTCGCGGCGTGAACGCGACAGGCGCAGCATGATGCAAAGCCCGAAGGCGGTGGCCGGCCAGACCGGCGAAGGGCTTTCCCCGTTGCTGTTGGCGATCAGGATGCCGCCATAGCCCAGGATGAAAAACCCGATGAAAGCGATGGCCGCCAGTGTGGCAAGTCGCGCCGCACCCTTGGGCGCGATGTATGACGTCATGGAAACCTGCCGGGGTGACGAATCGCAAACATTTTAGGGCCGAATCAGCCCTGTCCGGCAAGGGCTTGGCAGCTTTTTTTGACATTTTATCGGTCGTTTTGGGGGTAATTGTTAAGCTCTGCCGCGGCAGTCTGCGCCCCTCATTCGGGGAGCCTTTATGAAACGCCGCATTGTCATTGCCGACGACGATCCTTTGATTATCAGCCTGATCCGCCTGCGCCTGGAAATGGAAGATTTCGAAGTGTTTCCCGCCCGCAATGGCGAGGAAGCCCTCAGCCTGATCCGCGGCAAGAAGCCGGTGGCCGCCATCCTGGATTTCCAGATGCCCCGCAAGAGCGGCATGGATGTCCTGGGCGCGGTCAAGGCCGATCCCGACACCAACAAGATGCCGGTGATGATGCTGACCGGCGAACGCGACAACGACCTGGTGATGCGGGCGATGGGCGCGGGCGCGGGCGATTTCATCCTCAAGCCCTTCCAGCCCGACCGCCTGCTCGAAAGGCTCAACCGCATGGTGCAGACCAGCGTGCGCATGGCCACAGCCGCCATGCCGCGCCACAAGTCCGCACCGGTATGGGAATTGTGACGCGCTAAAGCGCCAGCTTTTCCAGGGCCTGCGGCAAGTGCGTGAAATCGTCCAGCACCAGGTCGCCGCCCAGCTTCGCTGCGGGCACTGCCGTATAGCCATAGGACATCAGGATGCACGGCGCATTCGCCGCGCGCGCGGTGGAAAGATCGGTGATGGAATCCCCGATCATCACCGCCTTGCCGCCGCCGCAGTCCAGCACGATGTCATGGAAAATCTGCGGATCCGGCTTGGTGTAGCTCTTGCGTCCCGCGCCATAGACGGCCTGGAAGTAATCCATCATGCCCAGCTTCTCCAACAGCGGCCGCGCCAGTTCCGCCGGCTTGTTGGTGAGCACGCCCATGCGCCAGCCCGCTGCCTTGAGGGTGTCCAGCGTCGCTTCCACCCCGGCAAAGGGCTGGCTGAAATCGGCGATATGGTCCCGGTAATGGGCGATGAAAATATCAATCAGCCCGGGCAGGGCCGTTTGGGTCACGCCGGGCCCGGTGGCCGCCATGGCCTGCTCGATCAGGGCGCGGGCCCCGAACCCCACCATGTGCCGCAGGGATTCCGGGTCGATGCGGCTGCGCCCCGCCCAATCCAGCACGGCATTGGTGGCGCCCAGAAGGTCCGGCGCGGTGTCCACCAGCGTGCCGTCCAGGTCGAAAATCAGGGCAGGTCCGGCATGCATGAATTAAGGAATCCCGGCTAGAATCAGAGCAATATACAGTCGCAAATCGTCACTTCACCTTTTACCTGTTGGGACCTACCGAAAGCCATGTCGAAGGCGGGAATTATATTGGCGGCGGGCCAGGGCACGCGGATGAAATCCGCGCTGCCCAAGGTGCTGCACCAGATCGCGGGCCTGCCGCTCCTGGGCCATGTCGTGGCGGCGATGCGAGGCGCCGGCGTGGACCGCATCGTGGTGGTGACCTCGCCCTCGGGCGATGCGGTGCGCGCCTATGCTGCAAGCCTTGCCTGCGAAAGCGTCGTGCAGGACCAGCAGCTTGGCACCGGCCATGCCGCGCGCGCTGCCGAAGCCTTGCTCAGGGATTTCGACGGCACGCTGGTGATCGCCAATGGCGACATGCCGCTCGTGCTGGCTGATACCATCAATGAATGCCTCAAGGCGCAGGCCCGCACCGGCCTGGCCATGCTGGCCTTCCAGGCCTCCGACCCGGCCCAATATGGCCGCGTGCTGCTGACGCCCGACGGCTTCCTCAACCGCATTGTCGAATACAAGGACGCCAGCGAGCCGGAACGCGGCATCACTTTGTGCAATGGCGGCTGCTATGCCGCCGATGCCCGGAAATTCTTCCGCTGGGCCGCGGCGCTGAAAAACCAGAATGCCCAGCAGGAATTCTACCTCACCGATGTGCCCTCCATCGCCCGCACGGACGGCGTCAACTGCGCCATCGCCGTGGCCGATGAAACCTCGGTGCTGGGCGTCAACAGCCGCAGCGAACTGGCCGAAGCGGAAGAAAAATTCCAGCAGCGCATGCGCGCCCGGCTTCTTGCGGATGGCGTTGGCATGACGGCGCCGGCAACGGTCTATTTTGCGTATGACACAATGGTGGACGCAGACGCGTATATCGAACCCTTTGTGGTGTTCGGCCCCGGCGTCACCATCCGCACCGGCGCGCGGATCCGCAGCCACTCTCACATCGAAGGCGCGGAAGTTTCGACCGGCGCCATCATCGGGCCTTTTGCGCGCCTGCGTCCCGGCGCGAAAATCGGCGAGGGCGCCCATATCGGCAATTTCGTGGAAGTAAAGAATGCCGTGATCGGGCCGGGCGCCAAGGCCAACCATCTCACCTACCTGGGGGATGCGGTGGTGGGTGCAGGTGCCAACATTGGCGCCGGCACCATCACCTGCAACTATGACGGCTTCACCAAGGCATTGACCGAAATCGGCGCAGGGGCTTTCATCGGCTCCGACACGTCGCTGGTGGCCCCGGTCAAGGTTGGCGCAGGCGCCATCACGGCGGCGGGCTCGGTGATCACCAGGGATGTTGCGCCCGATGCGCTGGCCATCGCGCGCGGTGTGCTGACGGAAAAACCGGGCTGGGCGAAAGCTTTTCGCGAGAAGAAGCAGAAAGAAAAGAAATAATGTGCGGCATTGTCGGCATCGCTGGCACCAAGGACGTGGCGCCGGTCATCCTGGAAGCGCTGCGCCGCCTGGAATATCGCGGCTATGATTCCGCCGGCATCGCCACCCTGGTGGGCGGTGCCATCGAACGCCGCCGTTCGCCGGGCAAATTGTCCAGGCTGGATGCGGTGCTGCAGAAACAGCCTTTGTCCGGCCATACCGGCATCGGCCACACGCGCTGGGCCACCCATGGCGCGCCCAGCGAAGCCAATGCCCATCCCCATGCCACGGCGCGCGTCGCCATTGTCCATAACGGCATCATCGAGAATTTCCGCGAGCTGCGCGACGAACTGACGGCCAAAGGCCACAAGTTTGAATCCCAGACTGACAGCGAAGTGGCCGCCCACCTCATCACCGACAATCTGGACAAGGGCATGACGCCTGAGGCCGCCGCCAAGGCGGCCGTGGCGCGGCTGACGGGCGCCTATTCCATCGCCATGATCTTCAAGGACCATGAGGGCCTTCTGATCGGCGCGCGCAAGGGCGCGCCGCTGGCGGTGGGTTATGCCGCGAGTGAAGCCTATCTGGGCTCGGACGCCTTCGCGCTGGCGCCCTTCACCAACAAGGTCGCCTACCTGGAAGACGGCGATGTGGTGGTGATCGACAAGGCGCAGGTCTCGATCTTCGACGAAAAGGACCGCCCCGCCAACCGCGAGGTCAAGACCACCGCTGCCAGCGCCGCGCTGGTGGACAAGGCGGGCCACAGCCATTTCATGGCCAAAGAGATTCATGAGCAGCCCGAAGTGGTGGGCCATACGCTGGCGCATTATCTCGATCCCGCCGGCCCGGTGGTGCGCCGCCAGGACAATGGCCTGTTCGAGGTCCTGAAGAAGACGCCGCGCCTGACCATCTCGGCCTGCGGCACTGCCTATTACGCCGGCATGGTCGGAAAATACTGGTTCGAGAAACTGGGCCGCATGTCCATGCAGGTGGATGTCGCCTCGGAGCTGCGCTATCGCGATATGGTTTACCCGGAAGACGGCGCGGCGTTGTTCGTTTCCCAGTCCGGGGAGACTGCCGACACGCTGGCGGCGCTGCGCGAAGCCAAGAAGCAGGGCCAGACCACCATCGCCGTGGTCAATGTGGCGGAAAGCTCCATCGCCCGCGAAGCCGATATCGTGCTGCCCACCTATGCCGGACCCGAGATCGGCGTCGCCTCAACCAAGGCCTTTACCTGCCAGCTTTCGGCGCTGGCCTGTTTTGGCATTGCGGCCGGCGTGGCGCGCGGCCATCTCGATGCGGCCGCCGAAAAACGGCTCTGCGCCGCGCTGCTGGAAACGCCGCGCCACATGGCTGAATTCCTCAAGCAGGAAGAAAAAGTCAAATTGCTGGGCGAGGAAATCGCCAAGGCCCGCGACGTACTCTACATGGGCCGTGGCCCCAGTTTCCCGCTGGCGCTGGAAGGCGCGCTGAAGCTGAAGGAAATTTCCTACATCCATGCCGAAGGCTATGCCGCCGGTGAAATGAAACATGGCCCCATCGCCCTGATTGACGAGGATGTGCCCATCATCGTCATCGCGCCCCATGACGAGCTGTACGAAAAGACCATTTCCAACATGCAGGAAGTGATGGCGCGCGGCGGCAAGGTGCTTCTGATATCCGACGCCCGCGGCGTGGCCGAAGCCGGCCCGGTCTGGGCCTCGATCACGGTGCCCGACACCGATCCCTTCATCACCCCGCTGCTCTATGCCCTGCCGGTGCAGCTGCTGGCTTATTACGCCGCGCTGGCCAAAGGCACCGACGTGGACCAGCCGCGCAACCTGGCCAAATCTGTGACTGTGGAATAGCGCGGCGCGCGCTTGGCCTTGTCGCGCGCTAACAGTATGGTCCGCCCATGACCGATCAAAACGCCCTCAAACGCGCCGTCTGCGCCAAGGCCCTGGAATACGTCAAGGACGGCATGAAGCTGGGCCTTGGTTCGGGCACGACCGCCGAAATTTTTGTCGAGATGCTGGCGCCGCGGGTACGGGCCGGTGAAAAACTGCTTTGCGTGCCGACATCGGAACGCACCGCCGCCCATGCCCGCAAGCTGGGCATGACGCTGTCCACCCTGGACGAACAGGCGCCGCTCGACCTCACCATTGACGGCGCCGATGAGGCTGACCGCAATCTCGATCTCATCAAGGGCGGCGGCGGCATGCTGCTGCGCGAAAAGATCGTGGCGGCGTCCTCCAGGAAAATGCTGGTGATCGCCGATGAATCCAAGCTGGTGCCGCGGCTGGGCAAATATCCGCTGCCGGTGGAAGTGATCGAGTTCGGCCACAAATCCACCGCCACCCGCCTTGCCGCCGCTTTCGTCGCCCTGGGATACGCGAGCGTGCCCATGACGCTGCGCCAGAGGGATGGCGCGACCTTCAAGACTGACAGCAACAACGTGATCTACGACTGCGCCTTTGGCGCCATCCAGAACGCGCCCAAGCTGGCCACCGCCATCCTGGCTGTACCGGGCGTGGTGGAACATGGACTCTTCATCGGCATCGCCACCACGCTGTTGATCGCGGGTCCGGGCGAAGTGGAAGTCATCGAAAAGTGAAATTCGACTTCGATCTGTTTGTGATCGGTGGCGGCTCGGGCGGCGTGCGCGCCAGCCGCATGGCGGCAGCCACAGGTGCCCGCGTGGCCCTGGCCGAGGAATACCGCATGGGCGGCACCTGCGTCATTCGCGGCTGCATTCCCAAGAAGCTGCTGGTCTATGCCAGCCAGTTTTCCGAAAATATCCGCGACGCCAAGGGCTATGGCTGGGATTTCGGTGACTGCAAGTTCGACTGGCCGACCCTGATCGCCAACAAGGACAAGGAGATCGCCCGGCTTGAAGGGCTATACACCAAGAATGTCATGGCGGCCGGCGTCACCATCCTGCAGGACCGCGCCGTGTTCGAGGACGAACATACGCTGCGGCTGCTCAATTCCGGCAAGCTGGTAACGGCGGAAAAAATCCTCATCGCCACCGGCAACCGCCCCACCCGCGAGATGGGCACTTCCCACGTCATTCCCGGCGGAGAATTGTGCATCACGTCAGACGAGGCCTTTCACTTAAAGGAAATGCCCAAGCGCATATTGATCGCCGGAGGCGGCTATATCGCGCTGGAATTCGCCCATATCTTCCACGGCCTGGGAAGCCATGTCTCGCTGGTCTATCGCGGCGACAAGCCCCTGCGCGGTTTCGACGAGGATCTGCGCGAGGCGCTTTGCACCTCCATGCAGACCCGCGGGCTTGATGTGATGCTGGGCTGCGAATTCACCAAGGTGGAGAAGCGAGGCAATTGCCTGCATGCCGAAACCAACAAGGGCGGCGTGATCGAATGCGACCAGATCATGCTGGCCATCGGCCGCCAGCCCAACACCATGGCGCTGCATGTCGAGAAGGCGGGCGTGGAGCTGGGCAAAAAAGGCGAGGTGAAGGTGGATGATTATTCCCGCACCTCCGCCGCGCATATCTATGCCGTGGGCGACGTCACCGACCGGGTGCAGCTGACGCCGGTGGCCATCCACGAAGCCATGTGTTTTGTCGAAACCGCCTTCAAGGGCAATCCGGTAAAGCCCGATCACGCCCATATTCCCAGCGCTGTCTTCACCACGCCGGAAATCGGCACCGTTGGCCTGTCGGAAGAAAAGGCCCTGTTCAAGGGCCACAGCATTGATATCTATAAATCTTCCTTCCGTCCCCTGCTGCACACGCTGGGCGGCAGCGATGTGCGCACCATGATGAAGCTGGTGGTGGACGCCAAGACGGACAGGGTGCTGGGCTGCCATATCTTCGGCGACCATGCCGCCGAGATCATCCAGATCGTGGCCGTGGCGCTGAAGCTGGGCGTCACCAAGAAGGACCTGGACAGCACCATGGCCCTGCATCCCACCGCCGCCGAGGAACTGGTGACGATGCGGACCAAAAGCTATTCCAAAGAGCCCGCGAAACCCGGTTAACCTTTTGCCGCAATAGGGTATTTCCCCGCCGCCGGCCCGTGAAGCTGGTAAAAACAGGGCGCTTCCCCTATATCCGGGGCCCTTATTGGCGCGAGGAGTAAACGGTGGCCCCCAATTGGACCCCGCAAAGCTGGCAGGACAAGCCCATCCGTCAGGTCCCGACCTATCCGGACCAGGCGGCGCTGGATGCCGTGCTGGCGCGCGTCCGCACCCATCCGCCGCTGGTGTTCGCGGGCGAAGCGCGCAACCTGACCGCGGCGCTGGGCCAGGTGGCGGAAGGCAAGGCCTTCCTGCTGCAGGGCGGCGACTGCGCCGAGAGCTTCGCCGAATTCCATCCCGACAATATCCGCGACATGTTCCGCGTCATGCTGCAGATGGCCGTGGTGCTGACATTCGCCGCCGGCGTGCCGGTGGTGAAGGTGGGCCGCATCGCCGGCCAGTTCGCCAAGCCGCGTTCCGACGACAATGAAACGATAAACGGCGTCACCCTGCCATCCTATCGCGGCGACAATATCAACGGCAGCGAGTTCACGGCAGCCGCGCGCATTCCCGATCCCCAGCGCATGCTGCAGGCCACCGCCCAGTCCGCCGCCACGCTCAACCTGCTGCGCGCCTTCGCGCAAGGCGGCTATGCCGATCTGCACAATGTCCATCGCTGGATGCTGGGCTTTATTTCGGACTCGCCCGCCGGCGAGCAGTATCAGGGCCTGGCCCAGCGCATTTCCGAAACGCTGGAATTCATGGCGGCCTGCGGCATTACTTCCGAAAGCGTGCCCCAGCTGCGCGGCACCGATTTCTACACTTCGCATGAAGCGCTGCTGCTGGCCTATGAGCAGGCCATGACCCGCGTGGATTCCACCAGCGGCGACTGGTACGACACCTCCGCCCACATGCTGTGGATCGGCGACCGCACCCGCCAGCTCGACGGCGCACATGTCGAATTCATGCGTGGCATCAAGAATCCCATCGGCCTGAAATGCGGTCCCTCGCTGGGCGAAGATGAATTGCTGCGCCTGATTGCCACCCTGAACCCGCAGAACATCCCGGGCCGCCTGACCTTGATCGCCCGCTTCGGCGCCGACAAGATCGCCGAAAAGCTGCCGCCCTTGGTGCGCGCGGTGAAACGCGAAGGCGCCAAGGTGGTGTGGTCCTCCGATCCCATGCATGGCAACACCATCAAGCTGCAATCGGGCTACAAGACCCGTCCGGTGGACCGCATCCTGGAAGAAGTGCGCAGTTTCTTTTCTGTGCACCGCGCCGAAGGCACCCATGCCGGCGGCGTGCATTTCGAAATGACCGGCCAGGACGTCACCGAATGCCTGGGCGGCGCGCAGGCGATCAAGGAGCTTGATCTTGCCGAGCGTTACCAGACCGCCTGCGATCCGCGCCTCAATGCCAGCCAGGCGCTGGAACTGGCCTTCCTGATCGCGCAGGGCATCCGCGACGAACGCATGAAGGACGCGGGCCTCGCGGCTTCCGCCTAAATGGGTATCGCCAGATTGCTGGCAAAGGCCTGGGTCGTTTTCTGCATTTTTTCCGGCGCGCATGCGCTTCGCATTGCGCTGGCCACCGGGCAGCCGCTGCCGTCCGCGGCTTTCTCCATCGGCATCTGCGTGCTGCTGTTCGTGGCGATGGGGCTTTTGTTCGCGGGCGGCTTTGGCGTGGCGGGCGGCCCGCTGGCCGGCGACAGGCCCGGCGCGCCGCTGATCGCCCGGCTGAAGCCGCGTTACCTGGTCCCCGGCTTCGACGAAATCGTTTTCATGGTTTTCCTGGCCCTGAGTTTCACCGTCCAGGCGGTTGTCTCGCCCACCACGGTGGGCAGCGGCGTGCCGGGCGCGCTGGAATCGGCGCTCTATTTCGCCATTCCCGGCGAACGCGCGCTGGTGGACCAGCTCTCCCTTTGCAGCATGGATGGGGGCAGGGCGTTTGCCGGCGCCTTCACCTGGCTGCTGGCGTTGATCTATCTCGCCTCGGCGGCGTCACGGATCAAATTGTCGGCCGGGCTGATGCGGCTGGAGCGGGCGGGACGTCCCGATATCCTGGGGCCCACCTTGCGCGCCTTCCTTTTGGGCTGCGTGGCGGTGGTGGGCATCCAGTTTCTCGCCATGGGTTCGGCTTATCCCTGGTTCGCCTGCAGCGCCTATACCGACATCACCGGTGCCCTGCTGATCGGGCTTTTCCCCCTGATGCTGGTCTATCTGATCGTGGCAGCCTTGACGTCTTTGATGGCCGCCTCTCCAGAAAACTGATATACATCAATCAGTTAACCATCACCGTAACATCCCGAAACATCTTATGACTAGTGCTTTGCTGCACTGCGATGCCTTATGGGTTCCAGATATTCGCCAAGGGGCCGGGATTTGTTTTTACGCCGCCGTGTACCGGAAAATGGACCGCTGAAAGCTGCCGTCATCGGCGCTGGCGCCTTTGGCCGTCACCATGCCACCAAATATCGCGCCCTGGCCGAAGCCGGCGCAGGCGTTGAGCTCTTCGCCATTGCCGATCCCAGCGCCGATGTGCGCCGCGCTGCCGTTTCACAGCATGGCGTGCTGGCGGTTGGCGACTGGCGCGAACTTCTGGGCAAGGTTGACCTGGTCAGCATCTGCTCGCCCGCCGTCACCCATGCTGAAATCGTGCGCGCCTTCCTGAATGCCGGCGCCCATGTGCTGGTGGAAAAGCCCATCGCCACCACGATTGAAGAAGCCAACGACCTTGTCGCCCTCGCCAGGCAGACAGGCAAGGTGCTGACAGTCGGCCACCAGGAACGCTTTGTTTTCGCCCGCACCGGCCTGCTCGACCAGACGGAAACGCCCCTGGAAATCCAGTGCTGGCGCCGTGGTCCCTGGACGGGACGCGGTGATGACGTCAGCGCCGTGCTGGACCTGATGATCCATGACCTCGACCTGGTGCACACGCTGGTGGGCAGCAAGGTTGTCGATGTGCAGGCCCGCGGCCTTACCCAATATGGTCCGCATGCGGACGAAGTTTCCGCCGCCGTCACTTTCGCCAATGGCACCGTGGCGCGCCTGGACACCAGCCGCATCGCCGAAACCCGCAAGCGCGGCCTGCGCGCCGTCTATGCCGATGGCGTGGTCGAGATCGATTTCATCACCCGCGAAGTCAAGAACACCACGCCCCGTCCGCTGGCGGCGCTGGAAATGGGCGACCCGCTGGGCGATTCCGTGGCCAGCTTCGTGACGGCCGCCAAGACCGGCTCCGAGCCGCTGGTGCTGGCCGAACAGGCCCGCCAGGCGCTGGAAACCGCCGTGCGGATTGATGAAGCCGTGGAAGCGGGCATGCCCGTTGCGGTTCCGGCCATTGCAGGCCGCGCCGTCGCGTAAAGCGCGCCGATAGCGCATTTCTTTCCCAAATGATTTAAACAACGGCCATGACAGACCGTCTGCGCATCGCATTGGCCCAGCTCAATCCCGTGGTGGGTGACATCACGGGCAATCTGGCGCGCGCCCGCGCCGCCCGCGATACCGCCAAAGACGCGGACCTCATTCTTTTCTCCGAACTTTTCATCACCGCCTATCCGCTGGAAGACCTGGTGCTCAAGCCCGCCCTGGTGGCAGATGCCCGCGCCGCCATCGAGGCATTGGCGGCAGAAACCAAGACAGGCCCCGCCATCCTGATTGGCGCGCCGTGGAAAGATGGCGGCAGGCTCTACAATGCCTGCCTGCTGCTGGAAGGTGGCCGCATCGCCGGCCACACCTTCAAGGTGGACCTCCCCAATTACGGTGTGTTCGACGAAAAGCGCGTTTTCACTGCCGGTCCCATGCCGCAGCCTTTCAATTTTCGCGGCATCAAGATCGGCGTGCCGGTGTGCGAGGACATCTGGACCGATACCGTGGCGCGGCATCTTGCCGATGCGGGCGCGGAAATATTGGCGGTGCCCAACGGTTCGCCCTTCGAGGCCGGCAAGGAAGATTTGCGCATTGCGCTGGCGAATAGCCGGGTGAAGGAAACCGGCTTGCCGCTGATCTATCTCAACCAGCTGGGCGGGCAGGATGAACTGGTGTTCGACGGCGCCAGCTTTGTCATCAATGCGGGCGGCGCCATGCCGCTCAGCCTGCCGGGCTGGCAGGAAAGAATCCTTGTCACCGACTGGGCGCGGGGCGCCAACGGCCAATGGGCCTGCGCGCCGGGCGAGCTGGCGAAAACAGAAGACCGCGCCAGCCAGGTTTATCACGCCATGATGCTGGGCCTGCGCGACTATGTGAACAAGAACCGCTTTCCCGGCGTGGTGCTGGGTCTTTCCGGCGGCATCGATTCCGCCCTGTCCGCCGCCGTGGCGGTGGATGCGCTGGGGGCCTCGCGTGTGCGCTGCGTGATGATGCCGTCGCGCTATACCAGCCGCGAAAGCCTTGAAGACGCCGATGCCTGTGCCCGCTTGCTGGGCATGCCCTATGAGACCATTGAGATCGAGCGCGCCGTGGCGGCGATGGGCGAAACACTATCACCGGCCTTTGCCGGCAAAAGCCCCGACACCACGGAAGAAAATATCCAGTCGCGCCTGCGGGGTGTGATCCTGATGGGGATTTCCAACAAATTCGGCCCCATGGTGCTGACCACCGGCAACAAGAGCGAGATGAGCGTGGGCTACGCCACCCTCTATGGCGACATGTGCGGCGGCTTTAATGTGCTGAAGGACATTTACAAGACCGAAATTTTCGCCCTGGCGCGCTGGCGCAACAGCTTCTCGCCGGAAGGCGCGCTGGGTCCGGCCGGCCGCGTGATGCCGCAGCGTGTCATCGACAAGCCGCCCACCGCCGAATTGCGCGCCAACCAGACCGACCAGGATTCCCTGCCGCCCTATGAAATCCTGGATGGCATACTGGAATGCCTGGTCGAGCATGAAATGAGTTTTGAGGAAACATTGGCCCAGGGCTATGACGCCGCCACCATCAAGCGGGTGGAGCATCTGCTCTATGTCTCGGAATATAAGCGCCGCCAGGCCCCGCCTGGCGTGAAGATTTCCTCGCGCAATTTCGGCCGCGACCGCCGCTATCCCATCACCAACGCCTACCGGGATGCGACCTGATGAGGAGCGATTTGCCAGAGGCAAACAAAACGATCCAGTGGATCGTTTTGAGCGACGAATGCCCGGAGCGCAAGCGGAGGGGGGCGCACTGATGACAATTACCGTTCGCTTCGCGCCGTCACCCACCGGTTTGCTGCATGTCGGCAATGCCCGCACGGCGCTGCTCAATTACCTGTTCGCCCGCAGGCTGGGCGGAAAATTCCTGCTGCGCATCGACGACACCGATGCGGCGCGTTCCACCAAGGCCTTTGAAGACGCAATCTACCGCGACCTGTCCTGGCTGGGCATCCAGCACGACCTCACCGACCGTCAGTTCGGCCGCATCAAACTCTACAGCACCGCCTTTTACCGCCTGCAGGCGGCCGGCCGCGTCTATCCCTGTTATGAGACGGAAGAAGAACTGGACCGCCAGCGCGCCTTGCTCAAGGCCCGCCGCAAGCCGCCCATCTACGAACGCGGCGCCCTGAAGCTGACCGATGAGCAGCGCGCGAAGCATGAATCGGACGGCCGCAAACCCCATTGGCGTTTCAAGCTGTCCTGCCAGAAAACCGGCTGGACTGACATGGTGCGTGGGCCGGTGGAGATTGACACCGCCACTATGTCCGATCCCGTGCTGGTGCGCGAGGATGGCGCCTTCCTCTACACCTTGCCGTCGGTTGCCGATGACATTGATTTTGCCATTACCCATGTGGTGCGCGGCGAAGACCATGTCACCAACACGGCGGCGCAGATCGAGATTTTCCAGGCGCTGGATGCCAAGGTGCCTGCCTTCGCGCATTTCCCGCTGCTGGTCGGCGCGGGCGGCGAGGCTTTGTCCAAGCGGCTGGGTTCGCTGTCGCTGGAGCAGCTGCGCGAAGAGGGCATGGAGCCCATGGCGGTTGCCTCTTACCTTGCCAAGATCGGCACTTCGGATCCAGTTGAACCGCGCTTGTCGCTGGATGAACTCGCAAAGGAATTCGCCTTTGAAAAGATCGGCCGCGCCCCTGCCCATTTCGATCCCGAGGAACTGGCGGCGCTGAATGCCAAAACGCTCCACCAGCTTCCTTACGCAACGGTGGCCGCGCGCGTGAATATCCCCGAGGCGCTGTGGGAGGCGATCAAGCCCAACCTCACCAGGCTTTCCGATGCCGCCGGTCTGGCCCTGATGGTGACCGGCCCCGTGACCCCGGTGATCGAAGATGCCGGGCTGACCGCAACAGCCGCTGCCCTTTTGCCGCCGGAGCCCTGGGACGAAAACACCTGGCCGGCCTGGACCAAGGCGGTGGGTGCGCAAACCGGGGCCAAGGGCAGGGGGCTGTTTCACCCCTTGCGGCTGGCCCTGACCGGCCGGGGCGATGGACCGGAACTCAAAAAGCTGCTACCCCTGATCGGGCGGGCCAAAGCCTTGGCCCGGTTGGAAGGAAAAACCGCGTGACGCCGTCTTTCGTCATCATCCGGATTTCGATTTGCAGCTGACGCTGCAAAAACCCTTCTGCTCGCCCTCACAATTTGTCACTTTCACACCGCCCACCGGTGATTTGCCATGACTCTGCGCCTGTTCAATACCCTGACCAAGACCAAGGACGCCTTCACGCCACTGGATGCGAAGAATGTGCGGATGTATGTCTGCGGCCCCACGGTTTACGACTTTGCCCATATCGGCAATGCCCGTCCCGCCATCGTGTTCGATGTGCTGTTCCGGCTGCTGCGCCATACCTATGGCGATGCCCATGTGCGCTATGTCCGCAACATCACCGACGTGGATGACAAGATCAACGCCCGCGCCGCCGAGCGCAAGATTCCCATCCGCGAGCTGACGGAAGAAACTGCGCGCATCTATATGGAAGATGTCACGGCGCTGGGCTGCCTGCCCCCCAGCGTGATGCCGCGCGCCACCGAGCATATCCCCCAGATGGTGGCGATGATCGAGCAGCTGATTGCCTCCGGCCATGCCTATGCGGCTGATGGCCATGTGCTGTTCGATGTCTCGTCGAAAGCCGATTACGGCAAGCTGGCCCGCCGCTCGCTGGATGAAATGATCGCCGGCTCCCGCGTGGAAGTGGCGCCCTACAAAAAGAACCCGATGGATTTTGTGCTGTGGAAGCCGTCGGACGCCGCAACCCCGGGCTGGGATAGTCCCTGGGGACGGGGCAGGCCGGGCTGGCATATCGAATGCAGCGCCATGGCGGGCCAGTATCTGGGCGATACGTTCGATATCCATGGCGGCGGCATCGATTTGGTGTTTCCCCACCACGAAAATGAGATCGCGCAAAGCGAATGCAGCCATGGCGGCGCACCCATCGCCACGGTCTGGATGCATAACGGCTTCCTGCAGGTGGAAGGCGAGAAAATGGCAAAGAGCGCCGGCAATTTCTTCACCATCCGCGACCTGCTGGCCGACTGGCCGGGCGAGGTGCTGCGCTTCAACATGCTGCGCAGTCATTACCGCCAGCCTATCGATTTCACCCTGGCAGGCTTGCGGGAAAGCTGGAAGATGCTGGAACGCTGGTATGACGTGACCGAGCCATTGGCCAATCCGGACCCCAGCAATGAATTCTTCGACGCCCTCAGCGATGACCTCAATACGCCCGCCGCCATCACCAGCCTGCACCAGGCCGATGACAAGGCGCTGGCTGGCGGACTTGGCTTTTTGGGCTTCTCCAACGTGCAGATGAAGATTTCGACCAAAGCCAGGGCTGATACCGTCGCCATTGCCGATGCCATTGCAGCCCGCCTGGCGGCGCGGGCAGCGAAGAATTTCGCGGAGAGCGACCGCATCCGTGATGATCTGCTCTCCAAGGGCATAGTGTTGAAGGACGGGCCGGGCGGCACGACCTGGGAAGTCAAGAAATGACCAAGGAACGGCTTTACCTGTTCGACACCACACTGCGCGACGGGGCGCAGACGCAAGGCGTTGATTTCTCGGTGGAAGACAAGCGCCAGATCGCGCTGGCGCTGGATGCCTTTGGCCTGGATTACATTGAAGGCGGCTGGCCCGGCGCCAATCCCACCGACACGGCCTTCTTTGCCGAACGCCCGCCCTTGAAACATGCCCGATTTACCGCCTTCGGCATGACCAAGCGTTCTGGGCGCAGCGCCGCCAACGATCCCTCGCTGGCGATGGTGCTGGATTCCAGCGCCGAGGCCGCCTGCCTTGTGGGCAAGACGTCGGATTACCAGGTCCGCACCGCCCTCGAAATCTCGCTGGAAGAAAATATCGAAAATATCGCCCGTTCCATCGAGGCCGTGGCCGCCAAGAAGCGCGAGCCGCTGCTGGACGCCGAGCATTTCTTCGACGGTTACAAGGCCAATCCCGGCTATGCGCTGGACTGCATCAAGGCCGCGCATGAGGCGGGCGCGCGCTGGCTGGTGTTGTGCGACACCAATGGCGGCACAATGCCGGAAGATGCTTACCGCATCGTCTCAGAGGTCAAAGCCAAGCTGCCCGCCGCCGCGCTGGGCATCCATGCCCATAACGATACCGAGCAGGCCGTGGCGGTCAGTCTTGCCGCCGTGCGCGGCGGTGCGCGCCAGATCCAGGGCACCTTGAACGGGCTGGGCGAGCGCTGCGGCAACGCCAATCTCTGCGCCCTGATCCCCAATTTGCTACTGAAGGAACCCTACGCGTCCCAGTTCGAAACCGGCATCAGCGCCGCCAGCCTGGCCCAGATCACCCATCTGTCGCGCCTACTGGATGAAATCCTCAACCGCGCGCCCAACCGCTATGCCGCCTATGTCGGGGCTTCGGCCTTCACCCACAAGGGCGGGCTGCATTCCTCCGCCGTGATGAAGGATCCCAAGACCTATGAACATGTGCCGCCGGAAAGCGTCGGCAACAAGCGTGTCATCCCGGTGTCGGACCAGTCGGGCCGTTCCAACCTTTTGTCGCGGCTGGCGGATGCCGGCATCGACGTGGATGCCAAGGACGCGCGGGTGTCGCGCCTGCTGGAGGACGTCAAGCAGCGCGAATTCCTGGGCTATGCCTATGACGGGGCGGAAGCCTCGTTCGAACTGCTGGCCCGCCGGGCGCTGGGCCAGGTGCCGGACTATTTCGCGGTGGAATCTTTCCGCGTCACGGTGGAGCGCAAGAAAAACGCCAGGGGCGAGCTGGTCACCACGTCGGAAGGCCTGGTGGATCTGAATGTCGCGGGCAAGCTGCTGCACAATGTCGGCAGCGGCAACGGCCCCGTCAACGCGCTGGATGCGGCACTGCGCAAGGACCTCGGCAAATATTCGGACCTGCTCGCCGACCTCAAGCTGGTGGATTACAAGGTGCGCATCCTCACCAGCGGCACGGAAGCGGTCACCCGCGTCATGGTGGAAAGCGCCGACGGCAGGGGCAACCGATGGTCCACCGTGGGCGTGTCGGAAAATATCGTGGACGCGTCTTTCGAGGCGCTGACAGATTCCATCATCTACAAATTGTATCGGGACGGCGCGAAGGTCTAGGGCTTCAGCAGGCCTTCCAGCAGCTTCAGCGCCGCGTCCGGTCCATCGGCCAAATGGTAGAGTTCCAGCACCATCGGCTTGGCGAAGCCCGCCGCGATGATGGAATGCAGCATGCTATCCAGCGCGTTGAAATAACCGTCCACATTCACCACGATGATGGGCTTCTTGTGCACGCCCAGCTGGGCTTCGGTCGCCACTTCGAAGAATTCGTCAAAGGTGCCAAGTCCGCCCGGCAGCACCACGAACGCATCCGACATGTCCAGCATCAGCGCCTTGCGCTCCTGGATATGGGGCGTGACGATCAGTTTTTCCTCTGCCGAAACCACGCCCTCCAGGTCTTTCAGGAAGGCCGGAATGATGCCCTGCGCCTCGGCGCCCCCCGCCAGGGCGGCGGCGGCGACGTCGCCCATCAGCCCCAGCCCGCCGCCGCCAAACACCAGCGAAAAGCCCAGACCCGCGATGTCGCTGCCCACCTGGCGGGCGGCGTCGCGAAAACGCGGATTGTTGCCAAAGGACGATCCGCAAAAAACGCAGATTGCGGGCCGTTTTGCGGGATCTGGCTTGGCCATGAACCTTAAAGGGTTGCGCGGATTGCGGCATCTTCCTAAAGAAGTTCGGAGCATATCCAAAGGATAAAAAGTGCGCCGCTGGCTTGTCGTATTCCTTGTTGTTGCCCTGATCGCGCTGGCCGCCGGCTATGTCACCTTTGGCGGTGCGGATATGGGCCGCTAGCCGATGGCGCATCCCGTCGAAGAAGGTGACGCGCCTTCCTTCCGGCCGCTCTGGATCCTGATGCCCTATCTGTGGCCGGCCAACCGGGGCCTGCGCCTGCGCGTCTTTGTATCGCTGCTCTGCATGATGCTGGGCATTGCGGCCACCGCCTGGTTCCCGCTGCTGATGGGACAGGTTACCGACCAGCTGTCGGTCAAGCCGGTCTCGGCATTGGCCATCGGCGCCACCTTGGCCCTGGTTGGCGCCTATGTGGTGGCGCGCATCATGATGCAGGCCTTCGGGCAGCTGCGCGACGGTATCTTCGCCAAGGTGCTGTACCATGCCATGCGCCAGGTGGCGGTGCAGACTTTCGGCCATATCCATACCTTGTCGCTGCGCTTTCACCTGGAACGCAAGACCGGCGGCCTGTCGCGGGTGATCGACCGCGGCGTAAAGGGCATCGACTCTCTGCTGTCCTTCGCCCTGTTCAGCATCTTCCCCACCATCTTCCAGCTTTTGCTGTTCAGCATCATCATGGTGGTCAAGCTGGACTGGACCATTGCGCTCGTCACCCTCGTGATGGTGGTGCTCTATACCTGGTTCACTTTCGCCATCACCCGCTGGCGCGTGGCCTTCCGCCGCGACATGAACCAGAGCGACACCGACGCCAACACCAAGGCGGTGGACAGCCTGCTCAATTTCGAAACCGTCAAATATTTCGGCAACGAGAAGCACGAGACGATCCGCTTCGACAAATCGATGGAGAAATACTCCACCGCCTCCATCCAGTCGCAGATCTCGCTATCCGTGCTGAACACCGGCCAGGCCACCATCATGGCGCTGGGCATGGGCGCGGTGATGATGCTGACGGCGCTGGGCATCAAGGATGGCCGCTTTACGGTCGGCGATTTCGTGATGGCCAACGCCATCCTGATGCAGCTGTACCAGCCGCTGAACCTGCTCGGCACGGTCTATCGCGAGATCACCCAGTCGCTGGTGGACATGGACGCCATGTTCCGCCTGCTGCGCCGGCCCCAGGAAGTGAAGGACAAGCCCGGCGCCAAGCCTCTGGCGGTGAGCGGCGGCGCCATCATCTTCGACAATGTCGTGTTCGCCTATGATCCCGAACGCATTGTGCTCAAGGGTGTCAGCTTCACCGTGCCCGCCGGCAAGACGGTGGCGGTGGTCGGTCCGTCCGGTGCGGGCAAATCCACCATCAGCCGCATCCTGTACCGCTTCTACGACATCCAGTCAGGCAGCGTGACGATTGACGGCCAGGATATCCGCGACGTGACGCAGGAAAGCTTGCGCGCCACCATCGGCATCGTGCCGCAGGACACGGTGCTGTTCAACGACACGGTCAAGTACAACATCGCCTATGGCCGCATCGGCGCCAGCGAGGCGCAAATCAAGGATGCCGCCCGGCTGGCGCAGATCGACAAGTTCATCACGCTCCTGCCGCAGGGCTATGACTCCATGGTGGGTGAGCGCGGCCTGAAACTGTCGGGCGGCGAAAAGCAGCGCGTCGCCATTGCCCGCACCATCCTGAAGAACCCGCCCATCCTGATGCTGGACGAAGCCACCAGCGCGCTGGACACCGGCACCGAGCGGGAAATCCAGGGCGCGCTGCAACAGGTTTCACAGGGCCGCACCACGCTGGTGATCGCCCACCGGCTTTCCACCGTGATCGACGCCGACGAGATACTGGTGCTGGATCACGGCCAGATCATCGAGCGCGGCCGCCATGGCGAGCTTCTGGCGATGGGTGGCCATTACGCCTCGATGTGGAACAAGCAGCGCGAAGCCGCTGCCGCCCGCGAGAAGCTGAAGGAAGTCGAAGCAGACCCGGACGTCGTGCCCGGTGTCGCGCGCGCGACCTAAAGAAGTTCGACGCGGTCCACTTCCACGCCTTTGTTGCCCTGGCGCGTGGAAAAGCGAATGCGCTGGTCCGGTTCCACCGCCTGCACCCCCGAACGCCGCAGGGCGCTGGCATGCAGATAGATGTCGCCGCTGCCGCTGTCGGGCATGACAAAGCCAAAGCCCTTCTGGTCGTTGAAGAACTTGACCTTGCCTTCGGTCATGGGGCCTGAGGGTGCGTTGTTGTCGCGATACCCGCCGCCATAACCGCCGCCGCCACCAAAACGGTCGCCGCCGCCGCCGAAACGTCCGCCGCCGCCATCGAAGTCGCGACGCGGCCCGCGCGGGGCAGGGGCCTCGGCGGTGGAAAGGTCGACGCTGTGGATGGCCACCACCTGCATGCCGCGCTGGGAATCCGCCAGGTCGCAGACCAGGCTGGCGCCCGGCGGCAAATCCTGGTGTCCGGCAGCGGCGAGCACCGAGGCATGACAGAAAGCGTCACCGCCATTGTCCAGGGTTACAAAGCCATAGCCCTTGGTGCCGTTATACCATTTGATCTTGCCCGACGCGTTCGACTGCGCGAGCGACTTGTCACCCTCGAAATGTCCCATGAACCGACGCCACACCCATGCCGGTGTCCCCAAAGGCGCCCCACGTCCGGCTGCGAGTGGGCGCTCGGTCAATATGATGACTACAGAAACTGGGGACTCGCAACGGGGGTTAACGGTCTGGAAAAGGTCTAAAAATGCTGCTGCAACGCAACAAACATTGTCGTTTGGCCACAGTCGGTTAAGGCCAAAAACAGCGATTTCCCCGACAGATCAAAGCGCTGCGTGGGTTGACTTATGGGGCGAAGCGCTGGATACACCGGCCATCCGCTGCGACCGCACGAAGGCCTTTTGGCCATCATCGCCGGATTTCATTGCAAACCTCCGTTCCCTCCAGTGTGCGTGGAAGACGGCAACAAGCCGTTGCCCCGCGCCCCTTTGGGCGCGTTCTCCCGGTTTTAAGGACTATCGTGACTGACACTACCTTTACGACGCTTGGCGTTGCCGAGCCGATCCTGCGCGCTTTGGCGGCAGAGAATTACACCATCCCGACCCCGATCCAGACCAAGGCCATTCCGGCCTTGCTGTCCGGCCGCGACCTGCTGGGCATCGCCCAGACCGGCACCGGCAAGACCGCCGCGTTCGGCATTCCGCTGCTGCAGAAGCTTTCCATCGGCCATGTGCCGCCCCGCCAACGCGAAGCCAAGAGCCTGATCCTGGCGCCCACCCGCGAACTGGCGGTGCAGATCGAGCAAAGCCTTCGCACCTATGGCCGCTTCCTGAATCTCAAAATGGCCGTGATCCTGGGCGGCGTCAGCCAGCATTCCCAGATCAACGCCACCAAGAACGGCGTCGACATCCTGGTGGCGACACCGGGCCGCCTGCTCGACCTGGTCAACCAGCGCCAGATCAACCTTGGCAATGTCAGCACCTTCATCGTCGACGAAGCCGACCGCATGCTCGACATGGGCTTCATCCGCGATGTGAGGAAGATCGTGGCGATGCTGCCCAGGGATCGCCAGTCCATGCTGTTCAGCGCCACCATGCCGGACGATATCGTCAAGCTGGTCGGTGACATGCTCAAGACACCCGAACGCATCGAAGTGGCGCCGCAGGGCCGCACCGCCGATCGCGTCACCCAGACGCTCTATTACGTGCCGACCATGCAGAAGCGCCAGTTGCTGATGCATTTGCTGAAGAATGAGGCCATGAACCGCGTCATCGTTTTCACGCGCACCAAGCATGGCGCCAACAAGGTGGCCGAACATTTGCTCAAGAACGGCGTCAGTTCCGACGCCATTCACGGCAACAAGTCCCAGAATGCCCGCCAGCGGGCGCTGGACATGTTCCGCAGCGGCAAGATCCGCGCCCTGGTCGCCACCGACATCGCCGCCCGCGGCATCGACATTGACGACATCAGCCATGTGGTCAATTTCGAACTGCCCAACGAGCCGGAAAGCTATGTCCACCGCATCGGTCGCACCGCGCGCGCCGGCGCCGGCGGCAGCGCCATCAGCTTCTGCGATGGTTCGGAACGCGCCTACCTGCGTGACATCGAAAGGCTCACCCGCCTGAAGATCGACGTGGTGGCGCATGACCTGCCCGACCTGACGCCTGACCAGATCAAGGCCCAGGCCGAGACGCGTCCGCCCCATGGCCACAGGCACGGCAACGGTGGGCACGGCAAGCCGAATGGCAAGCCGGGCGGGCACAACCCGCATGCGCCCGCCAAGCGCAATGGTTCACGCCCGCACTGGAAGCGCGGCGGCGACAAGAAGCGTGATGCCGCTGCGTAAATGCAGATTTACGTCGATGGGGATGCCTGTCCCGTAAAAGCGGAAGTCGAAAAGGTGGCGGCGCGGCATGGCCTCGCCGTCACCATCGTTTCAAACGGGGGCTTGCGTCCATCGGCCAATCCGTTGCTGCGCCATGTCACGGTGGCCGAAGGCGCGGATGCCGCCGACGACTGGATCGTGGAACACATCGCCAAGGGCGACATCTGCATCACCGCGGATATTCCCCTGGCGTCGCGCTGTCTCGACAAGGGCGCCAAAGTGCTGGGTCCCAATGGCAAGGCTTTCACGCCGGAAGGCATCGGCATGGCGCTGGGCATGCGCGAACTCAGCCGGCACTTGCGCGAAATGACCCCCGGCGGCCAGACCCGCCATGCCGGCTTCAGCAAGCAGGACCGCTCGCGTTTCCTGGGCGAACTGGAAAATTGCATCCAGGCTTTGAAACGTTCAGGCTGAGCCAATGTTCAAACCTGACAATGTCTTTGCCGCGCTGCCCGGCGATTTTTATACCAAAATGCCGCCGGAAAAGGCCGGCACCGCGCCGCATTTGGTCCATGCCAATGCAAAAGCGGCGGCGCTGATCGGGCTTGATCCCAGGGAATTTTCCACTCCCGAATTTGCCGAAATCTTTTCCGGCCACCGTCCCTTTCCCGGCGGCGAGCCGCTGGCGATGGCCTATTCCGGGCACCAGTTTGGCGCCTGGGCCGGGCAACTCGGTGATGGCCGCGCCCTCCTTCTGGCGCAGCTGCGAAATCCGCAGGGCGAATTGTGGGACGTACAATTGAAAGGCGCCGGCAAGACGCCTTATTCGCGCTTTGGCGACGGCCGCGCGGTGATGCGCTCCTGCATCCGCGAATATCTTTGCAGCGAAGCGATGGCTGGCTTGGGCATTCCCACCACCCGCGCTCTTTGTGTCATCGCCACGGGCGAGCAGGTTCACCGCGAAACGGCGGAGCCGGGCGCTGTCATCACCCGCCTGGCGCGCTCGCATATCCGCTTTGGCCATTTCGAGCATTTCCACCACACCGGCCGCCACGAGCAAGTGCGGCTGCTGGCAGACCATGTCATCGAGACCTACATGCCGGAATTTTCCGGCGACCATGCCGCCTGGTTCGGCGAGGTGGTGAAACGCACCGCGCATCTGATTGCGGCCTGGCAGGCGGCCGGTTTCGCCCATGGCGTGATGAACACCGACAATATGTCCATCCTGGGCCTGACGATTGATTATGGCCCCTTCGGGTTCATGGATGCCTATGAGCCGGGCCTCATCTGCAATCACTCCGATGACACGGGCCGTTATGCCTTCGACATGCAGCCGGCCATCGCGCACTGGAATTTGCGCGCCCTGGCGCTGGCGCTGTCCAGCCTGATCCCAACCCCGACCCTGATCGCGGCGCTGGACACTTATGAATCCCTTTTCCGCTCCCGCTACCGCGCCCTGATGCGCGCCAAGCTGGGGCTTGTGCAGGATCGGGGGCTTGAAGACGACAAGCTGATCGCCGAACTGCTCAATCTGATGGTCCAGGCCCAGGGCGATTACACGCTGATCTTCCGAGGACTGTCCGACCCCGGCGAAGCCTGGCTGGTGCTGTTCTCCTCTGTGCAGGTCGAGGCCGCGGTCTGGCTCGCCAGATATCGCGTCCGCATGGCGGGCGAGGGCGACCAGGGCAAAGCCATGAACGCCGTCAATCCGAAATATGTCCTGCGCAACTGGGTGGCCGAAGCGGCCATCCGCGCCGTGGAAGACCAGGGCGATAGCGCCCCACTGGACCGGATCCTGCGCCTGGTGCAAAGCCCTTTTGACGCACATCCGGGCGATGATGCTTTCGCCGCGCCCCCGGCAGCCGAATATGGCGGCCTTTGCGTCTCCTGTTCTTCGTAAAAGGGCGGTTTTCCCCGCAAAAAACGGGTGGCACGGGGGCCAAGGCTCCATTATGGTCCCGCCCGCTATGGAACCATTCAAAACCCTGGACGGCATCGCCGCCCCCCTGAACATGATCAATGTCGACACCGACATGATCATCCCGAAACAATTCCTCAAGACCATCCACCGCACCGGGCTGGGCAAGGCCCTGTTCGATGAGATGCGCTACAATGCCGATGGCAGCGAGATTGCGGACTTCGTCCTGAACAGGCCGGCCTATCGCAAGGCGCAGATCCTGTTGACGGGCGACAATTTCGGCTGCGGCTCGTCGCGCGAGCACGCCCCCTGGGCGCTGCTGGATTTCGGCATTCGCTGCGTCATCGCGCCAAGCTTTGCGGATATTTTCTACAACAACTGCTTCAAGAACGGCATTTTGCCCATCACCCTGCCGCAGTCCGAAGTGGACAAGCTGATGGACGATGCCGAACGCGGCGCCAATGCCCGCATTTCGGTGGACCTGGAGAAACAGGAACTGCGCGGCCCCGATGGCGGCGTGATCAAATTCGAGGTCGACGCTTTCCGCAAGCAATGCCTGCTCAATGGCTGGGACGATATCGGCCTGACGCTGCGCAGCGAGGACAAGATCTCCACATACGAAAAAGACCACAAAGTTCAGGCGCCCTGGGTGTGACAATGTTCAATATTCTCGTGACCCCCGGTGACGGCATCGGCCCGGAAGTAATAGACGCCACCCGCCGCGTGCTGGGCTGGTTCCAGAAGAACCGCAAGTTCGAATTCCAGGTGGAAGAAGCCCTGATCGGCGGCACCGCCTATGAAAAGACCGGCCGTTCCGATCCCGACGACACCATCGCCAAGGCCATGAAGGCCGATGCCGTGCTGTTCGGCGCGGTGGGCGGGCCGCAATGGGACAATCTGCCATTCGAGAAGAAGCCCGAGCGCGGCCTGCTGCGCCTGCGCAAGGACCTTGAGCTGTTCGCCAACCTGCGCCCGGCCTTGTGCTTCGACGCGTTGAAAGATGCGTCCACCCTCAAGCCGGAAATCGTCTCGGGCCTCGACATATTGATCGTGCGCGAACTGACCGGCGGCGTCTATTTCGGCGAGCCCAAGGAAACCACGACGCTGCCCGATGGCCAGAAACGCGCCGTGGACACCCAAGTCTACACCACCAGCGAAATCGACCGCATCTGCCGCGTCGCGTTCGACCTGGCGCGGTTGCGGGCCAAGAAACTCCACTCCGCCGAGAAATCCAACGTAATGGTGACGGGCGTGCTGTGGCGCCAGGTGGTAACGCAAGTCGCCAAGGATTACCCGGATGTCGAGCTGCACCATATCCTGGCCGACAACGCGGCCATGCAGCTGGTGCGCAATCCCAAGCAGTTCGACGTGATGGTGACCGACAATCTGTTTGGCGACGTGCTGTCGGACGAGGCGGCGCAGCTCACCGGCTCTATCGGCATGCTGCCGTCCGCTTCGCTGGGCGCCAAGGCGCCGAACGGCAAGCAGGGTGCGCTGTATGAACCCATCCATGGCAGCGCCCCGGACATCGCGGGCAAGGGCCTTGCCAATCCCATCGCCTCCATCCTGTCGCTGGCGATGGCCTTCCGCTATTCCTTCAACCGCAGCGACGACGCCGTGCTGCTGGAAAAGGCCGTGGATTGCGTGCTGGCCGAGGGCTTTCGCACCGGCGACATCATGCAGCCTGGCATGAACAAGGTGGGCACCAATGCGATGGCCGATGCCATCCTTGCGGCCCTGGACAAAGTCTCCGCCAGATGAGCGCCACCGGCCAAACCGTCCTGGAGCAGTTGCGGGCGCGGGCCAGTGGTCTGTTCCATAGCGGCCGCTTTGAAGAAGCCGCCGCTGCCTATAGCGGCATCCTGAAAATCGTGCCGTCGGATTTCGACGCCATTCATCACATGGGCATGGTGGCGATCCAGCTGGGCCATCTCGAGGAAGCCCGCAAGCTGCTGACCGCCGCCTTGAGCATCAATGCCAACCGCGCCGATGTCTGGATGCATCATGGCATGGCGATGCAGCACCTGAAGCGCACCGACGATGCGGTGGCCAGCTATGAGCGGGCGCTCAGCATCCAGCCCGACCTCAATGAGGCCATCTATTGCATGGCCGTGACCCAGAAGGACGCCGGCCGCAGCCAGGACGCGCTGCGCAGCTTCAATGCCTTTCTCAACCAGCGCGCAGACCAGCCCATCGCCTTCCTGTTTCGCGGCGACCTGTTGCGCGAAACCGGCCAGATCGAGGCCGCGATGGCGGATTTTGAATCGGCCCTGACGTTGAACCCTGGATTTTTCGAAGCCTGGCTCCGCCGCGGCGCGCTGCTGGCCGAGACTGGCCGCACGGAAGATGCGCTGGCCTGCTACGACAAGGCCGAAGCGCTGCTCCCGAACCGCGGCGATGTCTGGTACAATCGCGGCGTGGCGTTGCAGGACCTTGGCCGCAACGCCGAAGCGCTGGCCGCCTATGACAATGCCGTGAAATTCAGCCCGGATTTTCCGGATGCCTGGAACAACCGCGGCGCGGTGCTGCGCAATCTGGAACGCAAGGAGGAGGCGCTGGCCAGTTTCGCCCGCGCCCTGGAACTCCAGCCCAGGCATATGCAGAGCCTGAACAACCAGGGCGCTGCCTTCAACGATTTGCAGCGCTATGATGAAGCCTTGGCCAGCTATGACAAGGCGCTGGAAGTGGCGCCCGAGCATGCCGAAGGCTGGTACAATCGCGGTGTGGCGCTCCACAATACCGGCAGCAACGAGGCAGCGCTTGCCGCCTATGACGAGTCGGTGGCGCGCAACCCCAAATTCACCCAGGCCTGGAACAACCGCGGCAGCGTGCTGCGCGCCGAAGTGCGGCTGGAAGAGGCGATGGGCAGTTTCGCCCGCGCCCTGGCGATTGATCCGCGCCATGCCGACACCTTGTCCAATGCCGGCTCGACCCTGCAGGACCTCAAGCGCTACGCCGAAGCCAGCCGCGAATTCCGCAAGCTGGAAGCGGTGGCGCCCGACCACAAATACCTTTTGGGCGGCTTGGCCTATTCCGCCCTGATGCTGTGCGATTGGGCGGAACTGGAAAGCCTGAGGCCCCGGCTGGAGGAAAGTGTGCGCAGCGGCAAATCCGTCATGCCGCCTTTCGCCTTTTCGGGAATCTCGTCCGATCCGGCCCTGCTGCGCGTCAGCGCCGAGCATTATATCCATGACTTCCTGCCGGTGATGCCGGCCCAGACGCGGCCCGCCCCTTACGCGCATCCGAAAATCCGCCTGGCCTATGTCTCCAACGATTTCCACGCCCACGCCACGGCGCGCCTGATGGCCGATCTGTTCGAGCGCCATGACCGTTCGCGTTTCGAGGTGATCGCCCTTTCGTTCGGCCCGGACGAGAAAAGCGACGTGCGCGAGCGGTTGAAAAAGGCGTTCGACCAGTTCCACGACGTGCGCAAGTTGCAGGATGGCGAAGCCGCCGCCCTGATCCGCAAGCTGGAAGCCGATATCGTCATCGACCTGAAAGGCTACACCGAACATGCGCGGCCCGGGATCTTCGCCCGCACGCCGGCGCCGGTGCAGGTCAATTATCTGGGTTTCCCCGGCACCATGGGCGCCAGCTTCATGGACTATGTCATCGCCGATCCCGTCATCCTGCCGATGGACCAGCAGCCTTTCTTCTGCGAACAAATCGTTCAGTTGCCCGATACCTACCAGCCCAATGATCCGGCCCGCGTGATCGGCAAGGTGCCCAGCCGCGTCCAGGCCGGCCTGCCGGCCGAAGGCTTTGTCTTCAACAGCTTCAACAACAGCTGGAAGATTGCCGCGCCGGTGTTCGACGTGTGGATGCGGCTGCTGGAAAAGGTGCCGGGCAGCGTGCTGTGGCTGCTGGATGATGGCGCCAACGAAACCCTGCGCCGCCAGGCCCAGGCGCGCGGCATCGATCCGGCGCGCCTCATATTCGCGCCCAAGCTGGCGCATGCCGAGCATCTGGGGCGGCTTTGCCTGGCCGACCTGGTGCTGGATACCCAGCCCTACAACGCCCATACCACTGCCAGCGATGCGCTCTGGTGCGGCGTCCCGATGGTGACGCAGCTTGGCACCGCTTTCGCCGGACGGGTGGGCGCAAGCCTGCTCAATGCTGTCGGCCTGCCGGAACTGGTCACCAGCGACAGCAGCGCCTATGAAGCGCTGGCGCTGTCCCTGGCGCAGGAGCCCAGGAAGCTCCAGGCGCTGAAGGAAAAGCTGGCGAAGAACATTAAAACCGCGCCCCTCTTCGATGCCGCGCGCTTCTGCCGCAATATCGAAGCGGCCTATATCAAGATGGCCGAAGCGGCGCAGAGCGGTGAAAAGCCCAAGGCATTTGCCGTTCCGGCCTGATTCTTCGCAGTTGCGATAGCCCTCGACGCCGCGCGCTTCCCCGCTATAATCAAGAAAAAGGGGCGGGCTGCTCCATAAATTATTTGAGGGTGTTCATGCGCGATCTTTCCCGCCGGATGGTTTTGTCTTTCCCGTTTGTCGCCGCCCTGCTGGGCCGCACATCGGCCTTTGCGCAAGGGGCGGCGAAGCCGGCCGACACCGAATGGCGCTATTACGCCGGCACCGCCGCCAGCAACCGCTACGCGCCGCTGGAGCAGATCAACGCCAAGAACTTCAACGACCTCGAATTGGCCTGGCGCTTCAAGCCCGACATGCTGGGGCCCCGTCCCGAATATGTCTATGAAACCACGCCGCTGCTGATCAAGGGCAAGCTCTACACCACCGCCGGTTCGCGCCGCGCCGTGGTGTCGCTGGACGCCGCCAGCGGCGAAATGATCTGGATGCACAGCCTGGATGAAGGCGAGCGGGGCAGGAATGCGCCGCGGCAATATTCCGGCCATGGCGTGTCCTATTGGACCGACGGCAACGAGGCGCGCATTCTTTATGTCACGCCGGGTTATCAACTGGTGGCCCTGGACGCCACTACCGGCATTCCGGTGCAGGATTTCGGCGTCAATGGCGTGGTGGACCTGAAGAAGGATGACGATCAGGAGATCGACCTCGTCACGGGCGAAGTGGGACTGCATTCCACCCCCATGATCATCAAGGATGTGGCGGTGGTGGGCGCGGCGCATCTGTCGGGCGGCGCGCCGCGCACCCGCAAGAACGTCAATGGCTATGTGCGCGGCTTCGATGTACGGACGGGCAAGCGCAAATGGATTTTCCACACCATCCCGCGCAAGGGCGAGTTTGGTTATGACAGCTGGGCGGTGCCGGGCCAGGCGGAAGCGACCGGCAATGCCGGCGTCTGGGCGCAGATGTCCGCCGACCCCGAATTGGGCCTTGTCTATCTGCCGGTGGAATTGCCCACGGGCGATTACAACGGCCAGTATCGCGCGGGCAATGCGCTGTTTGGCGAAAGCATCGTGGCGGTGGATGCCGAAACCGGCCAGCGCAAATGGCATTACCAGCTTGTCCATCACGGGCTGTGGGACAATGACATTCCCTGCGCCTCCATCCTGTGCGACATCCCCGTCAATGGCAAAACCGTCAAGGCGCTGGCGCAGCCCACCAAGCAGTCTTTCCTCTATGTGCTGAACCGCGAGACCGGCGAGCCGGTTTGGCCCATCCGCGAAACCAAAGTGCCCAAGGGAAATGTGCCGGGCGAATGGTATGCGCCCACCCAGCCGGTGCCTTCCAAGCCGCCCGCCTATGACCGTCAGGGCGTCAGCATCGACGACCTGATCGATTTCACGCCCGCCCTGCGCGCGGAAGCGGAAAAGCTGGTGAAGAACTACACAATTGGCGGCATGTGGACACCGCCGACCCTGGCGGTGGCGGGCGGCAATCGCGGCACGCTGCACGCGCCCAGCTCTACGGGCGGCACCAACTGGCCAGGCGGCGCCTATGATCCCGACACGCATATCGTCTATGTCTTTTCGCAGAGCATCGTCTCCAATTATGGTGTCATCAAAAATTCCAATACGGACGTTTCCGACTTTGACTATGTCAGCGGCGTTCCGGGGCAGGCGGTGCAACCCACCAGGCCGATGGGGGCGCCGCGCCCCGCGCCTGCGGCGCGCGCTGCCGCGCCTGCGGCCGGTGGTGGTGACGGTGAAGGCGGCGGCGCTCCCACGGTGCAGGGCCTGCCGCTCCTCAAGCCGCCCTATGGCCGCATTACCGCCATCGACCTGACCAAGGGCGAGCATGCCTGGCAGATCGCCCATGGCGAAACGCCGGATAACATCAAGAACCATCCGGCGCTGAAAGGCCTGAAGATTCCCCGCACCGGCCGTCCGGGCCTGCTGGGTCCGCTCTGCACCAAGTCCCTGGTGATCTGCGGCGAAGCCGGCTTCGCCATCACGCCGACGGGCGCGCGCGGCGCCATGCTGCGCGCCTATGACAAGGCCACGGGCGAGGAAAAGGGCGCGGTCTATATGCCTGCGCCGCAAACCGGCTCGCCCATGACCTATATGCTGGGTGGCGAGCAATATCTGGTGGTGGCAACGGGTGGCGGCAGCACCTCGGCCGAGCTTCTGGCCTATCGCTTGCCGAGGTCGTGATGAAAAGACTTTTTGTGATGTCCGCGGCTTTTGCTGTTTTCGCCCTCACCGCCGCGGCGCAGGAAACCCGTTCGGCATGGAGCGGCGTTTACACTGCCGCCCAGGCTGAGCGCGGCAAGGTGCTGTTCACGGAGAATTGCGCCAGATGCCATGGCGACAATCTGGCCGGGATCGAGATGGCGCCGGCGCTGTCGGGATCGTCCTTCCTTTCCAACTGGAATGGCGAGAATGTCGCCAATCTGGTGGACCGCATCCGTACCACCATGCCGGCGGATGATCCGGGCAAGCTCAGCCGGGTCAGCGCCACCGACCTGACCGCCTTCATACTGGCCAGCAACGCGATGCCGGCAGGCGAATTCGAACTGGCGCGCGACCAGCCTTTGCAGGCCGCGATCCGCATTGACGCGCTGAAGCCGAACTAGCTAATCGGTCTGCCCGACCTGGGCGGCGGCCAGCGCCGTCATGTTGACGATGCCGCGCGCCGTCACCGACTGCACCATGACATGGATGGGCTTGGACATGCCCAGCAGCATGGGCCCCACCAGCAGCGCTTCCGTCGCCGCCGACAGCAATGTCAGCGCGATATTGGCGGCATCCAGCGTGGGCATGATCAGCA
This sequence comes from Alphaproteobacteria bacterium, assembly GCA_947475445.1. GTDB lineage: Bacteria > Pseudomonadota > Alphaproteobacteria > Micropepsales > Micropepsaceae > Rhizomicrobium. The sequence continues at coordinate 116,649 of CANJLC010000004.1, forward strand.
AATTGGCGCTGCCCTTGAGCGGGCTGGAGGAAACAAGCCGTCCGCGCAGCGCTTCGCTCAGCGCCGCATCGGCATGCATTTCGCCGTCCACTTCCAGCTCCGGGGCCTGGGCATGGATCAGGTGCAGCGCCTCGCGCATCTTGCGGGCCGATGGCGCGGCGGAGGCGCCAAAGGTGGAATGCGAAACCAGCGCCGCCTTCGGTGTAAGCCCGAAGCGGCGAACCGCTTTCGCCGCCAGGATGGTCATTTCCGCCACCTGTTCCGCCGTGGGGTCCTGGTTCAAATGCGTGTCGCAGAAGAACAGTACGCCGTTGGGCAGGATCAGGCTGGACAGGGAATAAGTGCGGCTGGCGCCGGTATGGGGAATGATGGGCTGGATCTGCTTGTACTGGCGCAGCCAGTCGCCAAGCCCGCCCACCAGGGCGGCATCGGCGCGGCCGGTTTCCAGCAGGATGGCGGCAGCGATGGCCCGCCTTGTGCGCAGCCAGCGCGCCGCGGCATCGGGCGTCACGCCGCGCCGTTCCACGATCTGCTGGTAGCGGCGGCGCAGCGGCGCGAACAATTCCTCGTCCGCATCGGGGTCCATGATGTTCACGTCGCGGATGAAATCCAGCCGCAGGCCAAGCTTGGCGGCCTTGTCCTGGATCACGGCGCGGCGGCCCACCAGGATCGGACGCGCCAGCCTTTCGTCCACCACGGTCTGCACGGCGCGCAGGATGCGTTCTTCCTCGCCCTCGGCATAGACCACGCGCTTTTGCGCCCGGCGGGCGATTTCGAACACCGGCCGCATCAGCTGGCCGGAGCGGTAGACGAATTTCTCCAGCTCGCGCTCATAGGCGTGGAAATCGGAAATCGGCCGCCGCGCCACGCCGCTATCCATCGCCGCCTTCGCCACGGCGGGGGCGATATGCAGGATCAGGCGCGGATCAAAAGGCTTGGGAATGATGTATTCAGGACCAAAGCCGATCATGGCGCCGCCATAGGCCTGGTCCACCACATCCGATCCTTCGGCGCGGGCCAGCGCCGCGATGGCTTCCACCGCGGCAACCTTCATCGGCTCGTTGATGGTCGAAGCGTCCACGTCCAGCGCGCCGCGAAACACGAAGGGAAAGCACAGGACATTGTTGACCTGGTTGACATAGTCAGACCGCCCGGTGGCGATGATGGCGTCGGGGCGCACTTCCTTGGCCAGCTCGGGCAGGATTTCCGGATCGGGATTGGCCAGCGCCAGGATCAGGGGCTTTGGCGCCATCTGCGGCAGCCATTCCTTTTTCAGCACATTGGGCGCCGACAGTCCCAAAAAGACGTCCGCTCCCACCAGCACTTCGCCAAGGGTGCGGGCGTCGGTCTTTTTGGCATAGCGCGCCATGTTGGCGGGCATGTCCTTGTCGCGGCCGGCATGGACCACGCCCTTGATGTCGGTCAGCGTGACATTGGCCACGGGCAATCCCATCGCCACCAGCAGGTCCACCACCGCCAGCGCGGCTGCGCCCGCGCCCGATGTCACCAGCTTGATGTCGGAAAATGTCTTGCCCTGCAGCAGCAATCCGTTGCGGATGGCGGCGGCCACGACGATGGCGGTGCCATGCTGGTCGTCATGGAAGACGGGGATCTTCATGCGCTCGCGCAGCTTGCGCTCGATCTCGAAACATTCCGGCGCCTTGATGTCTTCCAGGTTGATGCCGCCGAAGGTCGGCTCCAGCGAGGCGACGATCTCGACAAAGCGGTCCGGGTCGTTGCAGTCCACTTCCAGGTCGAAGACATCGATGCCGGCGAATTTCTTGAACAGGACAGCCTTGCCCTCCATCACCGGCTTGGCGGCCAGCGGCCCGATATTGCCAAGCCCCAGCACGGCGGTGCCGTTGGTGATCACCGCCACCAGGTTGGCGCGGGCGGTCAGGTTGCGGGCCTGGGACGGATCGGCGGCAATGGCTTCGCAGGCGGCGGCCACACCCGGGGAATAGGCCAGGGCCAGGTCGCGCTGGGTCGCCATGCGCTTGGTGGGCTGCACCGACAATTTTCCCGGCTGGGGGAGGCGGTGATAGTCCAGGGCCGCTTTGCGGAAACTTTCTTCCATGGTGATTCCGGGGGGTTCGAAGCGTTACTCGTCCCACCGATTGAACGCTGGCGCAAGCCGCCTGCGCAAGGAATTTTGCCGGGCCGCGCCAAGGCGATGACAGCGTGCCCGGCTCTTAATCTGTATGCGGAATGATTGGCTCAGGCCGCTTTGCTGCCCGGGGCCCCGGTCAGCCACAAAATGGCGATGAACAGGCCCTTGGCGCGCGGCAGCACCGCAAGGCAGAGGCCGGCAAAGATCAGCGACCAGAGCACGGCCTGGGTCCAGGTGGACATGGTGCTCATGGCCACGAACACCAGCATCACCGGGATGAAAATGTGGCCGACCACGATCAGCGTCAGCCAGGGTGCGCCGTCATCGGCGCGGATGTCGGCGAAGCGTTCGCCGCAGGCGCTGCAGGCATCCACCTGCTTGAGATAGGCGCGGAACAATTTGCCTTGGCCGCAATTGGGACATTTTCCCAAAAGCGCCCGGCGACCGGCCAGTTTCATGGTGACATCGTTTTTCATGCTTGGAATGTAAGCCTGAATTGCCCGATTGCAGTGCGGCAAAGTGGCTATGCGCGGTTTCGCGCGGGAAGGAAAAGGCGCTTTTCCGCCATTCCTAGCCCGAATTTCGCAGGCCCGCCGAAACGCCGTTGATGGACATGTGAATGCCGTGATGGATGTCGGCATTGGCGTCGCCGGCGCGGCGGCGGCGCAGCAGGTCCACCTGCAAATGGTTGAGCGCGTCCACGTAAGGCAGCCGGCTCTCGATCGAGGCTTTGAGGCGTGGATCATTCTGCAACAGGCTGGTCTGGCCGCTGATCACCAGCACCGCTTCCACCGTGTCGTGCCATTCCGCCTCGATGCGGGCGGTGACGGCATTGGCCAAAGCGCGGTCTTCGACCAGGTCGGCATAGCGCCTCGCGATGGGCATGGAGGATTTTGCCAGCACCATTTCCATGTTGGCGATGGTGGTGCGCAGGGAAGGCGAGCTCTTGAACAAGGCGCGCAATTCTTCCAGGCCGATCTTGTCGGCGGCGGTGCCAAAACCATACCAGCCCGGCAGCATGACGCGCGCCTGGGACCAGGAAAACACCCAGGGAATGGCGCGCAGATCCTCGATGCGGCCTGACTGCTTGCGGGAGGCGGGGCGCGAACCGATCTTCAAATCGGCGATTTCCAGCAGCGGCGTGGCCTGGCGGAAATAGACTTCGAAATTGGGTGTGTCATAGACCAGCCCGCGATAGGCGCCATATGCCGCTTCGCTGAAGGCGGCCAGCATGGCGCCATCCTTGCCGTCGGCGGCGTCGCCTTCCGGGGACAGTTCCGCCAGCAGCGCGGCGGCGACAATGGTTTCCAGCGAAGCGCGGCCGATTTCCGGGTCGCCATATTTCGACGCCACCACTTCGCCCTGTTCGGTGATGCGGATGCCGGTATGCGATGCGCCGGTGGGCAGGGCGCGAATGGCGTCGAAGCTGGAACTGCCGCCGCGGCCCACCGCGCCGCCGCGGCCATGGAAGAAGCGCATGCGGATGCCGCGCGCCTGGCCCAGCGCCACCAGCCGCGCGATGCCGGCGCGGATTTCCCAGTTGGAGGTGACATAACCGCCATCCTTGTTGCTGTCGGAATAGCCGATCATCACTTCCTGCAAATTGTCCTGGGCGGCAATCATGGCGCGGATGAGGGGCTGGTCGAAATACTCTCCCATCACATCGGCGCTGCGGCGAAGATCGTCGATGGTTTCGAACAGGGGCACGATGCGCAGGGATGCTTTGGGCTGGGCGCCGGGCAGGAAGAGGCCTGCTTCCTTCATCAGCAGCGCGGTTTCCAGCAGGTCGGACGGCGTCGCCGATTTGGAGATCACATAATTTTCCACCGCGGCAGCGCCAAAACGGGTCTTGAGCTGCGCCGCCATGTCGGCAATCGCCAGCTCGCGCGTGGCTTCCTCGGAATATTGGGCGTAAGGCGAACGCAGTGGACGGGCATGGGAAAGCTCGCCCAGCAGCAGGGCGCTGCGGGCGGCTTCGTCCAGCGACAGGTAATCCTGCGAGACGTCCGCCACTTTCAGCAGTTCGGCAACGGCGCGTTCATGCACGTCGGAATTCTGGCGCACATCCATGGTGGCAAGATGAAATCCGAAGGCGCTGATGGCCTCGCGCAAATTCTGCAGCCGTCCTTCCGCCAGGTCCGCGTCGCCGCTTTCCTTCAGCGAGGCGGCGATGATGTCCAGGTCGGCGGCGAAATCTTCCGGGCCGGCATAGGCGTCCGCCTTGTAGCGCGCGGCGCGCGACGGTCCGCGTCCCAGCAGGGCCATGCGGGTCGCCGCCATGCGGGCGTAACAGGCCACCAGGGCGCGGCGATAAGGCTCGTCACCCTGATGCACCGAGATGTCGGCGGGTGAGGCGGCCAGTTTTTTCAGGTTGGCGCTGGTTGAGACCAGTGAATCCGACAGCGACAACTCCGCGCCCAGGGCATGGATTTCCGACAAATAGTGATCCAGCACCAGCTCGGCCTGGTGGCGCACCGCATAATCCAGCGTCTGCGGCGAGACATTGGGATTGCCGTCGCGGTCGCCGCCCACCCAGGAGCCGGGGCGCAGGAAGGCCATCATCTCGCCGTCCAGCTGGAACAGCCGCGCCAGCCTGCGTTTGACGGCCGGCACCTGTGTCAGGAAGGTGCGCGAGAAAACGGAAAGATTGTTGTCGATTTCGTCGCTGACCTGGATGCGGGTGTCGCGCAGCATGCGCGTCTGCCACAGGATGCGGATCTCGCGCTTGAGCTGGGCGTCGATCTCGGCCTGCTCGCTGGTCTGGGCGCTGGCGCGCTCGCGGTTCTCCAGCAGCTGGCCGATCTCGGTCTCGCGGTCCAGGATGGATTTGCGCCGCACCTCGGTGGGGTGCGCCGTGATCACCGGCACGAACAACGCATCCTTCAGGAACGCCCTGACGCGCTTGGCGCTCAGCCGGGCGGATGTCTCAAGCCGCTGCACCGGGCCCGAGCCCAACGCCTTGGTCTGGCGGCGCAAGGCATGGTCGTCTGCCGTGTTGGCGAGCTGGGAGAAGATGGTAAAGGCCCGGATCAGCAGCAGCATGTCGGGCTGGGAGAGGCCGACCAGCAGCCGGTCCAGCGCGAGTTCCCCTGCGCCGGCGCGGTAATCGCCCACCGACTGGCGGCGTATATCTTCCACCAGGTCGAACGCTTTGGACCCGTGCTGCTCGCGGATGACCTCGCCCAGCAGCCGCCCCAAAAGGCGGATGGCGGCGCGGTCTTCGCTGACCGGCTTTTGTTCGGCAGTTTTTTGCCCAATCCCCATGTGCCTGCACAGTAGCAACCGCGCCCGCTGCTTTCGAGCCGGGTGGCTGAGACAATTTCGCCCCCAAGGTCCCCGGAAAACACGACAAATTATCGGCCGTGCGGCCGGGCCGGGACGTTTTGCCTATTGCGGCTGGCTGGCATAGGCTTTCCGGCACTTTATCGGTGGATTGCGGCATGACCGGCATGAAGCGCAAAGCCCTTTACAGCCGCGCCACAAGACGGCGTTCGGCGGCGCCCGGCAGCGTCATGCCGGAACGCGAGGCCTTGTGGGAACCCGAGGACCAGGGTCCGCGCCTGGGTACGCTGCTCTGGCAAAAAACCAGGGCATTTTGCGCCCGTCATGATCGCATCGTTCCCGCCGCCGCCGCCGTGCTGGTCACGCTTTTGGTGGTGACGGGCTGGCGCATGATCTATCCCATCCCGCGGGCGCTGACCCAGTACGAACTGGACGGCGCCGTGAAATACACGCTGGCCAACACGCCGCCTGGCCGGGCGGAAAGCACCATCGCCGCCGCCCTCATCGCGCAGTCGGTGGTGCGGGTGGAAGGCTATTATTCGCCCGAGCATGCCGCCGCCATCGCCAAGGCCGAAGCCGCCGAAGCGCGCAAGCAGGGTGTGAAGACGCCACAGGAAAAACCCAAAACCAAGGACGAGCTCACCAAGGCGCCCTCCGCCAGGGACGCCGAGCAGCATTACGATACCGTCGGCAGCGGCGTGGTGATCACCGAGAAGGGCGACATCCTCACCAATCTGCATGTCGTCTCCTCCACCGACCGCTGGGTGGTTGTGTTCGCGGATGGCAGCAAGTCGGGCGCCATGCTGGTGTCCACCCAGCCGGAAAACGACCTGGCGATGATCCGCGCCACCAAGCTGCCCGATGAACTCAAGCCGGCGGCGATGGCCTCGACCCGCGACCTGCTGCCGGGCGACATGGTGGTTGCGGTGGGCTTTCCTTTCGGCATCGGCCCCTCGGTTTCCTCCGGCGTGGTGGCAGGCCTGAAGCGCAGCTTCGAAGACCCCACCGACAAGGAAAAGCCCGCGCTGTCCAATCTGATCCAGTTCGATGCGGCCGTGAATCCCGGCAACAGCGGCGGGCCGCTGGTCAACCGCGACGGTGAAGTGGTGGGCATCGTCACTGCAATCTACAATCCCACAGGACTGCACGTCTTTGCCGGCATGGCCTTCGCCGTGCCGATCGAGAATGCCGCCAGGGCGGCGGGGAACAATCCGCTTTAAAAAAGGTATCGTGACATGACCAGTGGTGCGCATGCCAATGAAAGACATAAAGATCTTGAGCATCTTCTCTATGAAGTGAAGAAGATCGTCGTCGGCCAGGACCATTTCCTGGAACGCGTCCTGGTGGCGCTGCTGGCCGGCGGCCACCTGCTGGTCGAAGGCTTGCCGGGGCTTGCCAAGACCCTGACCGTCTCGACTCTTGCCCGCGCCATGCGCGGCAGCTTCAAGCGCATCCAGTTCACGCCCGACCTGGTGCCTGCCGATCTTGTCGGCACCCGCGTCTACAGCCAGAAGACCGGCGAATTCTCCACCGTGCTGGGCCCGGTTTTCGCCAATCTGGTCCTGGCCGACGAAATCAACCGCGCCCCCGCCAAGGTGCAGAGTGCGCTGCTGGAAGTGATGCAGGAACGCCAGGTCACCATCGCCGGCGAAAGCCACCGGGTGCCATCGCCCTTTGTCGTGATGGCCACGCAAAACCCCATCGAGACCGAAGGCACCTATGCCCTGCCGGAAGCGCAGGTCGACCGTTTCATGATGAAAGTGCTGGTGGGCTATCCCAATGAAGACGAGGAATTTGTCATCGTGCAGCGCGTCACCGGCGCCGCCATCGATATCGGCGCGGTGACCAGCACCGAACAGCTGCTGGCGATGCAGCAGGAATCCCGCAAGACCTATGTCGATCCTTCGCTGGTCAGCTATGCCGTCAAGCTGGTGGCGGCGACCCGCGATCCGCGCAAGGCGGGCCTTGGCGACCTGTCGCGCTTTATTCTTTACGGGGCGTCACCCCGCGCCACCATCGGCCTGATCGAGGCCGGCCGGGCGCTCGCCTTCCTGCGCGGCCGCGATTACGTCCTTCCCGCCGACGTGGTGGACATCGCCGCCGACGTGCTGCGCCACCGCGTCGTGCCCTCCTACGAGGCGCTGGCCGAAGGCATCACCGCCGACAAGCTTGTGGCCGACATCATGCGGGCCGTGCCCGCTCCCGAAAAAGTGCTGGAGAGCCGCGTTGCCGCGAGCGCCTGAAAACATCCTCGGCCGGCTGGAGCTGAAGGTCGCCAAGCGGCTTGAAGGCCTGCTGCAGGGCGACCATCGCAGCGGCTTTCGCGGGCAGGGGCTGGATCTGGCCGACCTGCGCGAATACCAGTATCACGACGATGTGCGGCACATGGACTGGAACGTCACCGCGCGGCTGCAAATCCCGCATGTGCGCGAATTCCTGGAAGACCGCGAAATCACCGCCTGGTTCCTGCTCGACATGAGCCCCTCGATCGATTTTGAATCGGTCAGCGTTTCCAAGCGCGCCGTGCTGGTGGAATTCACCACCCTGATCTGCCGGTTGCTGTCGTCCAAGGGCAACCGCACCGGCGCCATCCTGTTTTCCAGCCAGATCGAGAAAGTGATCCCGGCGCGCGGCGGGCGGCAGCGATTGCTGGTGCTGCTCGAAGCCCTGACCCGCCACCGCAATGTCCGTACAAGAAAGCCCGAGCCCACCGATCTGAGGCGCGTGCTGTCCGACGCCGCCGGGCTGATCCGGCGCCGCTCCCTGATCTTCGTGGTGTCGGATTTCATCTCTTCCCCCGGCTGGGAAAAGCCGCTGGGCCGGCTGGCGGCGCGCCATGACGTGATCGCGGTACGCCTCAGCGATCCGCTGGAAATCCACATGCCCGACCTTGGCCTGCTCACCTTCCAGGATGCCGAAAGCGGCGAACAGGTTTTCGTGGATACCCATGATCCCAGTTTCCGCAACCGCTTTGCCGCCATTGCCGAGGCGCGCGACGAGTCGCTGCGCGCCACTTTCCAGTCCAGCGGTGTCGATACGCTGGAGCTTTCCACCGACGACGACATCGCCGACGCCGTGCTGCGTTTTGCCGACATGCGCAAGCACCGCTTTGCGGCCCCCGCGGTGCCGGCATGAAGGAATTTTTCGCCAAGCTGACCTGGGAACAGGTGTGGGGTTACGTCCCGCACCTGGAATTCCTCTGGCCGGATTTCCTCTGGGCGTTGCTGTTGGTACCGGCCATCATCCTGCTCTATGTGCTGCTGCTGCGGCGGCGCAAGAAAGGCGCGCTGTCTTACGGCAATCTGGCGCTGGTCAAGGCCGCGATGGGGCGCACCAACTGGCGCCGTCATTTGCCGCCCGCCCTGATGCTGGGCGCCCTGGCGCTGCTCATTGTCGGCATGGCGCGGCCCACCGCCGAAGTCAGCCTGCCGTCCAACCGCGCCACCATCCTGCTGGCGATGGACGTGTCCGGCTCCATGCGCGCCGCCGACGTGAAGCCTTCGCGCATCGAGGCGGCCCAGGCGGCGGCACGCGAATATATCAAGGGCCAGCCAAAGGATGTGGTGATCGGCATTGTCGCCTTCGCCGCCACGGCCCTGCTGGTGCAAAATCCCACCACCGACCGCATAAGCCTCAATTCCGCGATAGACCGGTTTGAATTGCAGCGCGGCACCGCCGTGGGCAGCGGCATCCTGGTCTCGCTTGCCACTTTGTTCCCGCAGGAAGATTTCCCCATCAGCAGCTTCGGCGGCGGTGGTGGCGCTTTTTCGTCCGGCGAGTTTGGCAACCGCTTCGCGGGCGCCAGGGCGCTGGGCGATCCGCGCGCCAGGAAAGAGCCGGAGAAAAAGCATGTCCCGGTCGAGCCCGGCTCCTACAAGAATGCCGTGATCATCCTGCTCACCGACGGCGCCACCAATGCCGGCTATGACCCGATCGAGGCGGCGCGGCTGGCGGCGGATTATGGCGTCAAGGTCTATACGGTGGGCTTCGGCACCACGCGCGGCAATGTGGTGGGCTTTGGCGGCTTCTCGATGCGCGCCCAGCTGGACGACGAAGCGCTCAAGAAGATCGCCGACATGACCAAGGGCCGCTATTTCCACGCCGCCAGCGCCGAGGACCTCAAGGCGGTCTATGGCGTGCTGTCCAAGCAGCTGGTGTTGGAAACCCGCCAGATGGAAGTGACGTCCTTCTTCGCCCTTGCCGCCGCACTGCTGATGATGCTGGCAGGCGGGCTGTCGCTGGCCTGGTTCGGCCGCATCCTGTGATGACTTGAAAAGAAAAAGGCCGCCACCTTCAAGGTGACGGCCTTTTTTGTTTGTTCGCCCGGCTTATTGCCAGTCGCGGTCGACCTTGTAATAGGAATAGGACGTCTCGCGGATGTCACCCAGGGTGCCATCGTGCTTGATCAGGTCCTTGAGGTCATAGGACGGCGCATTCTCCAGCGTGTCCTTGCTCAGCGGCACGACATAACCGCCCTTGTCCTCGTTATAGTCCAGCATGGACCAGGGAACCGGATAATATTTCTCGCCGATGCCGATGAAGCCGCCAAAGCCCAGGGCCGCGAACATGATCTGGTTGGACTGCTTGTCGAGCACGATATCCTCCACCGTGCCGATCTTGTCGCCCTTGTCGTTGTAGACGCTGGTGCCTTTTACCTTCGAGGCGAGAATTGCGCTCGTGTGACCGCTGCTGGTCGTCATGATGTCCTCCATTATGGGTTCCATAGCCTAACGGCACATGCGCGCCTTTGTTCCGCCCTGATCGGCGAACGGCCAAATTTCCTTTCCGCATATGCGCAAGCGGACCGGAACTCGCGAAACTTCGCTGTTGCCGGCGTTTGCATGACGGAACTTCGGAACGTCGTGCGTCGGAAGTCATTTCCGAACTGGGCTGGATAACCAAGCATGAGGAACTTCCCATGACGAACCAGAATGATCGTTCGCAGAACAATCAGGACAATGAATCGACCCAGGACCAGGCCAAGCAGGGCCAGCAGACCGGCCAGCAGCAGAAGCAGCAGGGCCAGCAGCCCCAGCAAAAGCCGCAGCAGGGCAGCCAGGACCAGTCCAAGCAGCGCTAGCGCCTGATGGATGGCAAAAAGGGCCCGGGATTCCCGGGCCCTTTTTCTGTGTCAGCGCATCATGGAAATATAGGCTGCTTCCAGCTTGCGCGTGAACGCCTCGGTATCGAACAGCGCCGTGGCGCCGCGATTCCTGGCCAGTTCTTCACGCAACGCCCGCAGCCGCACCGGATCGCCCGCCAATGCGACGGCCAGGCTTTCATAATCCTGCAAATTTTCGCAGATCAGTTCGGCAAGCCCGATGGCGTCCAGCAGGCTGGCGGCGACGCGGCCGGGAAACGCCCTGCCACGGCAGGTGACCAGCGGCACGCCGGCCCACAAGGCGTCGCTCGCCGTGGTGTGGGCGTTGTAGGGCAGGGCGTCGAGGAACAGATCCGCCAGCGCGAGCCGCGCCAAATGCTGCGGCAGGTCGGTCATGGGCGCGAAGATCAGCCTTGTCCCCGCCACACCATGGGCCTCAGCCTCCCGCCGCAAATGTTCGTGGAAAGCGGGAATGCCTTCCAGCAGCCACAACACGCTTCCCGGCACCGCTTTCAATATCCGCATCCATGACGCGAAAGCCGGCGGCGTCAGCTTGTAGCTGGTGTTGAAATTGCAGAAGACAAAGGCATCGGCGGGCAGGGCGCAGGCTTCACGGCCCGGACTATCGGCGGCGAGGGCGCGTCTGTTGTCATTGGCCTGGTAGCTGCCGGGCAGCCACGCCACCTGTTCGGTGTAAAACCGCTTCTCATTTTCCGGGATGACGCAGGCATCGGCCAGGATATAATCCATGTAAGGCGCGCCCAGCGTGGCGGGAAAGCCCAGGTAATTGACCTGCAGCGGCGCGGGCCGCCAGGCGAAGACGCCCATGCGGTGATCGCCGAAATAGCCATTGAGGTTGACCAGGATATCGATCTTTTCCGCTTGCACGCGCAACGCGGCGTCCCGGTCGGACAGCACCGAAATGTCCACGAACTTGTCAAAGGCCTTTTCCAGCCGCGCCCGCATGGCACTGTTGTCACTGCCGCCATTGTCGAAGGCGACAATCTCGAAGCGCGTCTTGTCATGCTGTTCATAGACACCCGCCATCAGATAGGCGGTGGCCTGCTCGCGAAATTCGCCCGACACATAACCGATGCGGATTTTCGAAGGCGCCCGCGCCACCTGCGCCAGCGGCAGCTGGGCCGGGTAGCGGTGCTGCGCATGGATGATGGAGCAGGCCTGCAAATCTGCCGGCGACTGCGACACTGCCTGGTAGACAAAAGGCTCGATCACCGGCTTGCCCGCCCGCACGCCTTCATCGATCTGCGCAACCAGCGCCTCAAGGCCCCGCCAGTCGCCGCCATACAGCCGCACCATCAGCAATCCGCCCAGCGCATAGGGACAGTCGGGATCAAGCTCCACGGCGCGCGTAAGGTCGCGCAGGGCGGATTCGTAATCCTTCTTCTCGACCCAGGTGACCAGGCCGCGCGTGTAAAACATTTCCGCTTGATCCGGCTGGATCGCCAGCGCCTGGCTGTAGCTGGCCAGCGCCTCGTCAATCCGCTTGATGTCCCGCAGCGCAATGCCGCGATTGGTCCAGGTCTGGGCGTTGCGCGGCTGGATCGCCAGCGCCCGGTCATAGCTCTCCACCGCCTGCGCGCCGCGGCGCAAATCGCGCAGCACATTGCCGCGATTGAGCCATACGCCTTCTATGCCCGGATCCAGCGTCAGCGCGCGATCGAAACTGTCCAGCGCCTCGCCAAGGCGTCCCATCGCATGCAGGGCCAGCCCGCGATTGTTCCAGCCTTGGGCGAAATTGCGGTCCAGCGCCAGGGCGCGGTCATAACTCGCCAGCGCTTCATCCCAGTGCTTCAGGCCCGCCAGCGCGATGGCGCGATTGTTCCAGCTTTGCGCCACGCCGGGATGGATCGCCAGCACACGGTCAAAACTGGCAACCGCCTCGTCCAGGCGCTTCAAATCCAGCAGGGCTGAGCCGCGATTGTGCCAGGCCTGGATCAAATCCGGCTTCAGCGCCAGGGCCTGGTCGTATGCGGCGACCGCGTCAGCAGCGCGGTTCTGGTCCTTGAGCGCGTTGCCGCGATTGTAATGGGCCACCGCCGTTTCCACGCTCGCCGCCCGTTATCCGAAGGTAAAGGCGAAGGCGTCCACGCCTGCATCCAGGAACTGGATTTCGAACGTGTGGTCGCCCACTTCGCCGCTCTGCCGGATCAGCTGATAGAGCCGCTGCCCGTTGACGGTGCCGTTTCCTGCCGCATCCGTGTCCACGCCATGCGCGTCGCCCGGCGGCCTGCCATCCAGCAGGACGCGAAAGCGCACCGGCTTGTTGTTTGATCCCAGCACCAGGTGCAGGTCGCGGGCGTGGAAGCGGTAAACGATCTTGCCTTGCGGCGTGTTCAGCGCGGCATGCTGGGCGGCGACGGTCCAGTTGCCTTCCAGGCCCCACTGGTTGCGGCCATAAGGGGGAGGCGCCGTGTAGTCATGGGGCGCATCCTTGACTGGCAGGGCGATGAAATTCTCCGCCCGGCTGTAACCGACATAGGTTTCCGAGGACTGCATGTCGCCCAGATCGGCGGCGGCCTCCGCCCCTTTTGCGTCCGGGCTGACAATGCCGGCGGGAATATTCTGCACGCCCTCTTCGGCCAGCAGCTTCTGGATGATGCGCTCGGAGCCCTCGTAATCGCCTTCGCCAAAATGATGGGCGCGGATGCGGCCCTGGCCGTCGATGAAATAATGCGCCGGCCAATATTGGTTGGCGAAGGCCTGCCAGATTTTCAGGCCGTTATCCATCACCACCGGATATTTGACGCCAAGATCGCGCACGGCCGTCTTCACATTGGCTTCGTCTTTTTCAAAGGCGAATTCTGGCGCATGCACGCCGATCACCACCAGCCCGCTGTCTTTATACTTCTGCGCCCAGGCGCGGATGTAAGGCAGCGCGCGCAGGCAGTTGATGCAGGAATAAGTCCAGAAATCCACCACCACGACCTTGCCGCGCAATTGCGCTGGCGTCAGCGGCGGCGAATTCAGCCACGTTGTCGCGCCAGGAAATCCCGGGAACTGGCCTTCCACCGGCAGGTCGCTGCCCGCCACCGCCACGGAGGTGCGGGCTTTCACCAAATCCGTTTTTTCCACCAGCAGCTGTTCCACGCCGGCCGTGCTGGCCAGCGACAGCCGGGTGAGAAAGCCGGTATCCAGGCCCAGCGCGATGGCGACGACGCCCAGCAGCACGGCCACGCCCAGGCCGCGGCGCACCCATTCGCCTGCACCGAGCGATTTCTTCATGGCAACAAAAACGCGTCCGCCGATCAGCAGCGCGGCGGCCAGCGAGGTGGCGGCGCCCGCCGCATAGGCCAGCAGCAGCAAGGTCGTGTTGGCGCTGGCACCCTTGATCGCCGCGCCCGTCAATATAAGTCCCAGGATCGGCCCGGCGCAGGGCGCCCACAGCAGGCCGGTGGCGCCGCCCAGCAGAAAAGATGTGCCGATATTGCCCTGTTGACCGCCGGCACTGTTGGAAAGGCGGCTGCCCAGGGCCACCAGCGGACGGGTCAGCCTTTCCGCCAGCGATCCCGACAACAGCGTGAGGCCGAACAGCGTCAGCAAGGTCAGCGCGATGATGCGGCCATACTGGTTGGCATGCACCGCCCAGCTTCCGCCCAGCGTGGCCAGCGTCGCCACAACCGCGAAAGTGATCGCCATGCCCGCCAGCAATGGCAGCCCCGAGCGCACGAATGGCTGGTCGGCCCGGGCGAAGACAAAAGGCAGCACCGGCAGGATGCAGGGGCTGACGATGGTCAGGACGCCGCCCAGATAGGCAAGGATCAGCAGGATCACGCGGGTCTCTCCGGGGGGCGTTTCATCTTGTTCATGCGAGGCGCCAGTATGTTACTTCCGCCCATACGATCCAAAGGCTATATTGGGTCCATAACAAGTGTCTGATTTAGGCCGTAAAAAAGGAAATATCTCATGGGTCTCGCCACACGGTCCGCCCTGCTGCTTCTGCCGATCGTCCTGGCTGGGACCGCCATTGCCCAGAACGCACCGGCCAATCCACCCGTGGCGGGCACGATCGCTTCCTTCGACGGCAAGACGCTGACCATCAAGGACAAGGACGGCAAGCTCACCTCCGCCGCGCTGGCGCCGAATGTGAACATTACCTTCGCCGCCAAGCGCACCCTGGCCGACATCAAGCCGGGCGATTTCATCGCCTCGGGCGGCACCCGCGGCCCGGATGGGAAAATCCATGCCAATGAAATCCGCATCTTCCCGGGCGTGCGTGGCGAGGGTCAGTTTCCCATGAGCCAGCCCGGCCAGGTCATGACCAACGCCACGGTGAAAGCGGTTGAAACCGGCGCCACCGTGAAACAGGTGGGCAGCGTTGGCGGCGTGCCCATGATCAAGCTCAGCTATCATGGCGCGGGCGCGCCGGGCGCGGCCAACTGCACCGGCCGTTCCACCGATGCGCCGGGCGGCGAAGGCAAGGGCTGTGTCGGCGAAACCGAATTCGACGTGCCCGCCAACACGCCAGTGGTGGCCTCGCTGCCGGGCAATCCCGCCATGCTCAAGCCGGGCGCCAAGGCCAGCATGACGGTGGCAAACGGCGCCGCCACCCGGGTCACCGTTTCCGAATAGGCTTTATCATGCGCAGGGGCGCCGGCCTGGCGCTCCCGCCCGGTGATTCGCGGGCGCGCCTTTTTTTTGGCAACACGCCCCTAAGGCGCTGTTGCAATTTTGCATCATCGCTTGTCAGTTTTTGGGAGGGGCCGAACCCGGTGCCCTGAAAAATCCGCTTTAACAGCCAATTTATAATTTTATTACGCAAAAACGGCCGGTAAACAGCCATTTCTGCTCCCTGCCGTACGTTGACTTCCTACAGGGAAATGGTCTTTTGTCTCACACAGATGCGAGCCGTAGGCGCAGCCCAAGCCGCGCGAAAACGAAAAAAAACGTCTTTTGAGGGGACATAATATGGAAAATCTTCTGCAGAAACTGATGCTTGGCGGCTCGACGGCTGCCTTATTCGCCATCTCCGGCGGTGCTGCCATGGCGCAGGACGAAATTGAGCAGGTGGTTGTCTCCGCCTCACGTATTACGATCGCGGGCTATACGCAGCCGACACCGGTGACGGTGGTTGGCGCAGCCCAGCTGGAAAAGAACGCCTTCTCCAACATCGCGGACGCGGTTCGCGAACTTCCCCAGGTCAATTCTCCTCCGGCATCGGTCGGCATCAATAACGGCGGCGCCATCAGCGGTACCGAAGGCGCGGAAATTCTAAACCTGCGTTCCTTAGGCATCACGCGCACCCTGATCCTGTTCGACGGTCAGCGCATCGCGGCCTCCAACATCACCGGCGGCGTCGACATCAACACCATTCCGGGTGCCGTCATCAGCCGCGTTGACGTTGTTACGGGCGGCGCCTCGGCCAGCTGGGGTTCGGATGCCGTAGCCGGTGTCGTGAACTTCGTCATTAACAAGACCTTTGATGGCTGGAAGGGAAATGTGTCTTTCGGCGATACATCGGACGGCAAGTATCGCACGTTCAAGGCTGAAACGGTGTGGGGCGGCGACGTGCTGGGTGGCCGCGGCCATCTGATGCTGGCCGGCGAATATTCGCTGCATCCCGATCTCGTCACGCAGGACAGCAAGAACTGGTATCGCGCCTCCTACCTAGTCACCAATCCCGCCTATGTGAAGGGCAATGGCCAGACCCAGATGATCGTCGCCAACGATGTCGGCATTATTTCGGCCACCCAGGGCGGTATCATCCTCTCCAGCCCGGTCGGCTCCGGCGCCACCCCGTCCGCGGCCAACGTGCTACGCGGCATTGAATTTGTCGGCCAGGGCATTCCGCAGCGCGTGGACTATGGCAACGTGACCAACAATGCCATCTCCAATGGCGGCTCCTTCACCCATGACGATGGTGAAAACAACTGGACGCCCATCGGCATCCCGAACATCCGCTATACCGGCTTTGCCTATGGCAGCTACAAGGTCAGCGACACCATCAGCGCCTCGCTGCAGCTGAACTACGGCTACTATAGCGGCAAGGACATGGCGCAGAACTCGCTGCAGACCGGCGCTGTCATCAAGTCCGACAACGCCTATCTGCCGGCTTCGGTGCGCGCCGTCATGACCGCCGGTGGCATCACCTCCTTCACCATGGGCATCATCAACGGCAACAACGCGCCGACCAACGTCTCCGATAAGGACTATTTCCAGGTCCTCTCCGGCTCGCTTGGACCGGCCATCACCTCTAACCAGCGTCAGCTGCTGCGCGGCGTCTTCACGCTGGACGGCACCATCGGCGACAACTGGTCGTGGGACGCCTTCTACCAGCACTCGACCGTGCGCTACTGGACCCACGTCTGGGCCAATACGCGCTCGGACTTTTTGGCCCTGGCACAGGACGCCATTACCGTCACCACCGCCAACCGCGGCACTTCCGGCCTGCCGCTGGGCGCCATGGCCTGCCGCTCGACGCTCACCGCGCCGACCAATGGCTGTATCCCGCTCAACGTGTTCGGCAATGGCGTCGCCAGCCAAGAAGCCATCAAGTACATCACGTTCAACAATGCCGATTTCGAACATATGCAGGTCAACCAGGACGAAGCTGAAGGCTCCATCCAGGGCGTCCTGCCGTGGGAACTGCCGGCCGGCAAGGTTGCTGTCGTGTTCGGCGGCGGTTATCGCCAGGAAGCCGGCGTGAACTTCGCCGAAGAGCATGGCACGCCCGCCGCGCTCTGGCAGATCGGCAACTGGGCATATTTCCCGCCCAGTCACTACTACGCCATGGAAGGCTTCGCCGAAATCACGGCGCCGCTGCTGAAGAACAACATCGTTGAATCCCTCGACTTCAGCGGCGCGGGCCGCATCACGGACTATTCGACCTCCGGCATGGTGGAGACCTGGAAACTGGGCCTCAGCAGCCAGGTGGATGACAACATCCGTCTGCGCACGACCTGGTCTGTAGACATTCGTGCTCCCGGCCTGTCGGACCTGTTCGCCCTGGGTTCGCAGTCCAACAGCTCGCTCAAGGATCCCAAGACGAACTCGACCCAGTCGGTATTCACCAACACCTCGGGCAACCCGAACCTCAAGCCGGAAGTGGCCCGTACCATCTCCGGCGGCGTGGTCCTCACACCGACCTTCGTCGATGGTCTCTCGATCTCTGTGGACTATTACAAGATCCAGCTGAATGGCGGAATCGCTAGCATCAGCAACACGCTGATCCTGAACACCTGCACCACCGCGCCCAACGACGTGCTGTGCTCGAAGCTAATCTTTGACGGCCCCGGCGGTGCCCTGGGTCACATCGCCCAGTCGCCGGTCAACATCGCCAGCGAAGTGGCCTCCGGTTTCGATATCCAGGCCAACTACACCATGCCATTCTGGGATGGTGACCTGGCATGGTCGTTTGTTGGCAACTACAATGACGAGCGTTCCATCATCAGCCAGCCTGGCCAGCCCTCGAACAACTATGCCGGCGTGCTCGGCGCCGACCAGCCGGCCCAAAGCACTGGTTCGCCGAAATGGAAGGGTGTCATCTCGGCTGACTACACCACCGGTCCCTGGTCCATCACGCCTCAGGTCCGCTGGTTCGGCACCGGCATCCTCAGCAACCAGGACAATGAAGGCAATCTGGCCAAGGCGGCGACGCTTGACCGCCTGCCGGAAAATGTCCAGCATGTTCCGATGTGGGCCTATCTCGACCTGCGCGGCAGTTACCAGTGGAATGACGAAATCTCGTTCTTCGGCGCCATCGACAATGCGCTGAACATTCCGCCGGCTCTGGTTCCGTTGGCCTCCAACAACATCATCCACTCGGTCCCGACCTCGCAGAGCACCTACGACCTGCTCGGCCGTCAGTTCCGTATCGGCGTGCGCTGGAACTACTAAGAACCGGCAATGCCTGACTGAAAAGAAAGCCCGGTGGCGCAAGTCACCGGGCTTTTTTCTTGGCCTTTGAAAGCCCGGTTTTCGCCTGTATCGTCCGCCCCGTTTCGAAGGGCATGTGACGTCATGGCCGTACCCGACATCGATACCGGCCTGGCGCAGGCCGCCGCACATCACCAGGCCGGACGCCTGGGCGAGGCGGCCAATGCCTATGCCCGCATCCTTGCCGCCAATCCGGGCCATGCCGAGGCCCATAACAAGCTGGGCAATGTCCTGTTCGACGCCGGCCGGCTGGACGAGGCGGCGGCCAGCTACCGCAAGGCGCTGGCGGCAAAGCCGGACTATGCCGAGGCGCACAACAATCTGGGAAACGTGTTTTTCGAATCCGGCAAGCCGCAGGAGGCGATGGAATGCTACCGCCAGTCGCTGGCGGCAAAGCCGGAATTTGCCGGCGCGCATAACAGCCTGGGCACGGCGCTGTGGGCCTTTGGCCGGCTGGACGAGGCCGCCGCCGCGTTTCGCCAGGCGCTTGACCTCAAGCCCGACTGCACCGGCGCGCAGGACAATCTTGGCAATGTGCTGTTTGACGCCGGCAAGCTGGACGAGGCCATCGCCATTTACCGCCAGGCCATCGTCCAGCGTCCCGGCGATCCCCATGCCTACGGCAATCTGGGTATCGCGCTATGGGACCAGGGCAAACTGGATGAAGCCGAAGCTGTTTACCGCCGCATCCTGCAGATGCAGCCCAATGACATCGTCTCCCTCAACAATCTGGCGACGTTGTTGCTGGCGCGCGGCAAGCCGGACATGGCGTTCGGGCCGGTTCACCGCTCGCTCCAGGTCCAGGAAACTCCGCAGGCCAAGCGCATATTTGTCGATGTGGTCGCCCAACTGCGGCTGATGCAGGACAATGACGCCCTGCGCGCCCTGCTGGTGCGCGCGCTGAATGAAGCCTGGGCGCGGCCCAGCAAGCTGGCGCAGGCCAGCGCCGACCTGATCAAGCATCACAAGGTGATCGGCCCCGCCGTGGCGCGCGCGGCGGCATCATGGCCCACCCTGCTGCCGGCGGCCGAACTGTTCGGCAGGGATGGCCTGGCCGTTCTGGCCGGTGACCAGTTGCTGGCGGCGCTGCTGACCGCGGCGCCCAATGTGGACCTGGCGCTGGAGCGTTTCCTCACCATGGCGCGGGCCGCGCTGCTGGAAAGCGCCATGGCCTTTGGCGACGACGCGATGACGGATTTCGCCTGCACCCTGGCGCAGCAATGCTTCGTCAATGAATATGTTTTCTTCGCCGGTGAAGCCGAAACCGCAAAACTGGAAAAATTGCGGCCTTTGCTTGGTTTTTCGCTCGAGTCCGGCTCGGCCATTCCCGCCCACTGGATCGCGATCATCGCCAGCTACCAGCCGCTGGGCCAGCTTGCCTTCGCGGCGAAATTGCTGGCGCGCAGCTGGCCGGCGCCCGTCGCGGCCCTTCTGCGCCAGCAGCTTTGCGAACCCGCGGAGGAAGAAAAACTTCGCGCCGCCATTCCCCGCCTCACCGCGATTGCCGACAATGTCTCGCAAGAAGTCGCGCGCCAATATGAGGAAAATCCCTATCCGCGCTGGGTGCGCCTGCCGCCGCCGGAACAGCCCACCAACCTGCTGGTCTATCTGGCGCGCAAATTTCCCCTGGTGAAATTCCACCGCCCCGCGATGGATGCCAGGGTGGAGATCCTGATTGCGGGCTGCGGCACCGGCCAGCAATCCATCGCCTCTGCCCAGCGCACGTCCGGCGCCCAGGTCCTGGCAATCGACCTGTCGCTGAACAGTCTGGCCTATGCGGCGCGCAAGACGCGCGAGATGGGCGTGGAGGGGATCGAATATGCCCAGGCCGACATCCTGGAACTGGGATCGCTGACGCGCCGCTTCGACCTGATTGAATCGGTGGGCGTGCTGCATCACATGAAGGATCCCTGGGCGGGGCTGAAAGTGCTGCTGGGGCTGCTCAAGCCCGGTGGCTTCATGAAATTGGGTTTCTACAGCGCCGTCGCCCGCCGCAATATCGTCGAAGCGCGAAATTTCATCGCCGAGCGCGGCTATAGCGGGACGCCAGACGAGGTGCGCCTCTGCCGCCAGCAATTTCTAGACCGGGCCGCGGATTTCCCAACCGTGGTCCATGCCGAGGATTTCTCCAGCGTCAGCCTTTGCCGCGACCTGATTTTCCATGTCCAGGAACACCGCATGACCCTGGAGGGCATCGCCGCCGCCTTGCGCGAAAACGGCCTGGATTTCCTGGGTTTCGAGATCGCGGGGGAAGAAACCGTGCTGCCCGCCTATCGCGCCCGTTTCCCGGACGATCCGGCGGCGGTCAATCTGGCGCACTGGCAGGCGTTCGAGAATGACAATCCCGGCCTGTTCAACCGCACCTATCAATTCTGGGTGCAAGCCGCGGCCCGCTGACGCTTATTTGACGCCCTACTTGCCGCTCTGGGTGCGGCGGCCATACAGCATGGTGATGTTGATGCGCCGGTTTTCATAGCCGGGCTTGAAATCGATCACGTCGGTTTCGTGGAACAGGTCGGAATCGAAAATCACCGCCCGGTTGGCGCGATACGGCACGGTCACCGGCTTTGCGCCAAGCCCGGCCAGGAAGTCCCGCGCGGCTTTCTCGTCGCCGTTATATTGGGTCACGTCCCAGTCCGCGGGCGCCGCCGCGTCCCACACCACCAGCCCGCCATGTTCCGGATCATTGTTGGCCTCGTCCGGCGTGATCCAGAAATTGATGTTCACCGCCGCCTTGTCGGCATGGATGCGGATGCCGGTCAGGCTGCTGTCATACTTGAAGCCCCAGAACATGTTGAGCCCATGCCCGTCCAGCAAGGTGGGGAAGGTGCATTTCAGTTCCTCGGCGATTTGCGCCAGCAGCGGCGCGGCAAAGCCGGCTTCCGGCATGGCGCCCATATAGCCATCGGCATAGGGCCGGCGCCACACTTTCGAGCCCCAGCAAAAGCGCCGCAGCGCCTCCAGCGCCCCGGACGTCAGCAGATTGTCGATCACCACGATCTGGGGCTTGTTCCTTGCCCATTGCTCCGCGATGTCCTGCGCATTCCTGGGATTGACGGCGGGGCCCGGCAATCTTTCGCCGCCCATGAAATAAAGGTTTCCCGGATTGACGCCCCGGGCGGCAAGCCAGACGCGCTGCTCCTCGTCATGGCGCTGCTGGTGCGCCGGGCCCGGTTCGTCGGCCGCCTTGGGGGGATACACCAGCTCGGCGCGCTTGCGGTACACCGCCATGCCCTCTTCCAGGCGGTCCATTTCGCAAAGGATTTCCGCCTTTGTGAACATGGCCATGACATTGTCGGGATGGAAGGAAAGCGCCTTTTCCACCGTGGCCAGCGCTTCGTCAAAGCGCTCCAGGCATTGAAGGTTGATGGCGCGCGCCGTCCAGGCATCGACATAATCGGGTACGATGGCGATGGCCTTGTCGCAGCTGGCAATGGCTTCTTCAAAGCGCAGCAGGCTCTGCAGCGCACCGGAGCGGTTGTGCCAGCTCCTGGCGTAGGCCGGATTGAGCGCCAGCGCCTGGTCATAGGCTTTGACTTCTTCCTCGAACCGCCTGAGCGGGTGCAACGCCACGCCGCGATTGTTCCAGGCTTCCAGCCAGTTGGGATTGAGCGCCAGCGTCCGGTCGAAAGAGGCAATGGCATCCTCGAAGCGCCGCAATTCCAGCAACAGCATGCCGCGCGTGAACCAGGCTTCACCATGATCGGGCTTCAGTTCCAGTGCGCGATCAAAACTGGCCAGCGCCTCGTCGTGACGCCACAGCGCGCGCAGCACCACACCGCGCAGCGCCAGCGCCTCCACAGAGTCCGGGTTGAGTTTCAGCGCTGCCGACAGCGCCGTGTCCGCGCCGGCGAAATGGCCCTGCTGGAAGCGCGCCAGCGCCAGCAGGTAATGCGGCTGGTAGGCGCCGGGCTGGGCGGTGATGATCTGCTGGTAAAGCTGCTGCGCCTGCGCAAACGCGCCATTCTCGTGCAGCTTCACGGCCTGGTCGAACAAGGCTTGCAGGGACATTGGAATGGTCCGGGATCAGAAAAATTTACTCTAGCGCGAACCCATCGCACCATACAACACATTGAAATATATGGACTATTTACCTGCCAGGGCGGCTTTCAAGGGCCCCAGGAATGCGTCATAGGGCCGGGCGCGTCCCAGGGCGCTGGAATAGATAGGCTGGCGCACCTGGCTGACGCTGGCGGTGCGCACCGGCCGCGAATGGGTATGGAAGGACAGGCAGCGCGCGTCCCAAGGCAGGCCGCAATGGGCGATGATGCGGCGCGCCTGGCTTTCCAGGTCGCCCACCAGCTCCTCATACCGCACATCCAGGATGCGGCCCGGCGGCAGCACGCCATGCCAGTGCGCCATCAGTTTTTCATAACCCCGGTAATAACGGCCCAGCTCCGCCAGGTCATAGGCGTGATTCTGCTCCTCGATGAACAGCTTGGAAAAACACGACAGGCAATTGTCCACCGGATCGCGCAGCGTATGGATGATGCGCGCATTGGGCAGCGCCAGGTGTATCAGCCCGGCAAAGAAATAATTGGACGGCATCTTGTCGGTGATATGCGGGGCATCCGGCGCCAGTTTGCGGATGCGCGCGACATAATCCCGGCCGATGGCGCGCAGGCCCGCGCCATCCAGTCCCGCGACGGATTCGGGATAATGCCTGGACCCGGGGTCCCGCATCGCCGCCACGACCTGGCTGAAGGCGGGCAATTCGCCCGCGCCATGGATGGCGGGATGGCTGGCCAGGATTTGCTCCACCAGCGTGGAGCCCGAGCGCATCATCCCAAGAATGAAAATGGGCGCGGGCGAGGGGTCGCCGCCCAGCCTTTCCTTTTCGCGCACGAATTGCGGCGTGAACTGCGCCTGGATGCGTTCGAAAAATTGCAGCGTGCCGGCTTCGTCGTAATTGGTCAGGGCGCGCTTGCGGGCATTGCCGCGCAGAAGATGTTCGAAGCTCAAGGCATGTTCGCCCTGGTCGGCATAAGCCTTGGCCAGCGCGAAATCCAGGTGGATGCGGCCGGTCTCGTCCGCCGGCTTCAGGTTTTGCATGGCCTTGAAATGGGGATCGCCGGCGGCAACTTTCCCGCTATCGGCATAATCGAGATAGACATTGGCGCGCTCAGGATCCAGCGCCAGCGCCCGGCGATAGGCGTCGCGGGCTTCTTCCAGCCTGCCCAAATATTGAAGAACCAACCCGCGATTGCCCATCGCCTCGGCAAAATCCGGCTCGACCGCCAGCGCCGCGTCATAGCTGGCAAGCGCTTCCTCGAAACGGTTGAGGTCCAGCAGGATGATGCCGCGATTGTTCAGCGCCTGCGCGAAGCCGGGGCGCAGCGCCACCGCCCTGTCGCCCTGGGCCAGCGCTTCCTCCAACCGTCCCAGCGCCTTCAGCACCAGGCTGTAATTGGACAAAGCTTCGGTGAAATCTGGGTCGCTCTTGAGCGCCGTGCCGATCAGCGCCAGCGCCTCGTCATGACGGCGCTGCTGGTAGCGCACCACGCCCAGCAGGTGATTGGCCGCGAAATGCCCCGGCTCGGCGGCCAGGATCTGCGCATACAAATTCTCGGCCTCATCCAGCTTGCCCTGCTGGTGAAGCGCAACAGCCTGGGCGACAAGATCGGACAGATTCGCTGGCGTCATGGCGGAAATCTACAGAAAGACCCTTGGGGTGGATAATCACAGTGAACATGGCAAGGTACCTTGCTTTGCAAGGTAGCAGGTGGTAGAAGTCTGCCATGCGCGAAGGCCTTCCTGCTGCGTCGGGCGTATTGAGGATGTCGAGCCGCGCCTGCGCGCGGCGGCGTCCCTTATTGCGGTGAAAGAAAACGCGAAATCATCAGTTTCAGATATTCCACATTGCGGCCCATATCCGCCTTGGGGTCGCGGATGGACACGGTGCGCATCCCGTCCAGCACGCTCAGCAGCAGCCCCGCCGTGATATCGGCATCCAGGCCCGGGTCGATCTGGCCGCGCGCCTGGCCGCTGCGCACAAACTCCGCCAGGAGCTGGCGCATCTTGCGGCTGTTGGCCTGCACGATCTTGGCGATGGCGGGATTGCGCTCCGCTTCCACCAGCAGCTCCAGCACCAGCCGGCCCATGGCCCTTTTGTTGGCATCCCTTTTGGTCTTGACCCGGTCCATCTGCGCCGTCAGCGCGGAAAGGACGTTGGGGCTTTTCATCATCTCGCCGAAACTGGCCTCGATGCGCGCCATGCCGGCCTCCGAAATGGCGGTGGCGATGGCCTCCTTGCTGGAGAAATAGTGGTAAAGGTGCCCCGGGCTGATACCGGCTTCCTTGCAGATTTTCGCCGTGCTGGCGCCGTGAAAGCCGTCCCGGAAGAAGCAGCGCAGCGCCGCGGCCAGAATTTCCGCCTGTTTTTCCGCATGTTTCACGGGGTCGAGCTTGCGCATGTCCGGCACGCTATAATAGATCGTTCACTCTAACAATGCTTGACGCGCTGCAGCAAATCCCGTAAATCTGCTTGGCGATCCGTCAAGGCAAGGCCTCCCATGAATGTGGTGCCGTCCCGGTTTGAGCCGCAGGCCGTTTCGCGGTTCAAATCGCGCAGGCTGGTCTATGCCCTGGTCGGGGCAGGGGGGCTGCTGCTGGCGGGGCTTTTGATCTGGCACTTCGCCGCCCGCAAGCCGGCTGTCATCGCCAAGCCCATGCCCAGCCTGACCGTCACCACCGCCATCCCGCACCGCGCCGTGTGGGGCGAAACGCTGGATTCCTCCGGCGCCATCGCCGCTTGGCAGGAAGCCATCATCGGCTCGCAGATCGGCGGCTATCAGCTGGTGGAGGTGCGCGCCAATGTCGGCGACCAGGTGAAAAAGGGCCAGTTGCTGGCCCGCTTCGATCCGGATTTGCTGGGCGCCGAGGCGGCGCAGCTGCAGGCCAATTACGACCAGGCCGTGGCCAATGAAAAACGCGCCCAGGCGCTGAAACAGTCCGGCGCCATATCGGAACAGAATGTGCTGCTGGCCGTCACCACCGCCAAGACGGCGCTGGCCCAGCTCTCCGCCAAGAAACTGCAACTGCGCTACGCCAATGTCGTGGCGCCCGATGACGGCGCCATTTCTTCGCGCACCGCCACGCTGGGCGCGGTCACGCCCATCGGCCAGGAATTGTTTCGCCTCATCCGGCAGAACCGGCTGGAATGGCGCGGCGAACTGACGGCGGCGCAGATCAGCCAGATTGTGATCGGCCAGGCCATCGCCCTGACCTTGCCCGACGGTACGCAGGCCAGCGCCAAGGTGCGCCAGATCGCGCCGCAACTCGACAGCGCCTCGCGCCTTGGCACCGTCTATGCCGACATCGTTCCAGGCAGCCATGCCCGCGCCGGCATGTATGCCGATGGCAAGGTGGCGCTGGAACGCAGCCCGGCGCTGGTCGTCCCGGCCCAATCGGTCGTGGTGCGTGACGGGCGCAATTACGTCTTCAAGCTGGCGGACAGCAGCGCCACGCCCCGCCTGCGCATGCAGCTGGTGACGCCGGGGCGCCGCCAGGGCGATGAAGTGGAAATCCTGCAGGGAATTTCTGAATCCGACCGGGTGGTGGCGCAGGGCGCCGGCTTCCTGGGCGACAATGACATTGTGCGGCTGACGCAATGAACCTGGCCACTTGGTCAATCCGCAACCCGATTCCGTCCATCCTGCTCTTCGTGCTGCTGGCGGCCGCCGGGATATGGGGCTTTCGCGCCCTGCCGATCCAGAATTTCCCGGATCTGGACCTGCCCACCGTCACTGTCACCCTGGCCCAGCCCGGCGCCGATCCGCAGCAGATGGAAACCGAAATTGCGCGGCGGGTTGAGGATTCCCTCGCCACCCTCAGCGGCCTCAAGCATCTGCGCACAACCGTCACCGATGGCCGCGTCTCCATCGTGGTGGAGTTTGTGCTGGAAAAACAGCTTTCCGACGCCCTGATCGAAACCAAGAATGCGGTGGACCGGGTGCGCTCCGACCTGCCCAGCGACATGCAGCAGCCCACCGTCAGTTCGGTGACGATCGGCGGCGCGCCGATCCAGACCTATGCCGTGGCCTGGCCGCAGATGGATGAAGAGGCGCTGTCCTGGTTCGTGGACGATACCTTGGCCCGCACCGTGCTGGCGGTGCCCGGCGTTGGCCGCTTTGACCGCATCGGCGGCGTCAGTCGCGAAGTGCGCATCGACGTGGATCCGGTCCGGCTGGCGGCGCTGAGCATCACGCCGGCCGATGTCAGCCGCGCCTTGCAGCAGGTCCAGCAGGAATCCTCCGGCGGGCGCGGCCAGCTGGGCGAACGCGAACAATCCATCCGCACCATCGCCACCGTGAAACAGGCATCCGAACTGGCGGCGCTGCCCATTACTTTATCCTCCGGGCGCAGTATCCGCCTCGATCAGGTCGCCACCGTCAGCGATACCATTGCCGAGCGCGCCCAGGCCGCCTTGCTGGACGGCAAGCCGGTGGTGGGTTTCCGCATCTATCGCGCCAAGGGCTATGACGAAACCAAGATCGCGGCACAGGTGCGCGTGGCGCTGGACAAGCTGACCGCCTCCCATCCCGGCCTCACCGCCACCCTGTCCTCCGGCACGGTCGGCTACACGCTGGAACAGTATAATGGCTCCATCGACATGCTGTACGAAGGCGCGCTGCTCGCCATCGTGGTGGTGTGGGCCTTCCTGCGCGACTGGCGCGCCACCCTGATCGCGGCGGCGGCGCTGCCGCTTTCCATCCTGCCGGCTTTCGCGGCGATGTACTGGCTGGGCTATTCGCTCAACACTTTGACGCTGCTGGCGCTGGCGGTGATCGTGGGCATCCTGGTGGATGACGCGATTGTCGAAATCGAGAACATCACCCGCCATGCCCAGATGGGAAAACCCATCAAGCAGGCCGCTGCCGACGCGGTGACCGAAATTGCCCTGGCCGTGATCGCCACGACCCTCAGCCTGGTGGTGGTGTTCCTGCCCACCGCCATCATGGGCGGCATTCCGGGCCTGATCTTCGAGCAGTTCGGCTGGACGGCGGTGATCGCGGTGCTGACCTCCCTGCTGGTGGCGCGCCTGCTCACGCCCATGCTGGCGGCCTATTTCCTCAAATCCCATCCTGCAAAGCATCAAGGCGACGGCCCGCTGATGCGCCGCTACCTGTCCGCCATCGCATGGTGCCTGGCGCATCGCCGCAAGACCGTCATCGGCGCGACCCTGTTCTTTTTCGCGTCCGTCGCGATGGTGCCCTTCATTCCCACCGGCCTGATCCCGGCCGCCGACAGCGGCTTCACCGTGGTCAGCGTCGAACTGCCGCCCGGCTCTTCGCTTGTCTCCTCCCGCGCCATGGCGGAAAAGGCGCGCCTTGCCATTGCGGATGTCAGCGGCATCGCCAGCGTCTTCACCACGGTCGGCAATGGCCAGCAGGCGGGCTTTGGCGGCGCGGGCGCCGGCGAAGTGCGCCGTGCTTCGCTGACCGTCACGCTGGGCGCGCGCGGCGAACGTCCCAAGCAGAAAGACATCGAAAACGCCATCCGCGCCCGGTTGCTGACCGTGCCGGGGGCCCGCTTCACCGTGGGCCAGGGCGGCCTGGGCGAAAAGCTCAATCTCATTTTGGCCAGCGACGACATTCCGGCGCTGAAAGCGACGGCCCAGTTGCTGGAGCGGCAATTGCGCTCGGTGGGCAGTCTTTCCAACGTCAACAGCTCCGCCAGCCTGGAGCGGCCCGAGATTATCGTGCGCCCCGATTTGCAGCGCGCCGCCGAACGCGGCGTCACCACGGCGGCCATCGGCAGCACCATGCGCGTGGCCACCAGCGGCGATTTTGATCCCCTGGTGGCGCGCCTCAACCTCGACAATCGCCAGGTCTATATCCGCGTGCGCATGCCCGATGCCTTGCGCCAGGATCTGTCCACCTTCGAAAATCTTCGCGTCGCGGCGCGCGGCGGCACCACCGTGCCTCTGTCCAGCGTGGCAAAATTGTCCGTGGAAAGCGGCCCGTCCCAGATCGACCGCTATGACCGCGCCCGTTACGTCACGGTCAGCGCCGATCTTGGCGGCATGCCGCTTGGCGAGGCCCTGGCTGCCGCCCGAAATACCCCGGCGGTGAAGGCCATGCCCGCCAGCGTGCAGCTGATCCAGAGCGGCGACGCCGAAATCGCGGGCGAATTGATGGGCGGCTTCGCCATGGCCATCGTGGTTGGCATTGTCTCGGTGTTCTGCGTGCTGGTGCTGCTGTTCCAGGATTTCTTCCAGCCCGTCACCATTCTCTCCGCCATCCCGCTTTCCTTGGGCGGCTCATTCCTGGCGCTCTTGATCGTGCGCAGCGAACTCGACATGCCCTCCATGATCGGCTTCATCATGCTGATGGGCATTGTCACCAAGAATTCCATCCTGCTGGTGGAATACGCCATTGTCAGCATTCGCGACCGCGGCTTGTCGCGCCATGACGCGCTGGTGGATGCCTGCCACAAGCGCGCCCGGCCCATCGTCATGACCACGGTGGCGATGATCGCCGGCATGCTGCCCATCGCGCTGGGCATGGGCGCCGATTCCAGCTTCCGCCAGCCCATGGCAATTTCGGTGATTGGCGGGCTGCTGACCTCAACCGGCCTCAGCCTGCTGGTCGTGCCCGTCGTCTATACCTACATAGACGATCTGGAGCATTGGCTGGGACGGCTGTTTCGCCGCCGCGCCGTGGCTCCCGCGGAATAGCGCGCGATATTCCTGCTAGACGCCCTTCCACTGGCGCACGCGGCCGACGTCCATGTGGACGAAATTCGAGGTCGGATAAAGCCCGACGCCGCCAAGACGCAAGTCCAGCGCCACCTGGCGCAGATCCGTCAATTTGCGGCCCGGCAGGCGGACATCAATCGCAATGCCTTCCATGTGCAGGCTGTGGGCCGCAACGCCGCTGCTCTTCTGGTGCAATGCCGCGTTGGTGACGGGGGAGCGGTAGCCTGAAATCACTTCGAAGGTGGCGCTGCTGTCCATTTCCTGGTGCACCCGGTGCAGCAGATCCAGCAGGCGCGGTTCCATGGCATGGCTTTCGCCGGTGCGGTGATCGCGCAGCACGTGACTGATCTGGGCCAGGGCGCCCGGCTCATAGGCGCCGTCGGCCCAATAATCCAGCTTCACTTTTTCGCCGGTATGCAGGTTGGAAAGCGCCAGGCTGCGCTTGCCGCTGGCGGGGGATTGCATGGCCAAAGCCGGCCTGGCGGCCAGCGCGAACAATGCGCCGCCTCCCGTGCGCAACAGCGCGCGTCGTGACATGATCATGCGGACAAGGTTCTTCTGACAGCAGCCTCGCCGCCCTCATACCAAACTTCGCGGCCTTAATCAAAGTTCCGCAAGTTCCGCTCCGGTGCTGGAACCGGCGATGCCCAAGGCGCGGATCAGCGGCGCGTCACGCCCATACACATCATCGCGGAAGGCGGCGATGCCGTCGCTGTTTCCGATCGCCGTCCAATATTGGACATAGACCGGAATGTTTTGCGCCAGCGGCTGGCGCGTTGTTTCACCGCTGGCGATTTTTTCATCCAGTGCCTGGGCGTCCGCGCCAAGGGCCCAGGATGCCAGGTCGTGAATCCGCTCCACCCGCACGCAGCCATTGATCGGCCCCCACTGGGTGGTCCGTTTTGATTGTTAGTGCATTCCAGCCTCCAGCGCTATGGCCGGCCGTAGGTGGAGCGTAGCGGAACCGGAGGGCGGCCATAGCGACGACGCGGTTTCGGGGGCCGGCGGCTGATAACCGAGCGA